>CAOKRT010000005.1 GCA_948471205.1 uncultured Oscillospiraceae bacterium | reverse complement strand
CATATCAGCGCCCGTCAGACCGTTACCTTGTGTAGTCCCTTGTAAACTGTACTTTTGAATGCGATAAACTATTGATGTCGTTCAGTCCCACTTTTGAATGACCTCCTTCTGGTTCTTTCTTGCAGTTGACAGACCGCATTCAAAGTTTACCAGAAGGCTGTTTTCTGTTCAATCGTGTAACTTAATCGAACCACGCGTCCAACGCGTGGTTTTGGTATACAAGAAAATGGTCTGTTGTTAACAGACCATTCCGCTCTCTATCCATCTGATAACAGATGGGTATTCGTCTTTATATTCATCAAGCCTTTCCGTATTTGCATCCACAAATGCCTGGAATTCATCTGTATCCTCAAAATCAAAGGTGAAATCCTGTTCAAAATCATAGGTTGCAGTGAAAAGATAATCAAAAATATCATCTGCAGAAAATGCTTCCAGCATTGTATCGGCGGTAATTTCCGTCCAGTAATCAAGCGCGTTTTTAACTGTAAGTTCAAAATCCTCTTCGTCAATTTCAATCTGCGGATTTTCTTTGCAGTATTCCAGAATTTCTGTTTCATCTATTCCGAGATTTGCAAGATATTCAAGCACATCCTCAAAGCCTGTTTCATTTACGGCATCATAAAGTCTGTAATTAAATTCACCAACAAGATTCTGCAGGGCAACAGCCTTTAAAACAGCGTCTGTTTCAAAGCCGCTTTCGTCTGTTACAACGAAGCCGTCTTCCTTAAACTGTTCCCATATCAGTTCATAAAAAACTTTGTATTTCGGTTTTTCTTCGAAAATAGCTTCATAAATATAGGAATCAATATTCATTTGTTTTTCTCCTTTTTTCTTCAACTTCTGACACTATTTTATACTATTATTATATCAATTTCAATATTGCATTGGCAAATAATATAGGATATAATTGTTTTGATTAAATTTTATTTATGGGGTATTGATATGACGGTTACACTGAAAAATGAAAACTGCACTGTGCAATGTGTTCAAAACGGCGCAATGCTGCATTCTTTAATAAAAAATGAAACAGAATATCTGTGGCAGGGCGATGAAAAATTCTGGGCAGGTCAGGCGCCTGTTTGTTTTCCGATTGTTGGTGTGCTGAAAAACGGAACAGCAGCGGCATTCGGAAAGGAATGCAGTATGGGCCGCCACGGCGTTGCAAGAATCAATCCGTTCGAAATAAAAGAACAGGGCAGTAATTTTGTAACGTTTGTTCAGAATTCATCCGCAGAAACAAGGGCGCAGTTCCCGTTTGATTATTCTCTTGAAATAAAATACACCTTAAATGGCGATACTGTTACTACAGAGTATACGGTTTTCAACACAGGCAGTGAAAAGCTTCCTTTTGCAATAGGCGGTCACCCTGCGTTTAACTGTCCGCTTTCTGCAGACGAAGTGTTTGAGGATTATACTGTTCGGTTTGACAGAATAATGAACAGAACCTGTTTAAGACCCGATGTGAAAACAGGGCTTATTGATACCGCAAAGCAATTTGCGGCGCTTGAAAATACGGATGAAATAAAAATGGACCACAGCCTGTTTTTTGATGATGCAATGGTTTTTGATAATATGGAATCAAAATGTGCCGTGCTGACGGGTAAAAAAGGCAAGGGTGTTAAGGTACAGTATCAGGATTTTGAAAATGTGCTTATATGGTCTTCTGCGAACGGGGGACCTTTTGTTGCCATAGAACCGTGGACAGGAATATCAACATGCCTTGATGAAGATGGGATATTTGAAAACAAACGGGGCATAACGGTTTTGAATCCGAATGAGCAGGCTTCATACAAGTTTAAAATAACGCTGATTTAATTCGGCAGGACGGTGATAAAATGAATTATGGTTTTTTCAGAACGGCGGCTGCTTCACTTAAATTAAAGGTTGCCAATCCTTCATATAACAAAGAAGAAATAAAAAAAGCAATTGATTTTGCAGTGCAGGAAAATGTAAAACTTCTTGTAACGCCCGAACTTTCGGTAACGGGCTATACCTGTGCGGATTTGTTTTTTACAAAATCCCTTCAGGATGCGGCAGGGGAAGCATTAAAGGAAATTACTTTACACACAAAAGATAAAAATATTGCAGTTGTGCTTGGTATGCCGGTAAAGTTTTATAACAGCCTTTATAACTGCGCTGTAGTTGTGTTTAACGGCGAAATACTTGGTGTTGTACCGAAAACGCATATTGCAAATTACAATGAATTTTATGAAAAGCGCTGGTTTGCGCCGGGCAGCCAGTTCAAAACGTGTCAAGGCATAAAACTTTACGGGTTTGAAACGAAAATCGGCAGTCAAATTTTTGATTTGGGCGGCGGTGCAGTGCTTGGAATTGAAATATGCGAAGATTTGTGGGTGTCTGATCCTCCAAGCAGCACGCTTGTGAAGCACGGCGCGAATATAATTGCCAATTTATCTGCAAGCGATGAATATGTTTCAAAGGCAGAATACAGAAAAGGGCTCGTTTCAAACCAGTCTGCCCGCTGTATCTGTGCGTATATTTATGCCGGTGCATCTGTTTATGAAAGCACCACGGATTTGGTTTTCAGCGGCGCAACATTAATTGCCGAAAACGGAACTGTTGTTGCAGAGGGTAAAAGATTCAGCCGTGAAAATACGGTAACCGCTGCCGATATTGATATTGAAAAGCTGACAGCGCTTCGGCTTAACAATATGTCTTTTGAAAATCTGTCTGAAGAAATCGGTTTTTCTAAGCACACGATTATGAATGAACAGAATGATTTAAAATACAGATTTACAGATCCGCATCCGTTTGTTCCTTCTGATGATGAGAAAAGGCGTGAACGGTGCAGGGAAATATTTTCCATACAGGCGGCAGGGCTTGCAAAGCGTATGGAACATGTTGGTTCTTCGGGTGCTGTTATCGGCATTTCGGGCGGATTGGATTCCACGCTTGCGCTTCTTGTTGCCGTTGAAGCAATGAAACTGCTTGGCAAAAGAAATTCGGATATTCTCGGAATAACCATGCCCGGCTTCGGCACTACGGACAGAACGTATAACAACGCGGTTGCTTTAATGAACTGCCTTGGTGTAGAAGTTAAGGAAATCAGTATTAAGGATGCATGTATTCAGCATATGGAAGATATAGAACATAATGCGGATATCAAAGATATAACATATGAAAACACACAGGCAAGGGAACGCACCCAGATACTTTTTGATTTGGCAAACAAGCACGGAAAAATGCTTGTGGGCACAGGGGATTTAAGCGAGCTTGCAATGGGCTGGTGCACATTTAACGGCGATCATATGAGCATGTACGGTGTGAATGCTTCCGTGCCGAAAACCCTTGTGCGTTATCTTGTGGATTTTGTTGCGGGAATCAGTGAAGAAAAAACGGCTTCCATTCTTTATGATATACTGGATACACCTGTTTCGCCCGAACTTCTTCCGCCGGATGAAAACGGAAAAATTGCGCAGAAAACAGAAGAAAACATCGGTCCGTATGAACTGCATGATTTCTTTCTTTATCATTTTGTGCGTTTTGGTTTTTCAGGCAAAAAGCTTGCATTTCTTGCCGAAAAGGCATTTAACGGAAAATACAGCAAACAGGAAATAGAAAAATGGCTGGCAGTTTTTATGAAACGCTTTTTCATAAGCCAGTTTAAGCGAAGCTGCATTCCGGATTCACCCAAGGTTGGTTCGGTTTCTCTTTCACCGCGCGGGGACTGGAGAATGCCAAGTGATGCCGCATTTGCAGACTATATTATTTAAAAAACGCAAAAGGAGCAGCGATGCTCCTTTTTTGTTTGAAATCTTTAAATTATATGTTGAATTTAATGACTGCAAGTGGTATAATATTGTCGGTTATGGGGCAGTTTGTCCAAAACTCAAAATTTGATAATTATTCATAGGAGGAAATCCAATGGCAAGAAAAAAGAAAACTATGGATGGTAACAACGCTGCCGCTCACGTGTCATATGCGTTCACAGAAGTTGCTGCTATCTATCCTATCACTCCTTCATCTGTTATGGCTGAAGTTACAGATGTTCTTTCATCTCACGATACAAAGAATATTTTCGGTCAGAATGTAAGAGTGCAGGAAATGGAATCAGAGGGCGGTGCTGCAGGTGCAGTTCACGGCTCACTTTCAGCAGGTGCATTAACAACAACTTATACTGCTTCACAGGGTCTTTTACTTATGATCCCGAATATGTATAAAATCGCAGGTGAGCTTCTTTCATCTGTAATTCATGTATCGGCACGCTGCGTATCTACACATGCTCTTAATATTTTCGGCGATCATTCAGATATTTATGCATGCCGCCAGACAGGTTATGCAATGCTTTGCTCAAATAACCCTCAGGAGGTTATGGACCTTGGTGCTGTTGCACACCTTGCAACACTTAAATGCGGTGTTCCTTTCCTTCATTTCTTTGACGGTTTCCGTACATCTCATGAAATTCAGAAAATTGAAGTATGGGATTATGAAGACCTTAAATCAATGGTAGATATGGAAGATGTTAAGCGCTTCCGTGCACATGCACTGAATCCTGAGCATCCAACCCTTCGCGGTTCGGCTGAAAACTCAGATATCTTCTTCCAGCACAGAGAGGCATGCAACAAGTATTACAATGATGCTGTTGAAGCCACTGTTAAGTATATGGACGAAGTAAACAGCAAAATCGGCACAGACTATAAGCCTTTCAATTATTACGGTGCTGCTGATGCAAAGCACATCATCATTGCGATGGGTTCTGTTTGTGACACAATTGCCGAAACAATTGATTATCTCAATGCTAAGGGAGAAAAGGTTGGTCTTGTTAAGGTTCATCTTTACAGACCGTTCTCTGCAAAATATCTTCTTGATGTTATTCCGTCAACCGTTGAAAAGATTTCTGTTCTTGACAGAACAAAGGAACCGGGTTCAATCGGTGAACCGCTCTTCCTTGATGTTGTTGCTGCTCTTAAAGGTTCTGCTTTTGAAGCAACACCTGTATTTAACGGCCGTTACGGTCTTGGCTCAAAGGATACTGTTCCTGCTCATATTATTTCCATTTATGACAATATGAAGGCAGAAGCTCCGAAGCCTACATTTACAATCGGTATTATTGATGATGTTACAAATCTTTCACTTGCAGCAGGTGAGAATGTGGATACAACACCTGCCGGCACAACATCATGTAAGTTCTGGGGTCTTGGCTCAGACGGTACCGTTGGTGCAAATAAAGACTCTATCAAGATTATCGGTGATAACACAGATAAATTTGCACAGGGTTATTTCTTCTATGATTCAAAGAAATCAGGCGGTATTACAGTATCTCACCTTCGTTTCGGTGACAGCCCGATTACTTCAACATATCTTATTAACAAGGCAAACTTTGTTGCCTGCCACTGTCCGTCATATGTAACAAAGTATGATATGGTACAGGATCTTGTTCCGGGCGGCACATTCCTTCTTAACTGCATCTGGACTCCGGAAGAACTTGACAAGGAGCTTCCTGCTGCAATGAAGAGATATATTGCACAGAATGATATTAATTTCTATATTATTAACGGTATTAAGATTGCAGAAGAAGTTGGTCTTCGCGGCCGTGCTTCCACAATTCTTCAGTCTGCATTCTTCACAATTTCCGGCATTCTTCCTGTTGACAAGGCTATTGAGCTTATGAAAGCAAAGGCAACAGCCAAGTTCTCTAAGAAGGGCGATGCAATTGTTGCATCCAACCACAACGGTATTGACCGCGGTTCAAAAGAACTTATTAAGGTTGAAGTACCTGAAAGCTGGAAAAATGCTGCTGATGAAGAGGCTGAGCTTGAGGTTAAGACAGACCGTCCTGAAATGAAGAAATTCGTTAAGGAAATTCTTGATCCGGTTGGTCATCAGAAGGGTGATACAATCCCTGTTTCAACATTTGTTGATATGGCAGACGGCGTATTCCCTCAGGGTTCTGCTGCATTTGAAAAGCGCGGCATTGCCGTTGATGTTCCTGAATGGGATCCGGCATCCTGTGCACAGTGTAACAGATGTGCAATGGTTTGTCCTCACGCTGTTATCAGACCGGTTGCTCTTACAGCAGAAGAACTTGCTGCAGCTCCGGAAGGCACGAAGTCAGTAGATCTTAAAGTACCTAAGGATTCCGGTCTTAAATTTGCTCTTATCGTTTCAACACTTGACTGCACAGGCTGTGCATCATGTGCTAACGTTTGTCCTACAAAATCACTTACAATGAAACCGATTGCTTCTCAGATGCCGCAGCAGCCTGTATTTGATGCTCTTTGCGAGCTTGATCCTAAGGCAGAGGTTGCTTCTGATAAAACAATTGTTTCTGCTCAGTATCTTAAGCCGTATCTTGAATTCTCAGGTGCGTGCGCAGGCTGCGGCGAAACACCTTATGCTAAGCTTGTAACACAGCTCTTCGGTGATAAGATGTATGTTGCAAATGCAACTGGCTGTTCTTCCATCTGGGGCGGTTCCGCACCTTCAACACCTTATACTGTTGATAAAAACGGCAATGGTCCTGCATGGTCCAACTCACTGTTTGAAGATAATGCAGAATTCGGTTTGGGTATGTTCCTTGCAAATGCACAGATTCGTTCAAGACTTGCTGAGGATGCTCTTGCTCTTAAAGATTCAGCAGTAGCAGAAGAAGTTAAGGCTTACCTTGATACATTTGAAGATACACGTGCAAACGATGCTCCGACCAAGGCTCTTATTGCAGCTCTTGAAAATGCAGAACTTTCAGGCGATGAAAAGGCTGCTGCAGAAGATTTCCTGAAAGATAAGGACTATGCAGCTAAGAAGAGCCAGTGGATCTTCGGCGGTGACGGCTGGGCTTATGATATCGGCTTCGGCGGACTTGACCACGTGCTTGCACAGAACCAGGATGTAAATGTATTTGTATTTGATACAGAGGTTTATTCAAACACAGGCGGTCAGGCTTCAAAGGCTACACCAACAGGTGCTGTTGCACAGTTTGCTGCTTCAGGTAAAATTACTAAGAAGAAAGACCTTGCAAAGATTGCTATGTCATACGGTTATGTTTATGTTGCACAGATTGCTATGGGCGCTGATTATAACCAGTGCTTAAAGGCAATTAAGGAAGCAGAAGCATATCACGGTCCTTCTCTTATCATTGCATATGCTCCATGTATTAACCATGGTATCAAAATGCCGTTCAACCAGGCAGAGCAGAAGAAGGCTGTTACAGCAGGTTACTGGAATCTCTTCAGATATAATCCTGCTCTTATTGCAGAAGGCAAGAATCCGTTCTCACTTGATTCAAAAGAGCCGACAGGTGATTATCTTGAATTCATTAACGGTGAAACACGTTATTCTTCCCTTAAAAGAAGCTTCCCTGAAAAGGCAGAAGAACTCTTTAATATTGCTGCTGAAAATGCAGTTGCTAAATATAATGATCTTGTTCGCACAGTTGAATACTATGCACCTAAAAAAGATTAATTTTATATAGCATAAATAAAAATCAGGACTGTCGTTTGACAGTCCTGTATTTTTGGAGGATATAATGAAAAATTCAAATGATTTCTGCACATGCAAGGATACAAAATGCCCGCTTAATCCTGTTAATCATGAAAAAGGCTGTTCTCTTTGCATAAATAAGTGCCTGAAAGCAGGGGAAATTCCAAGCTGTTTTTTTAATGCAGTAAATGAAAACGGAGTCCGAACAGGATATACATATAAGGAATTTGCCGAATATGTTTTGAAACATTCTTAAAGGCAGATTTTTCTGTAAGAAACTTTTTATAAACAACCGCCGGCTGAAACAACAGCCGGCGGTTGTTTATTTTATTTGAATATATTTGTATATTTATCTTTCATTATCTTTTTTATTTCATTTTTGTTAATTGTAAATTCGGGATGTCCCATATATCCGGGTGCAACCTCGTATTTATCAAACGGAATTACAAGATTTCCGTTTTCATCAAAATAAAAATTGTGGCTGTCGCTTACAGCAGCAAAATCAAATCCCAAATCCTCACTGTCAACCCAATAGGTTAAATCGCTGTTTGATTTCATTTGCTGTCTCATCTGTTCTTTAACATTTTCGGTAATAATTGTGCTGTAATCGGATGTTTCAAATATATCGGCAAGATAAACATTTTTTCCTGTTGAGCGGTCTATATGATAATATTTGAAATAAACAGAGCCGCTTCCTCTGACAGATGTTACGGTAAGCTTTAACGTAAACCATTTATCTGTATTTGTAACAATGTCATAATCAACATAAACGGCGCCGTGTCCGTTGTTGCCTATATCTTCAACCTCTTTATAGAATTCCTTTACAATTTCTTCCGTAAGTTCGGTAATGTCTTTGTTTATATTTTCGGCGGCTTCGGAATTTTCAGCATCGTCTATTTTCGGAATATCAACATCCATTTCATGATAATCATCGGAATAAAAATAATTTCTTATGGTAACCACGCGTATAATATCGCTTAAAACCGGAATGTTTTCAAAGGACTGTGCGTATGTTACGCTTACATTGGGAAGAATAAAAAGCATTACAAATAAAAAGCATGCGGCTGCGGCGGCAATACGCGGCAAAATTCTGATATGCATTGTTTTTATTCGTTTTTCAGGAAGGGCGTTTAATGTTTTTTCTATTTCTGCTTTTACATTTTCGGGGGCTGTAATGTTTTCTTTTGCTGCTGTTTTTCGCAGTTGTTTATCAAATTTGTTCAATTCAGAAAATCCTCCTTGTTTAAAATTTCTTTAAGCATGGTTCTTGCTCTTGAAAGCTGCTTTTTAACTGCCGGTATACCGGAATCGGTAATTTTCGCTATATCTTTAACACAAAGGTCATTATAATAATATAAAACCGTAACGGTTCGGTATGGATTTTTCAGACTGTTAACGGCGGACCATAATGAAAGCTTTGCCGATATGTCCGTTAATGAATTGTCGGCAAGATGATACTGTTCATCAATATCTGCTTCGGTATGCTTTTTCCGCAGCATTTCTATGCATGTGTTATGAAGTATTTTCAGTATCCATGTTTTAAAGTATTTATCATTTTTCAGGCTGTTTATATTTGAAAACGCTTTTAATACAGCTTCGCTGATTGCATCTGCCGCATCATATTCGTTTTTCAAAACAGAAAATGCAAGGGAATACATTGCATTTTGGCATTGCCGCACATTTTCGCAGAATTCCTCATTCGTTTTCAACTATTTGCCTCCTCTAAAATTTTCTTGCTTTCTTTTGTAATCCATTTTCCCCATTCCGAATAATATTTTGCGTAAAGATGAACATGGTCGGATGTTTTTGAAGCATCCAAAGCACCGTTTGCATCATCAAAAAGAATATTTGCATCAAGGCAGAAAACGGTTTTGCCGTCAGCAATCTCGGCAATTTTGGCATTCAGTGTGTTCAGTCTGCCGTTATTTATATATTTTTCAGAATCGGATTTTACTTTTGTAACATGAAGATTTTTTTGTATGAAAATAACTGCTTCGGGTTGTTCTTTTTTTATATAAGAAACAAGTTTTTTATATTCCGAAACGGTTTTGTTTATATCATATCCAAGCTCGTTTATGCCAAGCATAAGATATATTGTATTATATTTCTTTTTTGAAAGCAATTCGTTAAAAAGAAATTTGCCTGCGTTCGGCACAGATACTTTTTTATCATAAATATTATAAACGCTCATACCCGTATTGGCAAAAAAATCGGCAGAAAGCCCTGAATATTCCATTAAACCGATGGTTCGGGAATCACCTATGAACAAGGCATTTTTCCTGCTTATCTCCGAATCGGATTTTGATACAGTATTAGATTCTGCTTTTTTGGATGTTTGTTTTTCTGTTTTTACTGTGCTGTTTTCAGTTGATTGTATTGTAGGCTTTTGTAAAGTCTGTGTGCTTTTTTCTGTCGGTGTTTCGGTTGCTGTTTTATCTTCAGTGTGCAATATTGTGTTGTTTGAAGACGCCTTTTCTTCTTCAATGCGGTGCTGCGCTGTGCAGGCTGAAAAAATGCAGATCAGCAAAAGTAATGTTAAAAATACGGCAAATGTTTTTTTCATAATTGTTTCATATCCTTTCAGGCTGCGGGCAATTTATTAAAGCGATTAACGCCGTTTGCAGCCACATAATCCGTTAATGCCAAGTTCATTATTCATTATGTTGTATATTTGTAATGCCGGTTTTCTAAAATCTGAAATATAAAAACGGGTCGTTGTAGCCCTTGAATATGCAGAAAATACCGGTTGCTGAAATACTGATAAGTATAAAAATAATAATTGCTTTGCTTTTTATTTTTTTTAGAAGTTTATATGGCAGCTTGGTACAGAAGATAAAACCTGCAATGAGAAACGGAAAATACATATTTATATATTTTAAATAATCGTATCTAAACACGGAAAACGGCTCGGCGCCGAAAAAAGGAAATAACCGTGAAAAGAAAACGGATAGTTGATTTATATCGTCAATAGCGAATATTGCCCATGTCAGCGGTATTGCCAAAAACATATAACAATGTCCTATTACAGAAAATCGGTTTAAGAATTTGCCTGTTAAATATTTTTCCGTAATTATAAGAAGAAATAATGTAAAGCCCCAAATCAGAAAATTGTAACCGGCGCCGTGCCATATTCCCGTAAGCAGCCATACGGCAAGCAGATTTAATACGGTGAAAATTTTTCCCTTTCTGTTTCCGCCAAGCGGGATGTATATGTATTCACGAAACCATGAACCAAGCGTAATATGCCAACGCCGCCAAAATTCTGTCATGGTTTTGCTTAAATACGGAAAATCAAAGTTTTTCGGAATAGAGAAGCCCAGCATTTTGCCAAGACCGATTGCCATAATGGAATAACCGAAAAAATCAAGATAAATCTGCAGGGAAAATGCAAAAATTCCTATCCATGCAAGCGGTGTGGAAATGCTGTCGTAACCAATCGTTTTTAAATCTGTCCAAAGTTTTCCCAAAGGGTTTGCCAGTAAAACTTTCAGTCCGAAACCGAATATAAAAGTGCCAAGCCCGTTAAGCGCATGGTTAATTTTTATGTTTCTGTTGGAAAGTTTTTCACAAACGTCACTGTATTTTACGATAGGTCCGGCTATAAGTTGTTCAAACATTGTTATATAAACACTGAATTTCAGCAAACTTTTTTCTGCCTTTGTTTTGCCTTTATAAACATCCGCAATATAAGAGATGCCCTGAAATGTGTAAAAAGAAATACCAATCGGAAGCAGGATATTATGAATATTTATATTGATTGACGGCAGTATTTTTTGTGCTTCGGAAAAGATAAAAGGAAAATATTTGAAAAATCCAAGATTTAAAAGGTTTATAATGACTGCTGTTATAAGAAAAAAATTTTTTTGTTTATAATGCTTTTCTATCAGCAGACCCGCAGTGTAATCGGTGAGGATGCTTATCATAAAAATGAGAAGATGTACAGGGTGATTTATTGTTCCTACAATATAAAAAGTTATGCTGCCCGCAAGAAGTATCGGATTTTTCAGTTTACCGGGAACAGCATAATAAATTGTGAAAAAAACAGGCATAAAAATAAGAATAAATTCTAAACTGCTGAAAACCATTTTGTGCTCCTTTTTATGTTCTCATAAATATAGACGCAGAAGGATGCCAAAAGGTGACACGGTTTTATAAATTTATGCAAAAAAATAAAAGCCCGCCGGGCTTTTATTTTTTTATTATTAAAACTTTTCAAAATGAGGATAATACTTGAAAATAACTTTTCCTAAAATTTTATCTTCGGCAACATATTTGTTTGTCCATGCTCTGGAATCCATGGAATGGTTAATATTGTCGCCGATAGCAAAGTAAAGATTTTCAGAAACAAAATATGCTCCGTTTTTTTCTTCACAATATTTGCTCAGGAAAGAGGTGGTGCCAACCTTTATACCGTTTTCGGCATAACAATAGCTGCCGTCTGTTATTATTTCCTCACCTTTTTCGGGAATATAAAACGGACCTGAACTGCCGCTTGGTGTTTCATCCGGATTTACAAAGCTGTCTTCTGCTTCAAATTCCTTTCCGTTTGATTTGGTAATATGAACTTTTCCGTTCACAACCGTTACAATTTCACCGGGCAGACCCAAAATGCGTTTTACAAATTTTGTATTTTCATTGTCAGGATAACTGAACATGATGATATCATAACGTTCGGGACTGTCTGATTTGTATGCAAGGCGGCTGGCAATAATTCTGTCTTTTTCGTTTATTGTGGGAATCATGGAGCCGGTAGGCACAACTGCATTTGCAATAACAAATGATTTAAGCAAAACGGCGATTACTGCCGCGATAACAATCGGAATAAAAAAGTCTATTGTTTCACGAAGTTTGCTTTTTTTCTTCTTTTCTTTTTTACCTTTTTTATTTTGTTTGGAATGCTCCTCTTCGGTTTCTTCCGGTTCGGAAACACTTTCGGTCAAATCCGAAACAGTAGGAACGGCAGGTGCCTGTGCGGCAGGAACATCATCTGTTAATTTATCAAGCTGGCTTGTAACACTTTTATCTAAGTCCAGTCCGGTATCAAAATACTTTGCGTTGCACTGTGGGCAAACAAGCAAATCACCGTCCTCAAGCAAAGTGGGGCAGCCGCATTTTTTACAAATCATTTATTAGCCTCTTTTCTTTGGTTCTTCTTTCTTTTTATGATATCAGCCAGAGTAATAATCTGGTTATACGGTGTTGCGGAGTTTACAACCCTGAAATTATCGGCTCTGCTCATAAGTTCGGTTGAAATTTCGGCTTTAGCCCGTTCACTGTATCCGGAGCAGTCAAGGAAATTATCAATATAAATTTTAAGCATTTTATTTTTTTCGCGCACAAGAGTTATTTTATGATGTGTGCCGCTTATTATGCTTTCGGATTTAAGCTGCAGAATACCGACACTTGCATTTATTTTTCCTTTTTCAATGCTTATCATTATGTCATTGTTCTGGCAAATCAGTCCGTCTTTTCCGTCATAATCAAAGCTGATTGTAAAATCATTTCCGAATCTGTTTTCGGAGTAACGGTTATCTGTTTCACCAAACTGAACAATTTTTATTTCAAACGGAGCTAATGTAACATTAATTTTGTCATTATAATTATATGTTTCGTTATTTTCCGTTTCCGCTTTATTGTACACATTGAATTTTCTTGCATTTTTAAGCGTTTCGGGGCAGCCCATAAGCTTGTTTAATGTAAGTGTTAATGCCGTTGTTTCATTTGTGGGATTGCGAAGGGCAATAATGCCTTCTCCTTCTTCTGTCCAGCTTGCATAGCAGTATATATTATTCTGAACAGGATCTCCGCCGAGAAACATTGCATTTTTGAGAATATGGTAATTTTTTTTCTGCCAGTCAATCAAATCAGAAAGAATCTGCCATTTTTTATCATTCATCATGCCTTCGGATATATACAGTTCATTTAAAGCGGAACCTCGGCAGGCATTCCAGAAAAATGCTTTTTCAAATTCCTCGTCCGTATAATCAAGGTTGGCCTCATATCCGTAAATGGGTTCGTGATTATAAATTCTGGAAAGCGGAAACTGTAAGCCTCGCTCAACAAGAAAATTATAATATCTGCCGTCACGGTAAGTTAATTCGGAATCAACCTGGCTCTGTCTGTTTTGCGGATAGTTGTCTGCAAAGCCAATATCGCCGCTGTTCTGAAGCCAAATGGAATTAACATACTGAAGCCACCACGGCGAAGGGTTTACATAACAGGTCATATTAATCCAAAGCTTTTTTCCCTGTTTTGCTCTGGCTTTATGAAGTGCCTTGAATATTTTAATCCAGCGGTGCCACATTTCCGTAACAAGATACATGTCGTGCTCGCCGCCTGTAATATGATCATGCGATGCATTTGTACAGGCTTTCAGGCAGAAACCGTCCAGCTTCCAGTAGCTTATATCATTTTCCTTTGTTGTTTTTACAAGGAAATTTTCAAGATTATTTAAGTATTTTTCAGATGCAACACAAATATCGTCCGACTGGGCATTATAATAGCCATATCCGCTTTTTTCCATTCGTTTTGCAAATTTTCGGTTGTAATTATAGCCGCCGCGTGGACCGAGCCAAAGCCCGAATTCACTTCCAAAGCCTTTGGCTGTATGACTTGCATCAAGAATACCGTTTGGAAATTTATTTTGATTAAATGACCAGAAATTTCCTTTATAATTATTCCAGCCGTCATCAATAACATATTTATCAAGCGGAGGCACACCGTGTGAGGAAAGCTGTTTTTCTACATTGTAAAATGCTTTTTGAATGTTGTTAGCATCAATATTCAGCATTCTGTCATACCAGGTGTTATACATAAACTTGATTGGGGAAGACAGTGAAATGCTGTCTATATATTCAAAAAAGGCTTTTTTCAAATCAACAATCAGATTGCTTTTTGCGCCGCCCATAACTGTAACGGGGCAAATCAGCTTGTCCTCAACGCTTTTGCCTATGTAATATAAAATCTGACCTCTTCCGTAATCAATTATATTTTTTGTGGCAGGAAATTCGCATCCCAAAAACAGGCTGTCAATATAAAACGGCTGACCCAGATTTGAATAATACGCATCAATTTCAGATTCGCCGCCGCAGACCGAAAAAGAAGTCTGCGAATTTATAATGCCGATGTTTTCAAGCGCAATATAGTCAATTACCTTTGGCACACTCTGTGTAACGGCAAGCTGTTTTTCAATGGTCATTTTGTTTTTGGATACACGGTAACTCATTGTAACGGTTGTACCCATTGTTTCCTTAAAACGAAAAAATAATCTACCGTCTTTTTCGGCGCTTTCAACCACCGGAAGTCCCTTTGAAGTAAATTCATCTCCGTCTGCAAATTTTACTGCGAATTCAGAACCGTTTCCGTCAGGAATAAACTGCATGCCGGATTCTGTGTTTATAATCTGCGAAGCGAAAAGACTGCCTTCGGAAACATAGAATTCTCTTTTAAGATTTTTACTTTCAAGTTTGAACATATCAGAAATTCTCCTTCACTTCTTTTAATGCAAGTGCAAGCTGGTCCGGACAGGATGTTGATTTAAAGCCGCATTTTATTCCGCTCAGTTTATCAATAATATTGTCTATATGCATTCCGCATACCAGCTTTGATATTCCCTGAAGATTTCCGTGGCATCCGCCTGAAAATGTAACATTTCTCACAATTTCGTTTTCATCTATTTCAATTTCAATTTTTTTTGAACAGGTGCCGGATGTTTTATATGAATAAGTCATTTTTATCCTCCGAAAAAACTAATATATAATGTATTTAATATAATATATTATACAATTAAAATTTTATTTATGCAATATTATTTTCAGGTATAAAATTTGTAAAATATATCGCTGTTTTTTGTGCCTGAAATCTTGAAATATTATTTTTCGTGTGATACTATAAGACTGATCAGAAACACATTTTCAATGTGTAAAATAACTTAAAAGAGGTACATATTTATGGAGAAACTCAAAGTGGGCATTATAGGTGCCGGCCGTATAGGTCAAGTGCATGCAAAGTCAATTACTTATCATATTCCGCAGGCAGAAATTATTGCTGTTTCGGATATATATGCTGACGGTGCAAAAAAATTAGCCGAAGAACTTGGCATTCCCGCTTATTATCAGGATTATCATGAAATTTTAAACAATCCTGAAATTGATGCGGTACTTATCTGTTCTTCAACAGATACACATGCGGATATTGCCTGTGAGGCGGCAGAAGCAGGCAAGCACATTTTCTGTGAAAAGCCGGTTGATTTAACAGTGGCTAAGATTAAAAAGGTTATTGATGCTGTGGATAAAGCAGGGGTAAAGCTGCAAATTGGTTTTAACAGAAGATATGATCACAATTTTGCACACATTAAAAATCTTGCCAATGAAGGCAAAATCGGCAATCTTCAGACAATCAAAATCACAAGCCGTGATCCGGAACCGCCGCCAATTGCATATGTTAAGGTTTCGGGCGGAATTTTTCTTGATATGACAGTGCATGATTTTGATATGGCACGTTTTATCGGCGGTGAAGTGGAAGAGGTTTATGCAAATGCAACCGTTATGGTAAAACCGGAAATCGGCGAAGCAGGAGATGTGGATACAGCGCTTGTTGCACTTAAATTCAAAAGCGGCGCTATCGGTGTGATTGATAACTGCAGAAAGGCTGCATACGGATACGACCAGCGCCTTGAGGTGTTCGGTTCGAACGGCCAGGCTTCTGCCGCAAATGATACACCTACAAATGTTTCCTTTATTGATGCAAACGGAAATTCATCCGATAAACCGCTGTATTTCTTCCTGGAAAGATATATGCAGTCATTTACAGATGAAATGACACAGTTTATTGACTGTGTTGTTAACGACAAGCCAACCCAGACCACCGTTTATGATGGACTGGAGGCACTTCGTCTCGGTCTTGCCGCAAAGAAATCTGTTGAAGAGCACAGACCGGTTAAACTTTCTGAAATCGAGGCTTAATTTATGAAAAGAGAACGGTTAACAATGTCACAGGCACTTGTTAAGTTCCTTGACAATCAATATATTGAATGTGACGGTATCGAAACAAAATTTGTTTCGGGAATATTCGGAATATTCGGTCACGGCTGTGTTGTCGGCGTGGGTCAGGCATTGGAGCAGGGCGGTCACAATTTGAAATTCTATCAGGGGAAAAACGAGCAGAATATGGCTTTGGCCGCTGTTGCATATGCGAAGCAGATGGACCGAAAGGCTATTATTCCGTGTGTTTCTTCCATTGGTCCGGGCGCTACCAATATGGTTACAGCCTGCGGCTGTGCAACGGCAAACAGAATTCCGCTTCTTGTTCTTCCCGGGGATACTTTTGCATGCCGCCAGCCTGATCCTGTTTTGCAGCAGGCAGAATTTTTTGATAATTACGGCAGAACCGTAACAGATGCATTTAAAGGCGTATGCCATTATTTTGACAGAATTATCAGACCTGAACAGCTTATGACAGCCTGTTTAAATGCAATGAGAGTGCTCACCGACCCTGCTGATACAGGCGCGGTTTGTCTTGCTATGCCGCAGGATGTGGAAGGCGAAGCATATGATTATCCCGAACATTTTCTTCAAAAGCGTGTATGGCATATGGACAGACGACCGATAAGCGCATCTCAGCTTGAAAGAGCAACGGCTGCTATCAAAGAAGCAAAGAAGCCGATTATTATATGCGGCGGCGGTGTGCGTTACAGCGGTGCAGAGAAAGAATTGTTGGAATTTGCAGAAAAGTATCACATTCCAATCAGTGAAACACAGGCGGGAAAAGGTCTTGTTGACTGGAAAAATCCGCTTAATCTGGGCGGTGTCGGTGTAACAGGCGGAAAAGCCGCAAATGTTATTGCTAAAGATGCGGATCTTATTATCGGCATCGGCACAAGATTTACGGATTTTACCACATCTTCAAAATGGCTGTTTCATGAAAACAGAAAGGTGCTTGGTATAAATATTTGTCCGTTTGATGCTTATAAAATGGATGCTGAAGCCGTTGTTGCGGATGCAAAGGAAGCCATAACGGCGCTTATTTCAAGCTGTGAGGGATATAAAACAGAATATACAGATGAAATTGCGGCGGCGAAAGCAGAGTGGGATACGATTGTGGATGAATATTATTCAACTGAACTCGAAGGCGGATTGAACCAGACGCTTGCACTCGGCATTATTAATGCGTTTATGGATGATGAAGATATAGCGCTTGGCTCGGCAGGTTCACTTCCCGGAGATATGCAGCGTTTGTTCAGGGCAAAGGCAAGAGGCACATATCATATGGAATACGGATATTCCAATATGGGTTATGAGGTAAACGGTGCATTAGGCGCAAAGCTTGCAAAGCCGGATGCTGAGGTTTATGCTTTCTGCGGTGACGGTTCTTTCCTTATGGGTCATTCAGAACTTTATACTGCACTGCAGGAAAATCTTAAAATTAATGTTTGCCTGTTTGATAATCTGGGCTGGGGCTGTATTGAAAATCTTCAGAATAATCAGGGCACTGATACGTTCGGCACTGTTTTCCGTGCAAGAAATCCGGAAACAGGTATGCTTGACGGCGATGAAATGACCGTTGATTTTGCCAAAATAGCAGAAGGCTACGGTGCAAAGGCGTATACAGTCAGAACTTCCGCTGAATTGAAGGCGGCTCTTGAAGATGCAAAAAATCAGACAAAATCAGTGCTTTTTGATATAAAAGTGCTTCCTAAAACCATGACGCCGGGTTTTGAATCCTGGTGGCGTGTGGGTGTGGCTGAAGTTTCGGAAAGCGAAACCGTTGCCGCCGCCTATTCGGATATGCAAAACAATATTAAAAAGACGTTTGATTATTAAATATCTATGTAAAGTATTTTTGCTTTACGAAATAAATATATTGAAAGGGAATAAAAAATGCTTGATTCAAATAAAGTAAAACTTGCCATTGCTCCCATTGGCTGGACAAATGATGATATGCCGGATTTAGGCGCAGAAAACTCCTTTGAACAGTGCATAAGCGAAATGGCACTTGCCGGTTTCAAAGGTTCGGAAATCGGAAATAAATACCCGTCTGATCCCGCTGTTCTGAAAAAATATCTTGATATACGCGGTCTTCAGATTTGCAACGCTTGGTTTTCATCTTATCTTACATCTAAGCCTTATGAAGAAACAATCGAAGCATTCAAGGCACATTGCGATAAGCTGTATGCGCTTGGGGCAAAGATTATCGGTGCTTCGGAGCAGGGTAATTCCATTCAGGGCTGTCTTGACAAATCCATTCTTGATGAAAAACCGTTTTATTCGGATGAAGAATGGGCGGTTGTTGCCAAAGGCTTCAATGAAATGGGTGCTTATGCAAAATCAAAAGGAATGTTTTTTACAGTTCATCATCATATGGGTACAGGTGTGCAGACCGTTGAAGAAATTGATAAACTTATGGAGCTTACGGATCCGAATCTTGTTTATCTTCTTTTTGACAGCGGACATCTTACCTTTGCCGGAATTGATCCGGTTCCGGTTCTTAAAAAATATATAAACCGTGTTAAGCATGTTCATTTGAAAGATGTTCGCCTGGATGTTTACAATAATCAGGTTGTACCGGAGCATATGAGCTTTCTTGATGCAGTTCGTGCAGGTGTATTTACCGTACCCGGTGACGGGGATGTGGATTTCAAACCTATTTTTGATATCCTTGCAGAAAATAATTACGAAGGCTGGGTTGTTGTAGAGGCAGAACAGGATCCTGCCAAGGCAAACCCGTTTGAATATGCCGTAAAGGCAAGAAAATATATTGCCGAAAATACAGGGCTTTAAATTCGTTCACCGCTGTGTAGTGCGCACAGCGGTGTTTTTTATCTGAAAAATAACTGTTGACTTTAGTGTGCTAATGTGATAAAATGCAAATATCAAATTTATCGGAGGACAAAAATATGAAAAAATTAACGAAAGTACTTGCAGTTATTCTTTCTGCCGTATTTGTTTTCGGCTGTTTTGCTGCCTGCTCAAACGCAGATAAGCCTGCAAATGAAACAAGCGATCTTGCTTACATAAAAGAAAAAGGCAAGCTTGTTGTTGGAATGACAGAGTTTGCACCAATGGATTATAAGGATGAAAACGGCGAATGGATTGGTTTTGATGCCGATCTTGGCAGATTGTTTGCTAAGGAACTCGGTGTGGATATTGAATTTACTGTTATTGATTGGGATAGTAAAATTACTGAAATTGCAACCAAAGCAGTAGACTGTGCATGGAACGGTATGACAATTACAGATGAATTGAAAAACGGCACATCTGTTTCAAAGCCTTATGCTATGAACCAGCAGGTTGTTGTTATGAAGGCAGACAGAATTGATGATTATAAAACAATCGAATCTCTTAAAGGTTTAAAATTTGCTGTTGAAACCGGTTCGGCAGGCAAGGATGCTGCTGAAGCAAATCAGTTTCAGGCAGATATTTTAGAAAATCAGGCTGCTGCACTTCTTGAAGTTAAATCAGGTTCGGTTGACGCCTGCATAATCGATTCAACAATGGCTGCTGCAATGACAGGCGAAGGCACTGATTATGCAGATCTCAAGGCAGGTCTTACACTTGTTGATGAGCAGTACGGGATCAGCTTCAGAAAAGATTCGGATGTTACGGAAAAGATGAATGAATTTCTTGACAAATGCAAGGCAGACGGAACACTTCAGAAGCTTGCAGACAAGTATAATATTACACTTGCATAATTATTTAAAAATATAAAAACAGGCAGAAAGTTTTCGCTTTCTGCCTTGTGTGTGTTTAAAGGAATATTTATCAAAACGATGTGAGTTGAATCATTTTTCTGGTTCACATTGTTGCGGAAATAGTAAGGTGAAAATATGGATAGTATGTTTATTACCGTTACGCTTGAGCTTTTAAAGGGCTTTTGGGAAACCTTTAAAATTTTTGGGCTTACGCTTGTGTTTGCTCTGCCGTTAGGTCTTGTGCTCAGTTTCGGTTCTATGTCTAAGTTCAAGCCGCTTAGCTGGCTTGTAAAAATATTGATTTGGATTATAAGGGGCACACCTCTTATGCTTCAGCTTATTGTTGTTTATTACGGACCGGGGCTTCTTTTCGGCTGGAATTTAATGGAACGTTTCAATGCGGTGCTTGTGGCATTTGTTATTAACTATTCCTGCTACTTTTCAGAAATATACAGGGGTGGAATTGAATCCATACCAAAGGGGCAGCAGGAAGCCGGTCTTGTTCTCGGCATGACCAAACCGCAGATTTTCTTTAAGGTTATCCTTCTTCAGGTTATTAAAAGAATCGTGCCGCCTATGAGCAATGAAATCATTACGCTTGTAAAAGATACATCGCTTGCAAGAATTATAGCCGTTTATGAAATTATCTTTATGGGACAAAGCTTTATTAAATCAAACGGATTAATCTGGCCTTTGTTCTATACCGCCGTGTTCTATCTCATTTTCTGCGGAATCTTAACGCTTCTTTTCAGATTTGCAGAAAAGAAAATGAGCTATTTTCAGGCGTAAGGAGGAAATCGGTATGGCATTATTGGAAGTAAAAGGAATCAAGAAAAGCTTTGGCAGAACAGAAGTTTTAAAGGGTATTGATTTCAGTGTGGAAAAGGGCGAGGTTTTATCTGTAATCGGTTCCTCCGGTTCCGGAAAAACAACACTTTTAAGGTGTATTAATTTTCTTGAATTTGCCGAAGAAGGAACGGTTTCGGTTAATGGGGAAGTTATTTATAATGGAATAACAGATAAAAAAATCAAAGATAAGGATTTGCGAAAAAAAAGGCTTCATTTCGGGCTGGTTTTTCAGTCGTTCAATCTGTTTCCCCAATACAATGTTCTGCAGAATATTATGCTTGCTCCCGGGCTTATGAAAATGGGCACAAAGGACGAACTGAAAACAAGAGCATTTGAAATGATTGAAAAGGTGGGGCTTGCCGATAAGGCAGAAAATTATCCCTGTGAGCTATCCGGCGGTCAGCAGCAGCGTGTTGCAATTGCAAGGGCGCTTATGCTTAATCCCGATATTCTTTGTTTTGATGAGCCTACCTCGGCGCTTGACCCGGAGCTGACAGGTGAAGTTCTAAAAGTTATTAAATCTCTGAAAAATGAAGACAGCACAATGATTGTTGTTACCCATGAAATGAATTTTGCACGTGATGTTTCGGATAAGGTTATATTTATGGATGACGGCGTTATAGCTGAAGAAGGCACACCGGAACAGGTTTTCTTAAATCCGAAAATGGAGCGTACAAAAGAATTTCTGCAGTCTTATGAAAAATAAAATATTTTTCTGAATTGACAGAAATTTTGGGATGAGAATGAAATAAAAAAGGTGCAGTAACCACTGCACCTTTTTGTTTTATTCGTCAATACTTTTCCATAAATGAATTCTGCCGGTATCGTTAAATGCTTTCAGCACCATAATTGAAATGGGCACAATAAACATTCCCATAAAGCCAAACAGTTTTAAGCCGAAGTATAATCCGGCAAGTGTAATAATCGGATTAACGCCAAGACTGTCGCCTACAATTTTCGGTTCTATATACTGGCGTATTGCAGAAATGATAATATAAATTGCTATAATTCCGATTGCCTGCCCCACATTGCCCGATATCAGGGCCACCAAAGCCCATGGAATCAGAATTCCGCCTGAGCCGGCAACAGGAAGTATATCAAATATGGCGATTGCCAATCCTATAATGAATATATAGTTATTGTCAAGCACGCCGATAAATTTCAGTACATAAAGTCCGAGCACAAGTTCGCAGAATGTTATAAACATAATAAGCGCATATGCCCTTACCATTTTCATGATTGTTTTCGAAAATACCTGTTTAACCTCTATAAGAAGATTCTTCTTTGATGAAGGAAGCTGTTTTTTTATAAACCTTACGATATAATTGTAGTCTTTTGTAAAGAATATCCATGCAACAATTCCGATTACAAGACCAATCATTGCAGAAGGTACATTTTTAACAACAGAATAAACACCTGAAAATCCGCTTGTAATTGTGTTTGTAACGGTGCTGACATCAATTCCTATTTTGCTTAAATCAAAATCATTTACAAGTCCGTTTACGGTAGTGATAATTGTTTCCGAAACAGAATCGTAAATGCCTTCGGGAAGGAAACTGAGAAATTTCAGTATTTCCGTTTGAAGTGTTGCCATGAACTGTGGAAAATCAGATAACAAATCAATTAAATAGTTAATAAAGCCGACAATCTGTGTTACAAATTGTGCCAAAAGAAAAATCAGCGGCAGAAGAATAACCGTAATTGAAAGGAAAACCAGCAGTATGGACCAAAGCGCATGGCATTTGTTTTTTGTCAGCCGGTCAAGTTTTCTGAGCGGTTTCTGCAGTATTACGGCAAAAAGAAAAGACAGCAGAAAGGGCGCCGCAGCCCAAAACAAATATTTAAAGAAAACATACAGTAATCCGAAAATAATTGCAAGATAAATAAAATTAATAATAAATGAACGTCTTTTTTCAACTTTAGGTATCATTTTATCCTCCTTAAATCTATTATGTTATTATTTTAAATCAACATACTTTAATATTCAAGTAAAAAAATAAAATTTACTATTGCATATTTTATAAATGCGTGGTATTATATCTAAAATGTTTTTCAGAACGAAACACTGTATTTGGGTGGTGGACACTTTTGGGAAAACTGAATTTTGTTCTTGTAAGCGCCGATATATTGCCGCAGGTTTACGGCAAAGTGCTTGCAGCAAAAGAATTTCTTGCATCGGGCGATGCCTCCAGTGCAACAGAAGCAGCCAAAATGGCGGGAATTTCCCGGTCTGCATATTATAAATATAAAGACCGTGTTTTTGAATACAATCCCGAAAATGCAGAAGAAATAGAAACGCTGATGCTGACACTGCTGGATACAAAAGGTGTGCTTTTTGCTGTAACCAACGAATTGTTTCTTGTGGGTGCCAATGTTCTTTCCATTAATCAGGAGGTACCGCAAAACGGTGTTGCAAAAGTTTCATTAACCATGAGAGTTGCTGAAATGACAGTATCTGTTGAAGAACTTATTGAAAAACTGAAAGCTGTAAACGGTGTTAAATCCGTTAATATAGGAGGTTAAATATGAAAATAGCAGTTATGGGCTACGGAACGGTTGGCTCGGGCGTTGTTGAGGTTATTGAATCACACAGCGAAGTGATTGCAAAGCGTACAGGCGGAGAGCCGCTTGAGCTGGCATATATTCTTGATTTGCGTGATTTTCCGAATGATCCACACAGTGATAAATTCACAAAGGATTTTAACGATATTTTGAATGACGCTGATGTTAAAATTGTTGCTGAGGCAATGGGCGGTGTAAATCCTGCCTTTGATTTTACAATGAAACTTCTGAAAGCGGGAAAAGCAGTTGTTACTTCAAACAAAGAGCTTGTTGCGCAAAAGGGACTGGAGCTTCTGAAAGCAGCAGAAGAGGGCCAAACAAATTATTTGTTTGAAGCCAGTGTAGGCGGCGGAATTCCGATTATCAGACCAATGGCGCAGTGCCTTGCAGGCAACAATATTGAAGGTGTTGCCGGTATACTGAACGGAACCACCAATTTTATTCTTACCAAAATGATTGAAGAGGATATGAGTTTTGAAACAGCTTTGAAACTTGCGCAGGATAACGGGTATGCAGAAAAAGATCCGACTGCGGATGTGGAAGGTCATGATGCCTGCAGAAAGGTTTGTATTCTTGCATCACTTGCCTTTGGCAAGCATGTTTATCCGAATCAGGTTTCAACAGAAGGTATTTCCAATATTTCGCTTGAAGATGTTTCTTATATTGCATCTGCAAACGGTGTAATAAAACTTCTTGGTCAGATAATTTATATTGATGAAAACAGAATTGCCGCATTTGTAAGCCCCGCCGTTGTTTATAACGGAAGCCAGCTTGCATCAGTAAGAGATGTTTTCAATGCTATTCTTGTACGCGGCGATGCTGTGGGCGATGTTTGTTTTTACGGCAGAGGCGCAGGAAAACTGCCAACAGCTTCTGCTGTTGTTGCCGATATGGTTGACTGTGCAAAGCATGTGGAAAGAAAGAAAATCTTTGGCTGGGGCGCAGGCGAAGAGGATTATGTTGTGGATTATAAATCCGTAATTGAAATGCCTTTTTATGTGCGTGCAAAAATGAGTGAAAATCAGGTTAAAACCCTTTTCCATAATGTAAAATTCCTTTCCAGAAAAGGACAGCCGTCTGATGAAACTGCATTTATTACGGACAGAATGACAGAAAACAGACTTATGGAAAAACTTGAAAATATCAAAGTTTTAAATATTATAAAAGTAACAAATTATTAATAGGAGGAATATGTTAATATGGCATTAATTGTTCAGAAATTCGGCGGTTCTTCTGTTGCAGACGCCGCCCGAGTAATGAATGTTGCCCGTATTGTAACAGATACTTATAAGGCAGGAAACGATGTTGTGGTTGTTGTTTCTGCCCAGGGTGACACAACAGATGATTTAATCGCAAAGGCGCAGGAAATCAATTCAAATCCGGCAAAGCGTGAAATGGATCAGCTTCTTGCAGCAGGTGAGCAGATTTCGATTTCGGTTCTTGCAATGGCTATCGAAAAACTTGGTTTTCCTGTTATTTCGCTTCTTGGATGGCAGGCAGGGTTCAACACAAATTCTGTTTATGGGGCTGCCCGTATTAAAAATATAAAAACAAACAGACTTCAGGCTGAAATTGCAAAGCATAATATCGTTGTTGTTGCAGGTTTTCAGGGAATTAACAGATATGATGATTTAACCACGCTCGGCAGAGGCGGTTCAGATACTTCGGCCGTTGCTATTGCGGCATCTCTTCATGCTGATAAATGCCAGATTTTTACAGATGTTGAAGGTGTTTATACCGCAGACCCGAGAAAGGTTGATTCTGCAATTAAGCTTGACGAAATCACTTATGACGAAATGCTTGAACTTGCTACGCTTGGTGCGCAGGTACTTAATAACCGTTCGGTAGAAATGGCAAAAAAATATTCAGTTGAACTTGAAGTTCTTTCATCATTAAATCCCGTTCCGGGAACATTAGTAAAGGAGAAGGTAAAAATGGAAAAAATGCTTATCAGAGGTGTTACAAAGGATAAAGATGTTGCAGTTGTTTCGGTTGTAGGTTTGGATGACAATCCCGGAATCGCTTTCAAAATTTTCTCAAAGCTTGCACAGAAAAGCATCAATGTTGATGTTATTCTTCAGTCTGTCGGCAGAGACGGCACAAAAGATGTAACCTTCTCTGTTTCAAAGGATAACGGACCGATTGCGGTGGAACTGCTTAAAGAAATGTCTATTGCGGAAGGTACAAAAATTTCCTGCGTAACAGATGTTGCCAAGGTATCCATAGTTGGTGCCGGAATGGAATCTCACCCGGGAACAGCTTCTAAAATGTTTGAGGCTCTTTATGCACAGAATATCAATATACAGATGATTTCAACATCGGAAATCAAAATTTCTGTTATTATTGATGCCGAAGAAGCAGACCGTGCAGTTTCTGCCGTTCACAATGCTTTTCTTCCGAATGCATAATTAAAAAACTGAATTATTGCGGAGCGGTTTTTTACTGCTCCGCTTTTTTCTTAATACTTGACTTAATATATATTATAATATATAATTAGATGATTAATTATAAATAAAGGAGCAAATTGTTATGGCAGCAAAAGTATTTAAAATGACAGCGGCAGGTAAGGCAGAACTTGAAAAAGAGCTTGAAGCCCTTAAAACCGAAGGCCGTATTGATATAGCAGAAAAACTTAAAGTTGCCCGTTCTTATGGTGACCTTTCGGAAAACAGTGAATATGATGAGGCTAAATCTGAACAGGCAAAGATAGAAGCCCGTATTACGGAGCTTGAATATCAGCTTGATCACTCGGAAATCATTGATACGGCTGAAAGCGATTCTGTATCAATGGGTTCAAAGGTAATTGTTAAGAGAATTAAGGATAATTTTGAGGCAACATTTGAAATTGTAGGCTTTGCACAAAGCAATCCCGGTGAGGGCAAAATTTCAGATGAAAGTCCGGTGGGCAAGGCATTGATAGGTGCAAAGGTAGGCGATATTGTTGTTGTTGAAGCACCGATCGGAAATTTGGAATATGAAATTTTAGGATTAGAGTAAAGAGGTAAGCATATGGCAGGAAAGTTTGAAATCAGCAAAAATGTTGACGGCACTTTCACATTTGAATTAAAAATTGACGATAAGATAACGGCTGTTTCGCCTGTTTTTGAAAAAGAGGATGAATGCAGACGCGGTGTTAAAGCTGTTAAGAAAAACAGCAAAATGAAAGTGCAGAATGCAATTGCACAGGATGAAGAAAAAACAAATCCCAAATTCCTTGTGGAAGCAGACGGAGATAAGGTGAAATACACGCTTTTCCTTCAAACAGGCGCTATTGCTTGCTTTGGAACCGCTGATACGGAAGAGGAAGCTTTAAAAAATATTGAATTGATAGGAAATAATGCAAATGCAGCTCCTATGGCTGTTGCAGAGGTTGTGCTTTCTGAAAATGAACAGAAACAAATAAGAATTGATAAGCTGACAGCACTTCAGCAACAGGGAAAAGACCCGTTTGAAATCACGGTTGCAACACAAACCCATGAAAGCAATGAAATTAAAGATAATTTTGATGCACTTGAAGAAAAAGATGTTTTTGTGTGCGGTCGCATTATGACATGGCGTGATATGGGCAAAGCTAATTTTATAGATTTGCAGGACAGAAACGGCAGAATTCAAGTTTATGTCAGAATGAACGATATAGGCGAGGATGAATATAAAGAATTCAAAAAGTGGGATATCGGCGATATTGTTGAGGTTCAGGGTTTTGTTTTTAAAACCAAAACAGGTGAAATTTCTGTTCATGCAAAGAAAATTAGGCTTCTTTCAAAATCTTTGCTTCCGCTGCCTGAAAAATTCCACGGTTTGCAGGATACAGATACAAGATACAGAAAACGCTATCTTGATATGATTATGAATCCAAATGTTAAAGACACATTTATCAAGCGTTCAAAAATCATTTCTTCCATTAGAAAATATCTTGATAATCTTGGTTTTATTGAGGTGGAAACACCCATTCTTAATACCATTGCCGGCGGCGCCTCTGCCAGACCGTTTATTACACATCATAATACGCTTGATATGGATATGTATCTTCGCATTGCCACAGAGCTTTATCTGAAAAGGCTTATTGTGGGCGGTATGGAAAGAGTTTATGAAATCGGCAGAAACTTCAGAAATGAGGGTATGGATGTAAGGCACAATCCTGAATTTACATGTATTGAACTTTATCAGGCATTTACGGATTATCACGGAATGATGGATATTGCCGAAAACTTAATCAGAAATGCTGCAAATGAGGTTTGCGGCGGCAATCTTCATATTGTCTTTAACGGTACGGAAATAGATCTTGAAACGCCGTTTGCAAGAGTAACCATGATAGATGCTGTTAAACAGTACAGCGGTGTGGATTTTTCCGAGTTTATGAGCAATGATGAAAAAGCTGTTGAAATCGCAAAGGAAAAGGGTATAGAAATTGCTCCGGGCAAAGCAACATGGGGCGATGTGCTTAATTCCTTCTTTGAAGAATATGCAGAAAAAAATCTTATTCAGCCGACATTCATTATGGATTATCCTGTTGAGGTAAGTCCGCTTACAAAAAGAAAACCGGATTGTCCTGCACTTACCGAAAGATTTGAACTGTTCATTCTCGGCGGTGAATACGGCAATGCATATTCTGAGCTGAATGATCCTATTGACCAAATGGGAAGATTTGAAGCACAGATGAAGCTACGTGAAGCAGGCGATGATGAAGCAAATATGATAGATAACGATTTTGTTACTGCGCTTGAATACGGTATGCCTCCTACTGGCGGTTTGGGAATCGGTATAGATAGGCTTGTTATGCTCCTTACAGATTCTTACAGTATCAGGGATGTACTGCTGTTCCCGACAATGAAGCCATTGAACTAAAAATGCTGATTATAGCAAACAAAACAAGGTTATAAGTTCAAAACTTACGACCTATTTACGACCAAATAAAGAGAATACGTCAAATAAAAAAACGGTTAGATTGACTTCTAACCGTTTTTTATTATGTTAAAATCTATTCCAATGTTAAATCTCCACTAAAGATGTCGTATTGATGATACAAATAAAGCCCAGTTCCATCTCCCGTATAATTTCTATTAATACTAATATACAAAGAGCCATCTGTACCAATAACACCTTCAAGTCTACAAACTTTATCTATTTTGCCTGTCATATCTATAACTATTACCATAACTATATGTAATTAATTCTCCACCAACATTTTCTTCGTGTCTAATAAGTATTTCGTTATTACCACAAAGATAAACATAATTTATATATTTATCTTCTACATCATAATACTCGCCTTGACCTGTGATGAAATCTCCATAAGGATGTTCAGGTTCTATATCATCTCCATAAGAATAAATAGCAAGTATTTCATAGTTATTATTGAATTTTTTACCAATAAATAATTCTGGAATATCATCATCGTTTATATCTCTTAGATAATATACAGGTGTTGCACCATTGAAATAAGCTACTCCTCCTGGACCGCCTCTTTGATGAATATTATTTTTACTGTTATAGTAATACATTCTAAAGCCTACGCTATCTCTAATTACATATTCGTTATAAACATCTTTTAAAATACCAAAATACATTTCATATAATTTACTGCTTTTATCAATTGTTACAGGATTAGCTTTCCATATATCTTGTTTCCAATTACCGCTTGAAGACCAATTCTTTTCCCAAAAAGGATTAAGTTCAAATTCAAATAAAGGTTGGTCGATTAGTGTGTAATCAATTATTGGTTCTTCAACAACGATATTTCCCTTTAATTTCGGTTGGACGGAAAGGTCAATATTTCCTGCATAATACATATTATTAAATTGCTGATTAGGACTAGCAGTTAATTCACATTCTGCTTTTCCTGTAACTCCAACGGATAAATCGGCACCAGCAATATCGTATAACTTTGAAATAATGTGGAAAAAAACGCCAACTTCAACTCCTGCAAAAGCGGTTGCTGTTGTTTCCCATTCAATTCCATCGCCAAGATATTTATTTTCTTTTATTTCTTCAACGGTATTTGTAGCACTACTGTATTTGAAACCAGATGTGCTTTCGCAGTTCAAAGTTAATCCTGTGCTAAGAGAACCGCCTATGTATCCTGAACCATCAAGTGTTATGTTTAAAGCGTTCGTTATTACAATAGGAACTTCTCCAGCCATAAACTCAATTGCTTTTAAATTTTTGTTTAATAATTTTATGCTTTCTTCAAATTCTTTTTCATTACCAGATTTAAGTAAAAGATTTCCTTCAACAGTATTTCGTAATGCTATTCCAAACTCTATATTGTTATTTTCAATATCAAAATGAGGTTCTAGAAATGGTCTGTATCCTATTGAGCCAGTAACTGAAATGTTTTTAGTGAGTTCTCTTTCAATTCCTAAGGTAATTAAATCTGCTCCTGAATCCTTATTGGGTATTATTGTTCCAATTTCAAGATTGTTGCTAAGTGACTTTTTTGGAAGCATAAGTCCTATTTTTGCATTTTCAGTTTTTAATGAATCAACAGGGGTTATACTGTCTTCGGATATTTCAAATGTTCTACTTATGTGTGCTTCTTCAAATACATCGGTTAAACAGGCATTTGTTGTTTCAACGATGTATTTATTATCAACAGTTTCTGTTTTAACAACTTTTCGTAAAAATCCATTAGGTGCAGTATCCGTAATTCCTGAAACGATTACATCGCCCTCGCTGTAATTTTGTGGGGTACTGAAAACAAGTTGATTTTCAGTTACTTCTATCGGCATACTTTCCGCTTCTTTTTTATTAATGATAGTTACGTTTTTGTTTACTTTTACTTCAGATGAATTACTGTTAATTACAAATGCAAAAACAACACCTATAATTACAGTTATAGCCACAATACTAGCAATTAGAATTATTGCGAGTTTATTCTTTTTGTTTATTTCAATCTCCTCCTTAATTTTGTTAAGCCTATAATTAATTATCAAAATTCATAAGCCATAATATATTATATCAATAGCAAAAGAAAAGTCAACTAAAAGTATACTTATCAATTTAAAATGAATATTTAAATAGTATACTGAATGTAGGAGAGATTTTTATGATATATTTTGGAACAAGGCTTAAAAAATTACGAAAAGTTAAAAATTTAACACAGCAGGAACTTGCTAATAAAGTTGACCTTGTTAAAAGTTCCATTTCTGCTTATGAAAAAGGTTTGAAATATCCATCTGTTGAAGTTCTTATAAAGCTTTGTAATTGCTTCAATGTTTCCGCAGATTATCTCTTAGGTCTTTCCGATGAAAAAGAAATCAAAAAGTATGATTTAACAGAAGAACAAATGGAATTGGTTACGAAAATGATAATTCAATTTCATCAGCTGAATAATAAGTAAGCATTAAATAAAAGAAACCTCACTAGGTATAATTGTTTACCTTATGAGGTTTCTTTTATTTTAGAAAAGGGTATTGATCAACTTGTATTTTTTCAAGTTCAACTGCATATTTACTTGAAGCTGATATTAATTGCTTTTTATAATTAGGAATGCTTTGTCCCTGATGATAGTTTAAAATCATTTTCGGAATGTCAGATAAATCATTTTGAATAATATTTTTCATTCTTATTCCCAGAGATGTTTCATCGGGATTGAATTTTCTAATCATTGGTATAAATCGTTTTTCTAAAAAATTAGTTTTAAAAACAGAATCTATTTTATGAAAAGAAGTAGTTTCATCAGTAAATTCTAAAAAAATTTCACAAAATTCATATTTGCATTTATAAAATAACAACTCAAATGCTTTCTTTTGAACAAGGTCGATGTTATTAAACACATCATCTTCTTTTATTCCATATAGAATTGCGGGAATATATTGGTTGAACTCTAATATTTTATAATAAGTATTGTATTTTGCAAATGGTACATAGTCACTTAGTATTAAGTCCCTATCTATATCATAATTATTATCACTTCCTAATTCATTTAAAATTGCTTCAAGGAGATTAGGAAGATAAGACCATATTTCTTGCTCAGTACCCCACAATGTTTCTTTAATATTTTTAAACTCTAATTTAGGTACAATTCCGACCTCTTTATATTCTCCAGTTGCTTCATTTTTCACGGTTGCTTGTAATACTCGGTCACAAATCAAAAACCTATTATTTTTTGTTCTATTGTTATTAATTATCCAACTAATTTGCTTGGGATCAGGTGGATAGATTTCTGATTGTGTTAGAGGGCTATTCTCAAATGCGGTTTTAATTCGTTTAGCTGCTTGGGTATAAATTAAATTAAGGATATTTTCCAAATTCATATATTTTTCACTCCTTAAGGTAGGGACTAATTAGCATTATATCATAAACAAATCGCCTTTGCAATACCTACTCAAGTGAGCTATAATATAGTTACAGAAGCGCAACTGGAATATATAGCCTATGCGGATATCAGCATTGGCGGAAAGGAGTATGGACTATGCAAGCAAAATTACTTGGCGTTATGGAAATCAGCTTTACTAATAATCAGAATGAAACAGTGCAGGGATTAAACGTATTTTTAGCTTTCCCAGATAGCAATGTAGAGGGAATGCGTTCAGAAAAGTTCTTCTTAAGGGATAATATTGTATTGCCTAAAGAAGTCAAAATCAATGATGTTGTTGACGTTTCATTCAATTATAAAGGCAAGATTGAAAGCATCAGCAAGGCTTAAACTATAATTTTTTTTAGAGTTAGCAAGAGAATATATTTTTCTCTGCTAATTCAGAAAGGAAGTATTTACAATGAAAACAAATTATAGCAACAAGTTTTTAGAAGCAGTAATAGTTGTTGAAATCCATAAACTCCTCAAGGCGTGTATTGATTTTGACAACATCGAGAATGATGAGTTCATTTATAAAAATCTCAATTTGATTAACAGTTATAAAATAGCATTATCTGATAAAATGTGCAAGCAATTAGATAAGTTTATTGAAGAAACTATTTCTCCTATTATCGACGATGAGGATTATTTCTCATTTCTACATACCGAAGAATTCGGATCATATAATGACGAGGGTGTTTTTGAAATAAATTCAGAGCATTCGGCGAAAATGATAATTGCTTTATTGTGCAAACGTTCGATTGAGCTTGATAAAAAAGTGGATGAGTTTGCTTCTGAATACTTATATCATAATGTTGTTCATTAAGTGAATTGCTAATTAATGGGTCAATCAGAGGTGGTTATCATCTCTGATTGATTTTTAAAAAAAGGTGGTGTTATATATGGAAGATAATAATTATAATATTAGACGAGCAAATCAAATTAAACAGTTTTCACGTATAAAGTTAGGCTTTCAGCAGTTCATACATAAGCCTTTTTATAATTTGATATGGCTGTTTGTATGTCTTTTTACTGCTATAATCATTGTTGTAAAAAATAAGTTTATTGTATTTATTAGTGTTCCTCCACTTATTGAGCCAGTATTAAATATTGTTTTGAACATATTTGTGTTTTTGATAGCTGTATTAATGATATTTGCCATTTTTGAAAAGGTCGGAGAGCATACTGCTCGGCGAGATGAAAATAAGTTAATGGTAGCATTTTCGGCAAAAGATTTGCGAAATGGTTGTCCTATTCTTATTAGCAAGAAAAAAATTAGAGGTACAGATGTAACAGTTTGTGAGTTCTATTCTAATATTCCTTATGCAGTATGGATAGAGAAAAAAGAAGCAATAGCCGATGCAATGAATGTGCATTTTGTTGAGAAAATAGCTTATGGTGGTAAGAATAACAATAACGGAAAAATCATCGTTATTAAAACTGCAAAAGGTCGCAAACCGATAGACAGAGGAATTTTATATGATGAACAATTCTGATGTTTTACTCGGTTACGATTTCGACAAGTGGAATGGCTATGCAATTAAAGAGCCATTATTTACGGATATATCTGTTAATACAAACAGTCATACTCTCATATGTGGTATGAGTGGAAGTGGTAAGTCCTATTTAACTAATCAATATTTAGCTCGTTTGTGTATGCAGAGTGCTAAAAACTCAAAAGTCTATTTTGCAGATTTCAAACAAGATGATACATTTTCTTATTTGAGAAATTGCAACAGATATTACCCTTATGACAAGACAATAGAAGCTCTCAATATTGTTTATGAAATATTACATAATAGACAATCAGGACAAGATATATGTCGCACTCCTATAACACTAATATGGGATGAATATGTGGCAAATATATTATCTCTTATTAGTGAAGATAAGAAGCAGGCACAAGAGGTTATGCGAAAAGTATCTGAAATACTTATGCTTGGTCGCTCTCTTGCTGTTCGGTTAGTGGTGTCTTGTCAACGCCCCGATGCTGTTGTTTTTCCGACAGGCAGTCGTTTAAACTACGGAATCGTGATTATTGTCGGTGCACCTATCAAAAGTATATATGAAATGCTTATACCTAAAGAATATATAGAACGTATAGGGGATAGACAATTTAAAATTGGAGAGGGTGTTGCTCTACTGCAAGGCTCAGATTTGCATTTTATTAAAGTGCCTGTAATTCGTGATGAGGACAAATTACAGAGAATTTGTATTGAAGCACTTAATCGGTAATTTACATTAGGGGCAATGGCGGTGGCGAAGCCACAAGCCATTGCTCACTGTTGGATAGTATTACCCAACAGTGAACAAACATATATAATAGCTGTAAATATAGTGCTTTCAAGCTGTTCACAATAAAAAACAAAATGAACAAAAGGAGGACAAGCAATATAGATACACAATCATTTATGTATCAGTTGACGATAAATGCACCTATTGAAAAGGGATATACACATCAACAGATACTTGATATTTTTCACAGCAAATTCAAAACTTTGGCTTACTTATGTATGGCAGATGAACAAGGAACACAATTTCATACACATATATTTGTTGTGTTTGCTTCAAGAGTTCGGTTTAGTATGGTAAAACGATATTTTCCTGAAGCCCACATAGAGAAATGTAGAGGCTCTGTATCGGATAATGTGAACTACATAAAAAAGTCTGGTAAATGGGAATTAGATGAAACAAAACAAGAAAAGAAGATTGAGGGTACATTTGAGGAGTACGGAACGCAACCGCCTGATAGCAAAGGCAAAAGGTGTGATATGTCTGAACTGTATCAAATGGTGCTTGATAATATGTCGAATGCAGAAATACTTGCGCAAAATCAAGATTATATTTTGCAAATTGATAAGATAGATAAAGTGCGGACTATTATTCTAACTGAACGATTTAAAGAAACTGTCCGTCTTGATTTAGAGGTAATCTATATCAGCGGTGCAACAGGAACAGGCAAAACAAGGGGAGTTCTTGAAAAGAATGGTTATGCTAATGTTTATCGTGTTACTGATTATCAGCACCCATTTGATTCATATAGTGCACAGCCTGTAATTGCCTTTGATGAATTCAGGTCATCAATAAAAATCAAAGATATGCTGTTGTATTGTGATATTTACCCTTTAGAACTACCAAGCAGATATGCTAATAAATATGCTTGTTATAATCGTGTTTACATAATATCAAATTGGTCTTTGGAAAAACAGTATTGGGAAGTGCAGAAAAACGATAACGAATCGTGGCAGGCTTTTCTAAGGCGAATACATAAAGTTATAGTTTATAATGCTTCAGGAGATGTTACAGAGTACAATTCTGTTAAAGAGTATTTGCAACGCAATAGAAAGGAGTGTTAAATTATCAAAAAAGAAATTCCATTATGGGAAAAATCTAATCTTACACTTGAAGAAGCTTCAGCATATTTTGGAATTGGTATGAATAGATTAAGAGATTTGACTAATGATGAAAACTGCAAATATGTTATTTGGTGTGGCAGTAAAAGACTTATTAAGCGAAAGCTGTTTGAACAGTACATAGAAAAAGCATACTCTATATAATTAAATAAGGATGTAATTGACAAGGGAACACGTTTGAATTATACTGTATTTGACGTGTTCTCGTTTGTTATTAAAGGAGAAATATTTATGGCAATAGAGAGACGAAAAGACGATAAAAATCGTGTTTTGAAAGAGGGCGAATATCAGAGAGCAAACGGCACATTTGAATATAAATGGCGAGATAAAAAAGGAAAACGCCATTCTGTTTATGCAAAAACACTTGAAGAATTACGTAACAAAGAAGTGACTGTTTTAAGGGATGTTTTAGACGGAATCAGAACGGATAGAAGTGATTTAACGATTAATGATTTATACAATATTTGGGTACAACTCAAAAAGGGTTTGAAAGATAATACTTTTCAGAACTACAAATATATGTATAATCAGTTTGTTCAGTCTGATTTTGGAAACACAAAAATTGTTGATTTAAAAAGAACTGATGTGAGAGCTTTTTATAACAATTTACTTGATGAAAAACATCTTAAAGTATCTACTATTGATGGCATTCATACAGTATTACATCAGGTGCTTGAACTTGGAGTTGAAGATGATTATTTAAGATATAATCCGTCTGACAATGCTCTGAAAGAATTGAAAAGAGCACATAACGATGATGATATTAAAAAGAAAGCCTTAACAATCAAAGAACAAGAATTATTTGAAAAATTCCTTAAGGAGAGTAAACAATACAATAGGTGGTATCCTATTTTCATTGTTATGATTTGGACAGGAATGAGAGTTGGAGAAGTTACAGGACTTCGTTGGTGTGATGTGAGTTTTGAAGATGAAACAATTAGTGTTAATCATACGCTTGTATATTACAGCAAAGGAAAAGGCAAGCAGTGTAAATTTGCTGTTAATACACCGAAAACAAAGGCAGGAAAAAGAACTATTCCTATGTTATCAAAAGTCAAAGAAGCATTGCTTCTTGAAAAGAAATATCAAGAAGAATGTGGCATTAGCTGTAATGCGATTATTGACGGATATACGGATTTTATCTTTGTTAATCGCTTTGGTGGTGTTCAACATCAAGGTACACTTAATAAAGCATTAAAAAGGATTATCCGTGATTGTAATTATAGTGTTATAGATAAAAAACAGAATGATATTGAAAAGGCAGTATTATTACCTAATTTTTCTAATCATTCACTTAGGCATACATTTACAACAAGAATGTGTGAAAAGGGTGTCAATATTAAGGTAATGCAAGATATTCTCGGTCACGCCGATGCAGAAATAACTATGGGCATTTATGCAGAAGCTACCGAAGAATTGAAAACTGCAGAAATGATTAGTTTTCAAAACCATTTCAAAATGCAAAATGTTGCTCAGGTGGTATAGCCAACTTACGACCGATATACGACTAAGTTACGACTGTTTATGAATATATATAAAGAGTTGTGATTTGGAAACACAAAAAGAATGTCCTGAAATATGGATATAAAGACTAATGAAACTTTATAAAATTTTAAAATTGGTTTCCCGACGATGAAACCCCTTGATAAATAAAACATAGGTTTCAAATTGAAGGAATATTTTTATACACAAACAGAATAAGTAATAAAATGGGCAGTTCCTGAGGGAATTGCCCATTTGCTCAAATACATCAAAGAGGTATCTAAGTGAGAACGTTAAATTTAACGGAGGGTTCCATTTTTAAAAAGTTAATATGCTTTTCATTGCCGATGATTGGGGGAAATCTGCTTCAGCAGGCCTATAATCTGGCTGATGCGCTGATTGTGGGAAAATATATCGGTTCGGATGCGCTTGCTTCTGTCGGATCGGTATATACGCTGATGATTTTTATTACATCTGTTATTATCGGTCTTTGTATGGGAAGCGGCGCTTTTTTCTCTGAAGATTACGGAAAGAAAGATGAAAAACAGCTAAAAGAAGATATATGGCATTCCTTTTTCTTTATTCTTTTTGTATCTGTTTTTATATATTTCATCATTTATCCGGGAATGGAAACCATTCAGAAATTACTGCAAACGCCGGAAGAACTGATGCTTATGACAAGCGATTATGTTTCGGTTGTATTTTCGGGAATTATTTTTGTGTTTTTATATAACTTTTTTTCTTATTTGCTGCGGGCTGTGGGAAATTCGGTTGTGCCGCTTGTTTTTTTAGCGGTATCGTCTGTAATAAATGTAGCTCTTGATATCTGGTTTGTTGTGGGTTTGGGGCTTGGTATTAAAGGCGCAGCTTTGGCTACTGTTATTGCGCAGGCTGTTTCCGGAATGGGGATTTCTGTTTATTCATTTTTTAAACTGCCGTTTTTAAAATTCGGACAAGGGAAAATAAAATGGAATAAACACAGAATGAGAAAAATTATAATAAACGATTTTGCCACGGCGGCACAGCAATCGGTAATGAATTTCGGAATTTTAATGATACAGGGACTTGTAAATAGCTTTGGAACCGTTGTGATGGCATCTTTTGCCGCGGCAGTAAAAATTGATACAATTGCTTATATGCCTGCTCAGGAGTTTGGAAATGCATATTCGCTGTTTGTATCGCAGAATTACGGCGCTAAAGAATTCGACCGTATAAAGAAAGGCACAAAACTTTCCGTTGTTTTTTCGGTATTGTTTTGCGCAGTGATTTCTGTTTTGGTTTTTGTTTTCGCTGATAATCTGATGCTTTTATTTATTGATGCTTCTGAAATGCAGATTATTGCAGCAGGTGCGGAATATCTTAGAATTGAAGGTGTGTTATATATCGGCATCGGCATTCTTTTTCTGTGGTACGGCTATTTCAGGGGCATAAACAAGCCGATTATCTCACTTGTTTTAACTGTTGTTTCTTTGGGAACACGGGTTATATTATCTTATACACTTGCGCCGAATACGGATTTTGGGGTAACGGCAATATGGTGGTCTATTCCAATCGGCTGGCTTTTGGCAGACGCAGCAGGATATATTTTTTATGCAATACAGAAAAAAAGGCACAGCAAGCGATTTTCTTTGCGTTGATATGTTCGGAATAAATTCTTGATTTATATATTGATTAGGTGTACAATGCGAATTATAGAGCGGCGGTGAATAATACTGCGGCTTCAATCTGATTGGGGAGAATGAAAATGGCAGGGAAGTTGACGGCTGCATTTTTGTGTTTGTTTTTAATCTTTTCTTTTGCAGCCTGTAATAAGGATACAGACGATACTTTGAATAAGCAGGAATATTCTTCGCTAACCGAAGAAACGGTAACTGTAAGCAAGCAGGAATTGCAGACAGACGAAACGTCACAGACAACCGGCGCAGTAAGCACATCGGCTGTAACAAAAACAACAGCACCGGTTCAAAAAAACGAAAAAGAATCCGAAACCGTAAAGCATACAACAGAAAAAACGGAAACGACAACAGCAAAAGCAAAGAATGCTGTAAAGCAGACAACCACAGTTAAGCATACGGAAACAAAAGCGAAAACGGAAACTGCCAAGCCGAATTATACTGTCGGTTCCTCAAACGGCGGTGTAAAGAAAATTTACAGTCTGGTAAATCAGACCCGTACGGATGCAGGGATGGAAAAGCTGTCGTACAGAAATGATTTGCAGAAGGCGGCTGATAAAAGGGCAAAAGAGCTTGCCGGCGAATTTTCTCATACCCGCCCTGACGGCAGAAGCTGTTTTACGGCAATAAAAGATGCCGGAGTGAAATACATCTGCGCAGGCGAAAATATCGGAAAAAGCAATGATTCGGCACAAGCTATGATGCATTACTGGATGAATTCCCCGCCCCACAGAGAAAATATTTTATCGGAAAAATATAATTATACAGGAATTGCAATAGGCTGTTATGAGTATAACGGATACACCTACTATGTGCAGATTTTTATAGGGTAAATATATAATAAAGGCAGGCAGATAAAATGAATTTATCTGCCGCTTTTTTACAAAATACGAAAGCATAATTAGGTAATTAATAAATTAATTAACAAATAGTAACAAATATATCATATTTAATTAACTTGATTTTATACCGTTATTGTGATAGGATAACAGGAGGTAAAAACCGATTATTTTTAAATGGGATAATCCCGTTTATTTTATAAAAACTATTTTTGTATACTGGAGAAATGAATTATGAGATCAGATTTAATTAAAGAGGGTCCTTCAAGGGCGCCTCACCGTTCTCTTTTACGGGCTCTCGGTATTGATGAGCTTGAAATGAAAAGACCTTTTGTTGCTGTTGTAAATTCTAAAAGCGATTATATACCGGGTCATATGCACCTTGATAAAATTGCAGAGCAGGTTAAAGCAGGTGTAAGAAACGCCGGCGGTGTGCCTTTTGAATTCAATACCATCGGTGTTTGTGACGGTATTGCAATGAACCATAAGGGAATGAAATACAGCCTTTGCTCAAGAGAACTGATTGCAGATTCTATTGAGGTTATGCTTACTGCGCATCCGCTTGATGCCATTGTGTTTATTCCGAACTGTGACAAAATTGTTCCGGGAATGCTTCTTGCGGCATGCCGCCTGAATCTGCCGTGTATATTTATTTCCGGCGGTCCGATGCTTCCGGGCAAAAGCACTGAAACAGAAACAGGCATCGGTCTTTCCGAAATGTTTGAATATACAGGAAAATACAATGTGGGCAATATGAACCTTGAAAATCTGGAAAGCTGTGCATTTTCAGCATGCCCGACATGCGGTTCCTGCAGCGGTATGTATACAGCCAATTCCATGAACTGTTTAACAGAAACCATTGGTATGTCGCTTCCGGGTTCGGGCACAATTCCTGCTGTAATGAGCGCAAGACTTCGTCTTGCAAAAATGGCAGGCGAACGTGTTATGGATCTTCTCAGGGAAGATATTAAACCAAGCGATATCATAACGGAAAAGGCTATTGAAAATGCGATGCGCACAGATATGGCAATCGGCTGTTCAACAAATACAATTCTTCATTTAACAGCACTTGCGCATGCGGCAGGTCATGATATAGATTTGGCAACGCTGGATGCCTACGGAAGAAAAACACCGCAGATATGCAAGCTGAATCCGGCATCTTCCGTATTTATTACCGATCTTAATGAGGTTGGCGGCATTCAGGGTGTTATGAAAGAACTGGCAAAGGGCGGAATGATTAATACAGATGCCCTTACTGTAAGCGGAACGGTTGCCGAAAGAATTGCAAAGGCTCCCGATGCAGACGGTGATATTATTCATACAATTGAAAATCCGTTTTCTGCAGACGGCGGTATTGCTGTTCTTTGGGGCAATCTTGCCGAAGAGGGCTCTGTTGTAAAAAAAGGTGCTGTGCTTCCTGAAATGATGCAGCATAAAGGCCCGGCAAAGTGCTATAATAGTGAAGAAGAGGCTATTGCAGCCATAAACGGCGGCAAGGTTGTTGCCGGTGATGTTGTTGTTATTCGTTACGAAGGACCTAAGGGTGGACCGGGTATGAGAGAAATGCTTTCACCTACTTCGGCTATCATCGGCATGGGACTTGGAAATTCCGTTGCCCTTCTTACAGACGGACGTTTCAGCGGTGCAACAAGGGGTGCTTCTATCGGTCACGTAAGCCCTGAAGCTGCAGCAGGCGGTACAATTGCGTTTGTTGAAGACGGCGATGAAATTGAAATTGATATTCCTGCAAGAGTTCTTCGTGTTAATGTTTCTGATGAAATTCTTGCTGCAAGAAAAGCTGAATGGCAGCCTCCTGTTCAGAAACTGACAGGTTATATTAAACGATATGCCCAGCATGTAACAAGCGGATCAAAAGGTGCTGTTTTTGAGGATTAATTACCGTTTATTTGCTTGTATTATCTCTTCTTAATTATTTGTTTGGTTTTGAAGATATGATTATAAAGGACGAAAAATATGAACAAAGATGTTGCTATTTCGGTTAAGAATGTTTCAATGTCATTCAACCTTAATAAAGAAAAAGTAGATAATCTTAAAGAATATGCAATTAAGCTGTTAACACATAAGCTTGAATATAAAAAGTTTGATGCTCTTAAAAATATCAGCTTTGAAGTAAAAAAAGGCGAAAGACTGGCAATACTTGGTTTTAACGGCGCCGGAAAAAGTACCTTGCTGAAAGCCATTGTAGGTGTTTATAAACCCACAAAAGGAAAAATTGAAAAAAACGGTGTGGTTGCGCCTTTGCTTGAACTTGGCGCCGGTTTTGACATGAACTATTCAGGTAAAGAAAATATTTTTCTTTACGGGGCTGTTCTTGGCTATTCAAGAGAATATATACAGACAAAGTATGATGAAATCGTTGAATTTTCAGAACTTGGAAAGTTTATTAACGTTCCGATAAAAAATTATTCTTCCGGTATGAAGGCCCGCCTGGGCTTTTCAATTGCAACGGCGGTTAATCCCGATGTGCTGATACTGGATGAAGTACTTTCGGTTGGTGACGCCAAGTTCCGTGAAAAAAGTTTAAAACGAGTGCAGGATATGTTTGACAGCGGTGTAACGGTTATCCTGGTTTCCCACAGCATAGCCCAGGTCAGAAAAATATGCGATAAGGCCATTCTTCTGAATCAAGGTGAAATTATTGCCAAGGGAGATGCGGAAGATGTTGCACAGCTTTATGAGAAGCTCACAAAAATTGATAAATCCAATACAGAACTTCTCAATAAGCACGTAACGGAATTCAGTATTGCACAGCGTAAAAAGCAGATTGAAAAGGAAGCAAAAAGACCGGCTTATGAAAAATATTTTTCAAAAAGCAATTTTGTTCGCAGTTCATCTGCCAAGGCGCCTGCAGTTTCAAAAAATACTGCGCCTGCATCAACACAGCCGGCGGCTGCCCGTCAGCCTGAAAAGAAAGCTGCTTCTGCGCCCGGCCGTGTAAATATAGATATTCCGAAAAGGGCAAATTCTTTTGCTAACTCTAATTCCGCTTCTGCTTTTGTGGATGTGTACAGCAGTTCACAAAAACCGCCGGTCGGTAATTCCGCTTCTGCTCAAAACTCCCATGTGCAGCAGTCATCCGGCAAAACAGCGCAGAACAATGCTGTTAAAAATATTCACAGCAGCTCATCCTATGAGAATTCTGCCGGTTCGGGTTCGGCAATCAACAAAGAAGAACTTGAAGAAATTATTAAGAATTTTTCAAAATAAGTATTTAAACACCGTTTAATGTATGTATTTTAAACGGTGTTTTGTTTTTTTAGATTGCAATGGCAGTATAACCTTATTTTATAGTTTGTTTATTATAAAAATGATTGTGTTTGAAATTTAACTGTGTTAGAATAAATATATGGAATAAATTATACGTTAATCAGTAATATGTTAAGGAGGAAAAATGGAACAGTTTATCAAATATATTGATTATAAGCTTCCTGACCAAAGGGGAAATGAAATTCTGTTTAAGTATAAGCGTCAGCTTCTTGATGAAATGAACGCACGTTATCTTGAGGTGTCCCGCAGGGGCATTTCAAATTCAAAGGTAATCAGCGATTTGGTAATCAGTGAACACCCCGAACCTGAAAAGGAATATAAGGCTTTTTATATCAGTGAAACATCTGCCGAAAGAACAAAACGCAATATCATTATGAATGTGGCAGGTTCTGTTATTTATATTTTAAGTGCTATTATTCTGTTTCTGGGTGTAAGCTTTTTAACTCATAAATGGGGACAGACATGGCTTATTGTTGTAGACGGAATTTTGCTTTGGGTGGCTTATTTGCTTACATTGGGTGTCAGAAAATTCACCTCTATGAGAAGAATATTTCATATATTTGCAAGGATTCTTCTTGCAATGGATGTAATGGTGGTTACAGTTGCTGTTTTTCTGTTTTCCCTTGTTATGATCGGCTTTTTGCGAAGCTGGGTTATCGTAATTGCAGGCGTGGCGGCAATGTTTGTTGCAGATGCGCTGTATGCCTGTTTCACCAAGCGGAAGCTGGCAATTATCATATGTCTTATTTATATTCCTGCCGTTGCCGCAATGCTTTATATAATTCTTTCAGCGCTTGGCATTCTTGCATGGAATACCGGATGGATGCTTATTATATTTTCTTTGGTGCTTGATTTTGTTTTGATGTATACATCCATGTCAAGAAATAAACGATATAAGCAGGAGGTGATTGACACATGGAAAGAAAATTAAATGCAGAGCTTTGGGACAAAATGCATTATCTTTTCCGTGACTACAATGACCGAATGGTGCATGTGGAATTAAGATATGATTTTGAGATTGATACAGAGGCTCTTAAAACTGTACTTATTTGCTTTCTTGAGAAAGCGCCAGTGCTTCATTCTTCGTTTACGGACAACCGTATTCATCCGTACTGGACCGTGAAAGATTATAAAATTGACGATGTGTTAACTGTGAAAACAGTAAGCGAAGAAAACCTGGAACAGGAAATAAACGATTTTCTTGTGCAGTATATTCCGCCTGATGCCGACTTGCAGATAAAAGTGGCCGTTTTCAACCATAACGGAAAATCTGTTTTATGTGTGGTTGAAAATCATATGTGTATGGATGGCGGCGATTTAAAATATTTTATGAAAGCGCTTTGCAAAAATTATACGGATTTTGTTGAGCATCAGATTAGTCCTGTTGATCTTCGCACAGGCACCCGTTCCTATGAATCTGTTTATGAGGATTTTTCTTCCGGTGAGAAAAAACTGGCAAAGAATCTTTATAAAAATATTAATTCAAAAGACGACCATGGCTTTCCTTTTACACCAAACAGCATAAAGGATAAATCCTTTATTGCAAAACGAAAAATTCCCGCGTCTGAATTTGATGCAATAAGAGCTGCCGGCAAAAAGCACGGTGCAACCATCAATGATATGCTGCTTACCGCTTATTTCTATGCGCTTTATGAATTGGCCGGCTTTAACAGCCGTGAGGCTGTGTCAATCTCCTGTGCGGTTGATTTAAGAAGGCATATTAAAAATAATGAAGCGCAGGGTGTTACCAATCATACAGCGTGGATGCAGTGCAGAGTTCCCGAAAGAGGCACAAACATTTTTGAAACGCTGAATTTTGTTGTTCATTCATCCAATCAGTTTAAGGAAGACCGGTTTATCGGACTTCACGGTCTGCCGCTTCTGTCTTTCGGTTATAAAATGCTTCCTCTTGCCGCTTCGGAAGAGGTTATAAAAATCGGCTATGCCAATCCGCTGCTTGCAATGAGCAATGTTGGTGTGCTGGAGGTTGATAAGCTTGCGCTTGCAGGTCATGAACCTGTAGACGGCTTTATGAGCGGAGCTGTAAAGTATAAACCTTATGCCTTGCTTACAGTTACATCTGTAAGAAAAGAAATTACACTTTCAATGTGTGTTCGGGGTAATGAAAACGATAAGATTATTGTGGAAAGATTTTTTGATTTAATTGAAAATGCCATTCATTTGCTTACAGAATAAACGATAAAAAATACCGGTCAGCTTTTGCTGACCGGTATTTTCTGTTTCAGGGTTTAACCTTCGTATTCATCTTCATTTTCCCAGTTATGCCAGATATTCTGAACGTCATCGTTTTCTTCAAACATATCAATCATTCTGCTCATTTTCATCATATCATCCTGATTTTCAAGGCGTGTATATGTAGCAGGAATATAAGCAGGCTCACTTGAAATGGTTTTATAGCCCTTGGCTTCAAGTTCGTCACGGATTGCGCCTACATCATTTGCCTGTGTTCTTATTTCAAAAACATCCTCATCATCCGCAATAAAGTCTGCCGCGCCTGCTTCAATGGCATCCATCATAAGCATTTCTTCATCTGCGTCTTCTTTTTCCACAAGTATTACGCCTTCACGGCTGAACATGAAGGTAACAGAACCGGAGGTTCCCATATTTCCGCCGGCTTTATCAAAATAATGCCTTACTTCACCTGCGGTTCGGTTTCTGTTGTCTGTAAGTGTTTCAACAATTACCGCCACACCGTTCGGTCCGTAGCCCTCATAAATGATTTCTTCATAGTCTGCTCCGCCGGTTTCGCCGGCAGCCTTTTTCAGCATACGGTCAATATTATCATTCGGCACATTGTTTTGTTTTGCTTTTGCAATAACGTCTTTCAGCTTTGTGTTAACAGACGGGTCAGGACCGCCGTTTTTAACTGCAACAGCAAGTTCTCTTCCTATTTTGGTGAATATTTTAGCTCTTGCAGCGTCATTGGCACCTTTTTTTCTTTTTATGGTACTCCATTTTGAATGTCCGCTCATATAAGCACTTCCTTTATATATTTCTTGAAATCTTTGATAATTTTACCACATATTTTTAAACCTTTCAAGTATAAATGATATTGTATTTAATGAACTTTTATTTTATAATATTACTGTAAATAATTTTTAGTTTAAGGAGTAGCAATCATGAAAAAAACACGTATATCGAAACTGTGTGTTGCCGTGCTTGTTTTTTCTGTTTTGTGCGGCTGCAGCAATTTAGGAAAGAATAATCAAATACAGAATGCTTATTCGGATAAAGAAATTGTGGATATTTATGCAAATGCTGTTAAAAACAGTAAAAACAGAACCGATTTTAATCTTGAGATAACAACTTCGCTTAAACTGGAATCTATAAGCAGTTCCGCAAATCTGCTGAAAGATATGCTGGAGTCTGTAATGGGCTATAAGGTTGGGGATATAAAAGAAAGCGAATCTTCCTGCCGCTTTTCCAACGGCGCTGATTCGGCTGATGCTTCAAAAACGCCTTTAAATGTTATACAGCCGGCCGGAGCGTATATTGATAATTTTAATGTATCTGCTGTTACGGTGAATTATGCTGAAACGGATGGTGAAACGATGCTTTCACTGAAAATTGCAAAGGAATCCGAAAACCTGGATACGGTTATGAATGCAGTAAGACCTGTGCTTAACGGACAGGATAATTACGATAAAACCGCTGTTAATAATCTTGCACCGAACCATTCGGATTTTATAGATGTAGGCGATATTCTTTCCACATCTGTTGATATTCTGGGAATCGGTGCGCTGATGGGTTCAGGCAGCGGAGAGACTTTCGGAAAACCTTCGGCAAATCGGCCGATTAAAATTATGAATGGTGTATGTTCAGTTGATGATACGGAAATTCAGGCAATGATTAATGAAAACGGACTGCTTGAATCTGTTTCGGTTACAGCGCCTGTTGAACTGAATGCCAATATTGAATTTATGGGAAATCTTGTAAATACAACGATTCGTGTTATTGTTTTTCAAAATTATGCTTTTAGTGATTATAAACAATAATAATTAAAAATAAATAATATTTTTGTGCAAATCAGAGATTGAAACCAATGCTTTTTTGTAATAAGATAAATCTTGAAATAAGAATATTATTTTATTGAAAGTGAGAATATGAAGAAAGCAATTGGTATAGTATCGCTGATTTTGGCAGCAGTGGTTTTACTTACGGCTATGTTTACAAACGGCTTTCAGGAAAGACCCTTTGTTGAAAACAAAGAGAAGTCTTTAAAGGCGTTGAATCTGTATGCCGAATCTGTTGAAAAAACAAAAAGCGAATCTGATTTTAATATAAAGTTAACAATATCGGTAAAATTAAGCGAAATAGACTGTTCAAATCCGCTGTTCAATTCTATTCTTAGACGTATTATCAGTTTCAGAATCGGACGTGAAGACGATGAAATTGAGAATTTTGTTTTTGAAAACGGCGTTTTGACAGATGATCCGACCATTACACCGAAAAATATTATTCAGCCGGTAAATGCAGAAATAAGCCAAGAGTTTTATGATGGGGTGAATGTTTCCTATTTGTACGATATAGATGGTACGCAATGTGTTTATTTTATTATCGGCAAGGAAAAAGCCAGCATAAAAGATGTTATAACCAATTATCAGAATATCGGCGAATATGATATTCACAAATCTTATCCGCAGATTGAAAACCTGGCTAAGAAACATGCAGGTTTTATAAGTATTATGAGTGTTGTGCCGCGGGTACAGAAAATGTTTGATCAGAACAACGAAGGCAATTTGGATGAAGATTATAAAACCTTACTTTCAAGCAATGCCAATGCCGGTGAAGCAACAAAAATTGAAAATGGTCACTGTTTTCTTGGCGATACAAGGGTAACTGCCATGAATGACAGTAAGGGCAGGCTGAGGGATGTTATGATAAATGCGCCCGCCGGTGCCGATGTTAATATAAATTTTCTTGGAAATCAGGTTAAAGCCACAGTAAGCTTTGAGATTTCCCAGCATTATGTTTTTGAATATAAGAATTGAAAGATGTGTCTGCAGAATATGTAAACACATCTTTTTTATTTCTTCAGAAATCACCACTTGTATAAAGCAGAACGATATGTTATTATTAAAAAGTATTAATTTATATATTAAAGGAGATTAAATTATGTATTCCGATTACTATGATTCAATTTCAAAGGTTGCAGAAACCGATAAGGAAGTTGCCGACGCAATGGCACTTGAACTGAAACGCCAGCGTGAAAATATAGAGCTTATCGCATCTGAAAACCTTGTTTCACCGCAGGTTATGGCAGCAATGGGCAGTGTGCTTACAAACAAATATGCCGAAGGTCTTCCGGCAAAGCGTTATTACGGCGGCTGCCAGTATGTAGATATTGTGGAAAATATAGCAATTAAAAGAGCCTGCGAGCTTTTTGGCGCAAATTACGCAAATGTTCAGGCACATTCAGGTGCACAGGCAAATACGGCTGTATATCTTGCACTGCTTAAACCCGGCGATACAGTTATGGGTATGAGCCTTGATAACGGCGGTCATTTAACACACGGTTCACCTGCAAATATCAGCGGTAAGTATTTTAATTTTGTGCCTTACGGTGTGAATGAGGACGGCTTTATTGATATAGCTGAATTTGCAAAACAGGTTAATAAAGTAAAGCCAAGACTGATTGTTGCCGGTGCATCTGCATATCCGCGTGCAATAGATTTTAAAACAATGGCTGATATTGCTCACGCAAACGGCGCTATGTTTATGGTGGATATGGCACATATTGCAGGTCTGGTTGCAGCAGGTCTTCATCAGAATCCTGTTCCGTATGCCGATGTTGTAACAACAACCACACACAAAACGTTAAGAGGTCCGAGAGGCGGTCTTATTCTCTGCAACAATGAATACCTTATCAAAAAGCTGAATTCTGCTGTTTTCCCGGGCACACAGGGTGGTCCTTTAATGCATGTAATTGCCGGTAAGGCAGTATGCTTCGGGGAAGCGCTGAAACCGGAATTTAAAGAATATCAGCAGAGAGTGCTGAATAATACGCAGGCACTGGCAAACGGACTTACAAAAAGAGGTCTTAACCTTGTGTCCGGCGGTTCTGACAATCATCTTGTTCTGCTTTCTCTTATCGGAACAGGCGTTACAGGAAAGGAACTTGAAGCCAAGCTGGATGAAGTTCATATTACGCTTAATAAAAATACAGTGCCGAACGAACCGCTTTCTCCGTTTGTTACATCGGGTGTACGCATAGGCACACCTGCGGCAACAACAAGAGGTCTTAATGAAGCTGATTTTGAAAAAATTGCAGAATTTATTTATCTTGCAGTTACCGATTTTGACAGTAAAAAGGATTATATTAAAAACGGAGTGGCAGAAATCTGCGCAAAATATCCGCTTTATGAATAAAAATATCAGATGAAGGAGTGAGAAAAGGTGACATTGCTTTTTGCAAAATTATTCAGTTTGGCTATGGGAATTGTTTATGCCTTTTTTAAGCTGATGAAAACGGAAGATAAGGTTGCCTTTATCTCGCGCCAAAGCGAAACTCCTTCGCTTGATTTTCGTTATCTGATTGATGAAATAAAAGAAGAATATCCGCAGTATAAGGTTGAAGTTTTATGCAAAATGATTTCGAAAGGAATCGGCGGAAAAATTATGTACTGTTTTGAAATGTTCCGTCAGATGAAAGCACTGGCAACCTCAAGGGTTGCAGTGCTTGACGGTTATTGCATTCTTGCATGTATGCTGCACCATAAAAAGGATTTAACAATTATTCAAATTTGGCATGCACTCGGTTCGTTTAAACGTTTCGGCAGGTCTGTTCTTGATATGGAGGGCGGAAGTTCAAGTGTTGTTGCAGATGCTTTTAAAATGCATAACAATTATGATTTGATTGCAGCAAGCGGAGATTCCTGCGTTCGTCATTTTTCCGAAGCTTTTGGTCAGCCTGAGGAAAAGTTTATTCCGATTGGGATTCCCCGAATGGATTATCTTACGGATGAAAACGAAACAGATAAGCTGAAAACAAGTATTTTCAGTGCGTATCCGCAGCTTGATAACGGCAAAGAAAATATTCTTTATGTTCCTACTTTCCGTGATACGGATGATGATACGACACGGCTGAGAAAAGCAGAACAGGCGCTTGTGCATGAAGTGGATTACAATCGGTTTAATCTTATTGTGAAACGCCATGTTGTAGACGGAAACGAAGAAGAAATTTATGTGGGTTCGGCTGAAAATAAACTTTCCGGTGAAAAGTTTACCGGCATGGATTTTATGGCAGCGGCATCTTATGTGATAACGGATTATAGTTCTATTATTTATGAGGCGCTGCTTAAAAATCTGCCTGCATATATTTATTGTTTTGACAGCGATAAATATATTGATGAGCGTGGTTTTTATATTGATTTCTGGCATGATATTCCTGCAGTGTATTCAAAAACCGCAAAAGGAATTGCAGAAGGAATTTTAAATGATAAAGCTGTTGATTCAGATAAAACAGATCAGTTTAAAAAAGATTATGTAAATAAAAAGTATCCGTCCATAACAAAAGAATACGGAAAGCTGATTGATGAACTTATCCGTAACTGTTATGACGGCAGATATAATTACAGGAAAAACGAAAATGAATAAAATAGTCTCTCTTTTTTATCCGTATCTTCAGAAAGCAAGATTTATAAAATTTATTATGCATTTTAACAAGGCAAAAAAATATCCGCTTGATGAAAACAAAATTTTAATGTTTACAACTTCCAGGGGAAAGCTGGGCGGAAATCTTGCCGCTGTAAAAAAATATATAGAAAATAACCATATTGAATGTAAAGTGAATGTCTTTACAAGCCTGAATATGCCGGAGGATGGGATTGTGGCATATGAAATGGCAACCAGTAAATTTATTTTGGTTGATGATTTTGAACCGGTTGTTTATGTGCTCAAATTGCGTGAAAACCAGCATCTTGTTCAGGTGTGGCATGCAATGGGCGCTTTTAAAAAATTCGGTTACAGCAGAAGTTCGGCAGAAAAAAATTCTTTAACACATAAGAATTATACAGAAGCAATTGTTTCTTCACCCGAAATTAAATCTGTTTACGCCCAGGCATTCGGAATAGATGAAAACAGAATTAAGCCTGTCGGTGTTCCAAGAACAGACTTGCTTTTTGATGCAGAATACAGAAAAGAAACAGTGTGCCGTCTTTTTGAAAAACAGCCCAAGCTGAAAGGTAAAAAAATATGCCTTTTTGCACCGACCTTCAGAGGAAACAATGTTAACGATGCATATTATCCCGCCGATTTTCTTGATATTGCAAAACTGGTGCAGGCGCTTGGAGATGACTGGGCGATAATCATTAAATATCATCCTTTTATAAAAAATGTTCCCGAAATACCCGAAGGTCTGGCAGACCGAGTGTTTGATTTTGGTGATGAGCGTGAAATAAATGATATTTTATTCATAACAGATGTATTGGTAACGGATTATTCATCTGTTATTTTTGAAAATGCAATTTTAAATAATCCGTCTGTGCTGTATGCTCCTGATTTAAGCGAGTATAACGGTGAACGCGGATTTTATTTTGAATACGATGCCTATTCCTGCGGGCAGGTTGTTGAAAAACAGGAAAATCTTGCAAAAGCAATAAAAGAAGCAGGAAATGATACTGATAAACTTGAAACATTCAAAAAACGCTTTGTTTCACTTTGTGACGGTCATTCAAGCAGGCGTTTTGTTGAAGAAATATTAAAGAAGAAAGCATAAACATGAGTTACGGATTATCAAAAAAATTTGCACAGTTAAAACCCTCTGCTGTAAGGGAAATATTAAAGCAAACCAACCAGCCGGGGATGATAGCTTTTGCGGGCGGTTCTCCTGCTGTTGAAGCATTTCCCTGCGAAGCGGTAAAAATTATTTCAAATAAAATACTAAGTGAAAATCCGGTTTCAGCACTGGTTTACGGCGTTTCGGAAGGTTATGCGCCTCTCAGAAAACAGATTGCCGGCTGGCTGAAAAAAAAGGAAAATATCGGCTGTGAAGAGGATGCGGTTATTATTACCTCGGGCGGTACACAGGTAATGGATATTGCAGCAAGAATATTAACATCAGAGGGAGATACGGTTATCTGTGAGAATCCTTCTTTTGTTGGTTCACTTAATGCATTCCGCTCTCACGGCTGTAAACTGGCAGGTGTGCCGATTGATGATGACGGCATAAATGTTGACGCACTTGAAGCAGTGATTAAAAGCACGCCGAATGCTAAATTTATTTATACCATTCCTAATTTCCAGAACCCCGGCGGTACAACATTAAGCCTTGAAAAACGAAAGAGAATGTATCAGCTTGCACGGGAAAACAATCTTATTATTCTTGAAGATAATCCTTACGGTAAGCTCAGGGTAGAGGGAAAGGACGTTCCGTCTCTCAAAAGTATGGATAAAGACGGCATTGTTATTTATGCGGGCTCATTTTCAAAAATTCTTGCACCAGGCATAAGAGTTGCGTATGCTGTTGTTCCCAAACAGCTTGCCGGCGCATTCACAATCGGCAAACAGGTTTCGGATGTACACACAGGCGTATTGAACCAAATGATTGTTTCCCGATGGTTTGATGAGTATGATGTGGATGCGCATATTGAAACCATTAAAGAGATTTACAGAAGAAAACTTAATCTGATGTGCGGCTGTCTTGATAAATACTGCGGCGGATTTATAGAATATGTCAGACCGCAGGGCGGGTTGTTTGTATGGGCGCGGCTGCCTGAAAATGTTGATATGCTTCAGTATGTAAAAAAACTGCTTCAGCAGAATGTTGCTGTTGTGCCGGGTACGGCATTTATGGTTGATGATACGGCACCGTGCAGTTATATTCGCCTTAATTTTTCAACACCTTCTGATGAAGATATAATCAGGGGCGTTAGAATCATGGGTGAAATTGCAAAAGAATATAAATAAAGGTGATATATAATGGAAGAAAATAAAGTTGAAAGAAAAAAAAGAAGCCTGTCTTTAATTCAGCCAACCTCCATTCCCACTTTGGGAAATTATCTTGGTGCAATGAAGGGATGGCCGGCTTTTCAGCAGGCGTATGATACAATTTACGGTGTTGCCGATTTGCATTCGATTACCGTAAGACAGGATCCGAAGAAACTCAGACAGCAGACAATGGAACTTTATGCCATGCTTTTGGCGGTGGGTCTTGACCCCGAAAAGGGAATATTATTTGTGCAGTCGCATGTTCCCGCCCATTCGCAGCTTGCATGGCTTTTAAACTGTTACACACAGTTTGGCGAGCTGAGCAGAATGACGCAGTTTAAGGATAAATCCGCACAGCACAGTGATAATGTAAATGCCGGTTTGTTTACATATCCGTGTCTTATGGCGGCGGATATTCTTCTTTATCAGGCTGATGTTGTGCCTGTGGGGGCAGACCAGAAGCAGCATGTTGAAATTTGCCGCGATATTGCAAACCGTTTCAACGGCGTGTATGGCAATGTGTTTACAGTTCCCGAACCGGTTATTCAGAAAAACGGAGCAAGGGTAATGAGCCTTGCGGACCCGACAAGAAAAATGAGTAAATCAGACCCGAACCCTAAGGGCACAGTTTATCTTACAGATGAACCGAATATTATAATGAAGAAATTTAAATCTGCTGTTACAGACAGTGAAATGAGCGTGCATTATGCAGAGGGTAAGGACGGCATTAATAATCTGATGACCATTTATTCCGCTGTTACAGGCGACAGCTTTGAAAAAATAGAAGCTGATTTTGCAGGAAAAGGCTACGGCGATTTTAAAACGGCAGTAGGAGAAGCTGTTATTGAAGAATTAAAGCCTGTTCAGGAAAAATTCAAACAGCTTATGGCGGATAAGGCCTATCTTGCGGAATGCCAGAAAAACGGAGCGGAATTTGCTTCTCGTATTGCAGGCAGAACGCTGAATAAGGTAATGAAGAAAATAGGATTTTTAATTTAACGCAACAGGCTTCCGTTATGGGAAGCCTGTTTTTTGCAGGGGTTTTTATGTTTTTGTACGTAATATTACATATAAATATATTTTGTTTATAATAACCAAAAACAATTTTATTTTTTGTTGCCATTATTGATTGCGATAAAAATTTTACTATGCTATAATTTAATTAAATATAAAATATTTATAAACTGCACAACAAGAAATCCGTGTGAAAACACACAGATTGGATTATACTGTCCTCAAAATTTGCTTGTGTCATATTTTGAGATGACTGTAATCACCATTTGCGCCTTATCAGGCTACAATAAGGCGTTAATGATTTTTAATAAATATATGTAGCCTGAAAGGTTCGGTGATTATTTTGAAAGAAGCAAAAGCAATGGCATATGTAAATATGTACGGTGTGCTTGCAACACTTGAAAATCTTTGTGAAATAGATGAAGAAGCCAAGGAAGTTATCTATGCGCTCAAAAAGCCTGTTTCACTTTGCTTTGATGTCGCGGGCGGTCCTTGCTGCACATTTAATTTTACAAAATCAGGATGCAAAATGACAGAAGGGGCGGAAGGCTGCACCTGCAAAATGAATTTTGCATCGCCCGAAAAATTCAATGCGCTTATTGATCATTCAAAGCCGGGTATGCCCGTTAAAAATATTCCGCAGGTTTTATCGTTTTTATTAGGTCCGTTTACAAAGCTTACAGACAGGCTGACAAAGCTTTTAAGAGCAAGCGAGGCGGATTTAAGAAACAGGGAATTTTTTGAAGAATCAACCGTTCTTACGTTTTATACAATAGCCGGTGCAATTTCTGCGCTTGCAAATTCTGATTCAATATCTATGTTTACGGCAGAATCAACTGTTGACGGCGCTGTTACAATGGGAATTAAAGATACCTGTTATGCAACCATTGATGTTAAAAACCATACGTTTAAAACAATAAAAGAAAAAGCAGAAAATCCAAGGGCTGTTATGGAATTTGCAGACGTTGATTTGGCCCATGGATTGTTTACAGGCACAGTTTCAACAATTGCAGAACTTTGCAAGGGCAATATTTATATGGCAGGTATGATTTCTATGGTGGATAATCTTAACCGTACATTGGACAGAGTTGCCGCCTATTTAGGTTAGTACAGGAGGATAAAAGTATGAGTAAATTTCCTGAATATAAACATGAAAAAAGCCAGGAATGGTTTAACAGGGCACTGGATGCTATTCCGTCAGGCGTATACGGTCATTTAGGTCCGAGTGAGGGTCTTTTCCTTCCAATCACAAAATGGCCGCTTATGAGCCAGAAAGCAAAAGGCACATATTTCTGGGATGTAGACGGCAACAAGTATCTTGATCTGATGTGCGCTTACGGTCCGAATGTGCTCGGTTACTGCGATGATGATGTTGATGCTGCGGCAATGGAACAACTGAAAACAGGAAACTGCACAACTTCACCGTCATATAAAATGGTGGAATGTGCGGAATTGCTTAAAGATACTGTTGCAAGTGCGGACTGGGCATTCTTTATGAAAAACGGTTCGGATGCCACCACATTTTCCGTTATGTGCGCAAGAGCGCATACTGGAAAGAAAAAGATGATGTTTCTTAAAGGCTATTATCACGGTGATTTTCAGTGGGCGCAGAAAATAGATTATCCCGGAATTCTTCCGGAAGATGTTATGCACAATATCGTTGTGCCGTGGTTTGATATTGAAGCACTCAAGCAGGCATATGATGCATGCGGCGGAGATGTGGCAGGGCTTATTGCCCAGCCTTACGATCACGGCAATTTTAAAGATAATGAATGTGCAACAAAAGAATATTGGCAGGAGGTAAGAAAATTCTGTAATGAACGCGGAATTGTTCTGATTTTTGATGATGTACGCTGCGGTTTCCGCCTTGATATTGCAGGTTCTGACCATTATTACGGTATCAAAGCAGATTTAATCTGTTTCTGTAAAGCGCTTGCAAACGGCTATAATATGTCTGCTGTCTGCGGCGGCGATCATATGAAGGCAACTGCATCATCGGTTACTTATACCGGTTCTTACTGGATGAGTGCAGAACCGTTTGCCGCTTGCCTTGCCTGTATCCCCAAAATGAAAAAACTTGATATTCCAAACCGTTTCCGCAAGGTTGGCATTCAGCTCACCGAGGGGTTTGCGGCGGCAGGACGAGAGCACGGCTTTAATTTGGTGGTTTCGGGTGAACCGGCGCTGTTTTATCTTAGAATAGCAAATGATGACAGCCTTATGCTTCATCAGGAATGGGTTGCCGAATGTGTTTCAAGGGGACTTTTCCTTGCTTCGCATCACAATCATTTTATTAATGCGGCAATTACGGACGAGGATGTAAAACTTGCAATAGATATTGCCGAAGATGCTTTCGGCGTTGTTCAGGCAAATCATCCTGAACTTGATTTATCACCAATTAAATAATATAAGGGAGGAAAATTTATGCCAGCAAATTTTAAGCCGTTTGATAAAGAGGAATGGCTGCGACTTGAAAAAAAAGCAGATGAATTAAGACGTCTTACCGTTAAAACAGCGGTTTGGGGCGGCTCAGGTCATATCGGCGGCGCAATGAGCGCAATGGACGCTATGACAATTCTTTATCACCGCTTTATGAAATTGGATGTTAATAATCCTGAAATGGAGGACAGAGACCGCTTTGTTCTTTCAAAAGGTCATGCCGCTGTGGGATATGCACCTGTAATTGTTGATTTCGGTTTTATGCCGGAGGAGGAATTACATATCTTTAATCTTACCGGCGCTAAAATCGGTATGCATCTTGACTGCAACAAAGTTAGGGGCGTTGACTGTTCAACAGGTTCTTTGGGTCACGGTATTTCTCTTGCTGTCGGCTTTGCACTTGCCGGAAGAGTGAAAGGCATTGACTATATGAACTATGTTATCACAGGCGACGGAGAACTGAACGAGGGTTCAAACTGGGAAGCTGCCATGAGTGCGGCGCAGTTCAAGCTTTCAAATGTTGTTGTGCTTGCAGATGTTAACAAATGTATGATTGACGGCAGGGTTGACGATGAAATGAAGGTAGAGCCCGTTGATAAAAAGTTTGAAGCATTCGGTTTCAATGTTATCCGTATAGACGGTCATAATATGAAAGAACTGAATGATGCTATAGAAGCGGCTGTTAAAAATCATCAGAACGGCGGCGATAAGCCTACTGCCATTGTTATGGATACTTTCAAGGGAGCAGGTATTGACTTTATGGAAGATAATTATCTTTGGCATTACGGTTCACTTGATGAGGCAATGGTTGAAAAAGCTACTGCATCATTGGATAAATATTACAAAGCACGCTGCGAGCGTGCACAACAGGAGGCATAGGAACATGGGCGGAATGACTTATACAATGACAGATACAACAAAACTTTCAACTGCCGAATGTTACGGTATTGCACTTTGTGAGCTTGGTGAAGAACACAAGGATGTAGTTGCGCTTACTGCGGACCTTGCTAAATCTACGAAAATCGGCATGTTCGGCGAGCAGTTTCCCGATCGCTTTTTTAATGTCGGTATCGCAGAGCAGAACCTTTTCGGTGTTGCAGCAGGCATGGCTAAAAACGGTCTTGTTCCGTTTGCATCCACTTTTGCTATTTTTACTGCGGCACGTTCGCTTGATCAAATACATACGGATATCTGCTATCAGAATGTTCCTGTTAAGATTATTGCCACGCATGCCGGCACCTCTTTCGGTCAGGCAGGCTCAACCCACCATGCGCTTATAGATATGGCTTGTATGAGAAGTTTGCCGAATATGACGGTTATATGCCCCTGTGACGGCGCCGAAACATATCATGCCGTTAAAGCGGCTTATGATATTGAAGGTCCTGTTTATATACGCATTAACCGCGGTTTTGATCAGGTGATTTATAAAGATGTTAATGACTGTAAGTTTGAATGGAATAAATCCACACTTATGAACGACGGCACAGATATTACGGTTATTGCCTGCGGATCGTGTGTATTTGAAGCTATGCAGGCGGCAAGAATTGCCGAAGCAGATGCCGGGTTGAAAGTAAGGGTTATTAATATGCATACGATTAAGCCTGTTGACGAGGAAGCTGTTATGCGTGCAATTATGGACACACGTCGTATTATTACGGTTGAAGATCATGAGGTTATGGGCGGTCTTGGTTCTGCTGTTGCAGAGGTAGTTGCAAAATCAGGTAAGGCCTGCGCTTTTAAAATGCTTGGTCATCAGAATGCTTTTTCCACTATCGGACTGCAGGAAGATTTGCTTGCAATGGCTAAAATTGATGCCAACGGTATTGCCGAAACCATTCAGGAAATGATGCATGCCGATTTCGAAGCAGATGATGCATGGGATGACGAATTCTAAAAGGTTTAATTTGTTTTTAACAAACCGGGTTCTTATTTCGGTATTATTTGTTAATGAAAGGAATGTGTTATTATGTCTAGTGATGAAACACGCTATACCAATAAAGTTTTTATGGCAGGTGCATTGCCGCTTATGAAAACAATCGCAACAGATGTTCCGGCTCTTGCAAAAAAATTTGAAGGCGTTAATGCTGTTTATCAGGTTTCGGCAAAGGTTAATGCGCAGGAAAAGGAAGCCGTTCATTTTATTGTGGAAAACGGCGAATGGTCTGTAAAGCTTGGTGAATATCTGGGTCAGCAAAAAATTGACGCTGAACTGGAATTTTCTTCAATGGAAAAAATGAATGCATTTATGAAAGGCGATATGACGAAACTGCCGAAAATGCATATAAAATCTTTTTCTAAGTTTATTAAATTTATGATGGTGCTTCTTAAAATGAGCAGCCTTCTCGGAATTGCAGAACCGCCTGAAAACGACGAAGAAACGTCGGTGCTGCTTTGCAAGCTGTATTTTTATCTTCTTTCAAGCGGCATCAGTCAGCTTAACAAGCTCGGACACCCTGCAATTCACGAATGGACTCTAAAATCACCGGACCGCTGTTATCAGTGGGAGGTTGTGGGGCATCCTGAATGTACGGCATATATTCGTATTAAGGCAGGTAAATCACGTGCCGGCAGAGGAGAGTATAAAAGGGCAAAGCCATTCTTCTGTATGAAATTTGACTGTCCCGAATCAGCGCTCAAAATACTTCTTGGCACAGGAGATATGTTTCAGATGACAGCAAATCAGCAGCTCATTATGGAAGGCGGTCCTGAATTCGGTGTTCAGATCGGTGATTATATGATGGTTGTAGGCGATCTTGCGAAATAATTTAACTGTATTTATAAAAAAAGTTCTGTAAAGCACTATGACTTTACAGAACTTTTTGCTTATTTTTGTAAACTTGCCTGTTATTTTTATTGCAATTATCCGATTTATTGGTATAATATCATTGTCTGGAAAAACGGAAATTGAAAAAGCAGGAATGTTTCATAAATTTCCGTTTTCTTAACAAACTTTGAGGTGAAAAAATGGACAAATACAGAAGAAAAACAAAAATTATCTGCACAGTCGGCCCGGCCTCCTGCGAAAAGGATGTGCTAAAAAAACTTATGCTTGCAGGTATGAATGTGGCAAGATTTAATTTTTCGCACGGTGAATACACAACGTTCAGAAAATGGTTTGAAAATGTGTGTGAAGTCAGGGAAGAACTTGGTATTCCTGTTGCTACACTGCTTGATACGAAAGGACCGGAAATACGCCTTGGAAAATTTGCGGATTCCAACGGTGTAACTGTAAACAGCGGCGATGTTTATACGCTGACAACAGAAAATGTTGAAGGAAACAGAGAATGCTGCTCAATATCATATAAAAATCTGCCCAATGAAATTAAAAAGGGTACAAAAATACTTATTAATGACGGGCTTGTTTCCATGACGGTTCATGAAATACACAACAGTGAAATTGTTTGTATTGTTGAGGACGGCGGTTTGCTTACAAATCATAAGGGTGTAAATGTTCCCAATGTTTCGCTTGCAATGCCATATCTTTCGGAAAAAGATATGCAGGATTTAAAATTCGGAGCGGAAATGGGGTATGATTTTATTGCAGCATCCTTTTGCAGAACCGGTGCCGATATTGTGTATCTTCGTGATTTCTGCCATGCACTTGGTTGGAATGATGTAAGAATTATCGCAAAAATTGAAAATCATGAAGGTGTGGACCATATTGACGGAATCATAAAAGAAGCTGACGGTATTATGGTTGCGCGCGGAGATATGGGGGTGGAAATTCCGTTTGAAAAAATTCCCGCTCTTCAGAAAATGATTATTCATAAGGCTTTTGAAGCAGGTAAAATTGTTGTAACTGCAACACAAATGCTGGAATCCATGATTACAAATCCGCGCCCTACAAGAGCCGAAATTACGGATGTTGCCAATGCAATTTACGACGGCACATCGGCAATTATGCTGTCCGGCGAAACAGCAATGGGTGCACATCCCGTTGAAGCGGTTAAAACCATGGCATCTATTGCGGAAACAACTGAACAGGATATAAATTATGTGGAAGAATTTAATATTCACGTTCTCAAACACGGAAAGCGTGATATTACGTCTGCCATTTCACATGCCACAGTAACAACTGCGCATGATTTGAATGCCAAAGCAATTATTACCGTTACCAAAAGCGGAACAACGGCACGGCAGATTTCCAAATACCGGCCGACTTGTCCTATTATTTCAGCTACAACAAGCAAAAAAGTAAGAAGACAGAATTATCTTTCCTGGGGTGTAATTCCTGTTATGTGCGATGAAAAGTCAAATTCCGATGAACTTTTTGAGCATGCTGTTGAGGTTGCCCTTGAAACGGGAATTATAAAAAAAGGCGATGTTGTTGTAATTACAGCGGGAATTCCGCTCGGACAAAGCGGAACAACCAATATGCTTAAAGTTCATGAGGTGTAATTCTATGAAAAAATCAGTTAAGTTTATGATAGCCATTGCTGCGGCTGCTGTAATATTTATTGCGGGCGGATTTGTTTTCAATGCTGTAATGAAGGATATTAACGGAACGCAAAGCGGTGAAGCAAAAAACTGCAGTGTAAATATCAAAAGTACTTTTCAGTATGATGTTGCGGCCGAATTGAAGAAAAACGGCATTGTTATTGATGATTCTGTGTGGTCGTTGTGGATGGATAAGCATTATCCTGATTTTGAATATATAAACGGCGAATATTATATGAATACGAATATGAGCTATGAAGAAATAGCGCAAAAGCTTAAAAATCCTGATATAAGCCACAAGCCTGTAACGGTGGCAATTCCCGAAGGTTATAATGTTTTTGACATTGCCAAAACGCTTGAAGAAAACGGTGTTTGTTCAAAAGCTGATTTTTACAAAGCGGTTTCTACAACAGAAGGTTATTCTTATAGCTGGCTTTCCGAATTACCTGTGAATAATAAAAATGTTGGCTTTATACTGGAAGGCTTTCTTTTTCCGGCAACATATGAACTGGCAGAAAACACGCCGGCGGCAGAGGTTGCTGATAAAATGCTGGATGCCTTTGACAACAGGCTCAGCAGTGATATAACAGCATTCTGTGCCGAAAACAATATGTCTTTGTATGAATTTATAACGCTTTGTTCTATTGTGCAGGAAGAATCCTTTTCAATAGAAAGTGCAGAGAAAATAGCGTCGGTGCTTATAAACAGATTAAAAAACGGCAGCAAGCTGCAGTGTGATGTAACATATTTTTATGCCAAAAATCTTCTTGATTACGGATTTTCAAAAGAGGTGTATGATTCCTATTACACATACCGCTGTCCTGCGCTTCCTTCCGGTCCGATAACCAATTCGGGTATGGAAGTGGTAAATGCAGTTATCAATCATCCGGATACGAATTATCTTTTCTTCTTTTCTGATTTAAACGGCGATTTCCATTTTGCCGAAACAGGTGAGGAATTTGAAAAACTGAAAAAACAGCATCCGTGGCAGTAATAATGAAAGGAATACAGCGAAATGTCGCAGTTTGATAAGGATTATATAGAGCTGTGCCGTAAAATACTGAACGAAGGCACAGAAGTTGTAAACAGAACAGGCGTTAATACCGTAAAAGTGCCGTCACATCATTTCCATTTTGATTTGGAAAAAGAATTTCCTGTGCTGACAACAAAGCAGGTTTTTATAAGACAGGCTGTTCTTGAAATGCTTTGGATATACCAGGCGCAGTCCAACGATGTAAGATGGCTGCAGCAGCGTGATGTTAAAATATGGAATGAATGGGAAATTGATGAAAACGGCATATGGACCGCGACCCAGATGCTTCCCGATGAAAACGGAACGCTTGTTAAAAAAACAGTTCATAAGGATTTCGGCAGGGAATATGCCCATACCATCGGCACCGCCTATGGCTATATTGTCCGCAAGTTCAGTATGACGCAGAATTTAATTGATAAACTGAAAAATCATCCCGAGGACAGAAGAATGCTTATGACGCTGTGGCAGAATGATTACCTTGAAACGGCCGTGCTTCCAAGCTGTGTGTGGAGCAGTGAATGGGATGTAACGGATGGAAAGCTGAATTGCTGGGTGCACCAAAGAAGCTGTGATGTACCGCTTGGTCTGCCTTTCAATATAACACAGTATGCTGTGCTGCTTTCAATGCTTGCACAGGTGTGCGGTCTGAAACCGGGTACAATTGACTGGAGTATTAAAGACGCACATATTTATGTTAATCAGACAGAAGGTATAAAAGAACAAATCAGAAGAATGGATGAACAGGGTGATTTGCCTGCGCCGAAGCTTTGGCTTAATCCGGAAATAGATGATTTCTTTAAATTTGACAACAGCAGGGACTGCCTTGATGTTAAACTGATAGATTACAGACATTTGGGTAAAATATCGTTCCCGATATCGCAGTAGGAGAATATATGAGTATTTCAATGATTGCCGCAATTGGCAGAAACAACGAAATCGGAAAAGGAAATGATTTGATTTTCCATTTTCACAATGATATGAAATTTTTCAGGGAAACCACAACGGGCGGAACGGTTGTGATGGGAAGAAAAACGTTTGAATCGCTTCCCAAGGTGCTTCCGAACAGAAGAAATATTATTATTTCGTCAAATGAAAATTTTGAAATTGACGGTGCGGAAGTCTGCAGCAGCATTGAGGCGGCAATCGAACTTTGCAAAGACGATGAAAAGGTTTTTATTATAGGCGGCGGAAAAATTTACAGTGCATTTCTGAAATATTCCGATAAACTGTATTTAACCGAAATAGATGCCGGATGCCCTGATGCAGATACGTTTTTTCCGGCTTTTGATAAAACGCAGTGGAAAAGACAGGTGCTTGCAGAGCATAATGAGGCGGGGATTGATTATCAGCATGTTCTTTATACAAAAATATGTTGACAAATCGGTTCGGGTGTGGTAATATATCTTCACAATAAAGAAGAACATATGCTCGTTCTCCCCTTCAGCACAGGCAAAAAGGGCAATATTTCAAATGATTATTGAAGTGCGGGCATTTTGTGTTCGCACTTTTAAATTTTTATTAAAGAGGTGTTTTTTATCAGCAAGGAAGCTCCACAGCTTAACGGTGAAATCAGAGACAGGGAAGTTCGTGTAATCACTGCAGACGGCGAGCAGCTTGGCATTATGAGTGCAAAGGAAGCACAGCAGGAAGCAGACAGAAGAGGGCAGGATTTGGTTAAAATTGCTCCGCAGGCAAAACCGCCTGTTGTTAAAATTATGGATTACAGCAAATTCCGCTATGAACAGGCTAAGCGTGAAAAAGAAAATCGCAAAAAGCAGAAAACCGTTGAAACAAAAGAAATTCGTCTTTCTCTTAATATTGACATCGGTGATTTCAATACAAAAGTAAACCAGGCGAAAAAATTTCTTTCCAAGGGTGATAAGCTCAAGGTTTCCATTCGTCTGCGCGGCCGTGAAATGGCGCATCCCGAAATCGGCACAGCCAATATGGAAAGATTTGCTGCTGCACTTGGCGAAGATATTAATGTTGATAAGGCACCCAAACTTGAAGGCAGGCAGATTTTAATGTTTGTGTCTTCAAAATTAAGCAAATAAATTTTATTGGAGGAATAAATTATGCCTAAGATTAAAACTCACAGCGGCGCTAAAAAGCGTTTTAAAACAACAAAAAGCGGCAAGGTAAAGCGTGCTCATGCTTATACCTCACACATTCTTACAAAGAAATCAACAAAGCGTAAGAGAAATCTTCGTAAAACTGCTGTTGGTGATGTTACAAACCAGAAGCAGATGAAGAGACTTGTTCCTTATAAGTAAAAACACTGCCTTTGGCATGATTAAGGATAATTATTTTACGGTATAACAATAAAATCGGAGGTATTTAGTTATGGCAAGAATTAAAGGCGCTTTAGCCACTCGCAAAAGAAGAAAGAAAGTATTAAAGGCTGCAAAAGGTTATTACGGCAGCAAACACAGTCTTTTCAAAACTGCTAAACAGGCAGTAATGAAAAGCGGTCAGTACGCTTATATCGGAAGAAAGCAGAAGAAGAGAGAATTCCGCAAAATGTGGATTACCCGTATTTCTGCCGCTTCTAAAATGAACGGAATGAATTATTCTACATTTATGAACGGTCTTAAAAAAGCCGGCATTGATCTTAACAGAAAAATGCTTGCTGAAATTGCTGTTGCAGATGCAGAAGCTTTCAAGGCTCTTGCTGAAGCGGCAAAGGCTGCACTTTAATATTTACATGAAAAAGGTAAAGATTTTTTCTTTACCTTTTTTAATTTTTATGTTGCACTTTGCAGCCATATAATGTATTATAATTTATATCTTATATAAAGGTGTAAGATAATTATGGAAAAAATCACAAGCAGAAACAATGAATTAATCAAAAATGTAAAAAAGCTTTTCACCTCTCGCCGGGCAAGAATGCAGCAAGGCAAATTTGTGCTGGAGGGTGCAAGGCTGTGCTTTGATGTTTTAAATTCATTTTATAAAGCCGATATTCTTCTTATAACGGAAAAAGCGGCTGAAAAATATAAAAATCAGTTTGAAGATATGATTAAAATTGCAGACAGTGCATATTTTATTTCAGAGGATATTGCAGATAAACTTGCCGATACGGAAAACACACAGGGCGTTTTCTGCGTTTGCAGTATGAATCATCAAAGCTTCGGCATAACTGCCGGTAAAAAATATATTGCGCTTGACAGTCTTCAGGATCCTTCCAATCTCGGCGCGATCATCAGAACTGCTGAAGCTCTCGGAATTGACGGCGCAGTCTGTTTTAACTGCTGTGATATTTTTAATCCCAAAGCACTGCGTGCTTCCATGGGAAGCATATTAAGGCTTCCTGTTGTTTTAAGCAATAATCTTGTTCAGGATATTGAATCGGCAAAGAAAAACGGATTTCAGGTGTTTGCCGCTGTTCCTGATAAAAACGCTATGGATATAACAGAAATTAAATTCCCGGAATCCTCAATCAGTATTATCGGGAATGAAGGAAACGGTATTTCTGATGATGTTAAAGCGGCTGCAGGGCAGCTTATAACCATTCATATGCTTGGCAGAGCCGAAAGTCTGAATGCTTCCATGGCAGGAGCAATAACTATGTGGGAAATGCTTAGAGGAAATTAAATGAGTGATAATGCAGCATATTGGCTTTGGCTTCAAAGAGCATTGGGCGAGGGCGCAAGATTTAAAGAAATTTTTGAAGATTTTGAAAGTATAGATAAGTTTTATCATTCCAATATTCTTGAATGGCGGATGAGCACTGCTCTTGTACCGAAACAGATTAACAAACTTGAAAGCACCGAACTGAAAGATGTTCAGGAAATTATTTATACCTGCAGGCAGAATAACTGGCAGATTATTGATTTTGATGATGAACGGTATCCCAACCGTCTTAAAGAAATTCCGAATCCTCCGGCAGTGCTTTTTGCTGACGGTGATTTGCCGGATATTGATTATTCGGCAGCAATCGGAATTGTGGGCACAAGAAAAGCAAGCGAATATGCCGTTAAGGTAACGGAACTGCTCAGCCGCGGTATAGCGCAAAGCGGAGCGGTTGTAGTATCCGGCGGTGCAATCGGCGTGGATTCGGCGGCGCACAGGGGTGCAATTATGTGCGGCGGAAAAACAGTTGCGGTTCTTGGCTGCGGTTTCGGTTCAAATTATCTTATGGGCAATAAAGCACTGAGAGATTCAATCAGGCAAAACGGCGCCTTGGTTACGGAATTTCCGCCGTTTACAGGTGCAACAAAATTTACCTTTCCGCTTAGAAACAGAATTATAAGCGGATTGTCATTAGGCATATTGGTAACCGAAGCAGGTGTAAAAAGCGGAAGTCTTATTACAGCTAATTATGCCGCTGAGCAGAACAGGGATATTTATTCAGTGCCTTGCTCTTTGCTGTCGCCTCAGTTTGCCGGTACAAATAAACTTATTGACGACGGTGCTGTGGTGGTTACAAAACCTGCTGACTTACTGTTTCCTTATGCTGAACAGTTTAATATAGATTTATCAGCCGTAAAAACCATTGATAAACTTATGCGTGAAACATCGGATAAAAGTGCAAATGTAAAAAATAATGCTGATAAAAAGCTTTCTTTTGAAAACCTTGAAAACGGTAGAAAAAGCAGAGAGCTGAAAGAAAAGAATATGCTTGCCTTAAATGCGGATGCCATGGCGGTGTATGAGGTGTTATCCGATTGTTTGCAGAATATTGATGATGTAACTGAAAAATGCGGACTTTCACCGTCAGCGGTTTTGGGTGCATTAACAACACTTGAAATTGCCGGACTTGCGGAAAGTGCCAGCGGAAAAAGATATAAACTATCCTGAAAGGAATAAAAATAAGATATGTCAAAACTTGTTATAGTAGAGTCGCCTGCGAAGGCAAAAAATATAAAAGGTTATTTGGGAAAGGGTTATGATGTTGTTGCATCCATGGGTCATGTGCGCGATCTTCCCGCGGCACGCCTTTCCGTTGAAATAGATAATAATTTTGCTCCGAAATATGCGGTAATAAAGGGCAAGGAAAATTTTGTTAAGGATTTGCAGAAGAAAGCCGAAAATGCAGACTATGTTTACCTTGCAACCGACCCTGACCGTGAGGGAGAAGCAATAAGCTGGCATCTAGCAACACTGCTTGATCTTGATATGAACGAAAAAAACCGTGTTACATTCAATGAAATTACAAAGCACGGTGTTACAGAGGGTATGAGCACACCTAGATCGATTGATATTGACCTTGTTGATGCACAGCAGGCAAGGCGTATATTAGACCGTCTTATCGGCTATAAGCTTTCTCCTTTTATAAGCCAGAAAATAAGAAGAGGTCTGTCAGCAGGTCGTGTACAGTCCGTTGCACTTCGCCTTATCGTTGACAGAGAAGAGGAAATCCGTGCGTTTGTTCCGCAGGAATACTGGTCTATAGACGCTAAATTTTCAAATCCGCCAAGTAAAAAAGTGTTTTCGGCGGCCATTTACAGCAAGGACGGAAAAAAACTCAAAATAACAAATAAAGAGCAAAGCGATACAATCCTTTCCGAACTTGAAAATGAAAGCTATATTGTTAAATCCGTTAAAAAGGGCACAAGAAAGAAAAGCCCGACACCTCCTTTTATTACATCCACCCTTCAGCAGGAGGCATCCCGCCGTCTTTCTTTCCAGGCGAAAAGAACAATGAAAGCCGCCCAGGAACTTTATGAAGGTGTTGATGTTGCCGGAATAGGAACTGTCGGTCTTATAACATATATGAGAACAGACTCGCTTCGTATTTCAGAAGATGCACGCAATGCCGGAAATCAGTATATTATAGATACCTACGGTGAAAAGTATCTGCCGAAAACGCCGCGTTATTTCAAATCAAAAGGCAATGTTCAGGACGGACATGAAGCAATTCGCCCGTCTATGCCCAATGTGACGCCTGATTCCATTAAATCATCACTGACAAATGATCAGTATAAGATTTACAAGCTTGTATGGGAACGCTTCATTGCTTCCCTTATGGAAAACTGCCTTCAGGAAACCGTTAAGGTTGAAATTTCGGCAGGAAATTACATTTTTACCGCTTCCGGCTACACAGTTAAATTTGATGGTTTTACAGCGCTTTATGAAGAGTCTAAGGACGAAGGCAAGGATGGAGACACAGCTCCGCTTCCTGAACTTTCACAGGGTGATGAACTTCGCCTGAAATCCATTCTCGGAAATCAGCATTTTACGCAGCCGCCGGCAAGATATACAGAAGCAAGTTTAACGAAAACGCTGGAAGAAAACGGGGTAGGCAGACCTTCAACCTATGTTACGATTACTTCAACAATTGTTGCCAGAGAATATGTTAAAAGAGAAGGCAAGCAGTTTGTTCCTACCGAACTCGGCGAAGCTGTTACAAAGCTTCTTAAAGATAAAATGCCGAATATAGTGAATGTAACCTATACATCAAAGATGGAAGACGATCTTGATAAAATAGACAGCGGCGATGAAAATTATATTGATATGATTCGCCTTTACTATAATGATTTTGAAGCACCGCTTGAACAGGCAAAAAAAGATATGCAGGGCATTAAAATTAAGCTGAAAGAAGAAGAAACAGATGAAATCTGTGAAAAATGCGGCAAAAATATGATTATAAAAGTTGGTCGCTTCGGTAAATTCCTTGCATGTCCGGGTTATCCCGAATGTAAAAACACCAAGCCGCTTGTTTATAAAACAAAGGCAAAGTGCCCGGATTGCGGCGGAGAAGTTATAGAAAAGAAAACCAAAAGGGGTACTTCCTTTTACGGTTGTTCCAATTATCCGAACTGTAATTTTATGACGTGGGATTTGCCAAGCGATGAGGTTTGCCCGAAATGCGGCAAATCGCTTTTCAGAAAAAAAGGAAATGTGCTGTATTGTCCCGATACAGAAGGATGCGGTTTTACAAAACCCGTTTTGAAGAAGAAAAAAGGCAGCGAGGAAGAATGATATTTAAAGTAATAGGTGCAGGGCTTGCAGGGGTTGAGGCGGCATGGCAGATTGCACAGCGCGGTTACAAGGTTAAGCTGTTTGAACAGAAGCCTGTAAAAAAATCACCTGCCCATAAATCTGATAATTTTGCAGAGTTGGTTTGCTCTAATTCTCTGAAGGCAAGCAGGCTGGATTCCGCTGCCGGGCTTTTAAAAGAAGAAATGGCAATGCTTGGTTCGCTTACAGTGCCCGCAGCACGTGAATGTGCTGTTGCGGCAGGCGGAGCGCTTGCCGTTGACAGGGATGTTTTTTCAAAAATCATAACGGAAAAAATAAAAAGCCATAATAATATTGAAGTTATCTGCGAAGAGGTTAAGGAAATACAAATTTCCGATAATGAAATAACGGTGGTTGCAACCGGTCCGCTTACAGATGGTGAGATGAGCAATGCCATTAAAAATCTATGCGGCGATTATCTTTCGTTTTATGATGCGGCGGCGCCGATTGTTACAGCAGATTCGGTTAATATGCATATTGCTTTCGGTGCTTCCAGATATGACAGGGGCGGCGAAGACGATTATATTAATTGTCCGTTCAGCAAAGCTGAATATGAACGATTTATAAATGAACTTGTTAATGCAGAAAGCGCAGTGCTTCACGATTTTGATGTTTATGAAGGCTGCATGCCGATAGAAAAGCTTGCAAAGCGCGGACAGGATGCTCCGCGTTTCGGACCAATGAAGCCGGTGGGGCTTGTTAATCCGGCAACCGGTCACCGTCCGTGGGCAGCGGTTCAGCTAAGGCGGGAAAATTCTGCCGGAACTATGTTTAACATTGTGGGATTTCAGACAAATCTGAAATTCGGCGAGCAGAAAAGGGTATTTTCCATGATACCCGGACTGGAAAATGCAGAGTTTGTAAGATATGGCGTTATGCACAGAAATTCATTTCTTGATTCACCAAGACTGCTTAATAAAAATTTCAGTTTAAAAAAATATCCGTCTGTCTTTTTTGCAGGGCAGATAACAGGCGTTGAAGGCTACATGGAATCAGCGGCGGCAGGAATTATGGCCGGAATTCAGGCAGTCAGATTTGCAGAGAATAAACCTTTTCTTGATTTGCCGCAGACAACTATGATTGGTGCGTTGTCATCATACATATGTGATGATACAGTTAAGAATTTTCAGCCTATGGGTGCGAATTTCGGAATTCTTCCGCCGATAGAGCCGAAAATAAGGGACAAGCGTGCACGTTATGCCGCGCTTGCGGAAAGAGCGGTAAATGCTCTTAAAGAGGTAATAAGATGAAAATTATTGTTGATGCTTTCGGCGGAGATAATGCCCCTCTTGAAATAATCAGAGGCGCTATGCTTGCCGTGGATGAATACGGAATAGATGTTATTCTTACAGGCAGCAAAGAAAAAATTATGAAATGTGTGCATGATAACCATATTATTTTAAAGAATACGGAAATTGTTGATGCAAACGGTGAAATACTTATGTGTGACGATGCAAGGTCGGTTCTTAAAGAAAAAGCCGATTCAAGCATGGGTGTCGGATTTAAACTGCTTGCAGAAGGAAAGGGCGATGCGCTCGTTTCAGCCGGAAGCACCGGCGCAATAACCGTTGGTGCAACATTTCTTGCAAAAAGAATAAAGGGTGTAAAAAGGCCCTGTATTGCTTCTGTAATGCCAAGTGCAAAAAATCCAATACTGCTTATGGATTGCGGTGCGAATGCCGAATGCCGTCCGGAATTTCTTTATCAGTTCGGGCTTATGGGAAGCCTTTATATGAAAAATATTTTAAAGGTTGAAAATCCGAAGGTGGCACTCGCCAATAACGGCGAAGAGGAAACAAAGGGTACGCCGGCAGTTAAGGAAGCATATGCCTTAATGAAAAATGCAGATTATAATTTTGTAGGCAATATAGAAGGCAGGCAGATTCCGTTTGGCGATGCCGATGTTGTTGTTGCAGACGGTTTTGCAGGAAATCTTATTCTTAAAACATATGAAGGCGTAGCCAAAGTGCTTATGAACGGCATTAAAGGGATTTTCAAAAAAAATCTGTTTTCAAAGCTTTGTGCACTGGGTGTTATGGACGGCATAAATGATATGAAGAAACAGTTTGATTATAAGGAATACGGCGGCGCCGTTTTACTCGGTGTAAAAAAGCCGGTTGTAAAAGCGCACGGTTCTGCCGATGCACGCACCTTTAAAAATGCGGTTAAGCAGGCTGTTTGGTTTTTGGATAATAATTTGATTAATGATATAGAAAAGGCGTTTAGTAAAGAAAATGAACAGTGATTTCAGTGCATTTGAAGAAAAAATTGAATATCGGTTTGAAAATAAAGCTCTTTTAAAAGAGGCATTAACCCATTCCAGCTATGCAAACGAAATAAGAAACGGTGTAAAATGCAATGAACGAATGGAATTTTTAGGTGATGCGGTACTTTCTATTGTTACAGCAGAATTGCTTTACAATAAATTCCCCGATATGCCGGAAGGCGACCTTTCAAAGCTTCGTTCCAGCCTGGTCTGCACAGCAGAATTAGCCGCTTTTGCAAAGGAAATCCGTTTGGGCGATTATCTTTTACTGGGTAAGGGAGAAAAGAATACCGGCGGCAGTGAACGTCCGTCTATTCTTGAAAATGCTTTTGAAGCACTTATTGCCGCCATTTATATTGACGGCGGAATGGTGCCTGCAAAAAAACATATTCTTCGCTTTCTTAACAGTGCGCTTGAAAATCATAAAATCAGTTTTAAAGATTATAAAACGCAGCTTCAGGAAATTATTCAGCAAAACCCTGATGAAACGCTGAATTATGTGATTGCAGGTGAAAGCGGACCGGACCACGATAAACGGTTTGAGGTAGAGGTTCATCTGAATTCAAATGTAATCGGACGGGGCATTGGAAAAAGTAAAAAACAGGCAGAGCAGGAGGCGGCAAAGGAAGCCTTGCTGTTGATGGGAATATGAAAAAGGGAAATATTTCTGTTTTTGTTCCGCATATCGGCTGTCCGCAGAAATGCTCTTTTTGCAATCAGAATACAATTACGGGAATGCAAACGGCTCCTACACCTTCGGATGTGGTAAATGCAGTTGAAACAGCCTTGAAAAAATCGGATTTTGAGTTTGAAATTGCATTTTTCGGAGGTTCTTTCACTGCAATAGACAGGGAATATATGGTGTCGCTTTTAAAAGCGGCAAAGCCATATATTGAAAAAAAGTCCGTTAAAGGTATTCGTTGTTCTACAAGACCGGATGCCGTAAATGAAGAAGTTTTAACACTTTTAAAATATTACGGCGTTACGGCAATTGAGCTTGGCGCCCAAAGTATGAATAATGAAGTACTTTCTTTAAATTTCAGAGGACATACGGCGGAAGATGTAATAAAAGCGTCAAAACTGATAAAACAGTTTAATTTTGAATTGGGGCTTCAGATGATGACCGGATTATATGGTTCATCTGATGAAACGGATATAAACACGGCAAAGGAAATTATTCAGCTTCAGCCCCATACGGTAAGAATTTATCCTACGGTTGTACTGAAGAATACATATTTGGCGGCTTTGGTTCAGTCGGGAAAGTACCAGCCGTCTCCTCCTGAAAGCGCAGTTTCTCTTTGTGCAGAAATTGTTCCCATGTTTGAGGAAAAAAATATCAGAATTATTCGTCTCGGGCTTCATGCAAGTGAGGATATTAAGCAAAATATGCTTGGTGGCGGTTATCATGAATCATTCGGAGAAATGGTTCAGTCCAGAATTATGCTTAATAAAATTCTTGAAAATCCTGCGGCGGAATATACAGTTTATATTAATGAAAAATCGGTTTCAAAACTGAAAGGTAATAAAAAAGCGAATGCTGCAATACTTGAAAAAGCAGGCTACAATATAAAAATTATTTATGATAATTCGCTGTCAGCAAATGAATTGAGGTTAGAGAATGGTATTAAAAACACTTGAAATGCAGGGCTTTAAATCTTTCCCTGATAAAACCGAACTGAATTTCGGAAAGGGTATAACGGCAATTGTAGGGCCAAACGGCTCAGGTAAAAGCAATATTTCAGATGCTGTTCGCTGGGTACTTGGCGAAACCTCCACAAAATCACTTCGCGGTTCAAAAATGGAGGATGTTATTTTCGGCGGAACCTCATCAAGAAAGGCAATCGGGTTTGCGCAGGTTCAGCTTACGCTTGACAACAGCGATAAAACACTGAAAGATATGGGCGATACGGTTACCGTTACACGCCGTTATTACAGAAGCGGTGAAAGTGAATATAAGATTGACGGCGAAAATGTCAGACGCCGTGATATTCATGAGCTGTTTATGGATACCGGTCTCGGTGCAGACGGATATTCAATGGTCGGACAAGGTAAAATAGATTCTATTATATCTGCCAAAAATGAAGACAGGCGAGAGCTTTTTGAAGAAGCAGCCGGTATTTCCCGTTTTCGTCATAAAAGAACAGATGCGCAGCGCAGGCTTGATCAGGCACAGGAAAATCTTGTACGCCTTCTTGATATACTGGGCGAACTGGAAAACCGTGTGGGTCCTCTTAAAGAGCAAAGCGAAAAAGCAGCAAAGTTTATTGAACTTTCCGGTGAAAGAAAAACGCTTGAAATCGGGGTTTGGCTTAGTAAGATTAATAAGTTTACAAACGATTTGCGCGAACAGGAGCATAAAATTGATGCCGCAAATGCATCTTATGAAATCTGCAAAAACGAACTTCAGACAGTTGAAGAAGAAATAGAGCAGGTTCTTGCAGGAATTGCAAAAATAAATGCGGAAATTGAAGATATCAGAGTAAACGGCGCTTCTGCCGAGGAAGAAGCACTGCGCAAAGACGGCGAGGCTTCTGTACTGGAAGCAACACTGAATCATAACAATGAAACAATAGAACGTCTGAAAAGTGATATTTCACTTGCAGACGAAGGCAACAATACCATTGATTCTCAGATAGAGGAAAAGGAAAACTTTATTTCCCAAAGCACGGTTCAGGTTAAGAGCAAAAATGAAGAACTTGAAAATATTTCAAAGGAAATGGAAACCCTTGTTTCGTCAAATGAAGCGTTTTCAAAAATAACGGTTGAACTGAATCAGGCAATTACTGCTTTAACCTTTAAACTTACCGACTGCCGTGTGAAATGCTCACGTGCAAAATCAAGCATTGAAGAAATAGAATCCCGCCGCGGTGCAGTGGACGGAAATATTGCCGAACTGGAAGCAGAATTAAAAACAGAAAGAGCGCGCAAGGAAGAAAGCAGTAAAAACTTAAGTTTTTTACATGAACGCATTGATGAAAACAATAATTCAATGAGCGGATATCAGTTAAAGCTTAAAAATAAAACCGAAAAAGCTGAAAAACTGAAAGCCGATCTGGAAAATGCAAACAGAAAGCTTGCAGAAAAGCAGTCAAAAGCAAAAATGCTTTCAGACCTTGAAAAAAATATGGAGGGCTATTCCGGAGCGGTTAAAGCAGTAATGCGTCAGTTCGAAGCAAAGGCTTTAGGCGGAATTCACGGTCCGCTTTCTCAGCTTATTCAGGTTGAAAATGAATATTCAACGGCTGTTGAGGTGGCACTGGGTGCGGCAATGCAGAATATTGTTACTTCCACGGAAGCAGATGCTAAAAGGGCTATTTATTATCTTAAAAATAATCACATTGGCAGGGCAACATTTCTTCCTGTTTCAAATATCAGGGGAAGACATCTTGACGAAAACGGGCTTGATGATAATTTCGGTTTTGTGGATATAGCCGCAAATCTTGTAAGCTGTGATAATAAATACAGGGATATTATCAGCAATCTTCTTTCAAGAGTTGTGGTTGTTGATGATATGGACTGTGCAATAGGAATTGCAAAAAGATATAACAACAGATTTAAAATTGTTACGCTGGACGGTCAGGTTATGAATCCGGGCGGTTCCATGACAGGCGGAAGCGGAGCAAAGGGAACGGGTATTTTATCACGTGCCAATATGATAGAAGAACTGAATGAGGAGGCCGGCAGGCTTTCAAAAGAAGTGCAGAAACTTTCTGCCGAATTTAAGCTTGCTATGGAAGAAGCCGGCCGTGAAGCCGCACAGCTTCAGGCGGCAGAGGCCGAACTTCAGACAGCCAAGGAAGATATTATCAGGGCTGAAGGCGAAGATAAGCTTATTTCAGATAAAATTGCTTTGCTTGAAACACAGCTTGAAAGCCTTATCGGTGAAAAGGATAATGCAAGAGGCAGAATAGAACTGCTTGAAAAGGAATTTGCAGAGGGTGAAAAGGATATTGTTTCTGTTCAGTCCGAAATAGATAAAACAGAGGCAGAGCTTTCAGAGGTTTCGGATAATGCAGAGGGCATCACCTCAAAAAGAGAAGCGCTTCGCAGGAAAACCGAAGAAATCAAGCTGGAAATTGTAACGCTTGAAAGGGATGCTGATGCGGCTAAAAGTGCGGTTGAAGAATTGCTTCTTCGTAAATCCACACAAAGCGACAGGGTTAAATCAATTGAAGAGGAAATTGCGGATATTCAGAGCAGAAATGAAACGCTTGCTGAAACCGTTAATGAAATTAAATTACAGGCAGAAGAATACAGAAAAAAAGCATGCACCTCTAACGAAGATGTTTTGCGGCAGATTGAAAGCAGAAATGAACTTGAAAAACGTTCTAACGAACTGCGTATGCTTGAAAAAAACAAAATTCAGGAACGCAGCGATATTTCAAGTGAACTTGTTCGTCTTGATGAACGCAAAATTGCAATGCGCAAGGAATATGACGAACTGAATGATATGCTTTTTGAGCAGTATGAGCTTACAAGGCGCGAAGCAGAAAATCTTAATATTGTTATTGAAGATATGGCGGCTGCCAAAAGGCGTCTTAATGAAATTAAACTTGCAATTAAAAAGCTTGGTTCAATCAATGTGGGTGCTATAGAAGAGTATAAGGAAGTTTCTGAAAGATATGAATTCCTTAAAGAACAGATTGACGATATTGAAAAATCTAAGTCCGAGCTTGGAAAAATCATTGATGATTTAACGGTTTCAATGAGTGATAAGTTTATGACACAGTTCAATAAAATCAACAGTGAATTCAAAATTTCCTTCTCTGATTTTTTTGGAGGCGGAAACGGAGAAATCATACTTGAGCAACCTGAAAACTGTCTTGAAAGCCCTATTGAAATTAAAATTCAGCCTCCGGGAAAATCTGTTCAGAATATCAATTTATTTTCCGGCGGCGAAAAGTCACTTGCCGCAATGGCACTGCTTTTCAGTGTTCTGAAAGTTACCCCGTCTCCGTTTTGTATTTACGATGAAGTTGAAGCGGCGCTTGATGATGTTAATGTTGAGCGGTTTGCAAAATATATGCGTAAAATGACGGATGATACGCAGTTTATTTCTATTACACACCGCCGCGGCACTATGGAAGAGGCAGATGTTCTTTACGGCGTTACAATGCAGGAAAAAGGCGTTTCAAAGCTGCTTGAACTTCAAAGTGCCGAACTTGCTGAAAAGATGGGTCTTGAATAAGTATTACATAATGTATTTTAGGAGCAATTATGGGATTATTTGATAAATTCAGAAAAGGTTTAAGAAAAACAAGAGAACAGGGCATTACTGCACAGATTGCGGATGTAGTTGAATCTTATGATGAAATTACGGACGAGCTTTTTGAAGAACTTGAAGAAATTCTGATTATGGGTGATGTTGGTTTTCCTACAGCGGAAAAGGTAATCAAAAGCCTGAAAGAAAAAATAGAAAATGATAAAATTAAGGATGTAAAAAAGGTACGTGAAACACTGAAAGACATTGTTTCAGGTATTGTATGGGGCGGAAGCTATCTTAAAATTCGCACAAAACCTTCTGTTATTCTTGTTATCGGTGTAAACGGTGTAGGAAAAACCACCACAATCGGTAAATTGGCATTACGCTTGAAAGAGCAGGGCAGAAGTGTAATTCTCGGCGCGGCAGATACCTTCCGTGCAGCTGCAATTGAACAGCTTCAGGTGTGGGCAGACAGAGCAGATGTAAGCCTTATAAAATCTGCTGAGGGTTCCGATCCTGCTTCGGTTGTGTTTGATACAATTCAGGCGGGCAAAGCAAGAAATGCGGATGTTATTATCATTGATACAGCGGGCAGACTTCATAATAAGAAAAATCTTATGGATGAGCTTAATAAAATCAGCCGTGTTATTGAAAGAGAATTGCCGGATGCGTCTAAAGAAGTGCTTCTTGTGCTTGATGCCACAACAGGTCAGAATGCCGTTAATCAGGCAAAAGACTTTAAAGAAGCAGCAGGTATTACAGGAATTGTTTTAACCAAGCTGGACGGAACAGCAAGGGGCGGCGTGGTTCTTGCAATAAACAACGAACTTGATGTGCCGGTTAAATTTGTGGGCGTGGGCGAACAGATTGATGATTTGCAGCCGTTTGATGCAGATGCCTTTGCGGCAGGACTTTTTGATAATGAGGAATAAGAATATGGATTTTATTTTGGCAACAAATAATATGAAAAAACTGGCGGAAATGCAGCGTATACTTTCACCGCTCGGTATAAATGTGGTAACGGCAAAAATGCTTGGAAAAGAAATTCCCGATGTTGAGGAAAACGGAACCACTTTTGAGGAAAATGCAAGAATTAAGGCTGTTTCAGCCTGTGAAGTTATGAATATGCCGGCAATTGCAGACGACAGCGGACTTTGTGTGGATTATCTGGACGGTGCGCCCGGAATTTATTCTGCAAGATTTTCGGGCGGGCACGGAAATGATGAACAAAACAATGATTTGCTGCTTGAAAAATTGAGCGGTGTGCCAATGGAAGAAAGAACAGCTTATTACGTTTGTGCTATTTGCTGTGTTTTTCCGGATGGCAGGGAAATTACCGTAAGGGGAGAATGCCATGGCAATATCGGTTTTGAAAGAGACGGAAATGAAGGCTTTGGATATGATCCGCTGTTTATAATAAACGGAAAAGCATTCGGCAGATATTCGGCTGAAGAAAAGGATAAAATAAGCCATAGGGGCAATGCGCTTAGGCTTTTAACGAAAGAATTGGAGAAAACAATATGACATCAAAAGAAAGAGCTGCGCTTCGCGCAAAAGCGAATCCGCTTGAACCTATTTTTCAGATTGGAAAAGAGGGAATTTCAGATAATCTTGTTTCGCAGATTGATGATGCGCTTGATGTGCGTGAGCTTTTAAAAATTCGTGTTCATCTTGAAACGGCACCTGAAAACCCAAGAGAATTCGCAGATAAGCTGGCTGAAAGGCTTGATGCGGATGTTATTCAGGTTATAGGCGGTGTGATTGTTATTTACCGCAAGGCAGATAAGGAAAAAATAAATACAAAAAAAGCAGAACGGCTTAAAGCTTCCGGGAAAAAAGTGCCTAAGAAAAAGGTAAAAATCAAAGGGCTTCGCCAGCGTCAGCGTGAGTATGAAGAAGCACATCCGTGGGCAAAATACAGTAAGGCGGACAGAGGAACAAGGCGTTGAGAATCGGAATTTTCGGCGGAGCGTTTAATCCTGTTCATAAAGGGCATATAAATCTTGCGAAAAGCTATCTTGAAAGCCTTTCCCTGGATAAATTGCTGATTATTCCCACTGCAGTTCCGCCTCATAAAACAGCCGCAGAACTGGCAGATGAAGCAGATAGAATGAATATGCTTCTGCTTGCGTTTGAAGATATGGATAAGGTTGAGGTTTCTGATATTGAATTTCAAAGAAAAGGAAAAAGCTATACCTTTGATACAATAACGCAATTAAGAAAGAATTATGAGAATGATGAACTGTTTCTTATAATAGGCGAAGATCAATTTTTATCGTTTGATAAATGGTATAAATATGAGGAAATTCTTTCGCAGGTTGTGCTCTGTACTGCAGCAAGAGAAGAAAACAAGCGTGATAAAATATCGGCATTCGCTGAGTTTCTTTTGAAGGGAAAATCCAATTATTTTCTTGCGGATTTTGCACCGGTTGTGGTTTCAAGCAGTGAAATAAGAGCAAAATTAAAATGCGGAAAAGATGTTTCTAATCTTTTGCCCGAAAAGGTTTATCATTATATCAGAAATAAGGAGCTTTATGTTGTATAATAAGGATGAATATGCAGATATAATTAGAAAGCGATTATCAGAGCCGCGTTTCATTCATTCTTTGAATGTGGCTGAAGCGGCCTTTCAGCTTGCAGAAAAATATGGTGCAAATTGTGAAAAAGCCTATACAGCGGGCTTACTTCACGATATAATGAAAGAGGAACGTGCAGAAATTCAGCGTGAATACATTTTGCATAATGGTGAGAAAATAACCGTGCTTGAATCTCTTAATAAACAGGTGCTTCATCAAATGTCGGGTGCAGCATATTGCCGCATAGAACTCGGAATAGAAGATGAAGATATATTGGGTGCAATAAGATATCATACAACCGGAAAGCGTGATATGACGCTTTTGCAAAAGGTTTTGTATACTGCGGATTTTATATCGGCAGACAGATGTTATCCCGATGTTTCTGTAATGCGTGAAAAGGCACAGCACAGTTTGGATGAAGCTATGCTGTATTCTCTAAAATATACAATAAAGGATTTATCGGAAAAGACGATGCTTATTCATCCAGATACGCTGGAATGTTACAATTCCATACTTGAAAAAATGAAAGAAAAGGAATAAATTTATGAATTCACTTGATATTGCAAAAATTGCTGTTAAAGCGGCAGACAGTAAAAAGGGGCAGGATATTCAGGTTATCGGTATAAGAGATATATCTGTTTTGGCTGATTATTTTGTTCTTGTTACAGGTGATTCCTCAACACAGGTTAAGGCAATTGCCGACGAAATTGAATATAAGCTTGGTGAATGCGGCGAACAGCCCCATCATATAGAAGGCAGGCAGTCCGGCTGGATATGCCTTGATTTTTCAACAGTGGTAATTCACGTTTTTTATAAGGAGCAAAGGCAGTATTTCAAGCTGGAGCATCTTTGGGAAGACGGAGATATTTTGGATACAGAAAAACTTTTGGAGGATTAATATATGGATTATAATTTTAAAGACATTGAAAAAAAATGGCAGAATGTATGGTACAGCCAAAATACTTTTGCGGCGAAATCGGATTATTCGCTTCCTAAATTCTACTGTCTTGTGGAATTTCCTTATCCAAGTGGTCAGGGGCTTCATGTAGGACATCCGCGTTCTTACACAGCACTTGATATTGTTGCAAGAAAGAAAAGACTGCAGGGATATAATGTGCTTTATCCTATGGGATGGGACGCTTTTGGTTTGCCAACCGAAAACTTCGCTATTAAAAATCATATTCATCCTGCTGAAGTAACAAAGAAAAATGTTGCTCATTTTAAAGAACAGCTTCAGTCTCTTGGTTTTTCGTTTGACTGGACCAGAGAAATCAACACAACAGATCCATCTTATTATAAATGGACACAGTGGATTTTTCTTCAGCTTTTCAAAAAAGGGCTTGCATATAAAAAAGAAATGGCAGTTAACTGGTGCACTTCCTGCAAATGCGTACTTGCAAATGAAGAAGTTGTAAACGGTGTTTGTGAACGCTGCGGTTCAGAAGTAATCAGAAAAAATCAAAGTCAGTGGATGCTTAAAATCACAGAATATGCAGACCGCCTTGCAGCAGATTTGGATGATGTTGATTTTATAGACCGTGTTAAGGTTCAGCAAAGAAACTGGATTGGCAGAAGTACAGGCGCTGAAGTGGACTTTAAGACAACACTTGGAGATACATTAACGGTTTATACCACAAGATGTGATACACTTTTCGGTGCTACATATATGGTTATTTCGCCGGAACATCCGCTTATTGAAAAATGGGCAGATAAGATTGAAAATCTTGAAGAGGTTCGCGCTTATCAGAATGAGGCGGCGCATAAAAGTGATTTTGAAAGAACAGAACTGAATAAGGATAAAACAGGTGTTATGCTCTGCGGTGTTAAAGGCATCAATCCTGTTAATGATACGGAAATTCCGATATTTATTTCAGATTATGTTCTTACGTCATACGGCACCGGTGCAATTATGGCTGTGCCTGCCCATGATACCCGTGACTGGGAATTTGCAAAAAAATTTAATTTGCCTATTATTGAGGTAGTTGCAGGCGGAAGTGATGTACAGGCAGAAGCCTTTACAGACTGTGCTACAGGAACACTTGTCAACAGCGGTTTTCTAAACGGACTTTCTGTTGAAGAAGCCAAAAAAGCTATGGTTGAATGGCTTACTCAGGAAGGCAAGGGCAAAGAAAAAGTAAACTTTAAACTTCGCGACTGGGTGTTCAGCCGTCAGAGATACTGGGGTGAACCGATTCCGATTATTCATTGTGAAAAATGCGGTTATGTTCCCGTGCCTGAAGATCAGCTCCCGCTTGAACTCCCGAATGTTGAATCCTATGAACCGACAGATACAGGTGAATCACCGATTGCAAAAATTACTGATTGGGTAAATACCGAATGCCCGTGCTGCGGCGGCAAGGCAAAAAGAGAAACAGATACTATGCCGCAGTGGGCAGGCTCTTCCTGGTATTTCCTTCGGTATATGGATCCGCATAATGATCAGGCGCTTGCTTCCAAGGAAGCACTTGAATACTGGTCTCCGATAGATTGGTACAATGGTGGTATGGAGCACACAACGCTTCATCTTCTTTACAGCCGTTTCTGGCATAAATTCCTTTATGATATTGGCGTTGTTCCTTCAAAAGAACCTTATCAGAAGCGTACATCACATGGCATGATTCTTGGTGAAAACGGCGAAAAAATGAGCAAGTCACGCGGTAATGTAGTAAATCCCGATGAAATTGTAAATCAGTACGGCGCAGATACCATGCGTCTGTATGAAATGTTTATCGGTGATTTTGAAAAGGCGGCTCCGTGGAATTCAGATTCCATTAAGGGATGCAAGCGTTTTCTGGAACGCTTCTGGAACTTACAGGAAATGGTTGCTGACGGTGATCATTACAGCAGTGAACTTGAAGCGCTGATGCATAAAACAATTAAAAAGGTTACGGAAGATATTGATAATCTGAAGTGCAATACCGCAATCGCTGCTATGATGGCACTTATAAATAAAATTTATGAAAAGGGAAGCATTACAAAGGCCGAGCTGAAAACACTTACAATTCTTTTAAATCCGTTTGCACCGCATATTACAGAAGAAATGTGGGATATTATGCAATTCGGTGGAATGGCAAATGAAGCAAAATGGCCTGAATTTGATGAGGAAAAAACGGTGGAAAACAGTGTGGAAATCGTTCTTCAGATTATGGGCAAGGTGCGCTCCCGCATTACTATTCCGGTTGATATGCCTAAGGAAGAAGTAATAGCGCTTGCAAAAGCAGATGAAAAAATTGCTGCTGCAATAGAGGGCAAAACAATTAAAAAGGAAATTTATGTTCCCGGTAAGCTTGTAAATATCGTTGCAGTTTAATAAAAAGAGAGGGTGCTTTCACCCTCTCTTTTTAATAGAAATTATAATCCATAAATATATCTTATCACTAATATAAAATACCGCAGATTCCATCTGCGGTATTTTGCAAAGACAGTTCTGTTTCTTGAATTACAAACAAATCTTCATCATAAATTTTTTGACTGATTTCAGGTACTTCTGCTATATGGTCTGACAACACTTTTCTAATGCTGTCTGCATCAACACCGGCAGATGCATCCATAATGATACAGTTATGTTCCATATCTATGCCGGCACCCATCAAGTCCGCTTCTTCTAAAAACGGCATAAGTTCGTCAAGAATTTTCTTTAAATAATCCATACTGTAATCGGCATACTCTATTTTAATTTTATTTTTTGAAAATAGATTATCTGTTAAATTTACTCTTTTTATATATGCAGACTGTGCGTCATCATCTGAAACCAATTTAATAACCAATTGATTGTTTTCATCAATATATGCTCCGCCGTATTCTTCATCATTAAACCGGCCGCGGAATGCCTGAAGCTGTTCAACAGCTCTGCTTTGTCTGCTGATGGCGCTGTTTTTTTCTACTGCATCTGCGGCAAATACGCCCATTGGTCAGCAAGCAGAAAAAGCAATGCAAATAAAAATGCAAAAAACTTTTTTTTCATAATAGCCTCCGTTTCCTGCTGTTTTCAGCAAATGATATTTTCACTATTAACTATCATCTTAAACTTATATACAATATTTGCATTTTTAAAGATTCCAAAATTTATGGAATGTTTTATGAATAAACCATTGGTATCTCCGCTTTTTTTATGTGTAATGATTATTTAACAATAAAAACTTAAAGTATATTATTATTGTATAATATGCTGCGTTTCAAGTCAAGTTATTAGATTTTCTGTGTATTTTTTTACAAAAAACAGTTTATTATTTATTTTGTTTATGTTAAAATAAAAACAGATTGCGAAAGGGTGAATTCTATGTCTTTAAAAACAAAACTCGTAACCGGTGTAACAAAAATTGTAAGTAAAGTAACCGGCTTGTCACAGGACAGTGCGCAGGACAGAGCATCCATGCCGAAAATTATCACGCCCGGTATGCCTGAAATTTTAAGAAAGGCCGCTGCTGAAGGCGCTGTGCTTTTAAAAAATGAACAGGTACTTCCGTTGAAAAGCGGCACAACTGTGTCTCTTTTCGGAAGAAATCAGTTTGAATGGTTTTATACGGGCTATGGTTCCGGCGGTGATGTAAATAATCCGTATGCAGTGAATTTGGTTGAAGGAATCAAATTGTGTAAAGGTTTAACACTTAACACTGAATTGTTGGAAATATATAGGGAATGGAATGAAAAAAATCCGATAGATCATGGCTACTGGGGTCATTGGCCGCGGTGTTATCCTGATATGCCGATTGATGAGGAAACTGTTAAAAGAGCATCTGAAGCATCTGACTGCGCTGTAGTAACAATCGGCAGATCCTCCGGTGAAGACCGCGAAAATGCTCTTCAAAAAGGCAGTTTTTATCTTAATGATTCTGAAAAACATTTACTTTCGCTTGTTACAAAACATTTCAGCAAAACAGTGGTGCTGCTGAATATAGGCAGTATTATTGATTTAAGCTTTGTAAATGATTTCGGCGGAAAAATAGGAGCGGTTCTCATTTTATGGCAGGGCGGAATGGAAAGCGGAAATGCTGCCGCAGATTTGCTTTCGGGCGCAGTTTCCCCAAGCGGAAAGTTGACGGATACAATTGCTTTCAGCTATGAGGATTATCCGTCCTCCAAATCCTTTGGCGCAAAAGCATTTAACAATTATGAAGAAGATATTTATGTGGGCTACCGCTGGTTTGAATCTTTTTATCCGGAACATGTTCTTTATCCTTTTGGTTTCGGCTTGTCCTATACAGATTTTGAAATAAAGTGTATGTCAAAACAAGGAGCGGATGCAGGTTTTGAATTTGAAATTTCCGTTAAAAATACCGGAACGGAATACAGCGGTAAAGAGGTTGTGCAGATATATGTTGAAAAACCCTGCGGAATGCTTGGCAATCCTTCACGTATTTTGGCAGGCTTTGCAAAAACCAAGGAGCTTGCACCGAATGAAGAAGAACAGCTTTCTGTTTTTGTTTCAATGGAAAGTCTGGCTTCCTATGACGACAGCGGCAGAACAGGCAATAAATCGGCTTATGTAATAGAAAAAGGCGAATACGGTTTTTATATCGGTAGTGATGTAAGAACAGCAGAATCGGTTTATACATACAGCCAGGCAGAAACAGCCGTGATTGAACAGCTTTCGGAAACTGCCGCACCAAAGAAAGGTTTTGATGTTTTTACTGCGGTTGAGCAGAACGGAACAAGAATTATATCCAAAAAACCTGTAAGCACAGCAACAACAAGATTAAAGGATATTATTTTAACCAATCTGCCAAAAGGTGTTGATTACAGCGGAGACAAGGGATATAAATTATCTGATGTCAAAGCAGGAAAAATAAGCATGGATGATTTTGCTGCCCAGCTTGATTTGGATGAACTTGAAGCAATAAGCCGCGGCGCATATATTATGGGTCATCCTCTTGGGGCAGAGGGAAATGCCGGAATTTTTGCCGGTGTTCTTCCGTCGCTTCGTGAAAAAGGCATTCCTGCTGTTACTACCACAGACGGACCATCGGGAATACGTTTAAAAAGCAGTTGTTCTTTAATTCCTATCGGTACACTACTTGCGTGCACATATGATGAAGCACTTGTGGAAGCGCTTTATGAAAAAGTCGGAAATGAGATGATAGACAGAAAGAGCGATGTTCTTTTGGCACCGGGTATGAATATTCACCGAAATCCGCTTTGCGGCAGAAATTTTGAATATTATTCCGAGGATCCGTATTTAACAGGAAAAATTGCGGCGGCAGCCGTAAAGGGGCTTCAGAAAACAGGCGTTGCAGCCTGTCCTAAGCATTTTGCGTGCAATAATCAGGAATTTTGCAGAAATCTGAACGATTCAAGGCTTTCTGAAAGAGCGTTAAGAGAAATTTATTTAAAGGGTTTTGAAATCTGCGTAAAAGAGGCAAAGCCTCAAACCATTATGACATCGTATAATAAAATAAACGGCGTATTCGGCCATTATCAGTATGAACTTTGCAGAACCATTCTTCGCGGCGAATGGGGATTTGACGGATGTATTATTACCGACTGGTGGATGAGATACAGAAAATCCCCCGAATTCCCGAATATGAAGGATAATGCTTACCGCGTAAGAGCGTGTGTGGATGTTCTTATGCCCGGCGGAAAGAGAACCGGAAAGCATAAAAGTGACGGTACACTGCTTAAAACATATGGTAAAGCGGATGGCATAACGCTTGGAGAAATGCAGTATTGTGCTAAAAACGTGCTTCGTTTTGCAATGCATTCAACTGCAATGAACAGAATAAAATAATTGTTTGCCTAAAATACCTGCTGTTTTGAAAACGGCAGGTATTCTTTTATAAAAATCTCTCAACTCAACCGACAGTTCGTGTACTTTGGAGTAATAAAACAGTAATATAATTATTGAAGGAGGACGAATCATGAATCAGGAAAAAAGCGGAAAATTTATTGCACAATGCCGCAGAGAGAAAGGACTTACGCAGGCTGGACTTGCCGAATTGTTTCATATTACCGACAGGGCAGTATCTAAATGGGAAACGGGAAAATCTATGCCGGATATTTCCATAATGCCGGTGTTGTGCAGTGTATTGGGTATAACGGTTAATGAACTGTTAAGCGGGGAGAGATTGGATATGGATGAATATAATAAAAAAGCGGAAGAAAATCTGATTGAATTCAGAAAATTTGAAGAAAAAGAAACAAAAAAGAAGCTGATGCTTGAAGTGGTTTTCGGTGTGATAGGAATAGCCGTTCTTCTGCTGGTGATTTTTGTAAGTATTATTGCAGAAATGAAGCCGGCAATGAAAATTACGGTTGTTTTAACCGGCGGTTTCATATTTGCAGTATGTTTGTTTTTTGCACTTTATCTTGAAAGAGATGCAGGATATTATGAATGCAGAAAATGTTGTTACAAATATGTTCCCAATATTATGCCGTTTTTGTTTGCACCTCACAGCGGGCGAAAAAGATATATGAAATGTCCGCATTGCCATAAATATTCATGGCATAAAAAAACAGCGGAAAAGCAGTGAGAATTTTATGTTCATAAAAAACAGCGCAGATTCATCTGCGCTGTTTTCTTTATATTTATTTGGATTTTTTCTTTTTAATCAGTAAAACAATTCCGGCAATGGCCGCGGTTAAAACTGCTGCTCCGGCAGAACCGCCTATTACTGCAGGCAAAAATTTATTTTTATATTCGTAATAGCCATGCTTGTTTTTGTAAGTTGGTTTCACTTCATACCCGAGAATATCATCAGCTTCAAGAATCTCTGTTTCAAAATCAGATAAATTATTTTCTTTCAGTGTTATTGTTCTTGCGCCGTGCTTCCAGCCGTAGCTGTAATAGCCTGCAGCGGGAACCGCACCAAGCTTAATTCCGTCAAGTTCGCCAAGATAATCATTCGGATGGTCATGTCCGAAAAATGCGCCGATTATATCACCCTGGTCTTTCCATGTCTGAAACTGGTCATGCTGGATATCGGCAGGGCACGGACCCTCTTCGAAACTGCCCTGAAGAATGTCGGAAGATGCCTTCCAGTATTTATCTTTAAACATAGCAGTATTGCCGTGAACATATCCGTCTGCCTTTGAATCGGAAGATTCTGCAAGTTCATAAACCTCAGGTACAGCAATATGCTGGAAAAGAAGAGAGGGCATCGGCACGCCGCCGTTTGTCTCTTTAAGTGCATTTGAGGTTTTTATGTACCAGTCTCTCTGATCGGGCTGAACAAAGCCGTAGCCGTTTTCATAATACGGATTGGAATCCATCATCCAAAGATTAAAAATATCTTTTGTGCCCGTATGGTCTTTAATTAAAAGATTGTATGTTCCGCATCCTGTAAGCTCCTCGCCTTCAATTGCGAGACAGGTGGGGAATTCCTGATAAACAGAAAGCATAAATTCCTTTGCTTCCTCTTCGGTCATTCCGTTATCTTTATGTGATAATCCTTCGTGGTCATGATTTCCGAATACAATTGCAAACGGCACTTTTCTTGCATCAACAGGTTCAATCAGCTTGCGTATGGCTGTGGCTGTTTTTTCTTTTGTAACACCTTTCCACCATCCTGCAGTATTATCTCCGAGAAAAACAACCAAATCTGGTTTAACGCTGTCAAGAGCGTTGTTTAAGATTTCAAGCATTTCTTTCTGCGGTTTATCTGTATCCTGCGTGTCTGCAATTGCAAGAATTTTGAATTCACCGTTTTCATTAAATTTAAGCTCCATTGTTTCCTCCGTGTTTTTCTGTGTTGTTTCTGCAAGTGCCGTGCCGGGCATTGCCGCGGTGGCAAGCATTGTGCAGCTCATAATAACCGCTGCCGCTTTTTTTAAAATTTTCATAAAAATACCCCTTAAAATAATAAATATTTTAATTCTATTCTATATTATTTTTGTTTTTAAAGCAAGTGTATTATGGAAATACCTGCTTGAATATGTTATTATATAAATAATAAAGGCGGTGTTATTATGAAAAAGTATAAATATGAAAAATTAAGTGAAAGTTTGCAGAAAAAAATTGAATATGACAGAGAAAATAATGTAAATTATAATCTTGCTTTTGATGAACAAAACATTATCCGCCGTGACAGCAGCCGTGACAAAGCGTCATTATGGCGCAGTGCATCGGTTAGGGATATTGAAAAAATTATAAACAGTCCCTTTTATAACCGTTATCAGGATAAAACACAGGTGTTTTCATTTTATAAAAATGATGATATAAGCCACCGTGCCATTCATGTTCAGCTTGTATCACGGATTGCCCGCAATATAGGTGCAGTTCTTGGATTAAATCTGAATCTTATTGAAGCAATTGCTCTTGGTCACGATATAGGACATACGCCTTTCGGGCATGCCGGCGAACGCTTTTTAAATGAGATTTACAATGAAAAAACAGGCAGATATTTTTCCCATAACATTCATTCTGCCCGTGTGCTTGATACTATTTATCCGCTTAATCTGTCTTTACAGACTTTAAACGGAATTATAAGCCATAACGGCGAATTTGAATGCAGTGAATATGTGCCGAAGGCCATGAACAGCTTTGACGAGCTTGATTCGGAAATTGAAAAATGCAATTTGGATATCTCTTACAATAAGCATCTTATGCCGTCTACTCTTGAAGGCTGTGTGGTACGTGTGTGCGATATGATTGCATATCTCGGCAAGGACAGACAGGATGCCGTGCGTGCTAAAATTCTGCCCGAAGATTATGATTTTGAGGATACTGCCATAGGTAAAATGAATGCCGAAATTATAAATAATCTTGTGGTTAATATTATTGAAAACAGTTACGGAAAGAATTATATTATGCTTGATGAAGCGCACTATAATGCGCTTGCCGAGGTGAAAAAACGTAATTTTGAAATCATTTATAAAAACGAAGCAATTGAAAGGCAGTATAATGAAACAATAAAGCCGATGATGCTTAAACTTTATAATAAACTTCTTTCAGATATTGAAAATAATAAACAATCTTCAAAAATATTTACGCATCATATAAATAAAATTGAAAATGCGTTCTATCAGCGCAAAATATCTTACAGAGAAGAAGATAAACATCAGATAGTGGTGGATTACATAGCAAGTATGACAGATGATTATTTTCTTGATTTATATAAATATCTGTTTCCAAAGAGTGATTATCAAATTCAATACAAGGGTTATTTTGAAAATAACTGATATGAATCAGTAAACATGAATTCCGGTTATATGCAAGCCATGCGGACTGGCAAATGTATACACGCTGAGCGGTGTCATATAGGCATCCCGTGTATGGGCGGCAATCAGCGGTTCACCGTTTTCAAAGCCTGTAATTATCAGTGTGTGGTAAAATTCTGTTCCGTTATGAAGCTGAATAAAATCGCCGATTTCAAGGTTTTCTATATTTTCGCTTACGGCAGCAGGACCTATACCTGTGTTGCGTGTTATAAAATTATAGAAATACTGAGCGCCGCTCCAGCCGGCCGCCCTGTCATTGGGGCTGATATAATACCAGCCGGTGTCTTTAGTATAGTTCATAACCTCACACCCTGCATAAAGGCACTGTGATGCAAAGTTGGTGCAGTCGCCGCCGATGCCGTCAAAATCATAGTAAAAAGGGTTTCTTTCGTATGCCCATTTTTCGGCATAGGATACAGCTAAGTTTCTGTTGTACGGTACAGTTCTCATAATATCGCTCTCTTTCTTATATAGGGTATGTGAAAGAAAAACAGCATATTCCATAGATTAAAAATTAACGGTGATTTGCAATGTATTGCAAATCACCGTTTTCTTGTCATTATTTATAAAGCGGACCGTAGTTTTCACATGCACGGTAGTCTGCCGACTGTGTATCCTCGGTGCCGAAAGCTGCCCATGCGTGCGGACGGAAGATTTTTTCTTCAGGCACATTGTGCATGTTTACGGGAATACGAAGCATGGATGCAAGTGTAATAAGGTCAGCACCTACATGGCCGTAAACCGTTACACCGTGGTTAGCGCCCCAGTTTGCCATAACACTGTAAACATCCTTAAATGCACCTTTTCCTGTAAGTCTCGGTGCAAACCAGGTTGTTGGCCAGGTTCTGTCCGTTCTTACATCAATGGTGTTGTGAATCTGATCCGGCAAATCAGCCGTATAGCCCTCTGCAAGCTGTAAAACAGGACCAATGCCGTCCACAATATTTACACGAAGCATGGTAACAGGCATTTCTGCACGGCATCTGAAGTGGCTTGAGAAGCCGCCGCCGCGGAAATATTCATAGTTGGCTCTGCACCAGTCTGTGGCGTCTATGCAGGCTTTAATGTCTTCATCCGTCATTTCCCAGAATGGTTTCATGCAGGGCTCGTTTTTGCTGTTTCTTGAAGCGCCGCTGCCGTCAAGTGCGGTTGCGCCTGAATTGATAAGGTGAATAAATCCGTCTTTTGCAATGCCGTCCGGCTTCATGCCTGTAACACGTTCGCATGCTTCGGGACTCCAGTATGTGCGAACATCATGGAAGCAGGGCGCAGTGCCGGTTGTTAAAGTGCCAAGCATCATGGCAACACCGTTTAATGTATCGTTTTCGGTAGCAAAAGGTGTTGGCGCTTTTCTTCCGTTCCAGTCAAAGGTTGACGCCATAATTGCTTCTGAAAAGTCTGCATTCGGAAGCCAGTCCGTCCAGTTTCTCTGACCCTGGAAGCCGCCTGCAATGGCGTTTTTGCCAAGTGCTTCTTCATGCCATCCCATTTCGTCCAGCTTTTTGTTTCCGTAAAGAATATCACGCATAATCATAGTCATTTTCGTGATGAATTCCCAATCCTTATCAGCCGGAACAACCTTTGATTTTGTAATAACCTCCGGCAGATTTTTGCCTGCATTGCAGTCAAAGCCTTCTTTGCAGTTTTCTTTAACCCATTTTAATGCACGTTCATATTCCTCTTCATCATAAATGCCAAGTGTTATTCTGCGCACAATTTCCGTCATATCCACCCATTCGGCACGAATTCCAAAATATTTCTGGAACATATCGGCATCACAGAAGCTTCCTGCAATACCCATTGCAATGCCGCCCAAATTAACATAGGCTTTGTTTTTCATCCAGCCAACAGAAACAGAGGAACGGGCAAAGCGAAGAATTTTTTCTGCAACATCGGCAGGAACGGATTTGTCTGACATATCCTGAACATCGTGACCGTAAATGGAAAAAGCAGGAAGTCCCTTTTGCGCATATGCTGCCATAACGGCTGCAAGGTAAACGGCGCCGGGTCTTTCTGTTCCGTTGAAGCCCCATACAGCCTTAATGGTATTCGGGTCCATATCAAAGGTTTCAGAACCGTAGCACCAGCAGGGTGTAACAGAAAGTGTGGCAACAATGTTTTCTTTTGAAAACTGTTCGGCGCATTTTGCCGCTTCGGCACCGCCGCCGATGGTTGTATCTGAAATCACGCATTGAACGGCTGTTCCGTCCGGATAGAAAAGATTGCTTTCAATCAGTTCTTTTGCGGCCTGTGCCATTCCCATCGTCTGCATTTCCAGACTTTCTCTTACGCCGCCCCATCTTCCGTCTATTACAGGGCGAATGCCTATTTTTGGATAATTCATAAATTTTACCTCCGTTAATTAAGAATTAAAAACCGTTTTTATGTATTTTTCATATCCTGCCTGCCATTCAGTGTGATGAACAGGTTTATAGGTTTTTACTTTTTCGGTTTTTCTGATTATTTCTCTTGCCGTTTTAATGCTGTCTATTTCTCCAAGCGCAATAAGCTGCAAAATAATATTGCCCAAGGCTGTTGCTTCGGTCGGTCCTGCAACAACGTCAAATCCAAGGCTGTCGGCAGTCATACTGCAAAGGAAGCTGTCCTTTGTTCCGCCGCCCAGAAGATGAAGCACATTAAATGTTTTTCCTGTGTTTTCGCTGATTTGTTCCATTGCATATCTGTATTTCATTGCAAGGCTTTCATAAATACAGCGAATAACAGCACCTGTGGTTTCAGGTATCTGCTGGTTTGTTTTTCGGCAGTATTCCCTGATTCTTTCAGGCAGATCCCCTTCGGATGCAAATGCTTCGTCGTCAGGATCAATAAAGCAGGCAAACGGCGTTTCTTTTCTTGCAAGCATTTCAAGGTCGTTATAGGAATAATCAAATCCGGCTCTTTTTAATGCTCTGCGTGTTTCCTGAATCAGCCATAAGCCGCTTATATTTTTTAAATAATTTATTTTACCGTTTGCGCCAAGCTCGTTGGAAAGCTCGTCAAGTCTGCTTTTTTCGGTAAGCACAGGCTCGTCAAGCTCACATCCGATTAAAGACCATGTTCCGCAGGATAAAAATGCAGGCTCTGAATGCTTATCACAGGGCATTGCAGCAATGGCGCACTGTGTGTCGTGCCCTGCGGCGGCAATAATTTTTACGCCGTCTTTCTCTCCGATAACGGATGCACTGCTGCATATAGGGGCAAATACAGATGCATCTATGCCGCATTTTTCACAAACGGTATTGCTCCATTTGCCTGTTTTTAAATTCAGCATTTGTGAAGTGGATGCAATTGTTTTTTCGCAAACAGCTTTTCTGCAAAGATAATACGCAAATAAATCCGGCATAAAAAGAAGCTTTTCTGCATTCTTTTCTTCTTCGCAGGTTAGTTGAAAAAGAGTGTTTATGGGCATTATCTGGTTTCCTGTTTCGGCATAAAGCTCCGCAGGCGTGATTTTTTCAAACACCTTTTCAGGTGCGTGTTTTGTTCTGGAGTCACGGTAGTGGACAGGGGATTTGATTAAGTTTCCGTTTTTGTCAAGCAGACCGTAGTCAACACCCCAGGTATCAAAGGCAAGACTGTCTGTTTTTCCTGCCTTTTGCAGCGCTTTGTCTATTTCTCCGCAAATCATTTTAAAGTTGTGGCACATTTTTCCGTTTTCATAAATCGGAATATTATCAAAACGGTGGATTTCCTGATACCGGATATGCCCATTCTCATATTCTGCTTTGATTGCTCTGCCGCTTGATGCGCCAAAGTCAAAGGCTACTACTGTTTTGCTCATACCACTACACCTTTTTGAAGCATAATATTTGCATATATAGCAGTTTCACCTGTTGCAATAATCAGATATGCTTCCTTTGCTTTTTCATAAAAATCAAAACGCTCAACCAGTTCAATACCGTTGTTTTCAGGCTCATGTTTTTTTATTATATCTTTGTATGTATCCCAAATTACAGGTGTTTTGCAGGTGTCACCCTTCATAACAGCCATTAATGAAACAGGATTTTCAACATAAGAATCAAGCGGAAGGAGTGCCAAAACAGCATCAAGCACTTCCGGCACGCCATGCCCGTCCGCACGGATAACCACAGAATTTTTTCCTATGCTTTCGGCAGGAAAATTTCCGTCTGCAATAACCAGCCTGTCGCTATGTCCCATTTCTGCCAATGCTTTTAATAAATCGGGCGGCAGAATAGGTGAAATTCCTTTCAGCATATATATACCTCTTAATCTTTCTTGTGAAGCATATTGTCTTCAGCGTTAAACAGTTTATAGCCGGGGTGACGTCCGGTAACACGGTAATATCCTCTGAGGTCTATAAGCTTCTGAATATTATCTCTGCTTATATCATGGCTTCCGCCGAGAATCACTGCGTTGATTGTGATTTTTGCCCAAAGCTCAAGGCTTTCCATTCTGTAGAATGCAGTAATTACATCGCTTCCCACTGCAAGTGCACCGTGGTTTTCAAGCAGCATTACATCATGCTCTTCAAGATACGGTTCAATAGAATCAGGCACCTCTGTTGTGGATGGTGTGCCGTAAGGTGTAAGCGGTACAGCACCGATAACCGCAACATCCTCAATCATATTGTACATATCCATTGCCTTGTGCGCTACGGCAAAACCTGTTGCTCCGGGCGGATGTGCGTGAATAACGCTCATTACATCGTCACGCTTGTCATAACAGCGCAGATGCATTTTGATTTCGCTTGACGGGCGCAGTCCGTCGGCAGCTTCAAGCACATTTCCCTTGCTGTCAAGAAGCACAAGCTTATCCGGTGTGATAAAGGATTTGCTCATGCCTGTCGGCGTGGCAAGAATTGTACCGTCTTCAAGTTTTACACTTACGTTTCCGTCATTTGCGGCAACCCATCCAAGCTGCCACATTTTGTGGCAAACATCGCAGATTTGTTCTTTAATTTCATTTATATTCTGCATATTATACCTCCATGCTTTTATTGAATTAAATGATTGACTTGTTTGTATAAGTATATTATATTGTAATTATATATTAAATGCAATATAATTCATTATGATATCGGAGGCTTTATGGTTATCATTACTAAAAATAATATTTTTGTTCTTGAAACAGAAAATACACATTATGTTATCGGCATTGATCGTTACGGAAACAGCCGGCATATTCATTGGGGCAAAAAATGCTGTGCGGATGATTACTGCTTTTTTGAAACCGGGGATGAAAATTCCAATCATACTATGCTTGATGAAGTAAAACAGGAATATACGCCTTTCGGAAAAACAATGTACCGTGATTGTGCAATGAAAGCACAGTTTTCAGACGGCTGCCGTGAAATAAATTTGAAATACAACGGTTATGAAGCGGACGAAAACAATTTAAAGCTGCATTTTTCGGATGAATATTATCCTTTTGAAATAACACTTCATTATCAGCTTTTTGAAAACAGCGATATTATTGCAAGGTGGGCTGAAATAAAGAACAAAGGGTCGCAAAGCATTGTTTTTGAAAAAGTATTCAGTGCAGAATTTTCTTTGCCATCTGTAAAGCCGTATTGCTTTACAAATACAAACGGCGCATGGGGCGGAGAGTTTATTGAAACAAACAATGTGCTTAACGGCGGAAATTTAATTTTTGAAAGCAGAAAAGGTATTTCAGGTCATACAAATTCTCCGTATTTTATTGCCTTTCAGAATGCGGATGAAAATTCGGGAAATGTATATTTTGCATCGCTTGCTTACAGCGGAAATTTTAAAGTGTCGGCTTCCAGAGATTTATATAAAAACACAAGGGTTCTGATTGGCATAAACGATTTTGATTTTGAATACAGCTTGCATGGCGGCGGGGTATTTGAAACGCCTAAAGTTTTTTGCGGTTTCACCCAAGGACTTGGAGAAATGAGCAGGCAGATGAGCCGGTTTGTAATAGAAAATGTTCTGCCTAAGCAGTTTAATAAAAAGCCGCTGCCGGTTTTATATAACGCATGGGAAGCGGTTGAATTTGATGTTAACTGTGAAAATCAGACGGCGCTTGCAGAACGTGCCGCAGAAATAGGTGTTGAACTGTTTGTTATGGATGACGGTTGGTTTGGCAACCGCAATCATGACCGTGCAGGGCTTGGTGACTGGTTTGTTAATAAGGATAAGTTTCCGAACGGGCTGAATGAGCTTATCAAAACCGTTAATCGTTTGGGCATGGATTTCGGTATCTGGGTTGAGCCCGAAATGGTGAATGCAGACAGTGATTTGTTCAGAAGCCATCCTGACTGGACATATCATTATAAAACAAGAAAAGCAAATGAGCTCAGAAACCAGCTTGTGCTGAATATGACAAGAAATGATGTGCAGGAATATATTTTTAATGTGCTTGATGATTTGCTGTCTAAGCATAATATAAAATATATAAAATGGGATATGAACAGACCGTTTTCCGAAACGGGAGCCGAAAATCTTGAAAATCCGAAAATGCTTTGGTATCTTCATACTAAGGCGGTTTATGATATTGTAGACAGCTTAAAGCACAAGCACCCGGATGTTGCATTTGAAAGCTGCGCTTCAGGCGGCGGCAGGTCTGATTTGGGCGCACTTTCCCATTTTGATCAGGTATGGACAAGTGATAATACCGATGCAACAGACCGAATGACCATTCAAAAAGGTTTTTCAAAGCTTCATCCCATAAAAACAATGCGTGCATGGGTTACGGATATAACATGGTATAATAAGCCTGCTTCGCTTGATTTCAGATTTAATATTGCAATGCAGGGTTCGCTTGGAATAGGCGGAAATCTTATGAAATACAGCAAAGCGGATTTGGAAATATGCAAAAAGAATATAGCTTTTTACAAAAAGATACGCAGTATTGTTCAGTTCGGAGATCTTTATCGCCTTTTGGATTTTGATGAAGATGAAGTGCTTATGAACCAGTATGTCAATAAAGATAAAACAGAAAGTGTTGTATTTATTGCAGCAAAAGGCACAAGGTTTCATAAAAAAAGAATTCTGCTCAAATTTGCCGGGCTTGATGAAAATAAAAAATATACCTTTGAATTAAACGGAATGCTTTATGAAAAAAGCGGCGCATATCTTAACGAAATCGGCATACCTGCCCATATCAGAGGGGCAGATTATAATAAAATTCTTCAGATTAAGGAAAAACAGTAATCGTTTTAATATCTTCGTTAAAAGATAAAAACAAGCTGTAAAGAAACAGACAATTTATTTTATGTCTGCCTTTACAGCTTGTTTTTTAATTATTTGTTTTATTATTTCATAAAAAACTGTATTATTACAAAATTGGCTGACGCAGTTTTTCCGAAATTATTTTTTCAATCTTCCCTTATCAAAGCCCGGATTGAATGCGTAATAGTTTTTGCTGTTTAATTTATCTGTTAACAGCCTTAATCCTTCACCAAATCGGCAATCTTGCAGAAAAATACCCGATAGCTCATAAAATCATAAGTTCCTATACAGTCAGAAGGTTCTTTCAATTACAGTAAATTTTGTGCAGATGTCAATTCATTTATCATACCGGATTACAGATTATCTGAATGGAATAAATTACATAAGGCAAAGCCTGTTTTTTATATTCAGACTCAATATTAGGGATATTTGCAATATATAAGATTTGTTTTTGGAGAAAGGAAATACAATTTTGAGTTGTTATTTTATAGTGGACACATATATTGATGGAAACGAAAATTAGGGTGAGTATGAGAAACTTTGCATATTATGCAAAAAGGCTTTCAGCATTATATGGTAAAAAGTAATCATTATAATGAACGGTGCAGAAATAATCTGCACCGTTTTTATATATTCCAAATGATATCCATTTTATCACTTGTTGCATAAATTTTTTTGATTACCGCATTTGCAAGTGTGCGTTTACGTTCAAACGGCAGTTCATCAAATTTATCAAAATCACAAATAATTTTTTTATTTGCAGCATAGCTGCATCTGCTGATTTGCTGAATCTCTGTCTGAATCTGCATTTTATCACTGTGCAATTTTTCAATGTTTTCGTTGATATATGCCATAACGGTATCGCTTGCGCCTGCAACATTTCGAATGGTTTCGTTAATTTCATTTTCTATGGCAGTAATTTTGGTCTTTAATTTTTCAATCTCAGAATTTCCGGTGGAAACTTCTGCAATTTCAAATTCTTTTAAATCGGCAAGCTTTGCTTTGATTTTCTGCATAATCAGTTTTTCAAATGCATCTGCGTTTATTGTGCCGCAGCCGCAGCACAGATTATCATTTGTTTTATGAGAACACATAAAATAGCTTTTGTTTTTCTTGGCATAGTTTTTCCGCACAAGCGCATAACCGCAGTTTCCGCACTTTACGAGCCCCGCAAGCCAGGTGTTTTTCGCTTTTGGGTTACGCTTAATCTGTTGCTGGGCAAGCGCTCTTTCTCTGCATTTTATCCATAAGTCAGAATGAATAAATCCTTTATGCGGGGCAATTACCAGAACTGTATTTGATAAATCTGTCTGTTTTCTTGTTTCCTGATTGCCTGTGTAAAGATAACAGCCGTTTGTTCCGATAAAATCCCGGGGTGGATTAATTATTTTAACACCCTTTGATTTGAAAAAATGATATACATTTATATCTGCTTTTACATAAACAGGGTTTTTGATAATATCCTGAATTCTTGCCCTGGTAACCGTTCGGTTTCTTCTGTATTCCGGCGGCATATTACGAATTGTTTTTGCGATATCTTCATTTGAATAATTTACATCCGCATACATTTCAAACACCTTGGTTATTAATTCGGTCTCTTCGGGAATTTGTTCATACATAGATGTTTTAATGCCGTCCATAGTAAGGTTGGTCTTTTTGAATCCAATAGGAACAGGACCTCCCATATAAAAGCCTTTCTGACTGCGGGCTATGTAATTGTCACGAACTCTTTGCTGGGTGGTTTCACGCTCAAGCTGGGCAAAGGTTATACAGATATTCAGCATTGCTCTGCCCATAGGTGTGCCTGTATCAAATTTTTCTGTTGCTGATGAAAATTCCACACCAAGCCTGCCGAAGGTATCCATCATATTGGAAAAATCAAGAATGCTGCGGCTGATTCGGTCAAGCTTATAAACAATAACCTTTATAATTCCTTTTTGTCCGCTTACAATATCCTGCATCATTTGCTGAAATGCGGGGCGGTTTGTATTTTTTCCGCTGAAACCTTTGTCCTGGTATATTAAAAACGGCTCTCCTCTTGCTTCGTAGGTGCACATTTCAATTTGCGATTCAATAGAAATACTGTCTTCCTTTTCAACCGACTGGCGGGCGTAGATGGCAATCATATAGCCGATTCTTCATTTTTATCAAATATTTCTGCAAGAAAATTTTTTACATCCGTTTTATTTAACTGTATTTCATAAGCGGAAAGCAATGGGGCGTATTCGTTAATTACGATTGTGTTTTTTCCAAGCACGGTTTCATAACTGTAAATTAGTTTTTCATTTATAAACGGTTTTCTCATATATTCATTGCTCCTTTCAGTAATGTATATTGAAGGAGCAGGGTGTGTTATTCCGTGCGATAAAAAAGTAAAACACAGGTGAAAATACATTGGGTTCAATTTGGGATGCGCTGTTTTTTAATATGTTTACATAAAAGCGTTTTTATTATATAATTTAGTTGAATATTTTAATTTTAAATAAAGCATTTTGTTTGTTAAAAGGAGTATTACATATGAACGATGAATATTTTATGGAAAAAGCAATAGAACTGTCTGCACTGGCAGCGGAACACGGAAATGAGCCGTTTGGAGCAGTGCTTGTGAAAGATAATCAGATCGTTTATACAAATGAAAATCAGATTTATACAAAAAACGATCCTACATTTCATGCGGAAATGGGCTTGCTTCGGCTGTTCTGTGCCGAAACAGGCATTACGGATTTAAGGGATTATACGCTGTATTCAAGCTGCGAGCCGTGTTTTATGTGTAGCGGTGCAATGGTTTGGCTGAATCTTGGCAGGCTTGTTTTTTCGGCAGGAAATAATGACTTGGAAGAAATGCTGGGAAATAAGGGCTGCGATTGCAGTGCTGTGGTTTTTGAAAATTCTTTTCGCCAGCCAAAGGTTACAGCGGGAATTCTGCGTGAAAAGAGCTTGAAAATATTGAAAAATTATTTTTCCGAGCATAAAAAAGGTTAATGATATGCAATCAGAAGAAATATTGAATTATTGCCTTAAAAATTTATATGGCACGGTTTTGGTGAATAGCTGGGGCGAAAGCGGAATCTTTTATAACCCCGAAAACAAGCTGAAGCGGGGCATATATATTCTTACTGTTAAAGAAAAAGACGGCGAAAATGATAAAGGTTCAGACCTTTACAGAGAAGGCATATACCGTGTGAATATAGGAATACGAAAACGCACCTTTACGAATATGTTCGGCACCGTGCCGAAACGCCCTTCAAAAGGCGGCATTGTGAATATGGATTTTGATTTTACGCAGCCGGATAAAATTATGCCGCATCCGGTATATGCATGGATGAGCTGGATATGTGTGCTGAACCCCGGCATGCAAACTTTTGAACAATTAAAGCCGCTTATTTTGGAAGCCTATGATTATGCAAAAGAGAAATATTGTAAAAAGAAACTATAATGTATATGGTGAAAGATATGGAAAAAACATATAAAACGATAGATATGAATGGCTGGGATTACGCACTGTGCTGTTTTTAAAAACTGTATAGAACCTGCTTTTTGTGTTACATTTGAGGTTGATGTAACCGATTTTGTAAAAAAACAAAAGTAAAGTATTTGTCCTTTACACTAGCTATGGTGAATGCTGTATGCCGCTGTGCAAATGAAATAGAAGCATTTCGCTATCGTTTTCTGGATAATTGGTAGTTCTGTATAACAGAATAGATACAGCGGTGAATATATGGATGATACAATCGGCGGAAAAATGCTGCGTGAACTGCAGTATGTTTTAAACATAAAGGAGTGATAAAGCTTGATTATACTGATTTCAGGTGCAACGCATACGGGAAAAACAAGGCTTGCACAAAGACTGCTTGAAAAATATAAATATCCGTATTTTTCCATAGATCATTTAAAAATGGGACTTATCAGAAGCGGCAGCACGGGTTTAACCGTTTATGATGATGAAAAGCTTACGCCTTATCTTTGGAATATTGTGAAGGAAATGGTAAAAACGGCAATTGAGAACAGGCAAAATTTAATTGTGGAGGGCTGTTATATTCCGTTTGACTGGGAAAAGGATTTTGCAGAGGATTATCTAAACAATATAAAGTTTTATTGCCTTGTTATGACGGCGGAATATATTGAAAAGCATTTTGACGATATAAAAAAGTATGAAAATTGCATTGAAAGCCGTATTTCCGATGATTTAACAAAAGAAGAACTGCTTCGAGAAAATACTTACAATTTAGAAATGTGCAGAAAATACGGGTGCAACACTGTTTTGATTGATAAAGATTATGAAGTGGATATTGAATTGAAAATGCGGTAATATATTTTTATTTTAGAACAGAAGCGGAGAGGAGAGATGTATAATGAAGAAAATATTTAAGGGTATTCTTTTATTCTGCTGTTTTGCATTTTTTTGTTCATGCAGTATGCCAATCACGGATAAAACAGCCATGAAGCTCAGTAATAAAAATGCGGATGAAACCACGAAAAAGGTTTATGCTTACATTTGTGATACTTTTGAAAACGGCATTATAGCAGCGCAGCAGGAATCCACATGGATGGGCAGCACAGAATATGAAATGGATTATATTTTAAAGGCAACAGGAAAACTGCCGGCAATGCGCGGGCTTGATTTTATGAATGATGACTTTGACGGCGTTGTGGAAAGAGCTGTGAATTGGTGGAATAAAGGCGGCTTGGTTACAATCTGCTGGCACTGCGGCAGTGAATTCACCGGTGCATATGACAATTGCAAAAATGATGAAATTGCAGACTGGGATGCAGTACTTACAGACGGAACAGATGAAAATCGGAAATTTATAAAGAATATGGATAATGCCGGCCAAGCTTTGAAACGCCTTCAGGAAAAGGGTGTAACGGTGCTTTGGAGACCGTTTCATGAATTTGACGGCGCATGGTTCTGGTGGGGAAAAGGCGGCGCCGAATATTTTAAAAAGCTTTGGATTATGATGTATAATCACTTTACATATGATTTGGAATTAAATAATCTTATCTGGGTTTTGGGCTATTCGCATAACGGCACGGATTATAAGGGAAAGCCGGCAGAATGGTATCCCGGTGACGCATACTGCGATATTGTGGGTGCAGACAGCTATGAGGTTGATGAAAACGGAGCAGAAAAACGGCTGTATAAAATAGTCAGCAGAATTACAGAGGGCAGAAAGCCTTTGATTTTTCATGAATGCGGTTTGATACCTTCTGCTGAACAGTTTAAGCAGATACCGTGGTGCTCTTTTATGACATGGCATACGGAATGGCTTACAGATACAAATTCTGAACAGCATCTGAAGGAAATCTATAACAGTGAATATGTAATAACGCTTGATGAACTGCCGGATTTCAGTTTGTAAAACGGAAGGAAAGGTATTATGAATTTTGGTTTTTCCTATGCCGGACTGATATATCTGATTATGCTTTTTGTGCCGAATTTATTATGGACAAAAAAATAAACCGCAGGATTATGATAAATATGCAAAAAATGAAAACAGAATACTGAAAATTTTTGAAAATGCCGGTCAGGTGTTTGTTGTAGGTACAGTTCTGATATTCAAAGATTTTAATATACATAATCTGTCGGTAAACACAATTTGGCTGGCAGTTTCCTTTATATGTATGATTCTTTATGAAGTTTACTGGATAAAATATTTTAAAAGCGGAAAAACGATGACTGATTTTTACAGCAGTCTGTTTGGTATTCCGGTTGCCGGGGCAACACTGCCGTGCATTGCTTTTTTTCTGCTGGGTATTTACGGCAGAAATATTATTCTTATTGTTTCGGTGGTTTTTCTTTCTGTTGGGCATATCGGAATACATTTTAACCATAAAAAAGAATTGTATTAAATACAGAAGAAAATTGATTCAGATGAGTGTTATTTCATATTACAAAAAAACGATATAAGCAAAAAATGAAAGCCGCAGGCTATGTATAAAGCATAATCTGCGGCTTTTGCCATTTTTTATTTGTTTTCAAAAGGAAGGTTTTCTTCGCTCATATCAATTGTTTTATTGCAGGAAAGCCATGTCATTCTTTCAAATACAGACTGACCGCCGTAACCGTATTCCGTACCGCCATGGTCTGTTGAGATAATGATAAGTCAGTCTTCTGTATTATATGTGCTTCTTGCTTCAATGGTTTTCACAATATTATATCCCCATTGGTCAGCATCTCTGCTGCATTTTTATATTCCTCATTCTGGTTTCCAAAGCCGGTATCATGTCCAGCATTCAAGCTGTACATCAAAAGGTTCTTTTTCAGTATGTGCTTTGTTATAAACTGCCGCTTCCGAACATCCCATGCTTTTATAAAATGCCTGGCTTTCAACAGCGCTGTGCGAAGAAATGTAGAGCTTTTTTGCGCCTTTTTCTTTTGCCCATTCTTTTGCCTTATAAAAAAGCTGTCTGCCAATTCCGCTTTTACGCATATCTGCCGAAACATGAATACTTGTTAAATCCATATATTTATGTATGCCACCGAATATTTCAGCTTCAACGGAAACAAATCCTTTCAGTGCGCCGTCTGAAAACGCACCGTAAAGCAGACCGCCTGTTTTTACAGTGTTTTTTATACAGGAAATTCCAAAGGCAAAATCTTCAGGTGTCCAGTCATCAATAAAAGGCTCTTCTTTTATAATCCATTGTCCGTTTTCCCTGCGCCAAACCTTTGTAACAACCTGGCGGCGTATAAATTTGCTGAATAAATCCATGGTCAGCTCTTTTTCTGTTATATTTCTGTATTCAATCATTTCATATTTCCTCTGATTTTATAGGGTATTTCTTGTCTTTCCAATACCACCATTTCAGTTTTTCCTCTTCATAATGTTTGTGTTCCGCAAAATAAACCGCCATTCTGAAAAGATAAAGCTGGCAGCGGTCTTCCTGAAAACCTTTTGCAAGACAATCCTTAATATAAAGGTCTTCAGGATCTTTCCCAACCAAGTCCTCAACATATTCAATTCCGATATTGTTTAAAGATTGTTTGCTTTTTTTACCTACGTAGGGTATAGCTGTTAAATCTGTTTTCATAGTTGTATTTTCCTTTTTAGCCATATGTTTTGCTGTAATACTGTTTTTATGATAATGCATTTGTTCCGGACAGACAAAGTAAAGAACGGTATAATAATTATAATATATTCTTTTGTCTGTTTCAATAAAAAAGAGCGTGTTCGGCACGCTCTTTTTAAGTGTTTATGATTCATCTGTTGTTTCTTCTGCATGTTCTGATTCCGTATGTTTTGTGGCTGCAGGTTTAAAACAGCAATATATAATAATTGATAAACCGGCAGCAATCAGTAAAACAGCACCGGCAATCAATGCTTTTGCAGATGGTGATAAGGATGACTGTATTTCCGGCGATGGAATGATTATGTTTGGCAAAGCCGTATTGTCTGCGTTTTCAAAATATTCATTTTCCTCATCAGAAAAATCCTCTGCCTCAGAACTTGTGTTTTCATAATTCCATAAACTGTTTTCGGGTTTCTGACTTTCGGATGGAATATACTTGAATTTTGTTGTCGGTTCTGCTGTCTTGTCCGTTTCTTTATCAGAATGTTTTTGATCGGAAACAGGCAGTTTATTTTGTTTCGTTGTATGTTGTGTAATATTGTCTGCCGATGTGCTTGTTTTTTCGTCAGCGGCTGGTGTTTTTGTTGTTTCTTCAATGAAATAGGGAAGAAATATTCCTTTGCAAATATTATAATTGTTTCCGTTAATATTTAAAGAAAAGCTTAAAATATTATTGCATTTTATATCCTGTTTGTCTTTGAATTCAATACCAAGATATATTTCATGGCCCTGTTCGGACGGAAAACCGAAATTCTGCGTAATGGTGAAGGCACTGTTTATTTTTGAATTTTTATCCGTTAAACCGTTTTCATTGACCGTAAAGCAGTAGCTGTGATTTTCATTGGATATATTGAATTCTGCCTTTATATCATTGTATTCGTTTGTAAGGCTGATTTCTTCGTAAACGATACGGAAAAAAATTCTGTGGCGTGCTGTGTCTGAGTAATAACTGTATATTCCCGTTATTTTGTTTGCGTCTTTTATTTCAACAGTAGTGATAGTATCTGTTTCATACCACAATTCGGGATTGTTTATAAAATCAGGTTCTGCCGAAAAAGCATAAAGCGGATAGGAAGTAAATATAAGCGTTAATAAAAACAATGCAATTTTCTTCATTATATTCACCTTCCTGCCTGATCTTTCAAACTATATGCAAACTGTTTACAAGTTTAACGAAGCGAATCACCGAATCTCTGGTAATGCACAATTTCACGTTCTCTTAAAAATTTTATCGGTTCAAGAACATCAGGATCGTCAACCAAACGTAAAATATTATCATAGGTTACTCTTGCTTTTTGTTCTGCTGCCAGATTTTCATTTAAATCGGCAATGGGATCTCCTGTAACCTGAATGGAAGCGGCGCTCCATGGAAATCCGCTTGCGGCAGTGGGATAAACACCTGTTGTATGATCCACAAAATATGGTGCAAATCCGCTTTCTTCAATCTGTTTTTCCGTAAGATTTCTTGTTAACTGGTGAACAATTGTGCCAACCATTTCAAGATGACCCAGTTCTTCTGTTCCTATATCGGTAAGCAAACCTTTCAGTTCGGGAATCGGCATTGAATAGCGCTGAGAAAGATACCGCAGCGACGCTCCAAGTTCTCCGTCTGGTCCTCTTAAATGAAAAAAGATATGATTTCATATGCAAAAAAAATAAACCCGAAAGTAATTTTCGAATTTATTATATCAAATATATATAATTATCGTCAAGTTTTGTCATTAAATAAACGAAAATGCCCGGGACAGATGTTTATTTAAATATTTTAAACAGGCTTCGCCGGAAAGGAAGCCTGTTTCTATATTTTATACATAAAAAATAATATCCAAACGGTTTTCAGGTTTAACAAAAGTGATTTCTTTTATTATGGACCGCAGTGCCTCGTTTTTTGCCTTTTCCGAAACATCCGGCGATTTGATAAAATCTATAACATTTACAATCTGCCTTGAAAATACTTTTTTATCAATAGCTTTGTTGGCTTTTTCCTGCTTTTTCTTATCTGCTTCAAGATTTTTGATAGTGTTAAGTATATTTGCTTTACACTGCTTGTATTCCTCCAACGTGTCAATTCCGCTTAAATAAGCTTCTTTGATTTTCTGCAGTTTGGTATTTTCGGCTTGAATCAGTTTTTGATAATCAATATTGCTGTATATATTCTTTTTTATTTCAGGCTCAATTTTAAAATCAAGGGTTTTTACTGCTTTTTCAAGTGCTTCAATAACTGCTTTATTTGCTTTTGCAACAGAAAGACTGTGTGATGTTTTGCAGGAACCTTTTGCATAATTGTGACATTGAATGGAAGGACATTTTGTTGACTGCAAAACAAGTGTTGCACCGCAGTTGCTGCATCTTACCAGACCTTTCAGCATAAACTTAACCGTTTGTTCCTTTCGCTGGTAATGACCGTATTTCTGCTTTGCTTCAGCAAGTTTTTTCTGCACTTTGTTCCATGTGTTTTCATCAATAATCGGTTCATGCATACCGTCTGCAATAATTATATTCGGATTATTATAATCTCTTGCCGATGCCGCTTTTCCGTCTGTTGACCACCGTATTTTTCCTATATAAACCGGATTATGCAGTATATAATCAATCAGCCTCTTGTCAGGCGGGTTGCCGCGGTGTGTTTTTACATTCTGCAAAGCTAGAATTCGGGCTATTTCCCGTTCTCCCATACCATTTAAATAGTTTTCAAAAATCTGAACAACATATTTGCTTTCTTCATTGGGAATATATTTTTTGTTAATAAGGTCGTATCCGAAGGCAGGGTGGCACATAGGTTCTCCGCGCGATGCTTTTTCCGCCATTCCGCGTTTTACTTCTCCGCTTAACCGGATTAAATAATATTCATCCATCCATTCAATAATACGTTCAATTAAATTTCCGAAAACATCATCTACAATCGGTTCGGAAACACTGATTACACTTACACCGTTTTTTTTCAAAAGTGATTTATAAACAATGCTTTCTTCCTGATTTCGTGCAAAACGGCTGAATTTCCATACAAAAATGGCATGAAACGGCTTAGCTTCGGATTTTGCAAGCGCAATCATTTTGTTAAAGGCAATTCTGTTTTTCACGCTTTTGGCGCTTATTCCGTCGTCATAGTATATATATTCATCGGGGATAATATAATGATTGCTTTTGGCGTATTCCCTTATAAGTTTTAATTGGCTTTCAGGCGAGTATTCATCCTGGCGTTCATCCGAAACCCTTATGTATGCCGCACCTATTTTTATGTTCATAACTTATACTCCTTTTCTCAAAATTATATATTTTGCCATAATATATTTGTTTTAATATTATAAAGATTGTTCTGTAAAATCTCTTTTGGCATACGTTATTGTAATGAAAAAATGCAAAAACGCTAAAAAATTTGCATTTATATTGTATTTTTCATAAGACATGCTGCCGCCGCAGTAAGTATTACTGAGGTGACCTTATGGCAAAATTATCTGTTTGCTTATTTGTTGAAAGAAACGGTGATGTTCAGAACTTCCATGATTTTTCACAGGAAGATAAAACGGTTTTAAGCAGCAGGCTGTCGGCCTCTGTAAGTGCTTATTACACACAGAATATAAATGAAATACCTGGTCAGAAATTTAAAAAGTAATATTTTTTTACAGCCCGTTCCGCCATATTGGCTTATTATTATATTTGCGGCGGCAGGATCGCAGTGTTTTATATTAACAGGATACTGAAGTTTTTTTACATAACTAAACATATAATTTCTCCTTATTTATTATTCATTATATAATATGTATTAAAAATAATATTGCCATTCATATTATATCGGATTGACTTTGGCAGATTTCGATTATATAATTTTTAATATATAAATCGGAGGTATGCTTTATGAAAATGCTTGTTACGGGCGGCGCCGGATTTATCGGCTCTAATTTTATTTTTTATATGCTGAAAAATTATCCGGAACACAAAATTATTTGTGTTGATAAGTTTACTTATGCCGGAAACATTAAAACGCTTGAACCGGTTATGAAAAATCCGAATTTTTCTTTTTGTAAAGCGGATATTACAGATGAAACGGAAATAGATAAAATTTTTTCATCGGAAAAACCGGAAGCTGTTGTAAATTTTGCGGCAGAAACGCATGTGGATCGTTCCATAAATAATGCCGCTCTGTTTTTTAAAACAAATATTATCGGCACACAAGTGCTTCTTGATGCCTGCAGAAAACATGCGGTGAAACGTTTTCATCAGATTTCAACGGATGAAGTTTACGGCGATTTGCCGTTGGAATCCCAAAACGTATGCTTTAATGAAGAAAGTGCGCTTAATGCAGCATCACCTTATGCCGCTTCCAAAGCGGCGGCAGATATTATGGTGCTGTCGTATTATAAAACATACGGTCTGAATGCAACGGTTTCGCGCTGTTCCAATAATTACGGACCGTATCAGTTTCCGGAAAAGCTGATACCGCTTGCCATTTGCCGGGCTTATGAAAATAAAACAATTCCCGTTTACGGCACCGGCGAAAATATGCGCGACTGGATTTATGTTGAAGATCATTGCCGTGCAGTTGCCTTGGCTTTGCAAAACGGCAGGGCAGGCGAAATATATAATATCGGAAGCCGTAATGAAAAAAGCAATTTGGAAACGGTTGAAATGATTTTGAATAATCTTGGAAAATCCAAAAAACTGATTGATTTTGTTAAAGACCGGCTGGGGCATGACAAAAGATACTGTATTGATTTTTCAAAAGCAGAAAAAAAGCTTGGCTGGCATCCCGAAACGGAATTTGGTATAGGCATAAAAAAAACAGTTGACTGGTATACAGAAAATATGGCATGGTGCAAAAGTGTAATAAACAGCGAATGCAGAAACTGTTTTAAACAGCTTTACGGCGATGAAAATTTTATTTAAAAAGCCTGCGGAGTCTTATGTATTTTATTTATGATATCGTGTTGAAATATTTTACATTAAGTGGTAAACTATATTATTGTAACATTAATGCAATGTTGCGATATTGATTTTTGTAAAGAGGTAGCTTATGTTTCTTTCTCTTGTTGTGCCTTGTTATAATGAAGAGGGCAATGTTGAAAAGTTTTTTTCCGAAACCAATAAAGCCTTTAACGGCAGAGACTTTGAATATGAATTTGTTTTTGTCAATGACGGAAGCAAGGATAAAACACAGAGCCGTTTAAGAAAGCTTTATAATGAAAATAAAGATTCCAAAATGCAGGTGCTTTCCTTCAGCAGAAATTTTGGTAAAGAATCTGCTATTTATGCCGGGCTGAATGCCGCTAAAGGGGATATGGTTTGTCTTATAGATGCCGATTTGCAGCAGCGCCCCGAGGTTGTGCTTGAAATGCTTGATGTGATGAACGGCAATGAAGAACTTGATTGTGTAACTGCTTATCAGGACAAGCGTCGGGAAAGCCGGATTATGATTTCGTTTAAAAATGCTTTTTATAAAATAATTAATAAGATAACCGAGGTGGATTTCGTAAGCGGCGCTTCGGATTTCAGGCTTATGAAAAGAAATATGGTTAATGCAATTCTTGAAATGACAGAATATCACCGTTTTTCAAAGGGTATTTTCAGTTGGGTTGGGTTCAATACAGAATATATACCTTACACGGTTGAAGAAAGAGAGAGCGGCGAATCAAAGTGGAATTTCAGAAAGCTTTTGAAATATGCTGTGGAAGGAATTGTTTCATTTACTACATTTCCGCTTAAACTTTCGGCGTATATAGGCTTTTTTTCCGCGTTGATTTCTGTAATATATCTTATAGTGGTTGTGGTTCAGAAGCTTGCATTCGGAATCAGCGTGCCGGGATATGCAACCATTGTTGTGCTTGTTCTGCTTCTTGGCGGACTTCAGCTATTCTGTCTCGGAATACTCGGAGAATATATTTCAAAAATTTATGTTCAGGTAAAAAACAGACCTGTATATATACTGAAAGAGCATTTAGGTAAAGATGATGAAGAAGATTAAAGAACTTTTAAAAAAATATGAAGAGCTGATTTTGTATGTTGTGTTCGGCGGATTAACAACGGTTGTAAATTTCGCTGTTTACTGGGTGCTTAATAAAGCCCTTGGCGAAAGCTATTATCTGGTTAATAACGTAATAGCTTGGTTTGTTTCGGTTGTTTTTGCGTATATTACAAATAAGCTGTGGGTGTTTGATTCCAAAAGCTGGGCGCCAAAGGTGCTGGTTAAGGAAGTGCCGGAGTTTTTTGCTGCAAGAATTTTCAGCCTGCTTGTTGAAGAGGGCGGTTTGTGGCTGTTTGTTGAAAAATTGGGATTTGATGAATTTTCGTTTGAAATTTTCGGGTTTGAATTTACAGGAAAAATCATTGCAAAGCTTGTGCTTGCCGTAATCGTTGTCATTCTGAATTATTTTTTCAGCAAATTTGTTATTTTTGCCAAAAAGAAAAAAAGCAAAGAATAAAAATGAAAGCCTTTTCCGTTTGGAAAAGGCTTTTTATATTATGAAAACAGCAGCATATCAGCAGTCGGCATCCCACGGCCATGGGTCTTTCAGCCATTCATCGCTGTTGTTTTCGCCAAGGGTTATCGGTCCGAATTTTGCTTCAAATTCTGCCTTTAATTCTTCAAACTGACGGTGATATTTTTCATAAAGTTTTCTTGCTTCTGCATTATCAGCGTGCGTATCCATATAAACTCTTGTTTCCCACATTGCAAACTGAGCGGCGGATACTCTTAAAAGCATTTGTTCTCTTGTCATAAACGCACTCCTTTTCCTGTGAAAGGCTTGTTAAGTTCAGGAAATAAAGTTCCCTCAAACAAAGCTGTTTTTTCGTCATCATATATAATCGGCTGCTGCTGAAACGGCACATAAGCCATTGTAACCGAAGCATCAGAAGGAAGCGGAGGCAAAACCGGGCTTTTTTTATTTAAAAAAGCAGGATTGAACATATCAACATATTTTTCCATTTCTTTTTCTCCTTTCTGATTATTCTATGCTTATTTATAAAACAATGTGCATTTCTGAAAATAAACCGATAAGAGAAAAAATTTTTTATACATATAATGGAATATGATGTTTAAAAAATACCTTGACCGGTAAAAATAAATATGAAAGAAAAATCAAAGGTGATTGCAATATGACAGTTAAACGCGGAGATATATATTATGCTGATTTAAGCCCTGTTGTAGGTTCGGAACAGGGCGGAGTAAGACCTGTTCTTATCGTACAGAACGACGTGGGAAACCGATTTTCGCCAACCGTTATTGCGGCTGCAATAACAAGCCAAAGGGATAAAACAAATCTGCCGACACATATAGAGGTGGATGCAAGAAACTGTGGACTTGCAAAAGACAGCATTGTGCTGCTTGAACAGGTAAGAACAATTGATAAACGCCGCCTGCGTGAAAAAATGGGCGCACTTGACGGCGGAGATATGGGAAAAGTAAACGAAGCATTATCGGTTTCCTTCGGACTTTGATGGGAATAACTCTTGCGGGGAGTTATTCCTTTTATTTTTTATTACAAAAAAGTCATTTATTTCTTAAAAAAATATGTTAAAATAAAAACAGAGGTGAAAAATATGAAAATATTTCTGCTTGAGGATGACGCTTCCATTGCTATGGGGCTTGAATATTCCCTGCAAAAGGAAGGCTATGAAACAACGCTTGCCAAAACAGTAAGCCAGGCGCTTGATATTATTTCAAAAGAAAACTTCAGCCTGTATATTCTTGATTTAACACTTCCTGACGGAAGCGGCTATGATGTGTGCCGGGAAATTAAAAACAATGGCGATTTTCCCGTTATATTTCTTACAGCATTTGACGATGAGGTTAATGTTGTTATGGGTTTTGATCTGGGCGCAGATGATTATATTTCAAAACCGTTTCGTGTAAATGAATTGATGGCAAGAATAAAAAGTGTGCTTCGAAGATATAACAGCGAAAACGGAAAAAGCGGGATAATAGAATTGCACGGACTGAAAATCAATACAAATGAAGCAAAGGTATATAAAAACGGTGCCGAAGTGGTTCTGACGGCTATGGAATACCGCTTGCTGCTGATTTTGCTGAATAACAGGGGAAGGGTGCTTTCAAGAAATCAGCTTCTTGAGAATATCTGGGATATAGACGGGATTTTTGTTAATGACAATACGCTTACGGTTTATATCAAAAGATTAAGGGATAAAATTGAAGATAATTCAGAAGAACCGAAAATTATTAAAACAGTGCGTAAAATGGGGTATATATTGGAATGATAAAAAAATATAAGGATTTGAATATTGCTGCGGCTGTTTCGGTTTTGCTTATTGCAGCAGGTTTTCTGTTATTGTATTATATTCATTCTGCGGCAGCATACATTTTTCTTTTTATTTCGGCGGTTATACTGATTATGTTTTTGGCTGTAACATACCGAAGAATAAAAACCATACATAATATGTTTCATTATCTTGATGCAGTAAGCAGCGGTATTTATGATTTGGATATAAGCGACAATAAGGAAGGCGAATTAAGCATTATAAAAAACAGCCTTTATAAAATTGTTGTAACGCTTCGTTCGCAGAAAGAATTGATTTTGAAGGACAGAAATTATCTTGCCGATTCACTTGCGGATATTTCTCATCAGTTAAAAACACCGATTACATCCATTACGATGATGACGGATTTGCTTAAATATGAGAAAAATGAAGAGAAAAGGCATGAATTTATTGAAGTGATTGACAGCCAGCTTTCAAGAGTAAACTGGCTTATTATTACTTTGCTTAAAATATCTAAAATTGATGCAGGCACGGTTACATTCAAAAATAAAAGAGAAAATCTTAAAAATATTCTTGAAAATGCTGTAAAGCCTTTTGCCTTAACAGCAGAAATGAGCGGCATAGAATTAAAAATGGAGTGTGACGGCAGCATTTTTATTGAAGCAGATAAAAACTGGTATACAGAAGCTGTTTCCAATATTGTAAAAAACTGTATAGAACATACGCCCAACGGCGGCTATGTTACGGTTTCGGCAAATGAAACGCCGCTTTTTACAAGAATTATAATTCGTGATAACGGAACAGGTATATCGAAAGAGGATTTGCCGCATATTTTTGAACGCTTTTATCATGGCAAAAATCATTCAGAGTCAAGTGTCGGCATCGGCCTTGCATTAAGCAAAGCAATTTTTAATAATCAGAATTCTATTGTAAATGTCAGCAGCATTGAAAACTGCGGAACGGAATTTGAAATTGTAATCTATAAGGTTATTGTGTAAAATTACAGAATTGTAATTGAATATGTCACCTGAATGTAAGTTTGGTGAATTAGAATGCGTATGTAAACGAAAGGAGCTTCATTATGGAAATACTTAAAGTTCAGAATTTAACAAAAACCTATGGTAAGGGTGACACAATGGTAAAGGCGCTTGATAATGTTTCTTTTTCAGTGCCGAAGGGTCAGTTTGTTGCAATCATCGGTCCGTCCGGTTCGGGAAAATCTACACTTCTTCATATTCTCGGCGGTGTTGATACGGCAACAAGCGGTGATGTTTTTATTGAGGATACCAATATTTCAAAGCTTGATGAAACAAAGCTTGCCATTTTCCGCAGAAGACATATAGGACTGATTTATCAGTTTTACAATCTTATTCCGATTTTAAATGTGGAAGAAAATATCACACTTCCGCTTCTGCTTGACGGGCAGAGTGTTAATAAAAAGAAGCTTGCGCTTCTGCTTGATTCTTTGGGACTGCAGGACAGAGTAAAGCATCTGCCGAATCAGCTTTCGGGCGGTCAGCAGCAGCGTGTTTCAATCGGAAGGGCGCTTATGAATAACCCTGCGCTTGTGCTTGCCGATGAACCAACCGGAAACCTTGACAGCAAAAACAGCAAGGAGATTGTGGATTTGCTCAGAACAATCAATAAAGAAAACAATCAGACGGTTATTATCATTACACATGATGACAGAATTGCACTGAGTGCAGACAGAATTATTGCTATTGAGGATGGAAAAATTGTTAAGGACGAGGTGATCAGACAGTGAATATTGTTAAAAAGCTGACTCTTCGCCACCTTAAAGAGAATAAGGGCAGAACCATTATCACAGTGTTTGGAATTTGTGTTTCGGTGGCAATGATTACTGCTGTGTTTGTAAGTGTTGCTTCATTTATGCGTTTTTACGGTGAAGCCTCGGTTTTTGAAACCGGCAAACATCATGCGGAATTTTATGCATTAAATGATGAACAGCTTGCCAAGCTGAAATCTGATAGCAGAATTGAAACTGTGGGTATTTCTGCAGTTCAGCCCCCTGAAAGCGATGCGTTCAGAATAGAAGAACGTGTGTCGGACAAGACAGGTATAGGCAATATATTTGCTGCCGACGAAGCCGCTCTTCAACAGTATCTTACTTCAAAAATGGACGGCGCTATGCCGAAAAATGAAAATGAAATCGCCATTGAGCAGGATTTGATTGAGAAGAACCATCTTGACTGGAAAATAGGAGATACAATTTCGTTAACATTGGGCGAAAGAACATTGGAATACAATAATTATATTGTAGAAACAGACTCTTTTGAATCGGAAATCAGGCATGTTGGCAGCGGTTTTCATCTGACCGGAGAAATGTTTACACCGTATCAGGAAAAAGTACAGTTTAAAATAACCGGTATTCTGCATACAAATAATCCCACCTGGAGCTTCGGTAAAATTATAAGAGGTATGAGCCCTGCTGAAAAAAAAGCAGAAGTAAATGCCTGTATTACACTAAAAGATGCCAATTACAAATCACTTGATGTAATCAAAGATATCTGCAAAAATATCGGTGTTACCTATGATGCTTCGGATGAAATGGGAATAAATAAAGATTATCTTGAATCAAAATTTGCCTTTTCTAAAGACGGCTTTATGGTGCAGAGCATTATTCCTATGGGAATGGTAATTCTGGTTATTATTATGATTGCATCCGTTGTGCTTATTTATAATTCATTCGGTATGTCACTTTCCGAAAGAACAAGATATTTGGGCATGCTCGGAAGCGTCGGCGCAACAAAAAAACAGAAAAAACAATCTGTATATTTTGAAGGACTGGTTCTGGGTGCTGTGGGTATTCCGCTCGGAATTATAAGCGGCATTATAGGAATCGGTGTTACACTGGAAGTTGTGGGCGATAAGATTGTTTCAACAGGCATGCTTACGAATATTGAAAATTCAAATGTAAGCTTCAAGGCAACAGCCCCGCTGTGGGTAATTGCAGGCATTGTGCTTTTCAGTATCATAACCATCTTCATTTCATCGGTTATTCCGGCCAAAAAAGCTTCGGCAATAACGCCTGTTGAAGCATTAAGACAAAGCACGGAATTTAAGATTAAAGCCAAAAAGGTAAAGTCGCCTAAATATATCCGTAAAATATTCGGATACGAAGGAGAACTTGCTCATAAAAACCTTAAACGAAACGGCAGAAAATCAAGGGTTATCACAGCTTCTATTGCGATTTCTGTTATTCTGTTTCTTTCTGTAAACAGCTTTTGCAGTTTATTTACACAGGCAAACGGTGATATGAGTAAGCCATATCAGATAGAGCTGAGTTTAAAGGAAGAAGATGCAGAATCCGTTTTAAATGCAGTGAAGGAAATGGATTATGTTAAGGACGCTTATATTACGGACCATAATACGTACTATATCGGCGAAAATGTTGAATATAATATTGAAAATTCCCTTTCAGATAAGGATGTTATTACAAAAACTTACAGTAAGATCTGGAAGTCTGACAATATTATTCAAATTTGCTATATTGAAGATGAAATGTTTAATAATCTTTGCAAAGCGTACAATATTGATTTCAACAAATATTACACAAATTCCAAAGATACCGTTAAAATGATTCTTTTGAATGATATAAACAGAAAAAAGTCTGGTGCAGGTGTATTTAATGATAATGCAATCGGAAAAATGATTCCGCTCGGAAGCGATGAAGAAGGCAATATAACCAGCTTTTATCAGGTTCAGGATTTAGTTGATTTTAAGTCAGATATTAAAGAATTTGAATTTGTACCGCAGGGATACATGGCAGGTTTTGTTCCCTTCAGCGAATATAAAAAAGTACACAGTGCAGTTTATGATTATTCAATACACACTACCATTTGCATTGAAACAGACAGGCATGAGCAGGCTGCAGAAAGCCTTGAGAATTATTGTGAAGAAAATAAAATAAATGAATCAAATGTTTATGACCTTGCAGGTTCAATTGACAGCATGAACACAATTATGTTTGTGCTTCAGGTATTCATTTATGGCTTTATAACGCTTATTACAATGATAACCGTTGCCAATATTATAAACACAATTTCAACAAGTATAGCGTTAAGACGTAAGGAATTTGCAATGCTGAAATCTGTGGGTGCAACGCAGAATGGATTTTATAAAATGATTTGTCTTGAAAGTCTGTTTTATGGACTGAAAGCGTTGATTTTTGCAATTCCTATCAGTGCCTTAATCAGTTTCGGTCTTAACAAACTGCTTGCATTGGACGCCATTCCTTTTGAAATGGATTATCTTTTGTATGCTTATGTAATTCTGGCGGTGTTCCTTATTGTTGGTTTTTCAATGCTGTATTCAGTATCAAAAATCAAAAAGGATTCCATCATTGAAACACTGAAACAGGATATAACATAATTAAAACCCCAATCAAAAGCAGGCAGACATTCCGTAAGGGAAGTCTGCCTGCTTTTTTATTTCAAAAATACTTGTTTGCAGTATGCTTCATGTGTTACAATAAACATATTAAATTGTAAAGAGGTAGCATTATGGAAAAAATTGCATTGTTTGAAAAGGTAAGCTTTGAACAGTTTGAGCAGGACTGGAAAAAGAATTTTCCTGAAAATACAGATATAAAAGCTGTTTATGATTCAATAAAAATGCCGAAAAGGGCAACAACAGGTTCGGCAGGATATGATTTTTATGCGCCGGCAGATTTAAAAATAGAAAAAGGAAAGTCTGTGCTTATTCCCACAGGCATACGATCAAAAATTAACGACGGCTGGGTGCTTAAAATTTATCCTCGTTCAGGTCTTGGTTTCAAGCACAGAATTCAGCTTGACAACACAGTTGGAATTATAGATGCGGATTATTATAATTCATCCAATGAAGGTCATATCATGATAAAGCTTTCGTGTGATACACATGATGAAGGGCATATTGTTGAAATTGCCGGCGGCAGCGGATTTGCACAGGGCATTTTTCTTCCGTTTGGAATTACTTTTGATGATGATGCCGACGGTGTGCGCAACGGCGGCTTTGGCTCCACAACAAGCAAATAGTTCATTTAAGAATAAAAATTTTAATATTTAAATTGGCTTTTTTCAGTTCATTTATACATAATTTGATAAAATGCTTGACTTTTCAGTTTTATTTGTTTATAATCTTGCACAGAATATAAAAAGAGTATTCAAATACCCCTGACAGACAGGTCGGAGGGAGGGAATTAAGTGAGCCAGGTTAAAATTAAAGATAATGAGACTCTTGACAGCGCACTTCGCCGCTTTAAGCGTCAGACTTCTCGTGATGGAATTATTCAGGAAGTTCGTAAAAGAGAACACTATGAAAAGCCATCAGTTGCTCGTAAGAAAAAGAGCGAGGCTGCTCGTAAAAGAAAGTATAAGTAATATACATATTTAGGGGGCGAATTTCGTCCCCTTAAATTTTTTATTTTCGGTTATAATATGAATGGTGGTTATATGAAAAAAATTCTTGTTTTAAACGGACCTAATCTTAATATGACAGGCATAAGGAAAAAGAATGTTTACGGCGGTGAAACGTTAAAGCAGATTAATGATGAGCTTAAAGTTTACGGAAAGGCAAACGGCGCAAAGGTTTCCTTTTTTCAGTCTAATCATGAAGGGGATATAATTGATGTAATACATGAAAGTAAGGATGAATTTGACGGCGTTGTTATAAATGCAGGTGCGTACACCCATTATTCATATGCCATCCGCGATGCCATTGAAGCCGTTTCGGAATTTACACCTTTTGTTGAAGTGCATATGAGTAATATTCACGAAAGGGAAGAATTCAGAAAAATATCTGTTATTACAGATGTGTGTGTGAAACAGATTTGCGGTTACGGAAAAGACAGTTACAAAATGGGTATTGATTTATTAATGGAAATATTATAAAATATATTTCGTAAAAATAATTAACAATTAACGGAGGTATAATATTATGGTAACAGCAGGCGATTTCAGAAACGGTGTTACTTTTGAAGAGGACGGCAATGTGCTTCAGGTTATTGAATTTCAGCACGTTAAGCCGGGTAAAGGTGCGGCTTTTGTAAGAACAAAAACAAAGAATGTAATTACAGGTGCGGTAACTGAAAAAAGCTATAATCCGTCAGCTAAATTTCCAACTGCTTTTATTGAAAGAAAAGAAATGGTTTATTCTTACAGTGATGACGGGCTTTATTATTTTATGGACCAGGAAACATTTGATATGGTTCCTGTCAGCGAAGCTGATTTAAGCGATAATTTCAGATTTGTTAAGGAAAACGACGTTTGCCGTATTCTTTCATATAAAGGAAAGGTTTTCGGTGTTGAGCCGCCTACATTTGTTACACTTGAAGTTACAAAGACAGATCCGGGCTTTAAGGGCAACACTGCTACAAATACACTGAAACCGGCAACACTTGAAACAGGCGCGGAAATCCGTGTTCCTCTTTTCATTAACGAAGGTGATTCTATCCGTGTAGACACAAGAACATGTGAATATATGGAAAGAGCATAATTTAGAAAGGGAGTAAAATATATGAATACAGTTGAAAGTCTTGGATATCTTAAAGGATTAATCAGCGGTCTTGATATTGCTGAGGACAAAAAAGAAGGAAAAGTTTTCAAGGCAATTATAGATGTGCTTGAAAACATTATTGATGATGTTGATGACATCTATGAGGAAATCGATGCCGTTGAAGAGCAGGTTGATGAAATTGATGAAGCGCTTGCAGATGTAGAAGATTACCTTGATGACGAATGCGACTGCTGTGATTGTGACTGCGACTGCGATGACGATTGCTGCGAATATGAGCTTGAATGCCCGGCATGCGGTGAAACCATTTACTGTGATGAGGAAACAATTGAAGAAGGCGCAATTGAATGCCCGGAGTGCGGCGAATACCTTGAATTTGATTTGGATACCGAAGAAGATGAAGAGAAAGACGCTGAAGAATAAGGCTTATTGATTAAAATAAAAGGTTGTAAAGCACTAAGCTTTACAACCTTTTTCTTTTTTGAATTTGTAATATGAACCAGATGATTATGTAAAAGCGAACGGTTATTCGTTCGCTTTTTCTGCTTTAGCCTAAAGCATCCTTTGCTGCGTCTCCAACCTTTTTGGCTGCATTTCCTGCTCCATCAGCGGCATCGTCGATAGCTTCGCCGACATCGGAAGCTGCTTCGCTTGCGTTTTCGCCAACCTTTGATGCACCTTCGCTTACCTTTGATTCGCCCTCTTCAACCATATTGGTTGTATTGTTTGTAGTGCCTGCGGTTGTTGAGGTTGTATTTCTTTGTGTGGTTGTTGTAGGGCTATTGTTATTCTTAGAACAGCCAACAAAAATTGCGGTAAGAACTGCAAAAGCAAGTGCAAAAACTATAATTTTAGTTTTCATAATAAGTCACATAGCCTTTCTGGCTACAAACAGTAATTAAAATTTCACGGTATCCTTGTTGTAGCCTGACAAGGCGTGATGTTTTTCAGCCGTTTCAAAATTAATTGTGAGGGCTGTATATTCAATCGGCTTCGTGTGCGTTTTACACGATTATATCCGTTCTGTTATATTATTATCGTTTGTATTTTTATTATTCATAATTATTTTGTTAAAGTACCGTTGTCTGAATACAAAAGCATAAGAATGTTTTCTTCTTCGCCTGTTTCGGTGTTTATATAAACCAATGCTTCCTCATTTGTGGTTTTATTGCGGCAGTGAAATTCAATACAGTTTGCTTCTGTGCCGTTGTCTTTTGGTATAACACACTGTTTTGAGGAAATCATATCAACATATCCGGAAAGAATGCTTTGCATATCTTTTTCGGAAATTTTTGTGGAATAGGCGGCACGGTCTCTGTGGTTTGTAAGGTATCCGTCTGCTTCAAGCGAATATACTTTTCCGTCTGACATAGATATACCGACTTTAATTAAATCTGAATAATATACCACATTGTTTTCGCTGTATGCAAAGTTTATGATGCAGATATTGTCCTCAACAGCATAGTATGTTTCGGTCATGTTGTTATATCCGAGTCTTTTAAGATAAGCTGCTGCAATATTTACGGCATTTTCCTGTGTGATTGTTTGCGTTTTAACACTGGATGAGCCCAGAATATAGGAAACATATCCTCCGTTTTTGGTTATTGCTACGTTATAGCCGTCCATAGTGTAATTGTAACATGGAATGGTTCCGTTTGAATCTCCTGCATAAGTCAGCTTGTCAACTGTAACATACAGAGCTTTTGCAGCTTCCTTTGCACATTCTTCTTTGCTTTTTTCAGGCAGATTTTTTGTTACGAAAGGTTCTCTGTTCAGAACTGCATCAGCAAAAGGTCCGTCATAAAGCAGGGTAGGATAATCGGAAAAAGCATCTTCTGCCTGTGTAAAGTCAAGTGAAAGCGAAGCCACTTTTGCGCCTGAATTTTTGCTTTTTATTTCATTGTCTGTTATTTCTCCGCCGTTTGTGCATTTTGAAACCATTTCGTTTACACACTTAGAATATGCTTTTGCATATTCCAGCAGCTTCTGCATATTCTGATATTCCTCTTCACTGATTTGGGCACCGGTTCTTGTTTTGGAAGAAAGATAATCTGCATAGTCTGCTGTTTGGCTTAAAAATTTGTAGGTGCCGCTAAGATTCATCTGTTCAATCGGAAGATTGGAAAGCGCATTTTTCGCAGTGCTGCATTCGGTATACAAATCCTCGGAAAGACTGCTCATCATTGTAGCGGTAGCGGCATAACCGCTTTTGGTTAAATTGGTTTCTATGGAATCAAGACATTCCGATAATTCGGTAAGGCTTTGCTGATAAACTGCCTCAAGTCTGGTTTTGTATGCCGCGCTTTGGTTGTTTCCTATAACTGCGTATGCGGCAAGAACAGCAACAATACAAACGGCATATGAAAAAAGTCTTATAATATTACGATTTGACATATATTTCAACCTCCGTTTGTATTTTTACCCCAAAATACGAAAAACATACAAAAAAGCCTTTAAAAGCCAAAAGTATTTTGATATAATAAAAACAATTATATAATCGGGGTACTTTTAGATGTTTTACGAAAAAGGAAAAAAAAGGATTGTAGTTAAAGTGGGAACCTCAACTTTAACACATCAAACAGGAAAAACCAATATTGCAAGAATAGCAAAGCTGGCATCTGTTTTATCAGATTTGAAAAATGCCGGTCATGAAATTATTCTTGTTTCTTCCGGCGCAATCGGCGTAGGCGCAGGAAAGCTGCGGCTTGGCGGCAAGCCGTCAACAACGAAAGGTCTTCAGGCAGCGGCAGCGGTCGGTCAGTGCGAACTGATGTTTCTTTATGACAAACTATTTTCTGAATACGGCGTTGTTGTAAGCCAGCTTTTATTTACATCGGATGAGCTTTATAATGAGGAAAGCAAAAAACATCTTGTGGATACTTTTAATCAGCTTCTGGAGTATGATTGTCTGCCGATTGTAAATGAAAACGACTCAATTTCCGTTGAAGAACTTTTAAACGGTGATAATGACTGCCTTTCAGCAAGAGTAGCGGAAATAACGAATTCCGATCTGCTGATTCTTTTAACAGACACAGACGGTTTGTATGACAGTAATCCCGCTGAAAATCCGGATGCGCAGTTGATACAGCAGGTAGATGAAATCAATGATGATATACGGTCTATTGCGGGCGGTGCCGGAAAAAAAGGCACAGGCGGTTTTGTTACAAAGGTTAAAGCGGCTGAAATAGCGGTTTCTGCCGGAATACCTGTTGTTATAATGAACGGCTCCAAACCAACGGATATATATAAGGTGCTGGACGGAAAAGCAATCGGCACATTTTTTAAGGCGGTGGAAAAATGATTTCTTTAGGAAAAAAGGCGCTTGAAGCCAAGGATTTCCTGGCTTCTGTTACAACGCAACAAAAAAATGCTGCGCTTGGCGCAATTGCAAATGCGCTGCGAGAGAACAGCAAATATATTATTGCAGAAAATAAAAAAGATATTGAAAACGGAGAAACGGCAGGATTAAATAAAGGTTTGCTTGACAGATTGCTTCTTGATGCGTCAAGAATAGAGGATATTGCAAAAGGTGTTGAAGATGTTATTAAACTTGCCGATCCCTGCGGAATAACCGTTAATGAAATCGAAAGACCAAACGGTTTGTTAATTAAAAAGGTTACGGTTCCGATTGGTGTAATAGGCATAATTTATGAGGCACGTCCCAATGTAACTGCGGATGCGGCTGTTCTTTGCCTGAAAAGCTCAAATGCCGTGATACTCAGAGGCGGAAAAGAGGCAATACATTCAAATATCGCCATTTCCTCTGTTATGCGCAATGCAATAAAGCAATGCGGCTTTGATGAAAACTGCATTCAGCTTGTAACCGATACATCAAGAAATTCTGCAAATGAAATGATGCGCATGAACGGATATCTTGACTGTCTTATTCCCAGAGGCGGTAAAAGCCTTATAAAAAGTGTTGTGGAAAATTCTACGGTTCCGGTTATTGAAACCGGTTCGGGAAACTGTCATATTTACATTGATGACTGCGCTGATATTGATATGGCGGCCAATATTATTTTCAATGCTAAAACACAGCGCATAAGTGTTTGCAATGCCTGTGAAAGTTTGGTTATAAATTCGGCAATAATAAATGAAGCGCTTCCGAAAATAAAAGCACTTCTTGATACAAAAAATGTTGAAATACGAGGCGATGAAAGGGCAGTGGCTGCAGCAAGCGGTATCCTGCCGGCCGCAGAAGAGGATTATTTCGCGGAATATCTTGATTATATTATAAGTGTTAAAACAGTGGATACCCTTGATGAGGCAATCAGACATATTAATAAACATTCAACACGCCACAGCGAAGCAATCATAACAGAAAACAGTGAACATGCTAAAGAATTCATGCAGCGTATAGATTCGTCTTCTGTTTATGTAAATGCTTCAACCCGTTTTACCGACGGCGGAGAATTCGGTCTTGGCGCAGAAATAGGAATATCCACGCAGAAACTGCACGCGCGGGGTCCTATGGGACTGCGTGAACTTACTTCTGCCAAGTATCTTGTATTCGGAAGCGGACAAGTCAGATAAAAATAATTTTTTATGGTGCATTAAGCCATAATATAGGTGAATAAATGGATAAGTATAAAAAATTAGCATCAAATACATTGATTTTTGCAATCGGCACATTTTCGTCAAAACTGCTGACAGTTGTTTTAACCGCATTTTATACGCGTGTAATGGCAGACGGTGATTTCGGCGGGGCAACACTTATTCAGAATGCAGTTAATATTCTCGTGCCTGTTGTTACGCTGGCTGTGGATTCCGCCGCTTTAAGATTTGCACTTGACAAAAGTACAGATAAAAAAAGCGTGTTTTCAACAGGTGTAGCAATTGACATTATAGGTTTTGGAGTGTTCTGTCTTTTCGCTCCGTTGGTTATAAATATCAGAATCAACGATTTTGATATGGGACAGTATGCCCTTGTGCTTTATCTGATGCTTCTCGGTTCCTCTTTGCGCCAGCTTTGTCAGCAATTTGTCAGGGGAATGGGATATGTTAAAACATATACAATAGACGGCGTGATTGCCACAGCAACATCTGCGGCGGCAACGTTTATATATCTTGGTGCTTTCAAATGGGGTATAAACGGTTTTATACTTGCGATTTTTACAAGCGATATGCTTTCGGTGCTGTTTCTGTTTTTCTCGGCAAAACTGTGGAAATATCTTGATTTCATACACGGATTAAAGAAAACAACTGTTTTTCCGATGCTTAAATACTGTATTCCGCTTATTCCCACAGTTATACTTTGGTGGATTATAAATGTTTCCGACCAATATATGGTAACTTATTTTAACGGCGTTGCTTTAAGCGGTATATATACGGCGGCATATAAAATACCGAATTTTGTTATTATCTTTTCCGCTGTTTTTATTAATGCATGGCAGATTTCTGCTGTTGACGAATATAACAGCAGCGGCAATTCAAAATTCTTTTCCAATATATTTAAAGTTTACAGCGGTGCACTGATTGTTGCCGGGGCGCTTTTAATAACTTTTTCCAGAATTATAACCGCTGTTTATCTTGGCAGTGAATATTATGAATCATGGCATTATGTGCCTGTTCTTGTAATTGCAACAACTTTTTCCTGCCTTGTTAACTTTTATGCTTCCGTTTATATGGCAAAAAAGAAAAGCATGCTGTCTATGATGACTGCCGGTGCAGGCGCAATTGTAAATATTATTTTGAATTTTATTTTAATTCCAAGCATTGGTGCTTATGGTGCGGCAATTGCCACAACAATATCTTTTGTTGTTGTTTTTATAATTCGTGCAATAAATACAAGAAAATTTGTAAATATTAAAATTGACTGGATAACCTTTATTCCGTCTTGCATTCTTTTGGCAGCGTCTGCTGCAGTGATTATGCTTGAAACAGCAGGTCAGTGGCAGAGTTTTGCAATATCGGCAGGTTTGGCTTTGCTGATTATAGCGGTCAATTTCAGGTCTGTTGCAGATATAGTAAAACTGCTTTTGGATAAATTTGTGAAAAAATCCGGGAAAAAGGCATAATATATTGTGATAGTTACTATTGAAAAAAATTGCTTTTTAGTTTATAATTAACAAATAGATGGAAAAATACGCCATTAAATTATTTTAATTTTGGAGGTTTTGTATATGAATTCATCAATTTCAGCGTCTCAGGCAAAGAAAATGATAAATGACAAATTAAGCCACTTTTTCGGTGTTACACCCGATACGGCATCTATTGAACAGTTTTATAAATCTGTTTCTATGATTGTTCGTGACGAGCTGGCTGCAATGAACAGCGATTTTCGCCACACTGCGGAAAAGCAGGATACAAAAAAGATTTATTATCTTTGTATGGAATTCCTTATGGGCCGTTCATTAAAAAACAATCTTTATAATCTTGGTCTTACAGAGGTTTTCGAAAAAGCATTAAAAGGATTTGACGTAAGCCTTGAAAAACTCTATTCACAGGAGCCTGATGCGGGACTTGGAAACGGCGGACTGGGAAGACTTGCCGCTTGTTATTTGGACGGTCTTGCAACAAACGGTTTTCAGTCTATGGGCTATTCCATCCGTTATGAAGCAGGTATATTCAAACAGAAACTGGTAGACGGCTGGCAGACAGAACTTCCTGATTTCTGGCTTCCGGGCGGCGATGTATGGCTTGTTCCGAGAGAAGAAAGAGCAGTTGAAGTTAATTTCGAAGGCTGGGTAGAGGATAGCTGGGACGGTGATTTTCATCGGGTTGAAATGCGTGACTGCAATACAGTTACAGCCATTCCTTACGATATGTATGTTTCAGGAAAAGGCAGCGGCGTGGCAAGACTTCGCCTTTGGGCATCACGCAAGCCTGAGCTTGATATGAGCTTGTTCAATCAGGGCGCATATGTAAAGGCTATGGAGCAGTCTGCTATGGCAGAGGCTATTTCAAAGGTTCTTTATCCTTCTGATAACTCACCTGAAGGAAAGTCACTTCGTCTTCGTCAGCAGTATTTCCTTGTTTCTGCATCTATTCAGGATATAATCCATCGCCATTTAACAAAATTCTCTACTGTTGATAATCTTCCTGAAAAAATTGCCATTCATATTAATGATACACATCCTACAATGGCTATTCCGGAACTTATGCGTATTCTTCTTGATGAATGCGGCTATGATTGGGACAGTGCATGGAATATCGTTACAAAAACAATTGCTTATACAAATCATACAGTAATGAAGGAAGCGCTTGAATGCTGGAGCGAAGAACTTTACAGCAGACTTCTTCCTCGTATTTATCAGATTACAAAAGAAATAGATAACCGTTTCCGTGCATATGTATGGGGTGCAACACATGATGCAGAGAAGGTTGAAAGAATGGCAATCGTTTCGGGCGGTGTTGTTCGTATGGCTAATCTGTGTGTTGCAGGTTCACATTCAGTAAACGGTGTTTCGGCGCTTCATTCTGAAATTCTGAAAGATACTGTTTTCAATGATTTTTATACAATTACACCTGATAAATTCAAAAATGTTACAAACGGCATTGCATTCAGAAGATGGATATGCCAGGCAAATCCTGAACTTACAAAGTTTATAACAGAACTTATCGGTGACGGATTTATAACAAAAAGCGATGAACTGCTTAAGCTTCGTGATTATAAAGATGATAAGCAGGTGCTTGAAACCCTTCAGAAAATCAAGTACAATAATAAGCTTCGCTTTGCAGAAACCGTTAAAAAGAGAAACGGTGTTTCACTGAATCCCGATTCAATATTTGACGTACAGGTTAAAAGACTGCATGAATACAAGCGTCAGAGTCTTAATATTCTTAATATTATTGCACAGTATCAGATGCTGAAAGCAAATCCGAATATGGATTTTGAGCCGAAAACGTATATTTTTGCTTCAAAAGCTGCTCCGGGCTACTATATGGCTAAGAAAACAATAGAACTTATTGATGCGCTTTCCAAGCTTATTAATAATGACCCGGATGTTAAAGGCAGAATCAAGGTAGTATTCATGGAAGAATACAATGTAAGCCTTGCAGAACTTCTTATGCCGGCCGCTGATATTTCCGAGCAGATTTCACTTGCGGGAACGGAAGCATCAGGCACAGGCAATATGAAGCTGATGTTGAACGGTGCTGTTACACTCGGAACGCTTGACGGTGCAAATGTTGAAATTGCACAGGCAGTGGGTCAAGACAATATTTTCCTGTTTGGTCTTAAAACACCCGAAGTTCAGCAGCTTCAGCGTGACGGTTATTATCCGATGAACTATATCAATAATAATGCTGCACTTAAAAAGGTTGTTGATTTCATAAATATGGGTGTAAACGGAAAGACCTTTACAGAAATTTCATCCAGTCTTATGAATGTAGACCCATATATGGCGCTGGCAGATTTTGCTGATTATCAGAAAGCGCAGTCATATGCATCTGAGGTTTATAAGAATAAAGAAAAGTTTGCAAGAATGTCTCTTATGAATATCAGCGGCGCAGGTATTTTCAGTGCAGACCGTTCCATAATGGAATATGCCAATAATATCTGGCACACAAAGCCGGTTCAGTATGAAGCAGAAAAAACTGCCAAAGCTGCAAAATCCGCAAAAGCGGCAGCACCTAAGGCAGAAAAGAAACCTTCCGCTAAAAAAACAAAAACATCTAAAAAATCAAAATAATTTGAATGTTAAAGGGCGGATTTATAATGAATTCGCCCTGTTTTATTTAAGCTATGAAAATATTTGATTCAAGAAAAACTGAATATAAATCTATTGTTTCTGCAATCGCAACGGAAGAACAGGTAAAGCTGAGAATTATTGTGCCGCGCTCCATGGGTTGCACAGCCGCCCGCCTTGCTGTGTACAAGGAAGGCGAGGAAACCGTTTTTTACGGTATGTTCTGGGCGGGTATGTGCGGTGAAAGCAATGAATTCTGGGAGCTTCATTTTTCAGCCACAACGCCGGGTCTTTATTTTTATCATTTTGAGCTGGATACCCCGTGGGGAAAATCGTTTATAAAAAATGTAGGAAACGGCTGCGGCGATTTGAATCCGGACGGAGCAGAATTCCAGCAAACTGTTTACGATAAAGATTTTAAAACGCCTGCATTTCTTAAAGGCGGCATTATTTATCAGATTTTTCCGGACAGATTTTATAACAGCCAAAAGAAAAAACGCAATGTTCCGGAAAGCAGAGTAATGCGAAAGTGGGGCGAAGAACCGTTTTGGAATGAAAGCCAGATGAACGGTTTTTGGAATAATGATTATTTCGGCGGGGATTTGAAGGGCATAGAAGAAAAACTTGATTATATCAGCGAACTGGGTATATCGTGTATTTATCTTAATCCTATTTTTGAAGCCAATTCAAATCACAGATATGATACTGCAGATTATGAAAAAATTGATCCGCTTCTTGGCAGTGAAGCCGACTTGAAATCGCTTTGCAAAAGCGCCGCAGAAAAAGGTATAAGTATTGTGCTGGACGGCGTTTTCAGTCATACGGGCTGTGATTCAAAGTATTTTAATATGTACGGAAAATATGATAGTGTCGGGGCTTACAACAGCAAGGAAAGCCCGTATTACAATTGGTATAAGTTTATTGATTATCCGTCTGAATATCATAGCTGGTGGGGAATAAAACTTCTTCCTGAGATTATAGAAGAAAATGAAAGCTACCGCGCGTTTATCTGCGGCGAAAACGGTGTTCTTCGGAAATGGCTGCGCTGCGGTATAAGCGGCTGGCGGCTTGATGTTGCCGATGAACTGCCTGATGTTTTCCTGGACGATCTGCGAAAGGCAGTAAAAGCCGAAAATGAAAATGCAGTGATCATCGGTGAAGTCTGGGAGGATGCAACCAATAAGTTTGCTTACGGAGAAAGAAGACGTTATCTTCTCGGAAAACAGCTTGATTCGGTTATGAATTATCCGTTTGCTGATGCGGTGCTTAATTTTGTTCGTTTCGGCGGCGCAGAAGGATTTTTTCATTCTGTTATGTCGGTTGTTGAAAATTATCCGCCGTGTGTTTTAAATGTGCTTATGAACCATATCGGCACACATGATACGGAACGTGCCATAACACGTCTTGCCGGCGACAGACCGGACGGCTACAGCAGAGATTGGCAGCATGAGCATAATCTGCTTTCCGAAGATAATTATATAAAAGGCGTTTCAATGATGAAAATGGCCAGCCTGATTCAGTATACACTGCCCGGGGTGCCAAGCCTTTATTATGGCGATGAAGCAGGCATGCAGGGTATGAAGGATCCTTTTAACAGAGCCTGCTTTCCGTGGGAAGATATCAACGAAGAACTTCATAAATGGTATAAAAGGCTTGGAGAAATAAGAAATGGCTGCGCTGCATTTAAGGATGGTATGTTTGTTCCTGTTTACAGTGCTTTGAACGTAATTGCCTATAAGCGTGTATCCGATAACAATCAGGTGCTGATTGCTGTTAATAATTCTGCTGAAACAGCAGATGTACCTGTCGGAACAGAATGGGATAATTCCTATAATCTTTTTGATTCTGTTTCAAAAGACGGTTATATACGTCTTGGTCCGTACGCCTATACGCTTTTATCAAAATAATATATTCATTTAAGGGAATGGCTTTTGCTGTTCCCTTGCTGATTTTATGAAAAGAAATAGAAATTTTTGCATATTATATATGTACAATTTAAAATGAATATGCTATACTATTACGGAAATTATGGTGGAGTGTTATATTCACTTGTAAATTTCTTTGAAAGGAAATAATTTTTATGGCATACAGAACACATAATTGTAATGAATTGACATTTGATAATCTTAATCAGAAGGTTTCACTTGCCGGCTGGGTAGATACTATACGAGATCACGGCGGTGTAGCATTTATAGATTTGCGTGATGAATACGGTGTAACACAGGTTGTTGTAAATGACGGTGATTTGATTAATCATCTGAAAAAGGAAAGCGTTATTTCCGTTGAAGGCACTGTTGTTAAGCGTGACGAGGAAACAATTAATAAAAAAATTGCAACAGGTGAGCTTGAAGTTAAGGTTGAAAAATTAACCATGCTTGGTGCATGCACAGAAAATCTTCCGTTCGAAATTTCCGAATCAAAGGAAACAAGGGAAGATGTTCGCTTAACTTATCGTTTTCTTGATTTAAGAAACAAAGAAGTTCACAACAATATTATTTTCAGAAGCCGTGTTATTTCTTTTCTGCGCCAAAAGATGACAGAAATGGGATTTACGGAAATTACAACGCCCATTCTTACCTGTTCTTCACCGGAGGGCGCAAGGGATTATATTATTCCAAGCCGCAAGCATGAAGGCAAGTTTTATGCACTTCCGCAGGCTCCGCAGCAGTTTAAGCAGCTTCTGATGGTTTCCGGTTTTGATAAATATTTCCAGATAGCACCATGTTTCCGTGATGAGGATGCCAGGGCAGACCGTTCACCCGGTGAATTCTATCAGCTTGATTTTGAAATGGCATTTGCAACACAGGAAGATGTTTTCACAGTTGCCGAAGAAGTGCTTTATGATACTTTCTCAAAGTTCGGCGGCGGAAAAAAGGTAAGCCCTGCACCGTTTGTAAGAATTCCTTTTGAAGAGGCTATGATAAAATACGGTACCGATAAACCGGATTTAAGAAACCCGCTTATTATTGAAGATTTAACAGAATTTTTCTCACGTGTTGAATTTAAGGCATTCCAGGGCAGACCTGTGCGCGGAATCAATGTTCCCGGCTGTGCAAAGCAGTCTAAGGGCTGGTTTGAAAAAATGCTTAAATTTGCACTTGAAATCGGAATGAAGGGCCTTGGCTATATTGAAGTGCTTGAGGACGGCACCTTTAAAGGACCGATTGATAAGTTCCTTTCGCCTGAACAGAGAATTGAACTGAAAGAAATGCTTAGTCTGAAAACAGATGACACACTTTTCTTTATCTGCGATACGCCGAAGCATGTTAATGATTTTGCGGGTCAGATAAGAACAGAGCTTGCAAACCGCCTTGATTTAATTGATAAAAACAGGTTTGAACTTTGTTATATTACGGATTTCCCAATGTTTGAAAAGGATGAAAACGGCTGTCTTGCATTTACACATAATCCGTTTTCAATGCCGCAGGGCGAGATGGATGCTTTGCTTCATGAAGATCCGCTTTCCATTAAGGCATATCAGTATGATATTGTTTGTAACGGTGTTGAGCTTTCTTCGGGCGCTGTTCGTAATCACCGCCCCGATGTTATGGTAAAGGCATTTGAAATGGCAGGTTACAACGAAGAAACCGTTAAGGAAAAATTCGGCGCTCTTTATAATGCGTTCCATTACGGTGCACCGCCGCATGCAGGTATGGCACCCGGTGTAGACAGAATGATTATGCTTCTTCAGGATGAAGAAAATATCAGAGAAGTAATTGCGTTTCCTATGAATTCCAATGCACAGGATATGCTTCTCGGTGCGCCTAACACAGTAACTGAAATGCAGCTTCGTGAAACGCATATTAAGCTTCGCAGACCTGCACCCGAAAAATAATTAACAGCATGGGCAGGTTTATCCTGCCCAAAAAATATTAAGGGGGATTAATTATGCAGATTACGCCAGATTTAATTAAATATCTTGAATCACTTGCCAGAATTTCTCTTTCGGAAGAGGAAGAAAAAAAAGTGGGCAGGGAATTGCAGGATATTCTTACTTATATAGATAAACTGAATGAACTTGATACAGAAGGTGTGGAAGCGATGAGCCATGCCTTTGCGCTTACAAATGTGCTTCGTGCAGATTCGGTTCAGCCGTCTATGTCTCCTGATGAAATCGTTCTGAATGCACCCGAAAGTCAGGACGGGGCATTTGTTGTTCCGAAAACAGTTGATTAAGGAGGGCGGATAAAATGGAAATTTATGAAATGAGCGCTCTTGAAGTAGCAGAAAAAATTAAAAACAAAGAAATTACAGCAATGGATGCAGTTGAAGCTGTTTCCAAGTCTTTTGAACAAAGAGATAAGGTATATAACTGCTACACGCATTTTAACAAAGAACTGGCACTTGAAAAGGCTGAAAAGGCACAAAAACGTATTGATGACGGAAAAGCAGATTCACCGCTTGCCGGTGTTCCTGTTGCAATAAAGGATAATATCTGCACAAAAGGCGATATTACCTCCTGTTCGTCAAAAATTCTTCATAATTTTAAACCGCCGTATGATGCCACTGTTATCCAAAGGCTTGAAGCAGCAGGTTCTGTACCGTGCGGCAAGGTTAATATGGATGAGTTTGCAATGGGTTCAACAACAGAAACGTCCTTTTACGGAGCAACAAAAAATCCATGGGATATTGAAAAGGTTCCGGGCGGTTCTTCAGGCGGCGCAGCCGCTGCTGTTGCAGCAGATGAAAGCGTTATTGCTCTTGGTTCGGATACAGGCGGGTCAATCCGACAGCCCTGCTCTTTCTGCGGTGTAACCGGCTTAAAGCCTACTTACGGTGCGGTTTCACGATATGGTCTGATAGCATATGCATCTTCCCTTGATCAGATTGGTCCTATCGGAAAAAATGTTGCTGATGTTGCGGCAATGTTTTCAATTATAAGCGGCAAGGACGAAAAGGACGGTACTTCTGTGAACACCACTCCTTTTACGCTGGAAGAAATCACAAATACAGCAGATTTAAAGGGCAAAAAGATTGGTATTCCAAGTGATTATTTCGGAGAAGGAATTAACGAAGAGGTTGCCAAAAGTGTTATGAATGCGGCAGAAACACTTAAATCGCTTGGTGCGGATGTGGAAACGTTTTCTATGCCCATTGTTGAATATGCAATTCCCGCCTATTATATTATTGCCTGTGCAGAAGCCTGTTCAAATCTTTCAAGGTTTGACGGTATTAAATACGGCTATAAATCGCCTGAGGCAGAAACGCTTCGCGACGTATATTTTAAATCGCGTTCAGAAGGCTTTGGTATGGAGGTTAAAAAGCGAATTATGCTTGGCAATTTCGTGCTTTCAAGCGGTTATTTTGATGCGTATTATATGAAAGCGCTGAAAGCCAAGGGGCTTATTGTTCGTGCTTTTAATGAGGCTTTCGAAAAATATGATTTTCTTCTTGGTCCTGTTGCACCGACAACAGCACTGAAAATCGGCAAGGGATTAAGCGATCCGCTTGCAATGTATCTTGGTGATATTTACACGGTTATGATAAATATTGCCGGCTTGCCGTCACTTGCGCTTCCGTGCGGATTTGACAGTAAGAATATGCCTGTAGGCATGCAGCTTATCGGCAAACCTTTTGATGAAAAAACAATTCTTGCGGCAGGTAATGCTTATCAGTCTGCAACGGACTGGCATAAGCAAAAGCCGAATCTTGTTTAAGGAGGAGAAAATATATGGAATATTCAACCGTATGCGGACTGGAAGTTCATACAGAGCTTGCAACAAAAACTAAAATTTTCTGCTCCTGCACAACAGAATTCGGCGGGGAGCCGAATACACATGTTTGTGAAATATGTTCGGGCATGCCGGGCACGCTTCCTGTTCTGAATGAAAAGGTTCTGGAATTTGCCGTAAGAACCGGGCTTGCAACAAACTGTGAAATTACAATGTATAATAAATTTGACAGAAAGAACTATTTTTATCCGGATTTGCCGAAAGCTTATCAGATAAGCCAGCTTTATCTGCCAATCTGCCGTAACGGATATATTGAAATCAATGACAGTATAAACGGCGGAAAGAAAAAGGTAAGAATTCACGAAATTCATATGGAAGAGGATGCAGGAAAGCTGATTCATGATGAATGGTCTGATTGTACGCTTGTAAACTATAACCGTTGCGGTGTTCCGCTTCTTGAAATTGTTTCAGAGCCGGATATTGCTTCGGCCGATGAGGCTGTGGAATATGTTGAAAAGCTTCGTTCCATTCTTCAGTTCTGCGGTGTTTCGGACTGTAAAATGCAGGAAGGCTCTCTTCGGGCTGATGTTAATGTTTCCGTTATGGAAAAAGGAAGCAGTGAATTCGGTACACGAACCGAAATGAAGAATATAAATTCATTCAAGGCAATTCATAACGCTATTGAATGTGAGGCACAAAGGCAGATTGAACTGATTGAGGACGGCGGAAAGGTTGTGCAGGAAACACGCCGCTGGGATGATGCAAAGGGCTCGTCGTATGCTATGAGAAGCAAAGAGGATGCACAGGATTATAAGTATTTTCCGGATCCTGATTTGCCGCCTGTGCAGCTTACAGATGAATATGTAAATAGTATTAAGAATAATCTTCCGGAACTTCCCGAAGCAAAGAAAGCAAGATATATTGCTGAATTCGGTCTTTCGGAATATGATATTTCAATGATTTTCTCTTCTGTTGCATATGTTAAGCTGTTTGAAAGAACCGTTGAAATTACCAACAGCCCCAAGGACAGTGCCAACTGGATAATGGGTGAGCTTATGAAAATGATGAATGAAAACCAGCTTCTTCCGGAAAATATGAATTTTCGTGCAGATTCTCTTGGTGAAATCATCAATCTTTTAAATGGAAATAAAATCAGCCGTGACTCAGCTAAAAAAGTATTTAAGGCTGTTTTTGAGGAAGATGTTATTCCTGCCGATTATGTTAAGGCAAATAATATGGAAATGGTTTCCGATACAGGTGCAATCAAAGCTGTTATTGAAGAGGTAATTTCAAATAATCAGAAAGCTGTTGATGAATATAAGGGCGGTAAGGAAGCGTCATTTAATTTTCTTATCGGTCAGTCAATGCGTGCTTTAAGAGGAAAGGCGCCTGCAGCAGAGGTTACAAAAATTTTAAAGGAAATTTTGGGATAAAGCTGTTTTATTTTCTATAAATAAAACCCATCAGGTCAGATAAAAATGTCCTGATGGGTTTCTTTTTGTATTTGATCTAATGCTTTTTAAACCGGTATTTCATTTAATATATATTTGATTGTTTTCATAACAATATTTTATCATCCAAAATCTTCATTTTTGCTGCAAACAATTTTAAACTTTTTTTCGGGTTAATACAATTCCGACAATGAATACAACAAGAGAAAATGGTGCTGTTCTGACAAACAGCCATTCGAATGCGTGAAAAGCAACTCCCAAAACTGCATTTTCAGGATCATTATAATTCCAGTTTAAATAAGGACTGTTTAATAAGAATAAAGAAATGAAAACAATGATGGTGACTGCGCATAATGAAATGAGTATCCAGTGAATTAATTTTCTTCTTGTATTTTGTTTTTTCGATAGCTGCAAATTGATTATTTCTAATTTTTCCGAAATTGCTTTCAATGCATCTGCTTCGGATTCAGCAATGTTTTCTCCAAGCAATGTGCTTACCGGCGTTTCAAAAACCTCTGATATGGAGATTAACATTTCAGAATCGGGAACAGACAATCCCTGTTCCCATTTGGAAATGGTTTGTCTGACCACATTTAGTTTGACGGCAAGTTCTTCTTGCGATAATCCTTTGGATTTTCTGATTGATTTAATGTTGTCCTTTAACATTTTAAACAACTCCTTTCTTTATAAGTTATTATATAAAGAACAGTCCGTTGCTGCCAGCAATGCATATTAACATACAGGGTTACAGTTGTAAAATGCTGTTAATTATATTCATTTAAAATTGCAAATTACGAATTGGAAAGCAGATGTGCCGTAATAATTGTATAACTGTATGAATTAACAGTTATTTTTATATTATCCTTTTCACAATACCAATTTTTACCTTGTTTATAAATACGGCAGTTTTTATCCGTAACAATATTTTTGCAATATGCAACTGCATTGGTATTTGCATCTAATTCAAGATTTTTTCTAATTCTGTTAATACCCATTTCCGTAGTATGCAGGTTATCTATGTTATTAAGCAATATCTGTTTATCTTCCATTATATTGTTCTCCTTATTCCGCATTGTTTGGAGTATCTTTGCCTTTGATTTTATTGATAATACGCCGTATTGCCAAAGTGATGGCAATACACAATGGGAAAAACGGTGTGAACGGACCTGCCCAGAATGCAAGATATGCTGTTGCCATTACACTGCACCACTTCCAGCCGAATACTGCATGGCACAAATATCCGCCCCAAACAGGGGAGTACATAACAACGATTACAATCATAAAAATAACAACAGTATGCCAATCTTTACATTCTTTCCATACCCATTTACAAAAATTTATGCACTTTGTTTTCAGTTTTAATAATAATTCTTTTATTTTCTCCATTTTTCATTTTCTGCCTTTTGAACAAGTTGTGATTTGCATTACTTTCTGTTTGGTTTTCTTTTTATAAACAGTAATTTCTTTAAATCTTCGGTTATTGAAGGATTTATTAAGTCAAACATAACCCATTTCCCATCGTGAAATGTTTCTGCCGAATCATAGGTTTTCAGTGTATAAGACGAAAGCTCCTTTCTTATTGCTTCAACCTTTGCTCTTTCGTCTTTACCGAAGATAATCATAAATCCCAACACATTTTCCTTAAAATAAAATGCGCATAAAGTTTTCCCGCTTTTTCTGAATTTATATTCATAATTCCATTTTTTGCCGCCGTTATTCCATATTTGTTCCATATCATAAAGGCTTGTCAGTTCGTTAACAATATTATAAAAAATATTTACTTTATCCATGCCGACTAATTTTTCAAGTTCTTCTTTTTTTACATTTTCCATAAAACAAGCCTCCATTCATGCATTGTTTTTATAATCAATATTTGCCAGCTTTGCCTGTTTGCATAAGTTTTTTGTTTGTATTTTATATTGTTTTCCGTCTTTTATCGTAAAAGTTCCGCATTGTCTGAATTCAAAACAGATGTGTTTTCTGATACATTGATTTCTGATATTTAATACCCAGTCATAATTCAGCGGTCTGGCATTGCGGTCGGATTCTCCGCCCACAACCACCAATTCGATATTATCAAGATATTTTTCAATATCAATATTCTCCAACAGGGGCTGTGCCGTGATACATTTATGTTTTATCGGCAATTCTTTAAAAACGGATAATTTTTTATCTGCATTTTTTTGATTTTCAACCGTGCAGCATACAACAACGTTGTCATATCCGGTATTCCAGTCTTCCGGAATACACTGCATAAATCTCTCAATTCTTTTGGTTAGAAACAGGAAGGTGCAATCCCGGCGCATTTTTATCATTTGCCAGCAATCATTTCTCCATGCATCTGCTTCCTCAATTAGAAAATCAGAAGAAAAACATAAATAAACCATTCCTGATTTCATTTTGTAATTTCCGTTTTTTAATTTTTCTGTCGGTTTTTCAAAATCTTTTGTTTTTACAATTTCATTTGTATGAATATTTCGTTTTGCATCGCCTTTATGGATATAGCAATGCAAACAACCATCACTGCACTTTTTGCATCCCCGCCACGGATTCCACATTGCCATAGGATTTTGCTCCTTCTGAATTGTATTTTTAAATGATTTTATGATAATAAACGGTGTAAATATTATTTTAATGGATTAAAATTTTCAATCGGGTGAATACCTAAATCATAAAGAAATTTTTTCATTTCGGCAAGCCGTTTTTTGTCAAGATATACTTCCGGCTGGTGTGCATCCAGTCCGATGATAACGGGATTTCCCGTTTCGGCAACCAATTTCCAAAATGTTTTGTCCGGATAATTTCTTTTGTCCCAAAATCCCAAAAAGTTACATTCCAACGGAATATTGATTTCTTTAAGTTCCCGGATAAATGCTTTCATTTTTTCTGCGTAAACTTTTCTGCTGCCAGTAAAACAAATTAAATCCGGATGGGCAAAATAAGAAAACGCACCGGTTTTCAAAGCCTCGGTTGTTTGGCTTATATATGTATCAAGAATTTCGATGCTGTTTGTTTTGTGTCCACAGTAAAAAGAACCGCTGTCGTATTCATTTTTTGTAAAATGCTGCCCCAAAATCAGATAATCGTAATGAAACGGTTTTATAAAATTAAGTAAATCATTAAAAAGCGCGGGATAGTATTCTGCTTCAAATCCAATGCGGATTGTAATTTTATCTTTGTATTCCTTTTGAAGACGTTGAATACTTTTTATGTATTCCTCGGTTTCGCTGCGCTTCATACGAAAATCGGAATAATAATTTGTAGGAAAGGGATAAGGCACATGGTCTGAAAATCCAATCTCCGTATATCCTGCTTTTATTGCTGCTTCAACATAGTCACGGTCTGTTCCTTTTGCATGATGGCATCTGAACGTATGTGTGTGAAAATTCTGCATAATATATGTCCTGCAATTCTGTATAGTGAATTTAGTATAGCAGATTTTCTTTGCAATGAAAAGTATATTTATTTGATAAAATTTGCTTTTATTTTCCAAAAATGCTCTAAAATGTTAACGATAATTGTAAATGTTATGGCAAACATAGTATTGAGGTGTTTTTTATGAACATAAAAGGAAAAACAATTTTTTTTGATAAACCGCCTGTGATTACAGGCTCTGCCGGTGTATGCGGGAAAAAGGAAGGCGAAGGTCCTCTTGCACAGGATTTTGATGCTATATTTGAAGATACAACAATGGGTCAGCAGTCTTATGAACTTGCGGAATCTGCAATGCTGCACGATGCTATTATCCGTGCTGTAACAAATGCACAGATAAGTCCTGCCGATGTGGATTTTATTCTGAGCGGTGATTTGCTGGATCAGTGCATGGGAAGCGCTTTTGCCATTAAGGATTTGGAAATTCCGTCCATAGGGCTTTACGGGGCCTGTTCAACTATGGCGCTTTCACTTTGTGTTGGTTCTATGCTGATTGATGGCGGCGCAAACTGTGTTGTTGCCGGCACTTCAAGCCATTTTTGCTCTTCGGAAAGGCAGTTCCGCTTTCCGCTTGAATATGGGGGTCAGCGTCCGCCAAGCGCGCAGTGGACAGTAACAGGTGCCGGTTCAGCCGTGCTGAATGCAATGGGTAACGGAATCAAGGTTAAGGCTGTGTCAATCGGCACAATCTGTGATCTTGGAATTACAGATGCCAATAATATGGGTGCCGCCATGGCACCGGCTGCAGAAAAGACCATATATGAATTTTTAAGAGATACAAACACGAAACCGTCTGATTATGATTTGATTTTAACAGGGGATTTGGGCTTGACAGGTTCAAAGCTTTTATATGAGCTCATGGAAAACGAACATGGAATCGATATACGAAATCAGCACAACGACTGCGGCTTAATGATTTATAATCTTGAAGAACAGGATGTAAACAGCGGTGGTTCCGGCTGCGGCTGTGCAGGCTCGGTTTTATGCTCTCACATTTTAAAGAAAATGCGGAATAATAAGCTTAAAAAGGTACTTTTCACTGCAACAGGAGCGTTAATGTCGCCAACGTCAAGCAAGCAGGGAAATTCTATTCCTTCCATTGCACATGCAGTGCTTCTGGAGGTGTAACCATGGATTTAAAAAATAATATTAAAGTATTCGGAGCATTTAAGAAAACGGTAGACGGACTTTATGCGGTAATAACCGCCATTCGGGTTCTTGCAGTCATTCTGCTTGTTCTTCAGGCAATATTTCTTATTACGGAAAACGGCAAATCATTTTCAGGCATTTTAGAAAAAATAGATTTATAATAGAATAATAGATTTTCGGCGTATCGTATGATACGCTTTTTTATTTATTCGGATAAAAATTCATGGTTCTATTGCAGAAAAAACTTCAGTAAAAATAAATTCATTGAATTAAAAAGCAAAATAGGACAGGGGTACTATATAGCTATCGGCAATAAATAATGATTTACAGATAATTATTGTTTATATTTTGCCGATAAACGGTTATCCAGAAAATGTCAGCAGAGAAAAGGACGGTATTCTCCGATTTTCTTTGATTTCTTGAGAATAACAGTGCGGCAAAAGAAAAATTTAAGTCGATGGTTTTTCCCGTTATAACAAAAGAAATAATTGTTGAATGTATGGCTAAAATTCCTGTTTAAGTTGATAGCAGATTTATTAATGAGTTCATTTTGAATGGGCAGAAAAGAATTAAAAATATGTAAGCGAACACCCCGATTGAGTATTCAATCGGGGTGTTTTTATGCTTGCTTTATAGGAGTCTCATTATTCAGGTTTTATCTATATTATAGTCTTTCTATACTATATATTGTAAATAGATTGTTAAAACACTTGACAAAACACAAAATCATCTCTAATCTGTGAGCTTATCCCAAAAGGGATAATATTAGATTTGGAGATGATAATAATTACAAGTTATGAATACAGGAACAATCCGATGTTTCTGCGAAATCAATTTAAAAGTGTTGGTATGTTCAAACTGCCGCTTGTTAAAAAACAGAAAATAAGTCTTGAAGATG
>CAOKRT010000004.1 GCA_948471205.1 uncultured Oscillospiraceae bacterium | reverse complement strand
ACTTCCTCAAAGGTTATACCTTCTTCATTTGCACGATTGATAATTTTATCATCAATATCTGTAAAATTCTGAACAAACTTAACATTGTATCCCCTATATTCCATATAGCGTCTTAAAACATCAAAAACACAAAGCGGTCTGGCATTGCCGATATGAATGAAATTATAAACGGTTGGACCACAGGCATAAATTTTAACCTCATTCTTATCAACAGGTACAAATTCTTCTTTTACTTTGGACATAGTATTAAATATTTTCATTGTTTCTTTTCCTCCAGCTCTTTTATTTTCATTTTCAATGCGGCAATTTCAGCAGCATTTGCTCTTATAGCGGTCATCACAGGATCCGGTATATTTATCTGATCCAAATCATCCACCCGTTCGCCGTCTATTCTGACAACCTCTCCGGGCACACCGACAACCGTACTGTTCGGCTCAACATCGCTTACCACAACTGCACCTGCAGCTACCTTTGCATTTTTGCCGATTGTGATAGGACCAAGCACCTTTGCTCCTGCGCCTATCATAACGCCGCTTTCAATTGTAGGATGCCTTTTTCCGATATCCTTGCCGGTACCGCCCAGCGTAACACCCTGATATATCATAACATCATCACCGATTTCAGTGGTTTCACCGATAACAATACCGTGACCGTGGTCTATACACACTCTTCTGCCGATTGTTGCCCCGGGATGAATTTCAATTCCGGTTTTATGCGCGCTTCGCTGACTTATTAATCTGGCAGCAAAAGCCATGTTATGGTTTAAAAACCATTTTGCCCTTTTGTGACTGCGCAGTGCTTTAAATCCTGGATAAAGCAAAATAATTTCCAGCGCGCTGCGCGCTGCAGGATCATGATCCATAAAGCTTTTAACCGTTTCTTTAAAATCTTTAAACATGCAATCCTCCTTATTCCTATATAATAAAAAATATGCCCCTGTCGTTACGACAGAGGCAATTCTATTGCGGTTCCACTCTTTCTTATACTTAACTGCATTTCACAGTTTTGCAGATAACGGTGCTTGCCGCCGCAAAATACTGTTATTTCCTTTGCGGAACTCACAAGTGCATTTCAATGAATTCTTTATATGAGCATTTCAGCAAACAGCTCACTCTCTGCAAAAAGATTTTTCATTTACTTCTCTTGTTCAGCGTTTTTAATATATTAAACACAATATTATTATAGCAAAAAAACTTCATTTTGCAACTAAAATTTCATGTTATTTTGTTTCAATCATAAACCAGCCGTCCTTGGCATACTTGATTCCCGATAAAACTGAAACCGTGCACGCAATCCAGAACATAACCATAGCGGCAATTGTAAATGCTTTCTCGTTAATAGAAAGCCCTGTAAGTTCAACAAAAGCAAGCACAAGAAACACAATGCCTGTTGACGCCATCTGAAGAAATGTTTTGGCCTTGCCGAATTTATTTGCTGCAATCACCGCACCTTTTGTTGCGGCAATCATGCGAACACCACTAACAAGAAATTCCCGTGCAAGCATAAACGAAAAACACACAATATCGCAATAGCCAAGCTTAACCATAACAAGAAAAGCAGTCATTACAAGCGCTTTGTCGGCAAGCGGGTCCATCAGTTTTCCGAAATCCGTTACAATTTGTCTTTTTCTGGCAATGTTTCCGTCAACGGTATCACTCATACAACCCAAAAAGTATATAACAAGTGAAGCCGTCCAGTGAAACGGAAAGTCAATTAACACTGCTGCCAAAAGCACAGGCACTGTAATCATCCTGAATATTGTTATTTTATTAGGTAAATTCATTATAAACACTCTCCTATTAAATCATACCCGTCATAATCGGTTATCTTAACATCAGCAAAAGTTCCGATTTCAAGAGGAACTTTTGCAGTAAAAATAATTCCACTGTCTATTTCGGGCGAATCAAGATAGCTTCTGCCGATATATTTATCTCCGTCCTTTTCATCCACAATGGTTTTATAAACAGTTCCCACTCTGTTTTTATTTGCGTCTTCTGTTATGGAATACTGTATATCCATCAGTACATCCGCCCTTTTCTGCTTGATCTCTTCATCTATCTGATTTTCAAAGTCACAGGCAGGTGTATCCTCCTCTGCAGAATATGCAAAACATCCCATTTTGTCAAATTTAATATCCTTAACAAATCTGCAAAGTTCTTCAAACTGTTCTTCTGTTTCACCGGGAAATCCAACCATAAAAGTGGTTCTTAAAGACAAATTCGGAATTTTATTTCTCATTTTTTCAATAAGATTTTTTAGTGAATGGTAATCTCCGAATCTGTTCATAGATTTAAGAATGTCACCGCTGCAGTGCTGAAGCGGAATATCTATGTATGAACAGATTTTTTCTTCCTTTGCAATCACTTCAATCAATTCATCCGTAACCCTGTCGGGATAACAGTAAAAAAGTCTTATCCATTCAATTCCGTCAATTCTGCAAAGCTGTTTCAAAAGATGTGCAAGCCTGTATTCACCGTAAACCGCCAGCCCGTATTTTGTTGTGTCCTGCGCAATCAGTATCAGCTCTTTAACACCGTTTACTGCAAGCGTTTTGGCTTCCGCTATGATACTTTCCTCTTCACGCTCTCTGTAGCCGCCTCTGATAAGCGGAATTGCACAGTAAGAACACCTATTGTCACATCCGTCCGAAAGCTTTAAATAAGCCCAATGCGACGGCGTTGAAACAAGCCGTTTATCGTTCAGGGGAAGATAGCATTTATCCGGATAATAGGAAGTTTTTATCCCCACCAGGGCTTTTTGACACACTTTAACAATATCCGAATCGGCACCGATGCCTATAACGGCATCCACTTCGGGAATTTCTTTCAGAATTTCATCCTGATACCGTTCTGCCAGACAACCGGTTACAACAATTGCCTTTATCATACCGGCTTTTTTGTATTCTGCCGTTTCCAGAATGGTTTCAATTGCTTCTGCTTTTGCAGATTCAATAAAACCGCAGGTATTTATTATCATTAAGTCAGACTGTTCTGTTTCGGAAACAATCTGAAAACCGCTTTTATTCAGTTTTTCAAGCATTATTTCACCGTCAACCTGATTTTTGGGGCATCCAAGTGAAATCATTCCAACCTTAAACATAATCCTTATTCTCTATTCTGTATAATGCTTCTTTAATATCTCCGTAGGAAAATCCCTTTCTCATAAGAGCAGCAATCACTTTTTCCCTGCCGTTTGGTGCATGCAGTTTACTGTAATACTTTTTTTCCGTAATAGCTATAATTGTTTCAACCGGATCAACAGTTGCATTTTCAATTATCTGTGCAACTATGTCTCTGCTTATTCCGCGTTTAAAAAGTTCCTGCCTGACATGATTATCAGAATATTTTTTATTTTCATATAAATGATTTGCAAAATTTTCTGCAAATTTTGCATCATCCAAATAGCCTAATTCTTTAAATCTTTCAATCGCTTTTTCAGCAGAAGCAGCATCAACGGTGCGAAGCAGTTTGTCTTTCAGTTCTTTAACCGAATGGTCCCGCCTTGAAAGCAAATCGGCACATTTATTAAAAGCTTTTCTGTAATTGATTTTAACAACAAGCGCTTCCCATTCTTCTTCGGTTAAATCTGTTCCGTCCTTAACAAAATTTTCATTCCAGAAATCAATATCCGTTGTTATTTTATATTCATCATCAAGAAGCAGGTGGATTTTACTCCCCCTGCCCTTTTGTGCTTTCATAATCATTAATCTTCGTCGTCTTCAACTGCTATATCAAGCTTTGCTCTGGCAGCCGCTCTTGTTTGCTTCACCGCTGTTTTTTCTTCTGCTTTTTCATCATCAAGCGATGCCTTCGGCACAGCTTTTGCCTGATACTTGTGATTTGAAGAAGCCTGAATTTCGGCAAGCTTTTCTTTTATCTGATTTTCAAGTGAAGAAAGAAATGCAGGGTCATTTTTAATCATGTCCTTAACCTTATCTCTGCCCTGACCAAGCCTTTCTTCTCCGTAAGAAAACCAGGAGCCGCTTTTCTTTATAATGCCGTATTCAACAGCCATATCAACAACTTCGCCCTCTTTGCTGATACCCGATCCGTACATAATATCAAATTCAGCCTGCTTAAACGGAGGTGCAAGTTTATTTTTTACAATTTTTGCTTTTGTTCTGTTACCGATAATATCAGCAGCGGAAGAACCCTTGATACCTTCCACTCTTCTTACATCAATACGCATGGATGAATAGAATTTAAGCGCACGGCCACCGGTTGTAACCTCCGGACTGCCATACATTACACCAACCTTTTCACGAAGCTGGTTGATAAAAATAATCAGGCAATTGCTTTTATTGATTGCACCTGTAAGCTTACGCAGTGCCTGGCTCATAAGCCTTGCATGAAGACCCACATGGGAATCACCCATATCACCGTCAATCTCTGTTCTCGGAACAAGAGCAGCAACCGAGTCAACAACAATAATATCCACAGCGTTAGAACGCACAAGCTGTTCTGTGATTTCCAGTGCCTGTTCACCGTAATCCGGCTGCGCAACAAGCAGAGAATCAATATCAACACCCAGATTTTGGGCATATACCGGATCAAGTGCATGTTCGGCATCAATAAAAGCAGCCTCTCCGCCTTTTTTCTGTGCTTCTGCAATACAGTGCAGTGCAAGTGTGGTTTTACCTGAGGATTCAGGACCGTAAATTTCAATAATTCTTCCCTTGGGCAAGCCGTTGATTCCTGTTGCAATATCAAGTGTAAGAGAACCTGTTGATATTGCTTCTATATTCAAATGGCTGTTTTCACCAAGACGCATAACTGCGTTTTTTCCGTAAAGTTTTTCAATTTGCTTAATGGCGGAGTCAAGCGCCGCCTTTTTATCATCTGCTGCCATAAAAAAGTCCTCCTTAAATTACTATAATATTATAATAAATTAAGCAAATAAAATCAACTAAATCTGCAAAAAAGAGAACAAATTTTCCCTTAAAAAAAATATTGTTAAAAAATGCTTGCATTTTGTTGATATTTATGGTAATATCATTGCGTTGTAAATTTATAAGGAGGTGTTCGCTAATGGCAAAATGTGAATACTGCGGCAAAGAAATGACATTCGGTATCAAAGTATCTCATTCACACAGAAGATCAAACAGAACTTGGAAACCAAACGTAAAAAAGGTTAAGGCTATTGTTAACGGCTCTCCTAAAAGAGTAAATGTTTGCACAAGATGCCTTCGCTCAGGTAAAGTTGAAAGAGCATAATTACCGCAAAAATGACCGCTGATTTCATCAGCGGTCTGTTTTTTATTGATTTGTATTTTCATTTTTTTATATAAATACTTAGGAGTAGAAATTTATGAAAATAATTCCGCAGCCGCAAAGCATTGAAGAACGCAGTAAAAATATTTTTGATTTCAGCAGTCTGAAACTTGCGGGCAACAATTTAAGCACCGAAGCAAACAATGATTTTTTATCTTTTGCAAATATGAAACAGGCAGAAAAAGAAAATATTATATTTAAAAACAATTCTGAATTGTCCGACGAAGAATATATAATTGAAACCGGTGAAGAAATTGTTATTTATTCCGCTTCCCCTTCAGGTGAATTATATGCACTGCAAACACTGAAACAAATTCTTTTTCAGTGCGGCGGAAAAATCCCTCATATCAGAATAAAAGATTATCCCGCATACAAATTCAGGGGCTTTATGCTTGATGCCGGAAGATATTTTTTCAGTGTTGATGATGTAAAAAGCATTATCCGCAGAATGGTTCTTCATAAATTGAATGTACTGCATTTCCATTTAACCGAAGATCAGGGATGGAGAATAGAAATTGAAAAATATCCTCTTCTTACCAAAATCGGTTCTTCCAGAAAAAAAACAAACTTTAATCACAAACCGCACAGCGGTTTTTATACGAAACAGGATATAAAAGAAATTGTGGATTATGCACACGCTTTTGGCATAAAGGTGATGCCCGAGTTTGATATTCCCGGTCATTCAAGAGCTGCCATAGCCGCATATAATGAACTGACCTGTTTTCCGAGAAATCTGCCCGTGGCAGACCATTGGGGCGTTAAGCATGACGTGCTGTGCGTGGGCAATGAAAAAACAATGCAGTTTGTTTATGATGTGCTTGATGAATTTTTTGAAATGTTTCCTGATGAATACATACATATCGGCGGCGATGAAGTTCCGAAACACAGATGGGATCTTTGCCCTGCCTGCACCGCAAAACGTGACGGCCTTGGTTTAAAAACAAGTGATGCGCTTCAGTTTTGGTTTATGAACACCATAAAGAATTACTGCAAAGCACACGGAAAACAGACATTTATGTGGAGCTGGGAGCTTGAAAACGACACACTGCTTGATACGGATTTAGGTTTTACAAAATGCGGTGAAATGCATACAGGCGACAGACCTTTTATAGATACATCGCCGCAGGCATATTACATTGATTTACCATACGGATACACCTGTTTAAAAGATACTGCAAATCACAAAGTTTTCAGCGGCAATGCACTTGGCGTTGAGGCAACATTGTGGACAGAATATGTTCCGAACATGAAAAAAGCCGATTTAATGAGTTATCCGCGTACAGGCTGTCTTTCGGAAACAGGTTGGTACGGTGCATGTTCATGGGAAAGCTTTTCGGAAAAACTTGATTATTATTACAGCTTTCTTGACAAAAATCATATCGGATATGCAAAGCCGAATAAAGCCAATCCAAATGCACTGAGAGCAAAACTAAGCATTTTATTGTTTGAACGCCGTCAGCTTGCATGGGAAGGACTGCACAATATTTTTGACGATAAGAAAATAGAAAAGCTTGCAAAAACCAAAAAATAAAAAATAAAACCGCTGATATATCAGCGGTTTTATTTTTTAATTATTTTATTAATTCGGCATCTGCCCAGGGGGCACTGTCGTATGACGGAAGATTCACAATCGGTCCGTAATATACAACCTCTAATTTATAAATTTCCTTATCGGCAGAGATACCGCTTCCCAGCTTTTCTTCTGCATAAACAACAATAGAGGCAAAACGGTCATAAGCAAATTCCATTGTGGCATATTTTGAACCTTCAAACATAGAGCTTTTTCCGAATTCGGTTTTAAATCTTTCTATATAATCATCCGTTACAGCGAAAGAAAATTTAATGGTTTTTCCCCTGTGCTGAAGCAAAGCATTGTCAATATTAAATACCATATCATCAACGGTAAGATATTCAAGTTCCCGCAGCATCGTTTCAAGGGAAAATCTGCTGATAAAATCATCGGAAGCAACGTATTCCTGCGGCGTTATTTCCGTTTTTCTGTAATTAATTTCTTTTCCCTGTTTGTCGAAATCATTTTCAAAAAGATAGCTTTTCGTTTCACCTGTGTTTGAAGAGAATGATTTGCCGCACATGGCTTTATAGGTATTCTTTTTATTGTATTCTTCAGTCAAACTGATTTTCATATTTGCGAGTTCGCCGTTTTCATCACGTATAAGTTCATATTTTTTATCTATTTGCGCATACACGTTACATGTGCGCCATGAACTGTAATCAGACGCATTTACTGTTTCTTTCCAGTAATAAAGCTCTTCATTAAAAGAATTTTCGAAAAATGTTTTGTAAGAAGCTTTCAATTCTTCAGCGGAATAGGAATTAAACGAACAGCCGGTTGCCAAAATCGCAAGCAGAAATGCAAGTATAAGACATAAAAATTTTTTTACTGTTTTATTTGTCATTACTTATTCCTCCTTACTGAAAAACGCTTCTTTTCGGCAGTTTTGCGAATTTCCTCTTCCTCTAATTCCCTGATAATTTCACACGCTTCATCATAGTGCGCTTCTGCCCATTTCATAACTTCAAATCTGTTTTCATAGCTGTGAACCAGCTTTTCAGCAGCTTTATACGGCGCCGTGGTTTTGTAATAAATATCCATTTCCTTTTCCGCCTCTTTAACAGCTTTTTTTCTCAGTCTGTTTTCCGCTGCTGTTCTGTCCGGCATTGCATATGCATTTTGAATTTTGCTTTCATCAGGTTTCACCAATCCGTTAGGATACTTATTTCTGATCAGCTTTCCTGCTTTTACAACTGCCTTTGCCTGCTCTATATCATATTTTCTTATAATACGCTGCTCCTTTGTTTTTTTCGGAAGCTGCCTTGCAAGTGCAATCAAGCTGCTGTCTGCAAAAGCCATTTCATTGGCGCTGTCTTTTATAAATTCACGTGCCTTTTCAACCTTATGCTGCCACAGAGGGGTATCGAATTTATTATACTCCTCCATAAAAATGCCAACCTCTGCTTTATCTGCCGCAAAAACCTTTGCCGCTTTATAGACCTTAACTGCTTCCTGCCGTTCCAGACTGCCTTTCGGCAATTCCTTTATTCTTGCTTTAAGCAGATTTAAATCCGGGACCGGACTGTTATTAAGCTCTAATGCCCTGCTGACTGCTTCATATCCGTTTTTAACGATATCAGCATTAAAACTGCCTGTTTCAAAATCATCAAACAAAGCTCTGTATCTTAATACACGCACGATATTCTGATGTTTTTCCTTTGACATACTGTAAAAACAAAACGGAATAAGATTAAGTACCGCACCGACTATCGAAAGAATACATAAAACAAGAAACAGTGAATTTCTTACATTGGGATCATAAAGAATATCATAATTTGTTGTAAGACCGAAGCATTCATAAACATAGGGAATCACATAGCCGCTAAGAAGAGAAATCGGCATTGTAACCATCCCTGCAAGACCGAATACAAAATCCATTCTGTATCCGCATATATACTGCTGATAATCCTTAACTTCCGAATGCATTACCTGGTTATAAACAAGCCCCAATGCGTTTACAAGGTTATTCATATACATAATGATAAACATTATGGAAGGCACTTTAAAGGTGAACATCAGAATAAAGCAAAATACAACATTCAGCAGATTATGGTAAATAAGCAGTCTTTTATTTCCAAGCTTTTTAAGCAGGAACGGTGTTATTGCCATGGCTATACCGCTGGCAGTGCCCATAACCGTATTAAGCAGACCGTATGCGGTCATATCCTGAACGCTGTAAATATAAATCCAACTGAAGAATATTCCCGTTGCACCCTCCAGAAATCCTATAAGAGAAGCAATCTGCCTTATCCACCAATGCTTGTTTTTAAGAATCATAATCGTGCCCTCAATAATTCCTACTTTCTGAACATAGGATGAAGAGGTTACCACTCTTTCCCTGCACCCAAAAGCCGTAAAGAAATTAAATCCTAAACCAAGCAGAGAAATCGGAGCAAGCACAAAACGGTATGTATTAATATTGGTGTAACCGCCGGTCAGATTGGATAAAATGGGAATAAACAGACCTGTAAGCGTAGGTGCAAAGCTGTGTATTATCGAGTTGATAGACAATACTTTGGCACGTTCTTCACTATTCGGTGTAATTACCGTCTGCAATTCCGAATACGTATCTGTAAAAAGCGGCTGCCCCATGCTTATCGAAATAGCAAAAGCAAACACGGCTATCAGCTTTTCATTGTATGACATTGTTTGAAACGGAAGAAAAACAAACACAACTGAAAGCACTGCCAAAGGTATGCCTGCAAAAGCAATATAAGGTCTGAAACGCCCCCACTTTGTACGCGTGTTATCAACCATATGCGCACGTACAAAGAAAAACAGCACATTCAGTATGGTTTGAATTGTAAGCATGTACTGCAGATGCATAGGGCGGATGCCGATTGTAGAACCAAGCAGTGTATTTCCTGCACTGAGACCCATCTGCCACACAAGCAGCATGGTAAGCTGATTGCCCATTCCGCCCAAAGCAAGATGAATAAGTTCCTTATACGATACAAAATTACCCTGTGCAGGATGCTTCCAGTGCGATGTTATGTCCTTATATACATTTGTGACAAGACCTTTGATGTTCATAGCCTGCATTCTCCCGATTGAATATGAATTTGTGATAATTTAACAAAAATTATAATAATTATTCACATTTATTTATTATACATCAATAAATATATTTATAAAAGTCAAAATACAGAACAAAAAATATAAAAATCGGAAATAAACATATAAAATAATGAATTAATATTTTAAATTTTAATATATTCGGTTGTTATTTTTGCGCAGCCGTTTGTCAGTTCCGCATGTTCTTCATCATCTGTTCGGCTTTCTTTGCCTGCCTGTATTCCTCACGGTGACTGATTCTGTATCTCCTGCCGTTCATTATAAAATTAGAACCGGTTTGATGGTAATCAAATGCAACACCGAACCGGTCGCACTGCTCTTTTATATTGCAAACCCATTCAAATCGGCATTCACGTGCGTTTTTATAGGATTCGCCGCCAACCGAAATCATATGAATCTGACCGCTTTTAAGATAATTTCCAAAATCAATATTCTCAAGCAGAGGAGAAGCAAGTATATACTTTCTTTTTGCAGGAAGATTAATAAATATCGGAAGTCTTTCATCTGCTTTTTGCTGATTTTCACAGGTAACGGCAATGGCTACATTATCATAGCCGTCACCCCAGTCCTTCGGTTTGCAGATTTCAAATCTTTCAATTCTTTTTGTGCATATTAAAAACTTCAGATCCCGGCGTTTTTTTATCATATGCCATGCGTCACTGCGCCATTCATCCGCCTCTTCAATAAAAAAATCAGATGTGAAGCAGGTTGCAATCTCCCCTTTTGAAGAAAGTTTGTATTTTCCGTTTTTATCTTTTTTCAGGGGCAAATTAAAATTCGTTTTCGATTTTGTAACGATATCCGCATCTTTATTGTGCAAACTATCTAAATAAAAAACATAGCAATTCTTGCAGCCGGGACTGCATTTATGACAGCCATGCCATGGATTCCACATATTCATATATAAACACCTCTTCTGATTGCCTATATATTATAGAACAAAAGTTTTAACTTGTAAATATAAAAACGGCACAGATTTATAATCTGTGCCTGATAAATTTCTTTACTGTGCGGCTGCTGCCTTTTCAGCCTTCTTTTTCTGACTGTATTTTGAACTGTATGTTGAGGCAACCATAAGCAATACAAAGCTTCCCCCAAGGAAAACAAAATAAACCTTTGCAACAGGTGTGGAACTTGTAATTCCTTCAACATTTGCATAAAGCTTTCCGTCTGAAAGCAGGGCTGTTACAAGCTGACCTTCTTTATAGGAATAGGAATTATGCACATTTATCAAATCATATGTTTCACCGTTATAGGACACCTTAACATCATAAAAATCTGTTTTTGAATGTGTTTTTTTATTAATAACACTTTTGGTTTCCGAACTAACTACCATAGCCTTAACCTCTTCGTATTCAGGTGTTTTGGCATTATTCATTGCAAACCATAAAGATACAGCCGCAACAACGCAAACTGCGAAAGCAGCCCATAAAATAATAACTTTTGTTTTCATAAAAATACTTCCTTTCAGTTATGCTTTTTTTCATTTGTCAGCTTATTTTCCGTACCGTTTAAAATACGCTTTATATTCGCCCTGTGCGCAGCAATTACAATTGCTGCAAAAAGAACCGCTATAAGTATTAAAAACAGATTCTGATAAAATACAGCGATTAAAACAGGATATAAAACGGCTATCACGATGGAACCTAAACTAATCATTTTAGAAATAAGAATCGTAAGCACGAATATTACAAAGAGAATAAGCGCAATGCGCCAGTCTACCAGAATTACCATTCCTGTGCAGGCAGCAACGCCTTTTCCACCCTTAAACTTAAAGTAAAGCGGAAAAATGTGCCCCAAAACACAGAAAAAACCGGCAAACTCTTTATAATTAATCATTGTTGCTGCAAATTCTTTATTTTCTGCAATTTTAAACAGATATTCAAGCGGCGCGCCGAGAATAACAAAAGCAATCAAGATTGCAAGCGCCACTTTCAATATATCGCCAAGCATTGTCAAAACCGCAAAATGCTTTCCGTATGTACGCAGCATATTTGTTGCACCCGCATTTCCGCTGCCGGATTCCCTTATATCCTTTCTTGCTACTGCTCTTGAAAGAATAATTGAAAAATTAAGACTTCCCAAAAGATAAGATATTACAGCAATCAAAAGATATTTAACAATCATCATTTCTTACCTTCGCCCCTTTCTCTGATAATAAATCTGACCGGTGTTCCGTCAAGCCCGAAAATCTCTCTTATCTGATTTTCAAGATAACGCTGATAAGAAAAATGAAACAGTTCTGCATTATTTACAAAGAAAACAAATGTCGGCGGCCTTGTTGACGCCTGGGTCATATAATAAATTTTAAGACGTTTTCCTTTATCTGTCGGCGGCTGCACACGCGCAGTTGCCATGGCAAGCACTTCATTCAGCTTTCCTGTTGAAATTCTCATAGAATTCTGGGAATGCACAAATGCTGTCATTTCAAAAAGTCTGTCAATCCTTTGCCCTGTTTTTGCAGAAATAAAAATCACAGGCGCAAAACTCATAAACGAAAAATCAACAGCAAGTTTTTTTCGGAATTCATTCATCGTGTTTCCGTCTTTTTCAACGGCATCCCACTTATTAACGGCCACAATACAAGCCTTGCCCTGTTCAAGCGCAATTCCTGCCACCTTAGAATCCTGCTCTGTAAAGCCCTCTGTTGCATCAATCATAATGATACAGACATTTGCTCTTTCAACAGCCATTCTTGCTCTTATAATGCTGAATTTTTCTATGGCATCGTTTATACGGCTTTTTCTTCTGATGCCTGCCGTATCAATAAAGTTAAACTTTCCGAAGCTGTTTTCAACAAACGTATCGGTTGTATCTCTGGTTGTACCCGCTATATCGGAAACAATTGCTCTGTTTTCACCGCTTATTCTGTTAACGAGAGATGATTTTCCAACATTCGGCTTTCCGATAATGGCAACATTTATAATCTCACTGTCGTCTTCATCTTCTGTGCATGCAGGAAAAAATTTAATAACCTCATCAAGCAAATCACCGGTGCCGTGACCATGTACAGAGGAAACTGCAATCGGATCTCCTATGCCAAGATTATAAAATTCATAAAATTCAGGAGCGGGACCGCCTACACTGTCACACTTATTAACACAAAGTATAACCGGCTTACCGCTTTTCTGAAGCATGGCGGCAACTTCATAATCAGAAGCAACAACGCCGCAGTTAAGGTCTGTAACCAATATAATAACATCGGCGGTTTCAATTGCAATTTCAGCCTGGGTACGCATCTGGCTTAAAATAACATCATTGCTGTAAGGCTCTATTCCGCCTGTATCCACAAGCAGAAAATTATGATTCAGCCATTCGCAGTCGCCGTAAATCCTGTCCCGTGTAACACCAGGTGTATCATCAACAATAGATAAACGGCTTCCTATTAACTTATTAAATAATGTTGATTTTCCAACATTCGGTCTGCCCACTATGGCAACAACAGGTTTACTCATAAAAACCTCCATTTATATAAGAAGAAAGACGGACAAATCTGCCCGTCTGATAAGTTAAACAATTATGCTTCTTCCTTAGCAATAACTTCCTTGCCGTTGTAATAACCGCAGCTTGCACATACCTTGTGAGGTACTGTATATGCTGAACAGTTAGGACACTTAACAAGTGTTGGTGCATTTAACTTCCAAACGCTTGAGCGTCTTTTATTTCTTCTTGCTGATGAAACTCTTCTTGCTGGTACTGCCATTTTTATAGCCTCCTTTATTCAAAAAACTGAATTATTTACTCTTCATCAAGCAACTGCAAAAGCGCCGCCATTCTTGGGTCAACATCCTTTTTGCAATCACATTTTTCAAAATTAAGATTTTTGCCGCATTTTGCACATAAGCCCCTGCAGTCTTCCCCGCAAAGCATTTTACTTGGCAAAAACAACTGAATTTCTTCTTCCACAAGCTCGTCTAAATCAAGAACACCGTTTTCAACAACAATATAGTCATCAAAATCGGCATCACCGGCCATATTGGGAACAAGAATTTTATTCAGCCTGAAGCAATAATCCTTTATTATTTCTTCTGCACAGCGGTCACACACACCGTTAAATTCAAAAGAAACCGAAATATCAAGATAAACAATATCTGCTTTCTGAAAAACAGAACCTTTTATTTCAACATTCTTTTTCAACGGATTATATGTGTTGTATGCAAGATTACCGAGATCCAGTGAATAACCAACAGAAACCGACTCGTTACTTCCGTTAAACAGATTTGTAAGGTCTATTTTCATATTGCCACCTCATCTCGCACTTTTAGTATTATATATATAAGAATATATTTTGTCAATAGAAATTTTATAAAAAGAATAAAAGGCGTGGCAAAAACCACGCCTATATGTTCTTTAATTATGCTTCTTCGCAGTAATCAAAAATTTCAACAGGCAAATCCTCTTTATCACAGCTGATTGTGAAGATGAAATCCACATCAGTAGCCTCTGAAAGTTCTGAAAGCATTTCAAAAAACTGAGGAAGTTTAGAATAATCTCTGCCAACGATTTTAAATGTAGCATCAATAAGAATATCTGTTACATCATAATTTCCTGCACAGATACCAGCGAGAAAACCATAAAAAGCCTTATGGCCGTTGATTCTGTATGTATCTGTTTCAAGGAGCCTTGCCTTTGAAGATACATCATAAGTAAGTTTAGGTTCTTTTTCTACGCAAACAACATTGCCGTCTGAATTTTCAACACATGAATTAACAAGGTCAATAAGCTTCTTTGTTTTGCCTGCGCCTTTATTACCTATAATAAGTTTAATCATTTAAGATTCCTCCAAGGTTTATTTCTTAATTTTATTTTATCATATACCGAGTTCTTTTTCAAGTTTTTCTTTTTCATTTTCATAACCCGGTTTTCCGAGAAGAGCAAACATATTTTTCTTATAGCTTTCCACGCCCGGCTGGTTAAACGGATTAACACCAAGAATATAACCTGAAACAGCACATACCTTTTCAAAGAAATAAATCATATATCCTAAATTCTCTGCTGTAATAGCGTCTGATTCAAGAATAAAGTTAGGCACTCCACCCTCGGTATGAGCAAGAAGTGTGCCCTGTCTTGCTTTTTCATTAACAAAGCTCATTGTTTTGCCTGCAAGGAAATTAAGTCCGTCAATATTGCCGTCCTGCTCTGTTATTGTGAAATCATCAAGCGGTTTATTGAATTTAATACAGGTTTCAAACATAAGTGAAGAACCGCTTTCCTGAATAAACTGACCTACTGAATGCAAATCGGTTGAAAATACACAGGAAACAGGATAAAGACCTTTGCCGTCTTTGCCTTCACTTTCCGCAAAAAGCTGCTTTAACCATTCATTGAACATGGTCATGCACGGTTCATAAGAAATGAAACATTCAAGTCTTTTTCCGCTTTCATACAGGCAGTTGCGGATTGCCGCATATTTTAAACAGTCATTTTCATTGATGTCTTCGCTGTTCAGGCTGTTCTGTGCAAAAGCAGCGCCGTTCATAAGCGCATCAATATCAATACCTGCAACAGCAATAGGAAGAAGGCCTACAGCGGTTAAAACGGAATATCTGCCGCCTACATCATCCGGAACAACAAACGTTTCATATCCCTGCTCATCGGCAAGTTCTTTCAGTGTGCCCCTGGCTTTGTCTGTTGTGCAGAAAATACGCTTTGCAGCTTCATCAGCAGAATATTTTTTATAAATTAAATCACGGAATACTCTGAATGCAACAGCCGGCTCTGTAGTTGTGCCGCTTTTTGAAATTACATTAATGCATATATCTTTCTCTTCACAAAGGGAAACCAGCTCTGTTACCATGGAAGGGCTGATTGTATTTCCAATAAAATATATCTGAGGTGTATTCTTAGCAAGTGCATTGTAATTCGGTGATTTTAAAGCCTCAATCACAGCTCTTGCACCAAGATAAGAACCGCCTATTCCGATAACAATAAGAATATCACAGTTTTTCTGTATATAAGAAGATGCCTTTTTTATTCTTGCAAATTCTTCTTTATCATAATCGGAAGGAAGCGTTACCCAGCCAAGAAAATCATTTCCCTCACCGTTTCCGGCATGAAGCGTTCTCATTGCTTCAACAGCTCTGGGGCTCATATCCGCAATATCTTTTTCCGAAACAAACTTATCGGCATATTTATTAATAAATTTCAGTTTTTCCATAATATGTCTCCTTTTCATTTAACTTCAAGTGACTATTTTACAACAAACCAACGCATATATCAACCTATTTTTGTTAAATATTGCTTAACATTTTATTGAATATATATGAAAAGCTGACCGTTTCAATATCCCTATCCGCTTTCAGATAAATGGTTTTAATAATTTCTTCGCCGGAATACAGTACTATTGTACCCAATTTATCGCCATTATTTACAGGCGCCGTCATTTCTTCATTAATTTCGTAAGTATATGTAATTTCACCGCTGCCTTTTGCAACAAGAATTTTCTCAGCATCCTTTACAGACGGGGAAATGGACTTTTCTCTGCCGTTTTTTATCTTTACATCTGTTATTTTGGACATATCAAATTCAGGCTGCACCAGTTCATAATTCGCAAAACCGAAATCAAGCAGATTAACGGCACTGTCAAATCTGTCATCACTTGTTTCACAGCCGAGCACAACTGCGGCAAGCCGCATTCCGTCCCGCTCTGCCGTAGCACAAAGGCAGAAGCCGGCGTTTGAAGTTGTGCCGGTTTTAAGCCCTGTAATTCCGCTGTATGTATTAACAAGCTTGTTTGTGTTATTCAGTTCTGTTTTTCCGTCCCTGAGCGAATCCAGCCAGATGGATGTATAATTCTTTACAATTTCATGCTGCATTACTTCTTTTGCAATAACAGCAATGTCATACGCACAGGAATAATGATTTGAAACCGTATCGTCAAGCCCTGTACAGTTTTCAAAACTGCTGTTTTCCAGTCCGAGTTCAGCGGCTCTGTCATTCATCATTTTAACAAAACCTGTATCTGAACCTGCAATATATTCGCCAAGTGCCGTGCAGGCATCGTTTGCCGAAGCAACAACAACAGCTTTAAACAATTCATCCACTGTCATTTCTTCGCCAACCTCCAGCCATATCTGCGAACCGCCCTTTGAAACGGCATTTTCAGATGCGGGAACTTTATCCTCAAGTGTAATTTTTCCGCTGTCTATTGCCTCAAGTATAAGCAGCATACTCATTACTTTTGTGACAGATGCGGGAGATAAATGCTCATATGCATTTTTTTCATAGATTATATCCCCTGTATCAATGCACATGAGAATAGCGGATTTAGCATTTTCCATACTTTTTTCTTCTTTTTTTTCGGTTTCTGCAAAGCATACAACGGATGAAAGCATAAATACCGAAAGCGCTGTAAGAAACAATATTATTTTTTTCATTGAAATCACCACTATATCTTATTCAATTTTTATTGTAAAAATAACGTTTATTTGATATAATAAATTAATTATTTTTGGAGATAGATTTATGAAAGCTGCATTTTATACACTTGGCTGCAAGGTTAATCAAACAGAAAGCGAATATATGGCTCAATTGCTGGAAAAAGCAGGATTTGAAATTGTAAGTCCGAATGAAGAAGCCGATTATTATATAGTGAATTCCTGCACCGTTACTGCAACGGCAGACCAAAAAACGCGGCAGCATGTGCGCAAATTCAAAAGAAAACATCCGAATTCCGTTGTTATTCTGACAGGCTGTATGCCGCAGGCATTCCCTGTTGATGCCGAAAATCTAACAGAAGCAGATATTGTTACCGGAAATAAAAATGACGGCGATATTCTGAATCTTATAAACAGACACAATATGGAAAACAACAGAATCATTGCCGTAAATGAACACCGAAACGGTGATAAATTTACGGACTGTTCTATCAGCAAATTCAGTGAAAGAATACGTGCTTTTGTAAAAATAGAGGACGGATGTGACCGTTTCTGTTCATATTGCATCATTCCCATGTCAAGAGGCCGTGTCCGTTCAAAAACGCCTGACGCTTTAAAAACGGAAATTGCCGCCCTTGCCGAAAATGGAATAAAAGAGATTGTTTTGGTGGGAATAAACCTTTCCGCATACGGAAAAAACGAGCATTTCAATATTGTTGACGCAGTCAAAATATGCTCTGAAAACGAAAAAATACAGCGTGTGCGTCTGGGCAGTCTTGAACCGGATCATATTACGCCCGAAATTGTCAGCGAGCTTTCAAAAATTGAAAAATTCTGCCCGCAGTTTCATATTTCGCTACAAAGCGGCTGCAATAAAACATTAAAAAATATGAACCGGCATTACACTGCCGAGGAATACAGAGAACTTTGCAGACTTTTACGCAGTTCATTTGAAAATACTTCCATAACAACAGACGTTATGGTTGGATTTAACGAGGAAAGCGAAAACGATTTTTATGAAAGCCTTCGCTTTGTTCAGGAAATCGGATTTGAAAAGGTACACGTTTTTCCCTATTCACAGCGCGAAGGCACAAGCGCTTCGAAAAAAGGAGACAGTGTAAGCAAAAAAGAAAAAGAACGCAGAGCCGAAATCATGATTAACGAAACGGAAAAAATCAGAAAAGAATATTTTCAGTCATTAATCGGAAAATCAGTCCGTGTTCTTTTTGAAAACAAAGCCGCCGAAGGCATTTATCAGGGGTATACAAAAAATTATACACCTGTAAGGCTTGAATCGGATACAGATATAATTGGTCTGGAAACAGATACGGTTATTACCGGGTTTTCAGATGAATACTGCATTTCTAAACTGCCGATTTAATATTTTTTACTTCCTCGGCCACGGCCGCATTATCCTTATCGGTTAAATAACTGTAGGAAAAAATATAAAATCCGTTAATATTATCAAGCTGTTTCAGATAAGAAATCTGCCTTGAAATAATATTATGACTTTCTTTAAATTCATTAATTGCATAATCTTTATCGGCTGAAGCAAATTTATCCTCCTGCCCGGCTTTATACAGCGCAAGCCCTACATAAAGCCTGCAGCTTGTTACAAGCTCGGCCCAGTCCTTTGCCGTTTTGGTAAACGGTTGTGCTTCATTATAAAAGCCGAAATAAATCTGCGGGCAAATATAATCAACAAAGCCCTCTTCCGTTGCCCAGCGCTCAACATCAGCATACAGATTATTATAATTTGCCGAAATTTTAGACTGCGGGCTTATGCCGAATTCAACAGATGAATTGATTTCCTTAATGGCAGCGTAAACAGCTTTCACCATTTTGGAAACGTTTTCTCTGCGCCAGTCGGCAAGCTTCATTTCCCCGCCTTCTTTTACATAAGCATCGTAATCGGCTTTATCAATATCTTCTTTAACAGTGGGATAAAAATAATCATCAAAATGAATTGCATCAACAGCATAATTGCTGACAATTTCCTTAACACCGTTTACGATTAATGTCTCTACTTCGTCTGATGCGGGGTTAAAATAAATTTTATCATCAATATAAATATTGGATTTTTTATCATCGCTGTTATACCACTGCTTGGCAATATTATTATCAGACAATTCATCTATTTTATCAGACTGGCTTACTCTGTACGGATTTATCCAAGCCTCTATTCTTAAACCAAGATCGTGTGCTTCCTTTACCATAACTGCAAGCGGATCATATTTCAGCTCGCATCCCTGAACGCCGAAGCAATATTTTGAAACCGGAAAATAATCTGATTTATAAAAGGCATCGGCACACGGTCTTACCTGCACCGTTACCGTGTTGAGTTTGTTGGCTTTTATTTCTTTAAAAGCGGATTTAACCGCTTTTGTAAAATCTTTTTCAGTATTGCTGTTTGTTGTCAGCTTTTCAAGCTCAAAATAAGTTATCCAGGCAGATTTCACATAAACTGCATTAACCGGCTCATCGTTTGAACTTTTTATATTGTTTGACTGTGCACAGCCGCAAAACAGCAGAATAACGGATAAAATACAAATAATTATTTTCTTCATACTTGACACTTTCCTTTAAATTTGTTAAATATTAAGATAATGTATGAAAAATCACGCCTTGTCAGGCTGCAGCAGGGAAAAAACGTGATTTATAAATTTTGCTTGCAGCCGGAAAGGCTGCATAAATTATGGAATACAGATTGGGTACAGGATTAAAAATCAAAGACCGCGGCGAAACCGTTTCGCTTGTTTGTCCCAAATGCGGCAAAAAGGTTTATTTTCATGTGTTTTCAAATATTGAAAACAGGCTTGATGCCAGCTTTCCTTTTATCGATACAAAAAATGTATATTTTCTTATTTGCCCTAAATGCGCCGCTGTATACACGGTGGATGAAATCAAGGGAAAAACATTTTCAAACGGCGAAAAACTTTCTATCGGAAATTTTGATTTGAAAACACTGAAGGAATTCAAAAATGGAAACTGTTAAACTTGCCTTTATCTTTTTTGCCTGTATAAGTACTGTTACAATCATCGTTACAGCCGCAGACAAAATCAATTCCAAATCCGGCCGCCGCAGAATTCCCGAAGACTTTTTGCTGACGCTGGCCGTTCTTGGCGGCGCATTGCCCGAATACATCATTATGAAGACAATCCGCCATAAAACACGCCATAAAAAATTTATGATTGGTCTTCCGCTGATTATCATACTTCAAATAATCATGATTGCTGCAATCTGCATATATACTCAAAGAGGGTGAAATTCACCCTCTTTTCATTTTATAAAATAATACAGATCAAACCGCTGCATCCCTCATTGATTACACGTTCTATCGTTTCTCTGAATTTATTTCTTGCATCATCCGGCATACGTTCCAGCTTTCCGTGAAGACCTTCATTAACAAGCTCGTGAAGCGATTTTCCGAATATATCGGTTTTCCACAAATCAGCCGGATTTTCCTCAAATTCACGAAGCAAATACATTACCAGCTCCTGCGACTGGCTTTCACTGCCGACGATCGGCGCCACCTCGGTATATGTATTGCACTTAATCATATGGATAGACGGTGCCTGCGCTTTAAGCCTTACGCCGTATCTGCCCCCCTGTTTCATGATTTCAGGTTCTTCAAGGGTAAGTTCTTCAATATCGGGCATAACTATGCCATAGCCTGTTCGCTCCACTTCTGACAGTGCGGCAGAAAAACGCAGATAATCCTTTCGTATGGCAGTAAGCTCAATAATTTCTTTCATAAGCTCTTTTTCGTTATGAATAACAACATTACATTCCTTTGAAAGAATAGAATAAAAATAGCTGTTATCAATAGAAATTTTTATGCTTACACTGCCGTCTGATAAATCAAGGTCTGAAATATTCAGACTTTCTATATCCTCATTTGCCGACAAGGCATCTGCAAATCTTTTAACACTTCGTATGTTGGTTACATCATGGCAGCAATCCTTTACGGATGAAAACAGCTTTGATTTAAGCTCATTATCCGAATCAAGACTTTTAATCCACGACGGAAAATTAAGCGATATGCTTGATACGGGAAATTCGTAAAGAACACGTTCCAGAATTGCATTGATTTCTTCTTCATCCAGTTCCAGACAATTCACGGGAATTACAGGAACATTGTATTTTTCAGACATAGCCGAACAAAGGGAAACCGATTCACTGCTGTTTGGCTCAACACAGTTCATAATTACCACAAACGGTTTGTTGATTTCCTTTAATTCCCTGATTACTCTTTCCTCTGCCTCTTCATATTCTTCACGCGGAATAGCACTGATTGAACCGTCTGTTGTTACAACAAGACCGATTGTTGAATGTTCGTTAATAACCTTTTGCGTGCCTATTTCGGCAGCCATATTAAACGGAATTTCCTCCGGATACCACGGAGTCCGAACCATTCTGGGCTGATCCTCTTCAATATATCCGACTGAGCTTGGCACAATATAGCCCACACAGTCTATAAGCCTTACTCTGAAATGAAGATTATCCTGCATGGAAAGCTCTATTGCCTCTTCCGGGATAAACTTAGGCTCTGTTGTCATAATTGTCTTTCCTGCAGCACTTTGCGGAAGCTCATCCTTTGCTCTTTCTTTCTGGAATTCACCGCTTATTCTTGGGATAACAAGAGTGTCCATAAAACGTTTTATAAACGTTGATTTTCCCGTTCTTACAGGTCCAACCACGCCGATATAAATATCGCCCTGTGTTCTTGATGAAATATCATTGTAAATACTCAAATTATTCCCTCCTTACATACCCGGAATTAAAAGAATCCGTCTTGTATCAAGCACATCATCTCTTAATTCATTTTCAAATTTTATTAATTCAACCGATGTTCTGAATTTTTTTGCTATATCCCATAATGCCTCTTTTTCCTTTGCAAAATACACAACAAGCGCAGGAGAATCCGGCATAGGCTTATCTGACATTTTTATATCAGACAAAACCTGGAATGTTTTTTCTTCAAATTTAACGGCAGTATATTCAATTAAATATCTTACACTGATTTGATTTGAAGAATTGATAACATAATCAAAGGATTTAACATATACCGCAGATGCACTGAAGGCAGAAACAGATATTTCTTTCTTCTGGCTAATAAAAATTACTTCTGATTTTTCATTCCTGATAAAAGCGGCCAGTTCCAGATTTTTTCCGTCGCTTATAGTAAGTGATAAATCAAGAACTTCAACGATATTGATATTTTCAAAATCAAATGTGCATTTTTCATTTATTATATCGGAAACCATTTCGCCGTTTGCATTGAGATTAAGCTTTGAAAATGTATTGCTGATTTCATTATCTGTAGCATATGAATCTGTTGAAAGCTCTGCCGTAACTTCTCTGAATACGGATACACCGATATTAAAATCTCCAAGCAGTTCAATCATTCTTAACTCATTATTTTTATCTGTTTTGGGCTTTACATACATATTGCCCACATTTATATTAACAATGGCATTATCGCCCTCATCTATTCCGTTTATATCAATTATTTTACTGATTGAAACGGTTTTTTCACATTTTCTTATAATCTCGTTTTCCGTATCGGTTGTATAGAGCAGTGAAAATTCGGCAGTTGCCTTAACCAGCATCTTATTTTTAATAATCTTTACTTCATCGGTATGTACTGTTGAAAATGTATTGATTATTCTTTTTATCAGCTCGCTGTCGGCAGGAATTACCGTATCTTCTTCAAATTCCGCTCTTGTGTATGCTGTGCCGGCAAGTGAAAAATATTTAACGGTATCTTTTCTTACAAGCACATCAGACATATTCTCAATCATCTGAACAGGATTGCAGGCGCACGCTTTGATATTAAGTGCAAAAGCATTGTGTATGTCAATCCTTCTTTGATTAATAACACGGAAATTGCTGTATTTGTTCATAACAAACACATCTGCCGAAACCTCTTCAAAGCCGCCTTCAATCGCAACAGTTTTCTGAAAATCCTCTTCAAAATCTGCCGTTGTCAGGCATGAGGTTGATTCGCTTACATAGGTAAGATAAATTTTTGACTTTCCGTAAATCGTTAATGTGCCGTTGCTGTAATCTGTGTTTACAACAAAATTGTTGATACAGCATCTTACTATTTTCAGCATATCATCATTGTAAGCCATCAGATTTTCCTGAAAATCAAGGTCAACATCAACACACTTTGAAAAAACATTGCATTTTTCTTTGATTTCCCTTATGTTATTTTCCATAGCAGTACTCCTTTATATTTAAGCAAACAATTTTTTGCCTGCCTTACTGCTAAAACATATGCTAAACAAGCATATTTTATAACTAAACAAACGCAAAAAAAGAAAACTGTGTATTATTATGCACAGTTTTCTTTTTATGTCAGTTATTAACTTTTTTTATTTTAAATATCATTCTCATTATCGGTGCCATAAATTTTGGTGGATTAAAAACTATAACTTTCAAAATCATTCCTCCGAATTATTTTTTACAGCATAGAATACCGAGAATAATTACCACTACTGCAAGAATACGAATGAGCCATGAAGTCGGAAGACAGATAGTTACAACGCATCCTACGCCGAATGCAATCCATAAAAAATCCCTGCGGCACATCTTTTTCATAGTAGTAAACACCTCTCTTTGCTGCATTTACTATATTCTATGAAAAAGTAAATTAATCGTTACTCTGAATTAATAAAATTATTCCGTTTTTAACAGAAATTTTTACCGGCTTATCATCTTTAAAGCAGTTGCTTTGCGTAAACTGTTCGTAAGGCATCAAATCAATATTATCCAGTTCATAATACGCATCTTTTATTGTAAGTCCGTTTACAGCACCCAAAAACGCATAAACAGAAAAATATTCATATTCACGGTTATCCAAAATAATTTCACTGTCAGCAAGCTGCATTTTGTTATATCTGTTCACAATGGTGCAATGTACATGATTTTTTCTGCAGTAATCAAGGCAAAGCATATTGGCATAATTATGATCTGCCCTGTTTCCGATTGCACAAAGCAGTTCTATTTCAGAAAAACCTAATGAAACGGCTTTTCTTACACAGGTAAATGTATCTGTAAAATCTTTTTCAGGCTGAAGCTTTATAATTTCTGCTTCAAATTCAGGGTATTTTGACGAATCAAAATCACCTATAATCAAATCCGGCTTCACACCGGCTTTCATACATTTTATATAGCCTGAATCGGCGGCAATGACATAAGCATCGCAGTTCAGTCTTGTTTTTAAAAAATCATAGTCATCATCCGGCGCTCCGGATACGATTATACATTTTACTTTCTTTTTTCCCATTCCTTAATATCCTTAACATCATTATACATCTGAACGTAGCTTTGGTGGCGGCTTTGCTGAATTTTACCGCTGTTAACAGCATTGCAAACAGCGCAGCCCTTTTCATTTATATGTGCGCACGTAGAAAACTTGCATTGTCCGAAATATTCTTCAAATTCTCTGAAGCAGTTAAACAAATCATCTTTAAGAATTCTTTCGCATTTTTCAAAATCAAGAGAAGAAAAACCCGGCGTATCCGCAACATATCCGCCGCAAACCTTAAACAGCTCCGAATGCCTTGTTGTATGCTTTCCTCTGCCCAGTTTTTTGCTTGTTTCCCCTGTTTTAAGCATTAAATTTTCGTCAATTGAATTGAGCAGTGATGATTTTCCAACCCCTGTATTACCCGTGAATGCAGAAATTTTGTTTTTTAAAAGACTTTTAACTGCATCCACGCCGCGCTTATCCTTATTGCTGCACAAAATCGTTTTAAAACCTGCAGACGAATAAATACAACCGTATTTTTCATATGTATCGCAAATATCTGTTTTTGTAAGAACAATTATCGGTTCTATGCCTTTAAATTCGGCAATTGCAATCAGCTTATCAATAATAAAGGTATTAATTTCAGGGTCTTTCAAGGACGCAACTATAAAAAGCTGATCCAGATTCGCTATCGGCGGACGCACCAGTTCATTTTTTCTCGGATATATTTTTTCAATTCTGTTTTCGGCATTTTCATTAACGGAAAATTCAACCTCATCACCCACCAGCGGTGATATTTTCATATTTCTGAAACTTCCTTTTGCCTTGCATTCATAAACAGCCTCGGCGGTTTCCACATAATAGAAACCGCCGATACCTTTAACAATTTTCCCTTTAATCATATATTATTCCTGCACCATATTATATGAATATTCGCTGAAATCAACTTTCACTTCTTTATCTTCGTTAACGGCTTTGAATTCATAATTATGCCTTACCTGAAGCGTTTCAAGCGTAACAACAAGCGTTGCAGACGAATCCGCCTCCAATGTTAACGCAAGCTCTGTTTCCGTTCCGTCAAGCTTAACCTGCCTTACGCTGTCCTGCGCTCCGTTAACGTATAAAATCAAATTATCAAGCGCTGTGCTTTTATCACTTTCAATACATTCAGGAAGTATTACTTTCATTTTTACTGTATATTCTTCAGGTGCAGCAGTGGTTGTTACACCTGTTGAAACTCTGAGCACAATTCTTGTATCCGGTCTTACTGTATTGCCTTCGTGTTCAGACTGAGAAATAACAATATCCTTAGGCGTCGGGTCATCCACGGTTTCAGCAACAACATTTGTAAAACCGGCCTTTTTCATAAAGTTTACGGCATCCTTCATGGTCAGTCCGGAAACATTAGGCACTTTTATACTTTCAATACTTGTTGTAGTCGGTCCTTTGGAGACATAAACGGTTATCATTGTATCTTTAGACACATAAGAATTCATCTTAGGCTCCGTATAAATTACATTGCCTATTTCAACCGTATCGCTGTCTATCTGCGCAATTTTTATATTGGTAAGCCCTTTCTGCGCCAGTCTGCTTTCGGCTCTTTCCTGCGGCAAACCAACAACATTCGGAACGGGAATATCCTCTATCGGCTGCGCAACTGTAAGCGTAACCGTGCTTTTTGAAATGACACGTTCGCCTTCGGCAGGACTTTGGGCAATAATGGTGCCCGGCTCTTTATCGCTTGTTTTTTCATATTCTGAAATAAAATTGAAATCATAATTTTCATTTGAAATGACTTCATCAAATGACATGCCCACAAAATTATCAAGCTTAACCGTGTTGGCATTCACACCCTTTGTAAGAAACAGCACAAGACATACAACTGCAATAACCATAAACAGCAGTCCGCTTATCGTTGCAGCAGCAATTTTCTGCCGGTTTTTTCTTTCTTCGGGATTGTTTCTTCTTTCAATTGTTTCAGGCTTTTTATCAGAAACAACGCTGTCATTTTTAACATATTTTGTAGGCTGTCTGTCTACAACGTAGGAATAATCAAAGGTTGCGTTTGGATTTCTGCTTACCTCTTCAAGGTCAAGCAGCATTTCGGTTGCCGTCTGATATCTTTCAAGCGGGTTTTTCTGCATTGCATGAACACAAATCTGCTCTAATCCGATAGGAATATCCGGATTAATAGCCGTTAACCGCTGTGCTGTGTTTTTAACCTGCATAAGCGCAACAGAAACCGCGCTGTTTGCTTCAAAAGGCACTCTGCCGGCAAGCATTTCATAAAATACAACGCCAAGCGAATAAATATCGGCCCTTTCATCCGTTGATTTTCCCTGCGCCTGCTCGGGAGATATATAATGAACCGAACCGATTGCATTTTCTGTCAGCGTTTCGGTTTCTGTGCGTGAAAATCTTGCTATACCGAAATCTGTAACCTTAATATCTCCTGTGGGAAGAAGCATAATATTCTGCGGTTTTACATCCCTGTGAACAATGCCCTTATCATGGGCATGCTGCAAAGCTTTCAGCACCTGAGAAATAAAGAATACAGCATCATTCCATGTAATAATACCCTGCTTTTGGATATATTCTTTAAGCGTAATACCGTCAACATACTCCATTACTATGTACTGGATTCTGTCGCCGAAACTAACGTCAAAAACTTTCACAATATTCGGGTGCGATAAAACAGCAATGGCTTTTGATTCATTTTTAAAACGTCTTACAAATTCATCATCATTTGCAAATTCTTCTTTTAATATTTTTACAGCAACAATTCTGTCGTCAACGTTATCATAAGCCTTGTAAACAACAGACATACCGCCAACGCCGATAATTTCGTGAATTTCATATCTGCTGTCTAATCTTTTACCTACATAATTTTCCATAAACGAACACTCCGGTTATTTAGAAATTGCAACAACGGTTACATTATCTCCGCCGCCGTTATTATTTGCCCTTTTAATGAGGCGGTCTGCAAAAGCATAATACTTTCCGTCCTGTACTTCATTAATCATTTCATCATCTGTAACATAATTTGAAAGACCGTCTGTGCAAAGAATAAGAACATCGTCGTTATCAAGGTCAACCTCATCAAAATCTACTGATATAACTTTTTCAGCGCCGATTGCCCTTGTTATTTTGTTTTTATTGGGATGATGCTCGGCTTCTTCCTTTGTAATTTTTCCTATATCAACAAGCGTCTGCACAAAGCTGTGATCTGTAGTAATCTGTTTCAGCGTGCCGTTATATATATATGCCCTGCTGTCTCCCGCATGCGCAATAAAGGCACAACCGTTTCTTACAATTGCGCAAACAACCGTTGTTCCCATTCCTTTTAATTCGGAATTTGCTTCAGCCATATCATAAACTTCCATATTCGCAGCGGTAAGAGCAGAATCCAGCATATTTCTTATAGAGGAATCCTTCATATTTTCTCTGTAAGAAGCATTGATTTTATCACTTATTACTTTCACTGCAAGGGCAGATGCTATATTTCCGCCGGCATGGCCGCCCATACCGTCGCACACAATAGCCCATGCCACCTCATCCGGGAATTCACCCACTGCATAAGCATCCTGATTGGAAGATCTTACAATACCCTTATCGGTTTTAGCAACAATTTTCAATTACCGCACCTCGTTTCTGTTTCTTCTGAGCTGACCGCAGGAAGCATTTATATCGCTTCCAAGTGTTCTTCTTATTGTAGCATTTATTCCATATTTTTTCAATACATGAATAAATTTGTGCATATTTTCTTCGCTTGATTTAACATTGCCGCGTTCGGCAACATTATTAACCGGAATCAAATTCACATGGCAAAGCATGCCCTTTAACTTAACGGAAAGTTCTTTTGCACATTCATAAGTATCATTCACATTGTTAATAAGCGTATATTCAAAAGAAACACGCCTGTTTGTTTTTTTTATATATTCCCTGCATGCGGCAAGCAGTTCATCAACACCCCATTTGTTATTAACCGGCATTGTTCTGCTTCTGATTGCATCGTTAGGCGCATGAAGCGAAATCGTAAGCGTTACAGGCAAATTTTCTTCCATGAATTGATATATCCGCGGAACAATACCGCAGGTGGAAACCGTTATGCTTCTCATGGATATATTAAGCCCGTTTTCATTATTGACATTATAAAAGAATTTAATAACATTTTCGTAATTGTCAAGCGGTTCGCCGATACCCATTAAAACAATATTTGAAATTCTGATATTCAAATCCTTTTGCGCTGAATGAAGCTGACTTTCAATTTCACCCGCTTCAAGATTTCTTTTAAATCCCGCCAGTGTTGACGCACAAAAGGTGCAGCCCATTTTACAGCCAACCTGACTGGAAACACAGATTGTATATCCGTATTTATATTTCATTATAACGGATTCAACATATTCTCCGTCATAAAGTCTGAAAAGATATTTAACGGTTCCGTCAAGCTTTGAAACATATTTCTGTTCAATTTCACAGGAAGAGATAAAAAATAAATCTGCCAGCTTGGCTCTTAAATCCTTTGAAATATTCGTCATTTCATCAAAACTGCCTACGCCGAATTTATGAAGCCATTCAAATATTTGCTTTGTTTTGAATTTGGGCAGTCCGAGTGCGTCTGTTTCATTGTTCAGTTCTTCGTAGCTTAAAGATTTAATATCCCTTTTCATTTATATCCTCTCAATTACGGAATAAAAAAATCCGTCTCCGCCCTTTTCTTCCGGAAAAGTGGTTTTACTCTCCAGAATACGGAAATCCGCATGCCCCGCAACAAAGGCTTCAGTAATTTTTTCATTTTCACGCTTATTCAGCGTGCAGGTTGAATACAGAAGTCTTCCGCCTTTTTTTAAGTATTTTGCGGAAGTTTCAAGAATTTTCATCTGCATTTCCGGCAGATTTTTAATACTGTCTAAATTCTTATATCTTATTTCGGGCTTTCTTCTTATAATTCCAAAGCCGCTGCACGGAACATCACAAATAATTTTATCTGCAGCAGGCAGTTCTGAATTAAACTGCATACCGTCATTTATCATCGGAACAACAGATTTCAGACTCAGTCTTGCAGCACCGTTTTTTATCAGATTAATTCTGTGCTCATAAATATCAAGCGCATATATTGTTCCTTTGTCTTTCATAAAAGATGCTGCTGTAAATGCCTTTCCGCCCGGTGCGGAACATATATCAAGCACAACATCGTTTTGTTCAATACCAAGTGCTTGAACGGCATTATAACAGGATATATCCTCTATATGAAACAATCCGTTCTGAAATGCACGGCTTTTATTCAAATCAAAGGAAGATGTGATTTCAACAAGCCCACCGATAACCTCACCTTCCATACCGTCGCAGTTCAGTTCATACAAAAGCTCTTCTGCATCAACAAACTGTAAATTAGGCACGGCAAATACAGGCGCACTTTCATTAAGGCACGGTAAAAAAGCGTTAACCGGCTCTTCTCCGTATGCTTTATACCACATATGAAGCAAATTTTCCGGCACTGAATATTTTACACTATTTTCTTTAATATCTTCAATATTAATACGTTTTTCGTCAGCATTATGTAAAACGGCATTTATCAGCTTAGAATAAAAAGATAAACCGTTTTTATTTGCAAGCTCAACACTTTCATTAATTGCAGCATTTGAAGGCACCTTGTCCATAAAATAAAGCTGATAAACACCCATCCGAAGAATAATTAAAACCTTAGGTTTGGGCTTTTTGCAAAAGCTTTCGATAATACTGTCTAATGTAATTCTTCGCTCAACAACTCCGTAAACAAGCCTGGCGGCAAAGGATTTTCCGCTTTCCAGCCCTGCAAGCGCCTTGTCAAGCGCTATATTGGAATAAGCATCATCATAAAATATTTTATAAAGTGTTTCAAATGCAATTTGTCTTGAATTCTTCATCATCTTCGTCTGTTTGCCAAAAGCAATAATCTTAAAAGGGTTGCAAGTGCCGACACAAGTGCGGCAACGTATGTCAGTGCAGCAGCGGTAAGAACTTTTTTCGCACCGCTGTATTCTTCTGCAATCAAAAAGCCGTTATTCTCAATGGTTCTTAATGCTCTGGCAGACGCATTGAATTCCACAGGAAGCGTAATAAGCTGAAATAATGCAACTGCACTGTAAAGCGCAATGCCGATATAAACAAGAGGTTCAAAGGAAAAAAAGAATCCCAGTAAAGCAAGCGGAATTCCCGCCATTGAACCTATATTGGTCAGCGGAATAACCATATTCCTGATTTTCAGCGGAAAATACCCCTGTGCATGCTGGCAGGCATGCCCTGCTTCATGGCATGCAATTCCCACTGCCGCTATACTGGCGGAATTAAAAACAGCTTCGGAAAGACATATCTCTTTTGTTTTAGGATTATAATGATCTGTTAAACTGCCTGAAATACATTTAATTCTTACATCCGTTATATCGTTTAACTGCAAAAGCCTGTATGCCGCTTCCGCACCGGTTAATCCCTTTGTATTCCTGATTTTGCTGTACTTGTTAAAATTTGATTTTACCTTCATCTGACAGATGATTGCAAAAATAAACACAGGTATCATGATAAATCCTGTCATATAGTAAGCTAAATAAGTTCCCATTTTATTCCCCAATTATTGTATTAAGTTCAATTTTATTTCCCGCAAGAAATGATTTTATATCCATTTTCTTTTTTCCGTCAGGCTGAATTTCAAGAATGTCAATACATTTTCCATCACCGCAGGAAACGGTAAGCACATTTTTATTATTAACAATTTTTCCGGCTTCATTACCTGTTTCACTGCTTAAAACCGATTTGTGAATTTTTACATTTTTTCCGTTCAGCACGGTAGAAGCAACAGGCCAATTCTGAAGTCCTCTTATCTGATTATGAATTTCAAAAGCTGTTCTGCTCCAGTCTATACCGCACATGGATTTATCAATCATGGAAGCATAGCCATAATCACCGGCAGGCTGCGGAACAGGATTTAATGCATCCTTTTCTATTAATTCAACCGCTTCAAGCAAAGCGTCTGCACCAAGTACGGAAAGCCTGTCAAAAAGCTGCGCCGAGGTTTCATTGATGCCGATGCCTGTTTTTTTTGAAAGAAGTATATCTCCGGTATCAATACCTTCATTCATTTGAATAACGCAAACGCCTGTTTCTTCATCGCCGTTCAGTACAGACTGCTGGATAGGCGCCGCGCCTCTGTATTTCGGCAAAAGAGAACCGTGAACATTAATACAGCCGTGTTCGGCAAAATCCAAAATTTCCTTCGGAAGAATTTTTCCGTAAGCAACAACCACAATTAAATCCGGTTTAAGCTGCTGTATAATTTCCAGTGCTTCACCGTTTCTTAATGTAACCGGCTGAAAAACGGGAATGTTATTCTGCACAGCAGTAATCTTAACGGGAGGAGGCGTTATAATCTGTTTTCTTCCGACCTTTTTATCGGACTGTGTAAATACCCCGATAACTTTATGCTTGCTGTTTATTAACTGTTCCAGACACGGCACAGCAAAATCCGGGGTGCCCATAAATACAATATTCATTAACCTTCAACAACTCCGTCAATAACTCTTGATGTAAACAAAACACCGTCCAAATGGTCCAGTTCATGGCAGAATGCTCTTGCTTTAAGGGCTTCGCCTGTAAAAATCTGCCAGTTTCCGTTTCTGTCCTGTGCTTTAACCTGCACCTTCATCGGGCGCACGGTTGTTCCCCATTTTCCGGGAAGAGAAAGGCAGCCCTCCTGCTCTTTCTGCTCGCCTTCGGAAACCGTAATTTCAGGATTAACAAGTTCCATCGGTCCGTCGCCGACATCTATAACAACCACTCTTTTTAAAATACCAACCTGCACAGCCGCCAAACCGACTCCGTTTTCTTTATAAAGCGTTTCAAACATATCATCAATCAAAACCGCAAGTTTTTCATCAAATTTTTCAACGACACGGCTTTTTTTATTAAGAACAGGATCTCCGACTTTCACAATATTTCTTAATGCCATTTATATTCTCCTATACCAAATCATAAGGATTCAGGTCCAAACTGACGGCTACATCCTTATATTCCTTCATTTTAGTTATTCTTTTCAAAATTTCATTAAACATTCTGCGAACAGATTTTGAATTTTTACATTTCACAGCAAGTCTGTATCTGTAAAGATTATTTATTTTGCTGATTTTTGCAGGGCTCGGTCCCAGAACAATCAGCTTTTCCTTTTTATACTCGCCGCTGTTCAGTTCAACAAGTATATCAAAAAATGCTTTTGCACACATTGCAGCGACATTTTCATTTTCTGCCGTAAAGGAAGCAGAATAAATATCGCAGAACGGCGGATAAGTAAGCAGTTTTCTAAGCGCAATTTCCGTTTCATAAAATGATTTATAATCCTGTTTTCCCGCAAATTCAATAATCTGGTTAAACGGATTTACTGTTTGAATAACTGCCTTTCCGTTTCCGTCTCTTCTTCCGCTTCTTCCCACAACCTGTGTTATAAGATCAAAGGATTTTTCCTGTGATGTATAATTTTCATCATAAAGCGAGCTGTCCGCATTAACAACGCCCACAAGCGTTACATTCGGAAAATCCAGCCCCTTGGCCACCATCTGCGTGCCAAGCAGAATATCATATTCACCGCCGGAAAAAGCATCAAACAGCTTCTGATGTCCGAATTTTCCTGCTGTTGTATCCGCATCCATACGAAGCACACGGGCATCCGGAAAAAGAAAATTTAAGGCATCCTCTATTCTCTGCGTTCCGTATCCGCTGTAACGCACACTGCTTTCGCCGCATTCTGGGCATATATTGTCCAGCGGCTTTGAGTAACCGCAGTAATGGCACATAAGCCTGTTGTTATTGCTGTGATACGTAAGGCTGATACTGCAGTGCGGACAGGTTATAACATGACCGCAGGCATTGCAGGCAATAAAAGTATTAAAACCGCGCCGGTTAATCAGAAGAATGGTTTGTTTTTTATGATCAAGATTTTCACGGATCAGATTTTTCAATGTATCCGAAATCGGTGCATTCTTATCAGATTGCAGCTTCATATCAACCGTTATAACCTGTGGAAGCTGTGCGTCACCGTATCGTTCGGTTAATTCACACAATTTATATTTTCCGCTTAAAGCGGCCGAATAGCTTTCAACACTCGGTGTTGCGGAGGTCATAAGAAACAGTGCCTTATTATATCTGCATCTGTAATTCGCTGCCTGGCGTGCATGATAACGCGGTGTTCGTTCACTTTTGTAAGTGTGCTCCTGTTCCTCGTCCATAATGATTAAGCCAAGGTTATGAAGCGGTGCAAATACCGCACTTCTTGTGCCGATAACAATTTTTGCTTCGCCCCTGTCCGCCCTTTTATATTCATCATTGCGTTCGCCCAGTGAAAGCCCGCTGTGAAAAACTGCAACTGCTTTTCCGTAACGTTTATGAAAAATAGAAAGCATCTGCGGTGTCAGTGCAATTTCCGGCACCATAACAATTACATCTTTTCCGGCAGAAACGGCTTTGTCTATCAGGCTCATATATACCTGTGTTTTGCCGGAACCGGTTACTCCGTGCAAAAGCCCTGTGCCGCCGCCGTTTTCCATCATTTCCGCATAACAGTCAAAGGCATTTTTCTGCTGTTTTGACAGCACAATCTCCGTTCTCTGCGGATTTTCGGCAACATTTTTGTACGGCAGGCGGTAAACCTCTTTATCATAAATTTCGCATACACCGTATTTAACCAGGTTTTTAATAACCGATTCACCTACAGAGCAAAATTCACAGACCTCACTAACAGCCGCTGAGCCTGCATCTAAAAGAAGATGAACAACATTTTTCTGCTTTGGGGTCAGCCTTGGCATGCACTCTTCATTTTCAATAACAAGTCTTACCATCCGGCTGCTTTTATCGCCGACCTTGTCTATTCCTCTGGGCAGCATCTGCTTCAGACATTCGTATGTTGTGCAAAAACACCTTTCTTTCAACCACAGGGCAAGACCCACCATTTCTTCGGATAAAACAGGTGCTTTTCCCGAAACACAGGAAATTTCCTTTAAATCACTGTTTATTGCAAAAAAAAGTTTTACAACAATACCGTATCTTAAAACATTTCCTTTGCCAAACGGCACTTTTACCCGTGTACCGACTGTTATAATGGACTGTAGTTCATCAGGTACATAGTAATCATAATCCGAATCGTAATTAAAAAATGTTTTTTCAACGGCAACTGTGGCAATCAGCCTGTTCATAATTATTCTGATTTAAGCTCATCCGGCTCTTCAACAATATATTTTCCGTTTACAATATCATCAATAGCAAGTGATACGGTTTTTGTATCAAGAAGTTCTTCTCTTTTCACAGCATCATCACGAATTTCTCTTGCTCTTTTTGCCGTTCCTACAACAAGGCTGTATCTGCTGTTGCAGTTTTTTAAAAGTTTCTTTAAATCTGGATTAAACATAGTAATTTCTCCTTTAATATTTAAGCGTTACGCTTTTTAAGTTCATTAATCAGTATTTTATTTATTTCATTAACTGCTTTATCAAGTTCGTTATTAATAACAACATAATCAAAAACAGATGAAGACTTTATTTCATCCTTAGCAATTTCAAGCCTGTTTATAATCTGCTCATCGCTGTCTGTATTACGCTTTTTCAAGCGTTTTTCAAGTGTTTTCAAATCAGGCGGCATAAGAAAAATCGAAACAGCATCCGGGCAGTTTTTCATAACCTTCTGCGCACCCTTGCGTTCAATAATCAGAAAACAGATTTTTCCGCTGTTTACCATAGCCATAGCCGCCTTTGCCGGCGTTCCGTAATAACATTTATTGTAGCTGGCATATTCAAGAAACTCATTTTTTTCAATCATTTCTTCAAACTTATCATTTGTTATAAAATAATAATTTACTCCGTCTGCTTCGCCTTCTCTCGGCTGTCTTGTTGTAGCAGAAATGGATTCGCACACATCATCTCTTATTTTTGAAATTTCACGAAACACAGTATCTTTTCCGCAACCGCTCGGTGCAGACAGGATAACCATCATTCCCTTCTTATTCATCATACACCTCCGCCCCGAAACGTGAAGAAATCTGCTTTAAATCCATATAGGATAAAACAACATTATCCGAATCGGTAATAATAACACTCATTGTTTTTCTGCCGTGTGTGGCATCAATTAAATTGCCGTTTGCCTTTGCCTCCTGCACAATTCTTTTAACAGGGGCAGACTCCGGGCTTACAATTGAAATAATCCTGTTTGCATTAACAAGATTTCCGAAACCTATATTAACTAAATTCATAATATCACCTTATTCAATATTCTGAATCTGTTCACGGATTTTTTCAATTTCAGCTTTAATATCAACAACCTTGCGTGCAATTTCCACATCACTTGCTTTTGAACCGATGGTGTTTGCCTCACGGTTGATTTCCTGAACAAGAAAATCCATTTTTCTGCCGATTGCTTCATCACTTTCAAGAAAATGATTGAGCTGTTCAATATGAGAGCGCAGTCTGACCGTTTCTTCGGCAACAGCCACTTTATCTGCAAAAACAGCAACCTCCTGCAGTATTCTGCCTTCATCAAGCGAAACATCGCCGAGAAGTTCATGAACCCTTTCCGTAAGTTTAAGATTATACTGCTTAACTGTTTCGGGAGAACGCTGCTCAACAAAAGAAACGCAGTCAAGTATATACTGCCCTCTTTTATAAACATCTTCTTTCATTTTAATGCCTTCTTTTTCACGCATTTCAATGAATTTATCAACAGCTTTTTCTGCAATGCTTTTTACATTTTCCCAAAGGCGTTCCTCATCCTCTTCGGCTTTCTTCAGCACAAAAACATCGGGAAAATGAGAAAGTGCAACCGTGCCGAAATCTTCCCTTAAAGAATATTCAGCGGAAAGCTCTTTTAAAGCCTTAACATATGCAGATGCCAGTGTGTGATTAATAAATACCTGTGCATTATCGGTGTCAAGAGCTTCTACTGTAAGAAAACAGTCCACCTTGCCTCTTGATACTCTTGAATTGATATAGGTTTTCAGCTTTTCCTCTAAAAAGCCGTACTGCCTTGGAAGACGGCAGTTAAACTCAAAATATCTGTGATTAACTGATTTTAATTCAACAGTTATAATATAACCGTCTGCCTGGGCCGACGCTCTGCCAAAGCCTGTCATTGATCTGATCATAATATAAATTCTCCGAAATTATTTGAAAAACCCTTCTTTGTTCGGTTTTTCATTAAAAAGGATTATACTATTTTTTTCCTGTTCAGGTCAATGTTTTGTTAATTATTTATTAACAATATTCACAATAAATTAACAATTATATGTAATTCAATAAACTGCCAATATTTTTTTAGCCTTTTCAACCACCATATCCGCCAAATAACCGGGTTCAAGAACCTTTATATCATTTCCGTACTGCATAATCCAGCTTACCAGCCCATCACTTACAGCAGCGTTAAAGGTTGTTTCAAAATGGTTTTCATCATATGCTTTAAGCGGTATTCCCGCTCCGAATCTGTCCATAATTTCTTCACGTATATTCAGACTGCATTGCAGCGTAACCGCATCATTTCTTCCGCTGAACATATTGAACATTTTTGCCGAATAATCTGCTGCATCAAACGTTTTGTATTCACTTACCTCGGATACCGGACGCTGCGCTTTGTCTATAATTTCTATTTTTTTCATTCTGTCCAGCCGTAAATTGATAAGATTATCGTATTTTGAATTGTTGCATACAAGATAATAATGGTCGTCCTTCCAGATTAACGCATAGGGCGAAACCGTAAAAATTCTTGTTGTATATGATTTTTTCTGTTCTTTATCAATATTTCTTCTTTTATATACAAATTTAACCTGTTTTTTGTTTTTCACAGCTTTGTCAAGCCTGTCTATAACATAATAAATTTCTTCATTGTCGCACTTATTCTGCGCACCCAAATAAACCTGAGATTTCAGCTTTTTAACCTGATTTGCAGAAAGCAGGCTTTCCAGCTTTGCGGCAAGCGCCTTTGTTTTATTAGGCGTAATAAATCCGGCAGACGATACAGCGTCTATAAGCAAACGAACTTCGGGCGGTTCAAAATTTCTTGTTGCCATACAAAATCCGGACCTTGGAGATTTTGTTGAAATAATATCACAGCCAATATCATTTAAAGCTTTTATATCTGAATAAATACTTTTCCTTTCGGCAGTGATACCCTTTTCCCCAAGCATTTTTATCAGCTCCGTGGTTGAAACAGGATTTTCATCATCTGAATATTTTTCCAGATATTTATATATAAACAATGTTTTTAATTTTGAATTCTGCATAGCAACACCCCGCTGATATTTTACCATTATCAGCTTATATTTTCAACTATTGCGCGAAAAACAGGTCCACCGTCCACAGCGCCGCTTTTACCGTCCTCCGTCATAACAACAATGGCATATCTTGGATTGCTGTACGGATAAAAACCGGCAAACCATGTATAAAATATTTCTTTGCCGTCATTTATAATTCCGCTTTGCGCCGTTGATGTTTTGCCTGCCGATTCATTATTATAATCAGCCCGCCTGCCTGAACCGTCTGTTACAACATACCGCATATATTCACAAAGTGTTTCGGCAGTTTTTTCACTTATTGCTCTTTGAGACATATTTTTTGTCCTTTCCGAAACAATACCTGCATCATTCATATCACCTTTTATAAGGTTAGCTTCCGTATAAATGCCTTTATTGGCCATTGCAGCAATTACAGACGCAAAATGAAGCGGTGAATCCGTTAAACTTCCCTGCCCAAAGCCTAAAAGTGCAAGCTGCCCCTTTGATTCAAGAAAAGCCGCATCAGGAAAATTACCGTTTTTAACGCTCCAGCCCTCATACAGTTCGTTCATTTTTCCAAAGCCGAATTTTTCTGAGGTTTCAATGATTTTTTCGGCGCCCAGTTTAAGCGCAAGTTCTATAAAATAACAGTTGCATGAATTGGCAAGCGCTTCCTTCATTGTCTGTTTTCCATGCTTTGTATCTTTCTGACAGGCAAATACTGTATCACCGACTGTAATTTTTCCTTCACATTCAAAGCTGTCATTCCTTCCGTTTTCAAGAGCACAGGCGGCAACAACAAGTTTGTATACTGAACCGACACAATAGGATGAAAATGCCCTGTTCAAATAATCGTTCGGCTTGCTGAATGCTGCCAGCACCTCGCTTGTTTGGGTGTCCAGCACAACAACAGCGCCGCTTTTCATATTTTCCGCAGCCTTTTCCGCCGCTTTCTGAATTCTGCTGTCTATTGTGAGCACAGTTCCTTTTTTAGTATCATAATTATCCTCATATACCGTACCCTCGTCACCATCCAGCAATCTGCCGATAGCATCAACAGAAAAATTCATTGTTTTACTGCCTGCCTCATCCGTTTTCAGCCTTTCACAGGAAGAAACAATATGCCTTGCTATCATATCATCACTGTGCCTGCGTGTGGTTTCAAAAATTTTAATATATTTGCAGCTTACATAGGAGTCAATTTCTTTTACTACAGGATAACCCTGTTTCAATTCTTCTATGATTTCCTCACGTTCCTTATAAGTAAAAAGTTTATTCAATTCTGTAATGCACTTTTCGGAAGGACGTATAACTGCAACCAGACTGCTCGATTTATTTGTAATTCTGCTCAGATTACGGTCATAAACCGTTTCGTAAATTTTATCTATATCAACTGTGTAGCTGTTATGTGAAGAAGACACCTGATAATCGCCGCTGAAAATAACATATCCGATTCTTCCTGCAGTAGCAGAAAACAGAAAACACATTAAAACTGTAAAAACAACAAGCCTTTTTTTCATAAAAAAACACCCCTGTGTAGTATTCACAGAGGTGCAAAAATTAATCTCTCTTTCTTCTCAAAATTGAATCGGAAGAAATTTCTTTGCTGCATTTAAACGAATAAACATCTGTTGCCTTGTTTGCAACATCCGTTTTCTCGCAGTCTTTTTCATTATATAAATCTTCAACTGTCAGCGTATAAGGCTTTTTAAACGGTTCAACAACCTCAAGTACATCGCCCTCATAAAAACGGTTTCGCTGATCTACAATCAGTCTGCCGTTTTTATAATCCTTATACAGCGCACAAACATCCCAGTTACGGATATATCCACCGGTGTCAAGCACCTGACCGTTTTTCATTTTACCGAAGTTAAAACCTGTTGTATACTCACGGTGGCTCATTTTTTCCATTTCATCAAGTATCCATTGCGGAACCTTATAATCAGGCGAAGGATTTTTCAGATATTCATCAATAGCCGCACGGTAAGCATAGGTTACAATAGCCGTGTAATATTCGCTTTTGGCCCTTCCTTCAATTTTAAAGGAATCAACGCCGGAATTCACAAGCTCCGGTATATGCTCAATCATACATAAATCACGGGAATTAAAAATATACGTGCCATCCTCTTCCTGATTAACAGGAAAATACTGACCGGGGCGCGTTTCCTCAACAAGATGATATTTCCAGCGGCAGGGCTGGGCACAATCGCCCCTGTTGGCATCCCTGCCAACCATGTAATCAGAAAGAATACAGCGCCCGCTGAAGCTCATGCACATTGCACCGTGAACGAAAACTTCAATTTCAAGTGCCGGGTTTGTTTTATCACGTATGGTGCGTATTTCATCAAGCGAGAGTTCACGTGCTGTTACAATACGGCTTGCGCCCATTTCGTAAAAAGCATTTGCCGCCTGATAATTTACAATTCCTGCCTGTGTTGAAATATGAATTTCCGTATCCGGAGCATATTTTTTCGCAAGCGAAAGTACGCCCATATCCGCAATAATCAGTGCATCCACACCGATTTGAGAAACATATTTCAAATAATCCGGCAGCATTTCCATTTCAGGATTACGCGGAAGTGTATTACAGGTTAAATATATTTTTTTATTGCAGCCGTGAACAAAATTTACCGCTTCTTTAAGCTGATTTGCATCAAAATTAGACGGATTTGTTCTCATTCCGAACATAGTGCCGCCGACATAAACGGCATCTGCTCCGAATTTAACAGCAAGTTTTAATCTTTCCATATCACCTGAAGGTGACAACAATTCTATTCTTTTCATAACTTTAATAACTTAAATAAGGCGCATAGGTTTTTATTAATGATCTGAATTCCGAATAGGTTTTGGCAGTATACAGCTTGCGGTTAGCATCATGGAAGAAAAAGTATGCATCTGAAGCTGCAGGATTAAGAACCGCTTCTATGGCATCCAGACCCGGATTGCAAATAGGACCTTCCGGCAAGCCGATAACTGTTGAATCAGAATTCGTATTATAGTATTTCAGATAATATTCCGACGTGTGCGACGATGTGGCAGAAAGCGACGGAGCAATTTTATTGTTAATATAATCAGAGGTTGACTGACAGCCGAGAGACGGATAGTTTGTTTTATCCTTCAAACGGTTTTCAATAACAGCCGCTATTTCCTTCATTTGGCTGACATCGCCCGCTTCCGCCTGTACAATGGAAGCAATGATCATTACCTCATCCATTGTGAAGCCCATAGCTTCAGCTTTTTTTCTGTGTTCTTCGGTAATTCTGGTTTCTGTATTTTTCAAAAAGGTTTCAACGGCGCTTGAAGCACTCTGCCCAACATAAAAATAATATGTGTCCGGGAAAAGATAACCTTCCAGCCTGTAAGGGATTGATTCCTTTGCTTTGCGGTTGGATACAAGCGAATACGAAAACTCCGTGGTTTCAATAACGGATAACAGTGCCGATTTTTCACAAACTTCATTGTCTACAAGCATATTTATGATTTCGGCAGTTGTAAGCCCCTCCGGAAAAGTTAAACGCACCGTTTCAGAAGTATCGGCTGCACCTTTCATAACAACAAGCATATTTTCAAGACCCATTTTGCCGTTTAAATAATAAACGCCTGCCTGATAAGGTGCTCCTACATCGGAATCTTTAAACAGTGTTGTTTCCATAGCAAGAAACAACTTGCAAAAGTTTCTGCACTTAATAAGACCGTTATCAGCAAGTACATCCACCGCTTCGGAAACAGATTCAATTTTCTGACTGCAATTTACTGTAACCGTGGATTTTGTTTTTGTAATTCCGAATAAATCATTCAGGCAAAAAATAGCATAAACCGAAATAAGCATGGAAACCGCTATTACTATAATGAAAAACAAATAAGTTGATCTGACGGAATTTACCCTTTTAACGTTCTTATCCTTATCCGGATATTCCCTGTCCGAAACTGCTGTTTTTTCCTCTTTAATTTTTTTTGCAAAATTCTCCTGAGAAAAATATATATCCCGGCTGCCTGTATCGGCATCTACGGGATTAAGCCCCGATTCATTCGGATTAAATAAATCAGACATAATTGTCCTCCTTACATAGAAATAGCTCAATTTCTGTGGCAATATAACCAACTGTTTCATCATAAATATCTGCAGGCAATGCACCGCTCAGAAAATTATTATAACACAAACCAATGGAATTAAATGTAAATTTTTTTAAAAATTTATCATAATACCCTTTTCCGTAGCCAAGTCGAAACCCCCTCTTATCAAATGTAAATCCGGGAACAAGGCAAACAGAATGACGAAAATCGGAAACTTTTTCACAGATTTCCACTTCCGGCTCCATAATACCGAATGCACCCTGTTTCAGATTATCAAAAGAATTTATGTAATAAAATTCCATATTTCCGTTTGTATCAACACAAAACGGCAAAGCAATCTTTTTTCCGTCTGCAATTGCCGTATTCATAATAAGTTTTGTATCTATTTCATCTGCAAGCGGATAATAGCAAAGCACCTGCTTTGCATTTTTGTATAAATCTGATTTCAGGATATTTGTGCATATCAGGTTATCTTTTGCCGATTTATCAGAAATTTGTTTGCGTTTTTCTCTGAATACACGCCTTAGTTCATTTTTCATCTGCATTGAATGGTGCTCCTGACGGTTTCGGCGGCTTCATCGCCAACAAGTTCTCTTACGATTTCAAGCCCGAATTCTATTGAAACACCGGCACCCTTTGCTGTAATGAAATCACCGTCTGTAACAACATAATCATCTGCAATTACCGCACCGTCAAGCGCTTCTTCAAATCCAGGATAGCATACAGCGTGCCTTCCCTTTAATAAACCCTTGTGACCGAGAAGCGACGGACCTGCGCATATTGCACAAACAAGTATGCCGTTTTGAACAGCTTCATCAACAACCGACTGAACAAGAGAGGATTTTTCAAGATTGAGCACACCCTGCAGACCGCCGGGTATTACAACCGCTTCCACATCTTCAAATTCAAATTCATTGGACACAATATCCGCCGTAACCTGAATACCGCAGGAAGAGGTTATTACCTTTTTATCGACACCGACGGTAACCACACCGACATTGGCACGGCGGAGCATATCAACAGGCGCCATTGCTTCAACAATTTCAAAACCGTCTGCAAGAAAAACATAAACCATAATCTTTATCCCCTTTCTTTTATAAAACCTGTACTTCCGGCAGGAAATGTCTTTTTGGAATAAACCATTCCTTTCGGAAATGCATAATCACTGCCTGCATACAAATAATCAACTATATCTTTACATTCATGAAAAATAATTTTATTATTATATTCTTTATCAGAATAAAGCCTCGTTTCAAAACCTGCTTTTTCATAAAAGGAAAAAAGAGAATCATTTGCAGGTATCAGCCATAAAAAATCCTGCATATGCTTTTTCGCCTCATTTATCAGCGCTGTGGAAAATCCCCTTCCTCTGAAGTTTTCATAAGTGCACACAGCATAAACATATTTTCCGTTTAAACTGCCGTAACTGCACTGTGCCAAAAAAAGCATAGAAACAAGCTTGTTTTTTTCAAAATAGCCAAGGCATGAAATATTTTTTTTATTATCCAGAAAAAATGCAGCGTCTTCTTTGCTGTCTTCACGGAAAACATCACACCAAAGCGAAATAATCTGTTCTTTGTCTTCAGTAAATTTTATCATCATTCACCAATATATTTTGCACTTTCTTTTTTCAGCCATAATACAGGGTGATAAGACTGTTTTGCCTTTCTTAACCCCTCTATGCCCAAATCTTCTTCCCTGTTAATAAACGCATAACCGTCAGCAAGCAGTCTTTTCGCAAATTCCTGATTAATAATTGCATAAGCCCCCTGTACATCGGCAGGCGCTTTTTCAAAATGGGAAACAAAACAGCCGTTGGCGCCTTTTTCGCCGTAGGTATATGCAATTGCTTTTGAATCAACACGGATAATGCCGCCTTTAAAACCAAGTTCATTATAATTTTCAAACCCGGTCAGAACCGATTCAAATTCAAGAGAATAATCAGAATCGTTATCATCCTTTTCATAAATCCAACTGGTATGAAGACCTATACAGTCGGAAATATTATCCGCATTGATTTCTTCAAAGCACCAATTCGGATGATTGCGCTTAAAATTGGCAATATGATTTCTTTTTCCGTGATATTTTTTTCCTTTCAGCTCTGCAAGATCCGATGCATTGTAAATATAATCATTGCTTCCTTCATCATAATGAAATTCAAACATATCCGGAAACATTTCATTAAGCATATTTTTATAGCTTTCGGTAATTCCGTATATCACAGGAACGATACCAAGTCCTTTTGCATCATCAATTATCTGAACAACTGCTTCTTTAAAATCACCTTTTCCTATGGGAAGTGAATAAGAATATTTTTCTTTTCCCCATCTGCAAATGAAAAAATCCTTGTAACGGGCAATTTTCGTACTGTAAGCAGTATGCCAGATATAAATGCTTCCGAACGTGTATTCACAATTCATGCTGTGGGCATAGGAAAAACATTCGTCAACCCATTCTTTATCATTCATATCCGGTATTTTAAAATCTAACATAATTCCTTCTCAACAATTTCAACAATTTTTTTATGAATTTCTTCAATCGGAAGCGGATTTTCACCGTCTGAACATTCAATGATATTCCAACCCTGTTTTTCTGCCGTATAAAGTGCGGCTTTGCGGCATTTTTTCAGAAATGCAACATTCACTTCATGAACATCTTTTTTGCCTTCGTCGCCGTTATATCTTGCCGACATAAGCTTTTGCGAGATTTCAACAGGCATATCAAGATAAATAACCGTATCCGGCTTTGGAATTCCAATTTTGTTATATTCAAAATCGGCGCTCCATTCAAGATAGCCGTCCCACTGTGTTTCGGGAATTTTTTCCATTTGATAAATAGAATTGGACGTAGCATATCTGTCTGCAAGTATGACTGTGCCGTTTTCATAATCTTTGCCCCACTTCAGTTTATAGGAAGCAAATCTGTCTACCGCATAAAAGGCGCCTGCAGCATAAGCATTTACATCATCGGCAGATTTTCCGAATGCACCGCCGAGATACATATTTACAAGCGTGCTTGACGGACTGTCATAATCGGGCAGTTTTATTTTTTTGTAACATACCGCACTGTTTTTAAAATAATCCTCAAGAAGCTGAACCTGCGTTGACTTTCCGCTTCCGTCCAGCCCTTCTATAATAATTAATTTTCTCATTTTCCTTTTCGTGTAACTTTCCTTTTATTGCCCTTTTCGTCAATTATATACGTGTTTTCAAGCTGACCCACAAGGCTTTCCTTAAAGCTGTCAATATAAAGTCGGCGCAGTTTTGCCTGTTCTTCCTTTTCAGCCGCATTAAGCCCCTCTGCCTTTGATTTCCGGGCAAGTTCATTTATTCTGTTAATCTGTTCTTTTGTAACCATCAGTCTAAAAAGTCCTTTAATTTTTTACTTCTGCTCGGATGACGCAGTTTTCTAAGTGCCTTTGCCTCTATTTGGCGGATACGTTCACGTGTTACATTGAATACTCTGCCAACCTCTTCCAGTGTTTTCGGGTTTCCGTCTTCAAGCCCGAATCTGAGAGCAAGCACTTTTTCTTCTCTCGGAGTAAGCGTTTTCAGAACATCGGCAAGCTGTTCCTTTAAAAGGCTCATAGATGCTGCATCGGCAGGCGCAAGCGCATCATCATCCGGAATAAAGTCACCGAGATGAGAATCCTCTTCCTCACCGATGGGTGTTTCAAGAGAAACAGGTTCCTGCGCCACTCTTAATATTTCTCTTACCTTGTCTGTGGGCATTTCAAGAAATTCGGCTATTTCTTCCGGCGTAGGCTCTTTGCCGTTTTGATGCAGAAGCTGGCTGTTTGCTTTTTTAACCTTATTAATGGTTTCAACCATATGAACGGGAATTCTTATCGTTCTTGCCTGGTCTGCTATTGCACGTGTTATAGCCTGTCTTATCCACCACGTTGCATAAGTTGAAAACTTGAAGCCTTTTGTGTAATCAAACTTGTCAACTGCCTTGATAAGACCCATATTGCCCTCCTGAATCAAATCAAGAAACTGCATGCCTCTGCCTACGTAGCGTTTTGCAATGCTTACAACAAGACGAAGGTTTGCTTCCGCCAGTCTTTTCTTTGCAACAGGATCATCATCTGCAATACGGATAGCAAACTCTATTTCCTCTTCAGGGGTAAGCAGCGGAACTCTTCCTATTTCTTTCAGATAAACCTTAACAGGATCGTCCATAGCGGCATTATCGTTTGTTGCAACCGTATCTGCAGCATCCGTGTCTTTTGGCAAATCCACCTCAAGTGTAATGCCGTCAAGTGCTTCTGCGGAAAAATCATCCACAATGCTGATATTTGAACCGTCAATCAAATCATTCAGCTTTTCCAGTTCATCCACATCCAGATCAAGCTCAACAATAAGATTGTCTATTTCCTGCGCAGTAAGATGACCTACTGCCTTTCCTTTTTCAACAAGCTTTTTAAAAGCATTGTTTTTCTTATCCTCTGATATTGGCTGTGCCGGTGAAAGATTAATTTTATCCATAATATTCTCCTCTTTTATGTATTTCCAAAAGCTTTTCTGAATTCGTCATCATCCATTTCCGAAGCGTTTTTGCTGAATTTCTTATTGTATTCTTCGGAAATAACCTTAACACAGTCAGAAAACTCCTCTTTAGAATTTCTGCTTTCTTTTCCTCTTGCAATAATGCCCGAATACCTGCCGCATTCATCGGCGGTAAGTCTGTCTCCGAAATTGGTTATATCGGTATCCGTGCCGTTTGCTATATTCTCACATATAAGATGAAACAGTTTTCTTATAAATCCGCCTGTAAGGCTTTCTGCACGGAAATCTCCAAGCAGCTTATAACAGTCCGGATATTTGATAAGCAAATAAATAAGCCGTTCCTCCGCCTTATATTTTTTAACAGAAGTGCCGATGTCATATGTTATTTTCGCATTCTGCCTGATACTGTCATGAATGATATTTTTATATCCTGTTTTCCTGTCCGCTCTGCTTTTTCTTTTAACATAAGCATCAAGCTGCGCATTAAAGGTTCTTTTTTCAACGCCCAGCTCGTCCGAAAGGCGTGAAACATATAAATCTCTTTCAATCGGTGATGTATCGGCAAGAATTTTGATAACATCATTAACGAAATCTATTTTACCCTGTGTTATGTTTAAATTATACTTTTTTCTAAGCTCAAGAATTTTAAATTCAAGGTCGCTGGATGCGCCCTCAAGCATTCCGCCGAATTTTTCGGCACCCACGGTTTTAATGATTTCATCAGGGTCTTTTCCGTACTGAAGAACAGGAACCTTAATTTTAATATCTGTCTGCTTAAAAAGCTGTATTGCTTTCTGAAGCGCCTTCTGCCCTGCTTCATCGGCGTCATACGCCAAAATAACTTCCTTTGCATATCTGCTTATCAAACGCACCTGTTCACTTGTCAGCGCCGTTCCGCAGCCAGCAACAGCATTTGTAAAACCTGCCTGATGCATTGCAATAACATCCATGTAGCCTTCGCAAAGAATAATACTGCTTTTTCCGCTGTCCTTAGCAAAATTAAGCCCAAAAAGTTCATTTGTTTTTTTATATGCCAATGTATCGCCCGTATTGATATATTTTGGCTTGCTGTCATCAAGAACACGTCCGCCGAAAGCAATAACATTTCCCCTGACATCAATAATCGGCGTCATTACCCTGTTTCTGAAATTATCATAACAGCCTCTTTCATTTTTTCTTACAAGTCCTGCTTCAAGCATTTCAGACACGGTAAAACCCTTTGATTTCATATGCTTTATTAATGCATCAAAAGACTGCGGCGCATAGCCAAGCCCGAATTTCACAATGGTTTGCCTGGATAAACCGCGTTTCAAATAATAGTCAAGAGCATTTTTTCCGATTTCGCTTAAAAGACAGGCATGAAAAAACTTGGCAGCCGTTCTGTTTGCTTCCAACACTCTTCGCCTGCGCTTGGACAAACTGTCATCAAAGCCGTCGGACGGCATCTGCATGCCTGCTCTTTCGGCAAGCGTTTTAACAGCATCCATATAATCAAGATTTTCTATTTTTCGCAGAAAACCAACCGCATCGCCGCCGGCACTGCAGCCAAAGCAGTAAAACGACTGTGTTTCGGGATAAACGGTAAACGACGGCGTTTTTTCATTATGAAACGGACACAGACCAACAAGCGTTGACCCTCTGCGTTTAAGGGTTACATATGTTGAAATTATGTCTTCAATATCTGTTTTATATTTAAGTTCCTGCAAAAAAGCATCATTCAGCGGCACAATTTCAACCCCCTTTGTCTTACTCCTAATCCATTCTGAATTCCGGAACAAATAATTTTTTATACAGCTCTAAAGCATATGTATCACTCATACCGGCAATATAATCGCATACTGCACGTTCTTTTCCCTCTTTTTCGGAAATCTCTTTATAAAGAGCAGGCATATTTTCTGCATTGCTGATAAAGAATAAATAAAGCCTTTCAACAATATGCTCAGCCTTTTCATCTTCTTTTCTGCATATATTGCTTGTATATACCTTTTTATTCATAAAACGGTGCAGTTCGGAAAAAGCATTTTCAAATTCAGCGCTGAGGCTGATTTCATAATCACTGTTTTCCACGGCATTAAAAACCAAATTGTTTATCCGTTCTGATTTTCTTTTTCCAAGTGTATTTCTTAAATATTCGGGTATATCGCTTTCACACATAACGCCGGCTCTTACGGCATCGTCAATATCGTGGTTAATATATGCAATTCTGTCTGCAAGACGGATAATCTGACCTTCCAGCGTAAAGGCTTTTTTCCCTTTTGTATGGCAGCCGATACCGTTAACCACTTCTGCAGTAAGGTTAAGGCCTTGTCCGCCTTTTTCGATTTTGCTTACAACCCTGACACTCTGTTCATAATGCCGGAATTCAAATGACGAAAGATTGTTTAATGCCCGCTCACCGGCATGTCCGAACGGTGTGTGCCCCAAATCATGTCCAAGCGCAATTGCCTCTGTTAAATCCTCGTTAAGTCTTAACGCCCTTGCAATGGTACGTGCAATCTGTGAAACCTCCAGCGTATGTGTAAGTCTTGTTCTGTAATGATCGCCGTTAGGAGCAAGAAACACCTGTGTTTTATGCTTTAATCTTCTGAATGCTTCACAGTGAACAATCCTGTCACGGTCTCTTTGAAAACATGTTCTTATTGTGCATTCTTCTTCATGCACAGCCCGTCCGGCTGTATTGCAGGAAAAACAGGCTTTTTCAGACAATGTTATTCTTTCAGTGCTTTCAGCCCGTTCTCTGATAATTTTATCCAAAAAATCACCTTTTTATTACTTTACTTATTATTTATACGCAATATAGGCAATAATCCCTTTAAAAATATTAAAATTTTTATCTTGACGAAACAATTATTACGGTTTATCATCAAAAAGAGGTGTGATTTTATGATTTACGGCATCCTTGCAGTTGTTTTCATTCTTTTTATATTATTTTGTTATTATCAGAACAATAAAACAGATATTACAGAATACCGCATTGAAAATAAACATATAGTGAATAATATAAAATTGGTTCAGCTTTCCGACCTGCATTCAAAACCGTTTTTTAAAGTGCTGAAAAAACTGAAAGAAATCAATCCCGACGCTATAATGATTACCGGCGATTTTATAAATGACCGCGGCAAAAACAAAAATAAAATGTTCTCTTTCGGAAAAGAGCTGTTAAAAATTGCACCTGTCTTTTATATCACGGGCAACCATGAAAGAAGACTTGCATATTTTGAAGATTTGATGAAAGAACTGGAGAATTTGGGTTTTACAGTTCTCTTAAACAATATTTCCGAAGAAATAATCAACAAAAACAGAATAGCTATTATGGGACTTGACGAAAACCAAGCAGATTTTGAAGATTACAAGGCAAGAAAAAACGGCACATTTGTTTATAAAGATATGAAACCCTGCTTTGAAATGTTAAGCAAATGCTGCGGTTTTAAGTTGGTTTTAAGTCATTTTCCCGAAAATTTTGAATATGTAAAAGAAAATAATTATTCGCAGTATGATTTTGACCTTCAGCTTTCCGGGCATGCACACGGCGGTCAGTTCATTCTGCCGTTTATCGGACCTGTATTTAGCCCGGGACAGGGCATTTTCCCCAAGTATGCCCGCGGAAGCTTCGGCGAAAGACCGAAACTGATTATAAGCAGAGGGCTCGGCAATTCCGAATTCCCTTTGCGGCTGTTCAATCATCCCGAAATAAATGTAATAAATTTAATCAAACCGCAGGAATAATCCTGCGGTTAAACTTTTGCAAATTTTTCGCCGATTTCTTTCAGAAGATATGCACCGTTGCTTAAATCGGTTAATTTTTTCTGAAGCGCATCTTTACGTTCCTGCCTTATTGAAAAGGTAATACACACATTATCCGAAAAATCCGTATTTTCAATATTTGCACCGAAATCGGACAGCAGAATATTCATCCTTTCATAAAAACTGTATTCAACTGAAACCGAAAAAATTTTACACGGTGCCATTGTTATCATATTGCCCGATTCAACAGCAATTTTTGAACCGTGTGAATATGCCCTTACAAGTCCGCCGGCGCCAAGGAGCGTTCCTCCGAAATAACGTGTTACAACAACACATACATTAACCAAACCGTTTTTCAGTATAACATCCAGCACCGGAACACCGGCTGTGCCGGAAGGTTCACCGTCATCACTGTATCTTTGTATATTATTTTCTTTAAGAACATAGGCATAAACATTATGTGTTGCATCCCAATGCTTTGATTTGATGCCGCTGATAAATGCAGCCGCTTCCTCCTGTGTTTCAACAGGTTTTACATAGCCTATGAATTTCGATTTTTTTTCAATAAATTCATCGGAATTTTCATATTCAACTGTTTTATATTCTTTCATAACCAACCCCGGCAGAACAGACTGTACATTAAAATAATATATTAATAAAGAACAAAAAAGGCAACGATACACCGTTGCCTTAATCATTTGTTTAGTTCTTTTTACCGTATCTTCTGTTGAATCTGTCTACACGACCGCCTGTATCAACAAGCTTCTGCTTACCTGTATAGAAAGGATGACACTTTGAACAGATATCAACTTTTAACTCGCCCTTCGTGCTTTTTGTTTCGTATGTTGCGCCGCAAGCACACTTAACAGTGCAAGTATCGTAGTTAGGATGAATTCCGTCTTTCATTGTTTTCACCTCTTTGCAATAATGTCATAACATTTGGAATAATACCACAATCACGCATAAAAAGCAAGTGTTTTTTTAAAATTATTTATAACAGCAGACTTTTCCAAGCTTAAATGAATATAAAACAGCCTCTTTTACATTTTTTCCAAGCGCTTTTGAAACAGCTTTTTTATAAAAAGCTATCTGATTTTTATACATAGACAAAAGCTGATTCTCGCTTTTTACCCTGTCTGTTTTATAATCAACAAGCACCAGTTCTCCGTTTTCCTCAAAAATGCAGTCCGCTATTCCCTGTACAAGAACTTCCTCATCGCTGTCAATATCCTCTATATCCTTTAATTTAACAAATGAAGATATTTTGAATTCCCTATACACCTTATCAGCATGAAACAGTCTGTCTGCAAAGGAGGAATGAAATAAAACATTCAGTTCTTCTCTGTTAAGACTTTGTGCCTGTTCTTTGGTAATAAATGCCTTTTCCTGCAGCCGTTCAATTTCCGCTTCAAGATTATTTTTGGAATTGACGTAATCACAAAACTGCATAAAGCTGTGCATTGCCGTTCCCTTTTCGCCGGGTGTCATGCCGCCGTCATTCAAAAACGCAGGCTTGGATGAAGCAAAATAATCAAACCCTTTCACGCTGTCATCAAGGCTGGACGCCGTTCTTTTGGCTGCCGCAGCAGATAAATTCCGGTTATCATAATTATAGGATATTCTTTTATCAATTTCAGATATAATTTCACCGTTTGCTGCAGCCTGTTCTGCTTCAGCCATTTCTTTTGTTTCATCAACAGAAGAAATGATCTCCAAATCAAGCGGAAAATCTGCTGCTTTTGTTTTTACTTCTGTATCGGACAGCTTTCTGAGCTCGCCGCCGTTTTGGTGCATCAGTGCGCCAAGCAATATCAAGTCTCCGTCACAGGTTATATTTCTGCACTGATACGGATGGATATATCCGTCAGACAGCTTTGCACTGAGCTTTTTAATTTTAGATTCAAGGCTGTCTACCGTTACAAAAGTAATAAACTGCTCTTTGGCTCTTGTGAGCGCAACATAAAGCACACGCAGATTTTCGCTCATAAGAGAGGCTTTATTCAGATTTTTTATTACAGCATATGGAATTGTATTATAGTTATACAACATTTCTTCATTATGCATTTTCATTCCGATTCCAAGAGAGGAATGAACAAGAAGCCCTTCTGTCAAATCAAGCATATTATATCTTCTGGAAGCACCTGCAAGAATGACAACAGGAAATTCAAGTCCCTTTGAATGATGCACGCTCATAACGGCAACGGCATTTTCCGCAGCCGGATTAAGAGATGCACTTTCAATTCCTTTTTCGCTCTGAGAAACCTTATCCACCATGCGCATAAACGAAGTAAGCCCCACACTGTCAGAAGCATCAAACGAAGCCGCAAAACCAATAAATTTTTCAATATTTCTGCATCTTTGCTCCCCGTTTCCAAGCGCATTTGCAAATGCAAATATACTTTTAAATTCACAAATAAAGCGAATAAAGGAAGAAACCGACATAGTGACAGCAATTTTTCCAAGCATATCAATTTCTTCAAGAAAACGTTTAACCTTTTCTGATTTTGAATTTACAATGCTTGTATAAAGATTTACCTTCCTATTTTCATTTTCTGTTTTTATTTCAGCCATTTCATCTGCCGAAAAACAGTATAGCGGCGACATCATTACAGCCAGCAACGGTATATCCTGCATAGGATTATCAATTACATTCAAAACAGAAAGAAGCATTTTTATTTCATTGCTTTCAAACAGGTTTGATGCATTATCGGCTATAACAGGAATTCCGAATGAGGTTAAAACCTCGTTATATTTACTAATATGATTTTTAACGGAACGGAGCAGAATTGCAAAATCACCGTATCTTACAGGACGGTAAACAGCACCGTCCTTAATCAGTTCCCCGCTTTTCACTTTGTTCAAAATTGTTTTTGCTATATAAACGGCTTCATTTTCATCAAAATCACCGCCCTTTGTATTCTGCAGAATTTTTATCTGTGCAGACGGTGTGTTCGTTTCTGCATAATCGGCGCCGTAATTCAGAAATTCATCGCTGTTATAATCAATTTCTCCCAGCTTTTCGCTCATAAAAGCAGAAAAAAGATAATTTACATATTCACAAATATCTTTCCTTGAACGGAAATTCTTATCTAAAATTATTTTTGAATTTCGGTTATACGAATCCTTGCTGTAATAATTATATTTATTTCGTTTTGCAATAAATATCTGCGGCATTGCAAGACGAAAGCGGTAAATACTTTGCTTAACATCCCCTACCATAAAGCAGTTTTGACCGTTTGAAAGCATGGAATAAATCAAATCCTGTGCTTCATTTGTATCCTGATATTCGTCAATAAGTATTTCATAATAATTATTTTGCAAATCAGCGGCAAATTCAGATTTACACACGTTTCCGTTTTCGCCATATACCGTAAGAAGCTGAATGGCAAAATGCTCTATATCTGCAAAAGAATATCCGTTTCTTTCCGCCTTCAGGTTCAGCAGTTCCCTGTCAACTGCTTCAACAACCTCACAAAGCTTTTTGAAAACAGGATAAAGCGTTTTCATATCCTCTGTGTAATCTTCTTCAAGCGCACAGAAAAGAGCGGTTAAATCGTCTTTAACAATACTTTTGTAAATATCGCGTTTGGCAGTAAGTTCCGCCTTTATGGGCGATTCATAATTTCTTTTGGCGGCAAGCCTTGAAAAGGAAACATTCTTAAAGGATGCAACAATTTCATTCCATCCCTTTTCAAGACCTGACAAAAGATAATTATATATATTAAGATCATCGGCAATATTTTTTGAATAGCCTTCAAAAAGCAAGTCCTCAGGATCCAGCATATCTCTGCAATGCAGCACAAGTTCTTTTCCGTATTCCAGCGAAGTGCGTATTTCTTCCGTAAGACAAGAATACCATTTACTTTCTTTAAGCGGTATCTGAGGATTATACAATTCCGCCATATCGCCAAGCCACTGAAACGGAAACGGCTGCGCATAAATATAATTGTGTATTTTTTTTATATTTGAAACAAAAGCCGAATCGTCTTTCGGCTGTGAAAGCAGTTCTGCAAGTTTCAGGAAATCGCTGTCGTTTTCCTGATAATAATTTTCCAGCACGGTATCTATTGCCGTGTCCGAAAGAATATTAAGTTCAGCCTGATCCAGCACTGCAAAATCCTGGCTTATGCCAAGATGAAAAAAATTATCCTTAACAAGATTAAGGCACAAAGCGTCCACCGTGCATATCTTTGCACATGAAAGAAGGGACATTTGCCTTTGCGCATTTATATCCCCCGGATTTTTCCGTATAATATTCTGTAATTCGGATGCAATTCTGGATTTCATTTCCGCAGCAGCCGCATTTGTAAAAGTGACTATAAGAAGATTATCTATATTAACCGGATTGGTTTTATCTGTAATTAAATTTTTAACTCTTTCAACAAGAACAGCCGTTTTTCCCGAACCAGCGGCAGCCGAAACAAGAATATTGCCGTTTCTTGCATGAATTGCATTATTCTGTTGAGCGGTCCACTGCGGCAAAACTATTCCTCCTTTAACTTTTCCAGCACTGCGCTGTCTGAAAGTTCCTCCATTACCCGATTTTCAATAATTCTTCTGTTTGCACAAACAGATGAATAATCACAAAATTCACACGTTTTATCATGATTTTTTCCATTGATGGGATTTTGCTCTATTCGGCCGTTCTGAAGAAGATTTCCCATATCGGCAACCAGCTTTTCAACATTTCGACTGATGGCTCCAAGCTCCTGCAAGGAAGCAAAACATCCCGAAATCCCATTTTTATTTGTATATTTTACAGGAATATAATTTCCTTTTAAATCTTTTTCCATGGATTTCAGAATATTATGCTCTTCATCGTAAAGAACAATTCCTTTCATTCTGAATTCCCTGTTTTCTTCACTGAAAACAGATTTTTCGTCTATATTTCTGTCCGCACCCCATACAGACCTTGCAGCATGCATATAAAGCACGCCGGCCGGAATGCCGCTGAATTCACTGCTTTTATCATTGCACAGTGTAAAAAGATAAACAAACATTTGCAGATTAAGCCCGTAAAGCACATCGGAAAGGCTGAATTTTTTATTGCCTGATTTATAATCTACAACCCGTACATAGCGCTTTCCGTTTTCTTCAAGAATATCCACTCTGTCTATCTCGCCTCTTATCTGAACCGTACCGCCGCTTTCAAGGCTGATAACCTTTGGTTTAACAGCGCCGTCGTTATCAATATTCAGTTCAAATGCCTTTGCCTTAAAACTGCTTTGGGCGAATTCAGATGCAAGTCTGCCCGCAACACTGTAAAGCATTTTGGACAGGCGAAGAAACTGATATGTAAACCGCGCCGTAAATGCATCGCTTGCGCCCATTTGTTCTTTAAGATAAAGGCGCAGATATTTATCTACCGTAAGTTTTATCTGCGCACTGCTCATCGTGCCCAGCTTATCCGAACCGATTTCCGAAATCAGCTTTTCAAGCACAAAATGAATGACAGTACCTGTTGTCATAGCATTCATATGCGCTTTTTTTCGCGGATGTGCCATAAGTCCGAATTTGCAGAAGTATCTGAAACGGCAATTAAAAAAATCCTCAAGCCTGGAGGCTGAAAGATACATATTGCGTCCAAACAGTTTTTCTGCCGTATTGCTGTTTCGGATAATAATACTGTCTGCATCAGACAGAAGTTTTACAGAACCGAACCTGCTGTCATTTTTAAAATACGCTTTAAGACTTTCCGAAAATTCCGTATTATCATTAAATCTTTCTGCCATCAATTCAAAAGCCGCTTCCCTGCTTTCAACCAATTCAATATCCGGTATATCCGAAAATCCGATTTCACAAATATCGGGAAACATTTTTTTCAAAGAAGTTACAATAACAGAAGGTGTTGGATTTTTGCAGTTTCCGAAGTAAGTAACACAAAGCTTTTCACTTGGCATACTGACCGCCATATAAGCAAAATACCGTTCCTGAAGATTCAGTGTTTCACCGAAGGAATAAAGTTCAAGCGCATTGCTGCTCAGAACAAGCCTGTCGCTTTCAGACAGAAGTCCACCGCTTGTTACCGCCTTTGGAAATTCTCCTTCATTTGCACCCAGAATATAAACCGATTTCGGGTTATCGGCACGCATTCTGTCTGCCTGCCCGAACTGAACATTATCAAGCCCCTGGGGCAGAACGCCAAGATCTTCCGTTAAAACCATAATATTAAAAAGCGAAAGATAATCCTTAATTGAAATTTCCTCATCACCCAGAACAACTGCCAACTGATTTAAAATATTCATAAGAATATCCCAAATTCTGCCCTGTTCTTCGGCAAGAATGCTTTTTCCGTATTCGGAAAGCTTTTCTGCTGTTTCTTTCAAATGTTTATTTACATGAAAGGAAATTAGCAGATTATATACTGCAGCACTGATTTCCTTTGCCGTACAGGATTTAACGGCATTTTTAAAATGATAAAGCCTGCTGAAAAGATATTCTCTTGACGCATTTAATTCATCAAGTTTTTTTCTGTCGCTTTCTGTTATCTGTGCCGCAAAGTCCTTCGGAGAAGCTTCAAAACGGCTGCTCCACTTTTTTATACCGCTTATGCTCCACAAATAAATATAATTTTCAAGCTTGCTTATTTTTTCAGATTCCAAATCTGTAAGCCCGGTTTTTGCAAGACTTAAAATATCGTCCGACCTGAAGGAATACAGCACTGTTCTTAAAAGATACTGCACAAAAACCATAAGCGGCTGGGTATTGACAGGCTGGCGTTCATCATCATAATAAGGAACATTATATTTGCGAAACGCATAAACAATTTCATTTCTGTATAATTCGGCATCTCTGCACACAACAGCGATGTCTCTTGCCCTTCTGCCGTTTCTGAGTTCCTTTTTTATCTGCATGGAAATATATTCGCATTCATCGGAAATGCTTTTTGCTGCATAAAGCTGAATGTTTTCATTACCGCCGCAAAAATTACTGTCTGAATCGGAAAAAATATTTTTTTCACAAAATGCAAGCCCGGCATTTTCTGCCCTGTAATTTTTATTTAAATGAATTATTTCGGAAGAAATACCGTTTTGCGATGCTATTTTGTGTAAAGATTCGGCATTTTTATTTACATAAGAAAAAAGATTGTATTCATTGTGGCAGCCGTATGAATCCGTCGCCAGCGTAACCGTTACATCTTTTGCTTCTTTAATAATCAATTCTATAATTTTATACTCATCGGCAACAAAGCCGTTAAAGCCGTCTATAAAAACAAACCTGTTCTTAAAATAACCCAGATTTAAAAGTTTTTCATAAAGCCTTGAAAGTTCGTTTGCAGAATCATAATAAACACCGTCAATCAGATTTTCATATGCATTGATAATTCTGCTCATATCAAATAGCTTTCTTGAAAGCACTTCACGCTCAATTTTTTCCGAAGCGCAAAGCAGTTCTTCCGCTGAAATATCACAGGATTTCATTTCATCATAAATTTTAACCATAGATATGATAAACGATGATGAATGCGCCTTTTTATTAAACAGAGAAAGGTTTTCTTTTACAGAATCAACAGCTTTTTTCATCAAAACAGCCTTGCTTCCCTTGGATATGACCGGAAGCCTTTCACCGCCGAAACGCCTTGAAACTTCATTGTTAAGCCGTGAAAACGATGAATTTTCAACCTTGTTTATTCCGCTTTCCTTTAAAGCGGAAAGCAGTCTGCGCTCGGCAGTAAAATTATACTGTTCGGGCGTAATCAGCAAAATGTTTTCTTCACCGTTTTTTACAAGGCTTTCAATCTGATTAAAACAATATTCAGTTTTTCCATAACCGGAACGGCCGAAAACAAAATGAAGCATATTACACCTTAATCAAAATTTTTTAAATCCAGTTTATCAAAGGAAGAAAGAAATACCTTTAATTCGTCCGCAATACTTTTGCAAATTCCTTTTTCATCATTTTCAAGATTAAGCGGAAGAATGGGATCGTGCACTGAAAGACGAAGCAGAAACCATCCGCCTGCAACATTGATTCTGACACCCTCATAGTTTTCTTTTTCAACTTCCCATCCGTTTCTTTTTTCGGCATATGCCGTTAATTCCGCAATAACTTTTTCACCGTAAGCTGTGAAATCGTCAAGAAGAATCGGGATTCTGATTTCCATGCTTTCCGCAGGCTCTTCAAGGCTTTGAATCAAATCTTCAACAGATTTGCCCTGTTTTTTCAGTTTAGCCAGAAGAATAACGATTTTAGTCGCAAGAAAAGCACCGTCATCAAGAAAATAATTTTCTTTCAGCGCAGCATGTCCGCTTGTTTCAATTGCCAGTGTGGAAAGAATGCCCTTTTCGTTTAATTCTATGGACTTATCAATTACATTTTTATATCCGCGTTTAAAACGAAGCTGTTTGCCGCCTAAATTTTTCTCTATAAATTTTCTTAACCCGTCTGATGTAAGGCTGTCTGTAACAACAGTTGCACCGCTGCTGTTTTCAAGAGCAATAACGGAAGCAAGCGCAACAAGGCGATTTCTGTTTATTTCTTCTCCGTTGGCACCCACACATCCCATTCTGTCTACGTCCGTATCAAATATAAGACCGAAATCCGAATCGGAATTCTTAACCATATCGCATGCAGATTTTATGGCTTCCTGATTTTCGGGATTGGGAATATGATTGGGAAACATACCGTCCGGCTCTAAAAACTGGCTTGAACTGATATCCGCACCAAGAGGCTTTAAAACATTCTCTGCATAAAAACCGCCGACGCCGTTTCCGGCATCAACAGAAATTTTAAGCGATGCAAGCGGTTTTTCGCCCAAGCCGGTCTCGGAAATGATTTTGTTTCTTAAATGCGCACAATATACGGACATAAAATCATACGCAATAATATTTCCGGATTTATTTCCAAGCTGTGCGGAATAAGCAATACGCAAAATATCTGTAATATCTTTTCCTTCAAGTCCGCCGTCACGTGTAAAAAATTTAAGTCCGTTTCGCTGATACGGATGATGCGAAGCCGTAATCTCCAAAGAAGCATCAACCTTTATATCAAGCACAATTGTCATAAACATCGAAGGGGTGGATGCAAGACCGCAGTCATAAACCGTTACTCCTTCTGCCGAAAATGCCTTTAAAGCGGCATTTTTTATTCTGCCGGCAGAAATTCTTGAATCATGCCCTACTGCAATTCTTAAATCATTTTTTCCTTCTTTGTTTCTGAGCCATATAACAAATGCTGTGCATATTTTTTCAATAACCTCGTCCGTAAGCTCTATCTGTTCTGTTTCTGTTTCAACAGCAACACCTCTGATATCCGTGCCGCTTTTTAATTTCATGAATTTATCTTCTGTAATCTTCTGCATTTATTAATCCCTCACTAACTGCTTTATCATAAGCTTCTATTAAAAACTGATACATCGGCGATGAAATTTCCATCATCTTCCTCAGTTCATCTATTAATTTTTCGCTGGCAATATTTCTTAAATCCGAATTCCAGCGAACAAATTCCATATTTTTTGCATTAAGATATTTTTTTAAAGATTCCGGCGCACCCGGCACCTTGTCTTTTTTATAATAATCGCGTGTATTATAGGTTAATCCGGCTTTTTCGGCTGCCTTAACCGCATTAAGCCATCTTTCAGGCTCTTCAAGAATTTTATTTCGCACAGCATCAAACTGTGCAGGTTTAAAAGTCCACATTCCCAAACCGAAAGCATAGCCTGAAGGAAGAAATTCAAACCAATAAAACGGTGCACACGGATAAGCCGCCTTATTTCTTCTTAACATAAGCCATAGGTTTTCACGATACATTAATTTGCTTTTTGAACGGCGTGTATCCCTTCTTATTCGTGAAACGGAATAAACCGGATTCAAATCCGCAAGCGGATCAAGCTCGCTCATAATATCAGACAAATCAAGCACAATCTGCCGCATCGGAACCGTTGCGCCCTGCTTTAATTCCTCTTTATGTTCTTCATAAAATGCTTTTGAATCATGAAACCTGTTCAGCGATAAAAGCTCTATAATTTCAGGTTTGATTCCGCTGTAATTATACATTATTTCAACAACCCTCTTTCCAGCATTTTCTGTGCAGCAAGCATGGCGCACAGCTTTGCGCTGTGAAAATTTAAGCCGCCCTGAATCCATGCATAATACGGTTCTCTGATAGGAGCGTCTGCAGACAGTTCTATTGAAGAACCAAGTGTAAACGCACCTGCCGCCATAACCACCTTGCTGTCATACCCCGGCATATCCCACGGTTCGGGAGAAAGATAACTGTCTACCGGGCTTCCGCTCTGAATGCCCTGACAGAAAGCAACAAGGCTTTCGGGATTTTCAAGCCCCAAAGACTGCACAATATCCCCTCTTTCTGCATCAAAAGCAGGCGTTGTATCATAACCGAAGGAGGAAAACAAAGCTGAAATATATACAGCGCTTTTAAGTGCTTCACCGACAGTATGCGGCGCATAAAAAAGTCCCATATAAAGCTCTCTGTTAAGGCCAAGCGTTGCACCCACCTCTCTTCCGAGTCCGGGTGTGGTAAGACGGTAAGCACATTTTTCAACCAAATCCCTGCGCCCTGCAATATAACCGCCTGTTGTAGCAATGCCGCCGCCTGCATTTTTTATCAGTGAGCCGGCTGTTAAATCAGCTCCGACATCGGTAGGCTCTTTTGTCTGAACAAATTCACCGTAGCAATTATCCACCATTACAATAACATCGGGATTTTTCTTTTTTGCTATTTTAACAACCTTTTCAATTTCCTCTATTAAAAGACTGGGGCGAAGTTCATATCCCCTGCTTCTTTGAATATAAACCATTGTTACACTGCTGTTTACCGCCTGTTCAATGGCTTCATAATCAAGCCTTTCGTTTTTCAGCGGAACTTCATCGTACTGAACGCCGAACTCCTTTAAAGAACCCATTCCGCTGCCGGAAATGCCTATAACATTATGAATGGTATCATAAGGTGTGCCTGTAACGGATAGCATTTTGTCTCCGGGTCTGAGCACGCCGAACAGTGCTGTGGCAAGAGTGTGCGTGCCGCAGGTAAAATTATGACGCACAAGCGCATCCTGTGCGCCGAATATTTTCGCCCATACCTTATCAAGCGTATCTCTGCCCCTGTCGTCATAACCATATCCCGTGCTGGCACCGAAATGACTTTCTGAAATACCGAATTCAATAAAAGCCGCCTGCACTTTGCATTGATTATATTCGGCTGTTTTTTCTATTTTTTCAAACTGCGGTCTGCATTTTTCAATTGCTTTTTCAGAAGCCGCAGAAATTTTATCATCTATTTTAAAAAAGGGATTCATTTATACATTCTCCATCTTCCTGTGTTTTCAAAACCAAGTTTAATATAAAAGCTTTCATTCCTTGCGTTTTCACGCATAAGATACACTGTGCCGCCGAAATTACAGCACATCTCGGAAACCAAAGCAGAACCGTAACCCATTTTTCTGAATTCAGGATTTGTCTGAACACCGGTTAAAACAGCGCTGCCGTTATAAATCGAAGAAAAAATTGCCGAGGAAATAATTTCATCATTTACATTAAGCGTAACTGCCTTTGCACAGCCGTGTCTTATCCGATGATTTATATCAACATACCATGCTTCAAAATTGTTTTCACCATAGTCTATAAAATTGTATAAATCAAAAAGCGGCGGGTATTCATCAATTTCTATGTAAGGAATTGAAAATTCAACAGTTTTATCTGTTTTCATTACAATTCCGCTTTCATACGGAAAATTCATTTTAAGATTTTCATCGCACAGAACGGATGAAAATCCTATTACTGAAATAAATTCCGATATTTCATCCCTGTCTGCATCTTCACAGAAGGAAACAGTTATATCTTTATCAAGAGCAGACATAACAGCGGTAATCCTGCCGTTATGATTCTTCTGCCTGTAAAACCTTGCAAAAGGATATTTACAGCCGTAAGCCTTCAGCAATGAAAAAATACGCACAGAATAAATATCCGTTAAAGAAAACGTGTTTAGCTGATATTCATTTTCAATTAATTCAATCATATATTTTACGTAAATACGCCTTTAAAAATTTCTTCGTTTCTTCAATATCACTTTTTTTAACGGTGCTTGCACCGGAATGAATGTAGCGGCACGGAAGAGAAACGGCTAAAACCCTGCTTCCTTTTCCGCTTGACTGTATAGCACCTGCATCGTTTCCGCCGGCAACAGCCGTTTTCGTCTGAATTTTAAGATGGTTTTCCTCTGCTGTTGTGAATGCAAGATTATAAAGCGCTTTATCATAAACGGTTCTGCCGTCCATAAAGGATACAACCGGTCCGTTACCGAGAATACAGCAGCGTTCACCGCCGGCAACGCCGCATAAATCCGCAGCAGTTGTTGCTTCAAGCACAATAGAAATATCACTCTGAACCTGATAGGAAGAGCACAATGCGCCTCTGAGCCCTACCTCTTCCTGAACATTAAAACAAAAATACGTGTCATATTCCAAATCGGATTTTATAAGTTCCATCAGAAGCAGACAGCCGATTCTGTCGTCAAGCGCTTTGGCTTTTATAAAACCGTTTCCGAATTCGCAGTAATCGGATTCAAAATATGCAAAGTCACCGAGAGAAACATATTTTTCTGCGTCTTCCCTGTTTTCTGCGCCGATATCAATGTAAAGATCCGAAAAACCGGGTGCTGTTTTCTTTTCATCATCCGATAACAGATGAACCGCCTTTGCGCCGATAACGCCGATTCTGTTACCCACACGTACTACTCTGTCTATAACAACTCTGGCGTCTATTCCGCCCACGGGATGAAATTTCAGATAACCGTCGTCCGTAATATAAGTGATTATAAATCCAACTTCATCCATATGCGCAGAAAACATAACCTTTTTTAAAGGCTGTTTTTTGCCCTTTTTATACGCAATAACCGAACCAAGCGCATCAACGCGGTATTCACAGAAATCTTTTATTTCATGAATAATAAAATCACGAACCGCCTGCTCATCACCCGATGTTCCGTTTAAAGAACATAATTTTTTAAGCATAATCAGCACCTGCCCTTTCCTTTACATATGCAGCAATCAATTCGGCAGTGCTTTCAATATCGCTTAAATCCACAACTTCAACCGGGCTGTGCATATATTTAAGCGGTATGGAAATCAAGCCGCACTTTATGCCGTTTTCGGATATTGAAATAACATCGGCATTTGTGCCCGTTTTTCCGTTCATAATCTCTTTCTGATATTTAATGCCGCTGTTTTTGGCTGTTTTTATCAAAGCATCGGATATATTTCTGTCCAGAACAGGAGAAATTCCAATCATGGCACCTTTTCCGATTTTGCCGCAGTCCTCTTTGTTACAGCCGGGCGTATAGGCAAAGGATACATCAACTGCGATTGCCTCATCTGCATTTCTGCCGTAAGTGCCTGTTTTTGCACCCCTTGTTCCCAGTTCCTCCTGCGTTGAGAACAGCACGGTAATCTTTACCGGAAGCTGCTTCAGCTTGTCCAAAGCAAGAAGAATCGCCGCCGCACCCGCTCTGTCATCAAGGCAATTTGAAGAAATCTGATTATTAAGCAATTCGGTAAACTGCCTTTTAAAAATAACCGCACTGCCGGGCATAACCAGTTTATCTGCACTTTCCTTGTCCATTCCGATATCAACCGCAAGTTCAGAAATATCCGGCACTTTTTTCTCATCTGCCGATTTCTGAAGATGCGGAGGAAGCGTTGAAATGATTCCGTCTGTTTTTTTACTGCCGCACACAGTAACTTCTGCACCTAAAAGCATTCTTTTATCTATTCCGCCGCAGGGAGCGATTTTAAGAAAACCTTCATCAGAAACAGAGGTAACCGTGAAGCCGATTTCATCCATATGTGCATCAAGAAGAATATGATATCCTTCGCCGAATGTGCATATAACATTATTTACCGCATCTGTTTCCACTTTTCCGTAAGCGGAAAGAAGTTCTTTTAAAACAGAAATCATTTCTCCTTCATTTCCGCCTACAGCAGAAACAGATGTAAGCGTTTTAATAAGTTCTTCTGTGTTCATCATTTATCAAACCCATTTACCAATTCTTTAAATTTTCTGCCTCTGTATTCAAAAGTTTTAAACTGGTCAAAAGCCGGACAGGCAGGACAAAGGGAAACTATATCGCCGCTTTCGGCACCGGATTTTGCAAGTTTCAGAGCATTTTCCATTGTATCGGTTTTAAGCAATACAATTTTGCTTTCGTCATAATTTTCATCATTTATAACTGCGTCATATATTTTCTCTGCCGTATCACCGTTAAGAACAAGCATCTTAACATATTTCAGAATATACGGCACCATTTCACGCATATCGTTGCCCTTGTCTGAACCGCCGCAAATCATAATAATTTTCTTTCCGAATGCTTTTAAACCGCTTATAACTCTTGAAGGAGATGTTGCAATGGAATCATTGTAATACTTTACGCCCTCATATTCACGCACGAATTCAATTCTGTGCTCCACACCTCCAAACGTTTCCGCAACCTTCAGCACTGTTTGCGGTTTAACCTTACCCCACACTGCCGTAATTGCCGTGCAGTAATTTTCAACATTATGCATACCCGGAATGATGATACTGTTTTTATTCATTATGAACGTTTCCGTTCCGTTATCATTATAAACAATATCACCGTTTTCTTTCATATACGCACCGTTTTCTACGGAATGCCTGATGGAAAACTGATGAAGAATACCACGCACATCAAAACGCATATCGTGATAAACTCTTCCGCCGATTGAATAATCACAATCGGCATTCAAAACCGTTTTTGCACGGCTGTTTTGGTAAATCAGTATATTTCTTTTCGCATCAACATATTCATCCAGGCTTAAATGATGGTCAAGATGGGTGCTTTCTATATTTGTTACCACCGCAATATCCGGTTTATTTACCATATTACCCATTGTTAAAAGCTGAAAAGAAGACAATTCAACAACCGCAATATCTTTTTCACGGATGCTTTCCAGTTCAGGCATAAGCGCTTTGCCTATATTTCCGCCAAGATAAACTTTATTGCCCTCTTCTTCCAGCATTTTTGAAATAAGCGTTGTTGTGGTTGTTTTACCGTTTGAACCTGTAACAGCAATAATTTCTGCCGGACAGAGGCTGAAAAACACTTCCATTTCCGTTGTAACCTTCTGCCCTCTTTCAATGCATTCACCAATCCATTTATTCTGAAATGGCAGAATGCCGTGTGAGCGGAAAATCAAATCCATCTCAGGCAAAATATCAAGATAGCCTTCACCCAAAGAAAAGGTTATACCAAGCGCTTTCATTTTACGGCAGATTTCCGCACCGATATACTGCTCATCTCTTTTATCACAGGCATAAACTTCTGCTCCGTGTGAAGCAAGCCATTCTGCACAGGGAACATTTGCAACGCCCATCCCCACAAATGCAATCTTTTTTCCTTTAAGGCTTTCAAGAAAAGCTTTTACATTATTATTCATAAACTACACTCCTTAGTGGGCATAAAATGTGCCGTTTTTAAAACTTTTAATATCAAAATCTCGCATATGCTTTTCAAGTTCTTCCTGAAACGGCAGGTTTCTTTCTCCCTTTAACGTATCAGGAATGGGAATATTGCATTTTAACACATAATTGGCAATCATCTGCTGCTGCTTTGTCTGCATATTTCCAAGGAAATAACATTTTTTATCTGCAGGCTGCACAATGGCAAGCGCAATTTTTATCTGCTCTTTTTTTCCGAGCGGCGTTATCATTTTTGAAACGGCAATCGCTTCCTCTTCTGCCTTATCCGTTACAAAACAAATAACAGCATTTCCTTTTCTTTTAAGACTGTAAACCGTAATATCGTTTATAACAGCATCTATGTAGGCAAGAATATCGTTTCTCGAAAGCGATTCAATATTTGCCGCATAGAAAAAATTCTTTTTTGATAAGCCCGCAAAAGCAAAATCAAATTCATCAATTTCAATATCCGATTGAACCGAATAACCGTTTTTTAACAAGTCATTCTGCATAGCCTTTATAAAAGCATTTTCGCTGTTTTCCGGTCTAGCAGTTAAATAATATCCGAAATCGGCTATTTCATATTCAACAGCTTCAAGAAACTTATCGCATTTTGCATATTTATTGTAGTAAGCAAAAACCGCACACAGATTGGCAATAATCAGAAACTGGCAGAAATAACTGCAAACTGCCGCGGCAACTGCACTGATTTCCTTAACATACGGCTGTGCGCCGATATAAACAACAATAAACACCACGCTGAAAATAATCAGCGCTTTCATCATTTTATAAAATCTTTTTTGTATTTTTCTAAATTCTCTCATTTTATCATTTCCATAAATTCTGTTTCATTTATTATTTCAATACCAAGTGCATTTGCCTTGTCAAGCTTGCTTCCTGCCTCTTCACCGGCAAGAACATAACTTGTTTTCTTTGAAACACCTGACGATGTTTTTCCGCCGAAGGATTCAATAATTTTTGAAGCCTCAGAACGTTTCAGCGTTGGAAGCGTTCCTGTTAAAACAAAGGTTTTCCCCTCAAAACGGGTATCGTTCACAACACTAAAACAATTCATATTAACACCGCTGCGGGCAATGCTTTGAATCAGGTTTACTGATTTTTCATTTCTGAAGAAATCATAAACGCTTTCAGCCATGACTTCACCGAAGCCGTCTATCTGCAGAATATCATCAAAAGAAGCATGCATAATCGCATCCATATTTTTGAAACGGTTTGCAAGCAGACTGCCTGCTTTTGCCCCGATATGCCGGATTCCCAATGCAAAAATCAATTTCCCCAAATCATTTTTCTTGGAATTTTCGATTGAACGAATTATATTGTTTATGCTTTTTTCCTTAAAACCTTCCAGCGCAGCATTTTCAATTTTTTCATAGGTTAGTGCATAAATATCCTCTGTTTTCTCAATAAGACCGTTTTGAACAAAGGTTTCCAGAATGGCCGGCCCCAGCCCTTCTATATCCATTGCATCTCTTGAACAGAAATGGATAAGATTTCTCAGCAACTGAGCAGGACAATCCGGATTGATACATCTGATTGCCGCTTCTCCGTTTTCTTTAACAACTGCACTTCCACAGCTTGGACAAAAAACCGGATATTCATAAATCTCATTGCTGTTGTGTTTATTAACGCAAAGCACCTCAGGTATAATATCTCCTGCCTTGCGAACTGTAACCACATCACCGACGGCAATACCCTTTTCCTTAATAAAATCGCTGTTGTGAAGCGTTGCCCTTGAAACGGTTGTACCTGCCAGATGCACAGGCTCAAGTACGGCCGTGGGTGTTAAAACACCCGTTCTGCCTACTGCAATTTCAATATCAATAATTTTAGTCTGTTTCTCTTCCGGCGGATATTTAAATGCAACAGCCCACTTGGGAAATTTTGATGTAGAGCCAAGCTGATTTCTCATTTCAAAATCATCAACCTTAATAACTGCTCCGTCTATATCAAATTCCAGACTGCCTCTTTTTTCGCCGATTTTATCAATTTCGTCAACCGCTTCCTTCATACTGTGTACCAAAGTATAGCCGGGAACGGTGCTGAAGCCCAGTTCTTTCAGAAAATCAAGGCTTTCTTTATGTGAATGCAATGTAACACCTGTTATCTGCTGAATATTGAAGATGAAAATATCCAGTCCTCTTGTTGCTGCAACAGCACTGTCTTTCTGTCTCAGCGAACCTGCAGCGGCATTTCTTGGATTTTTAAAAGGCTTTTCTCCATTCAAAAGCTGTTTGTCAACAACATTTTCAAAGCTTTTTTTCGGCATATAAACCTCTCCGCGAACCTCAAGAAACGGAATATCCTTTTTCAGTTTAAGCGGCACATTATGAATCACCTTAATATTTCCGCTTACATCCTCACCGATATTTCCGTCCCCTCTGGTTGATCCTCTTACAAAAACGCCGTTTTCATATTCAAGGCTTACAGACAGCCCGTCTATTTTCGGTTCAACACAATATGCAGGATTGCTTACGACACTTAAAACACGGCTGTCAAAGTCATAAAGCTCTTCTTCGGAAAAAGCATCCTGCAAGGATTCCATTCTTACACTGTGCACAACGCTTTCAAAAGAATTGTCTGCCTTTCCGCCAACCTTTTTTGTAGGCGAATCCGGCGTATCGTACTCAGGATACTGCTCTTCAAGATTTTTAAGATCCCGCATCATCATATCATATTCATAATCTTCAATTTCGGGAGCATCGTCATTATAATATCTGTTGCTGTGATAGCGAAGCGTTTCACGCAGATTTTCAATTTGATTTTTTACATTTTCCATAATCTTCACCAAGTAAATATTATACCAAAAACAATAGAATTCTTCAATATATATTATTACATAATTTATATATTATATATACAATAAAAGCATCTGATATTGATCAGATGCTTTTGTTTATAATGAAAAATAATGATGTAAAATTAAACCTTAATAACGGTCGGTCTATGGTTGGTAAACGGAAGATATTTGTTTATTAAATCTTCGGTTCTTATCTTCATATAACCCGTTGTTGTGCCGTCAGTACAGCCATACCATTCTTCGTTCAAAGCATTGCTGTCAAAAATAATGTTTACGTTCTGCTCTGTATCAGCCACACTGCTCAATACTGTTGCCGCACCCGATTTGGTGCCGAGCATTTCAAGCAGCATATCGGATGAGGCAAAGGAAACACGCGAAATGCCAAGCGCTTTGCTGAAATCCTTTGTTACAAACGATTTTTCTTCGGTTGTTACAAAAAGATAAAACATTGTTTTCTGCCTGTTGCAGAGAAAAAGCGTTTTTACAATTCTTACATTAAGTTTTTTGCTGATTTCCGTGCAGTCCTGCATTGTGATGGCTTCATCGTTATCTACCCTTATAAAAGGAATTTCAAGATATTCAAGAGTATCATAAACCGCTTTCTGCAGTTCTGTTTTCATAACAAGCGGTTTATTTTCAAACGGTTCACTGACATGAATCATATCGCTTTATCAATCCTTTACAATAATTCAAGCACTTCATTGATTGCTGAAGAAACACAGTGCGGAAGCTTTGTTTTATGAAGCGCATGCCTTAACTCATCGCGCGTGAATGCATTTTTAAAATGCGTGTATGCTCTGCTTTTGCTTAAAGTATTTTTCTGCCACCGTGACAATATATATATCACCTGTTCCTTCACACTTTCAACTCTTTTTATTTCAGCGCCTTTCAGCAGAATATCAGCACTGCTTTCCGGTGTAAAATCAGCAAGTTCTATTACTGCACAACCGTTTTCAACGGAAATAGAATACTCGTCACATTTCATATTTTCAGGCTTCAAATCTTTAAATACAAGCCTGAGTTTACGCTTTGCGGGAATAACAGAAACATCTCCGTGCGGACTTTCGGCAGTAAAACGCAGTTCTCCGGCTGTTTCATCAAAAGAAACACAAAAAACAGTTTTCGCATTATGCTCTTCAAAATCTGTTTTTCCGTTATCCTCATATAAAACAAAACGGTTGTTTCCTGCATAAATCCATAATTCCAATTCTTTCGGATTGCCTGCATCATTTCCTCTGTCCTTGGAAAGAGGAATTATTGCCCCCTCTTTTGCAAGCACGGGAATACTGTCTGTATCACGGTGCAAAGAAATAATTTTATCTCCGCAATAGCTTTGTCCTGTAAAAATATCTGTCCATCTTCCCTCCGGAAGCCAAACATTTACCTCGCCGAAATTCATTTCCCTGTTTTGTTTTGAGGTAATCGGACAAACCATCAATTCCGAACCGAACATATACTGGTTTTTAAAGCTGTAAGCATTATGATGCTCGGGATAAGAATAATACATGGGTTCGCACAGTGCAATCCCGTTTTTATGATTTCTGTAATCCATAGTGAATATGTACGGTATCAGGCTATGGCGAAGATTAAGCCACTCTTTGGCACATTTATAAACATCAGAACGGTATTTCCAAGGCTCTTTGCCAAGCAGTTCAATAGCAGTTGAATGAAGCCTCATAATCGGAGAAAATACACCGAACTGAAGCCATCTCATATACAAATCGTCATCTCTGTATCCCATATGGTGTCCGCCGATATCATGGCTCCACCATGTATATGCCGCATTCGCAGCATTGGCTGTAAAGTACGGCTGAAAATCAAGCACCTTCCAGGAAATTGCAGTATCCCCCGAAAAGCCGAGCGGATACCTGTGGGAACCGATTCCGCCGTATCGTGAAAGAATAAGCGGAATGTCTCCGTTTTCGGCATTATCAAGATAGTGATAATGATTAAGGGAATTCAGCGGATCAAGTCCTTTCACATCGCTCTTTTTGCCTTGCTGCCAGTCAATCCACCAAAAATCAACACCGTCTTTTTCATACGGCTTATGAAGAATATCAAAATATGCATTCCAGAAATCATCGCTTGCGCATTGGAATTGCACTTTTTCTTTTGTTTTCGGGTCAATTCCGACTGCTTTTGCCATATCATCATACATATCCTCATATGAATGAACACCGTCGGCAGGATGAAGATTAAGCGTTATATGAAGATTATCCTCTTTAAGCTTTTTAAGAAATTCTCTGTAATCAGGAAACAGATCGGTATTCCACGAATAGCCCGTCCAACCATATGAACCGCATCCATTATATTTAACACCGAATTTTCCCTCAATGTCTTTTTTATTAACCCAGTGCCAGTCCATATCAACCGTTGCAACTGTAAGAGGAATATTTTCAGCCTTGAATTTTGCCATTAAATCAAGATATTCCTTTTGCGTGTAAGCATGATATCTGCTCCACCAAACGCCAAGCGCAAAACGGGGAATAAGCGGCACAGGTGCGCTTATTTTATAAAACGCTTTTATGGTTTCCCTGTAATTCTTTTCATATGCAAAAATATATAAATCCTTATTATTTCCCTCTCTTGTCTTGAATTTTCCTTTTTCATCAATCAGAATGGAATTACTGTCATCAAAAACATAAACGCCGTTTTCGTTAATTAGTCCGTCTTCAAGCTTTGTTTTTCCAAAGGTATTGTCAAGAGTTCGGCATGTACCTTTAAGATTATTCTTATTATTGCATTTAATTCTCTTTCCGTTTTCTTTAATTTCAACAAAAGCAGGCTTTGTGTTTTTCTTTTTAATAAAGAATTTTACTTCAGAGGTTTCAACGATAATATATGATTTTTCATCTTTAACAGAAAAATCAATTTTATCTGCTTTTCTGTTCCAAACAGCATAGCTTGCATCATCAATAAATTGATTTTCTTTTGAAACTTCAACTCTTATAAGCCGGTTGGTCAATACGGTTATTCTGTAACTAACGCCTGTAAAAATCTGATTTTCATTTGCTTTGGCATTTGTTTTTGCAACAAGTGAAGGTTTAAGCATAAATTATCCCCCTTTATACTGATATCATTATTATACATTACTGTTTATCTGTTTGCAAATAAAAAACAGACAGAGCCGTCAAAACCGGCTCTGTCAGCAATTTATACAGTAAACTTATGGAATACCTTTTTACCTTTTTTAATTATAACATCATGTTCAAAATCATTTTTGGAAAGCGAAGCGTACGGATCGGTTATCTTTTCATCATTAAGCGATACGCCGCCCTGTGTGATAAGACGTCTGCCCTCTCCCTTTGATTTGATAATATTTGCCTTAATCATCATATCAAGCACCGAAACAGTACCGTCGGTAAAATCATTTTCTTCCAAAACCGTTGCAGGCATATTTGTATTATCTGTACCACCGGCAAAAAGAGCTTTTGCGGCAGCGTCTGCCTTGTCTGCTTCTTCCTTGTTATGCACCAGTTTTGTTAATTCATAAGCAAGCACTTCTTTTGCTTTATTCAATTCTGCGCCCTCAAGCCTTTCATAAGCGGCAATTTCATCAAGCGGCAAAAATGTAAGCAGTTTCATACATTTTATAACATCGCTGTCATCAACATTGCGCCAGTACTGGTAAAATTCATAAGGAGAAGTTTTTTCAGGATCAAGCCACACTGCTCCTTTCTGTGTTTTTCCCATTTTCTTGCCTTCGGAATTTGTAAGAAGTGTAATTGTCATGGCATTGGCATCGCCGCCGAGTTTTCTTCTTATCAGTTCCATACCGCCAATCATATTGGACCACTGGTCATCGCCGCCGAACTGAAGATTACAGCCGTATTTCTGATAAAGAGCATAGAAATCGTAGCTTTGCATAATCATATAGTTAAATTCAAGGAAGGAAAGTCCTTTTTCCATTCTTTGCTTATAGCATTCAAAAGAAAGCATACGGTTCACGGAAAAACATGCTCCAACCTCACGAAGCACTTCAATATAATTCAGACCGAGCAGCCAGTCTGCATTATTAACCATAAGTGCCTTATCATCGGAAAAATCAATAAATTTTTCCATTTGTTTTTTGAAGCAGTTACAGTTATGCTCTATCATTTCCTTTGTCATCATCTGGCGCATATCGGTTCTGCCGCTTGGGTCACCGATCATACCGGTGCCGCCGCCTATAAGTGCAATCGGCTTATTGCCCGCATCCTGAAGCCTTTTCATAAGCGTAAGAGCCATAAAATGACCAACGTGAAGCGAATCGGCGGTTGGGTCAAAACCAATATAAAAAACAGCCTTTCCGTTATTTACAAGTTCCCTTATCTGCTCCTCGTCCGTTACCTGCGCAATAAGTCCTCTTTGTTTTAATTCTTCATAAACTCCCATTTAAATATCCTCCAAAAACTAAGTATTAAAAAGCAAAATTAAAAACACATTCCGTTTTTTATCATCTGTTCTTTATGAAATCCCATAATTTACTCCGATTCAGACAACAGCATTTCCTCTGCACTTTTCAAAAGTGTATCCGTAATATCAAGACCGCCCATAATTCTGGCAAGTTCTTTTTTTCTGCCCTCAAAATCAAGGGAAGAAACCTTTGTGTAAGTTTTATTGTTTTCAAAATCTTTCTGAATCAGAAAATGTTCATCCGCAGCAGAAGCAATCTGCGCAGAATGTGTTACGGTTATAACCTGTGTACCCTTTGATACCGCTTTAAGCTTCAGACCTATTTTTCTGCTTGCTCTGCCTGATACGCCGGTGTCTATTTCATCAAAAATCAATGTACCGATTGTATCATTATGCACTATAACATTTTTAATTGCAAGCATGATTCTTGAAAGCTCGCCGCCCGATGCAATTTTTGCCAGCGGCTTTGCCGGCTCACCCGGATTTGTAGAAATTAAAAACTCTATTTTGTCATATCCGTTTGAAGTAAGGCTGCCCTTTTCAAATTTAACTTTAAACTGAATTTTGGGCATATCAAGAAAGGCAAGCTGGGCTTTTACATTATTTTCAAATGCATCTGCAATTTTCTTTCTGTGGTCAGAAAGATGATCCGCTTTTTCCATAACCTCTTCCAGAAGCTTATCATATTCGGCAGTTAAGCGCTCCAGCTCATCATCATTATATAAAACAGCATTGCGTTTTTCCTTTGCCTTTTCAAGGAAATGCAGCATTTCTTCTTCTGTGTTGCCATATTTCAAACTCAGTTTATAAAGACAATCCAGCCTATCCTCTACCATTTCACGCTCTGCCTCATTAAAATCAAGCGCGGAAATTTCATGGTTGATTAAATCCCTGACAGACTCGATTTCATCACTGATGTCTGTTAATTTTGATACGATTTTTTCAATAGCCGCCGATGCATTTACAGATAAAAATTCCTTAATACAAGAGGACACAAGTGTTGCCGCACCGCTGAATTCATCATTTCCCGATAATGCGGACAGAGAACTGTTTAATGCACGGAGCAAAGCTTCCCTGCTGTCCATAACTGCCTTCTTCTTTTGCAGTTCAGTTCTTTCATTAACAGATATATCGGCCGACTCCAGTTCTTTAATCTGATAATCAAGAAGTTCCAGCACTCTGTCCTTATCCTCTTCATCATCCGTTAAAGCTTTCAGCCTTCTTCTGATTGTAATAAGCTGATGAAAGCTGTTTTTATAATCTGCAAAAATTTCTTTATTCTCGGAAAGCATATCAATAAAAAGAAAATGCGAATCGGGATTTAAAAGCGACTGACTGTCATGCTGACCGTGAATATTAACAAGCATCTGCCCTATTTCCTTTAAAATAGATACTGTTGCAGATGCGCCGTTTATTTTGCATACGGATTTTCCTGCCTCTGTTATTTTTCTGGTAAGAAGCAGTGTTCCATCCTCCTCCGGCGAATAGCCCATACTTTCAAGTTTTTCGGCTACATTATCCGAAACATCCTCAAACAATGCCGAAACAAAGGCATAATCCGCCCCATGGCGAACCAATTCACGTGAGGTACGCTCACCCAGTATGGCATTAATGGAATCAACAACAATGGATTTTCCTGCGCCGGTTTCACCTGTTAAAACATTCAGCCCGTTATTAAATTCTATCTGTGCCTTTTCAATCACGGCAATATTTTCAATATTAAGCGTTTTTAACATTTAAAGATTTCTCCAGATTTGATGTAAATACTTTAGCGGCCTGTTCCGTTTTACAAAGCACAAAAATCGTGTCATCACCGGCTATTGTTCCGAGAACCTCATTCCACTGAATGGAATCTACTGCTGCACAGGCGGCACCGGCCATTCCCGCAAAGCATTTTATACATACCATATTCATTGCACTTTCAACACTGATAACAGAATCGGCAAAAATACCGGATGCTCTTGTATATACCGGATCGGAATTGCTTTTTTTGCCTGTTGAATAGATATATCTTCCGTTTCCGGAAAGCTCCTTCACAAGCCTTAATTCCTTAATATCCCTTGATATAGTTGCCTGTGTCACCTCAAAGCCGCCGTCCCTCAGCAGCATCTGAAGATCCTCCTGTGTTTCAACATCAAGATTATTGATTATTTCAAGTATTTTTGCCTGCCTTCTCTTTTTCACTTTAATTCACATAGCCTTTCTGTTTAATCAGTTGTTTATTTTAAGTGCTTGTAAATTCAAACCCGCCGGTCAACAAGCTTTTTTTTCATAACCTCATAGAAGTTATCCGGTTTAATCTTTACAAGCCTTGCCTTATAAGGCGAAAGTGAAACCGCAACCTGCGTATCCGATGAAACTGCCGCAGGCGGTTCACCGTCACAGGTTAAAATTGCATTATTGCTTACATCACTTGATATTTTAACAAGAAGCGTATTTCCGCTTCCTACAACAATACTTCTGTCCATCAGTGAATGCGGACAAATGGAGGTTACCTCAAAGCACTGCAGATCGGGACTGAGAACCGGTCCTCCTGCCGCAAGGCTGTAAGCTGTTGAACCTGTCGGCGTGGATATAATAACACCGTCGGCACGTGTTGTCATAAGTTCTCTGCCGCCGCTTGTAACCTCTATATCAATCAGGCGGGCAAAATCGCCCCTTGAAAAAATTGCATCATTTAAACAATGAAATGTTTTTACCGTCTTTTCATTTTCAATAAGTTCGGCTTTCAGCATAATTCTTTCATCAAGCTGATAATTTCCGTTTACAACATCCTGTAAGAGATTTAATTCATTTCTTTCAATTCCGCTTAAAAAACCAAGCCGCCCGCCGTTTATTCCAAGTGCCGGTTTGCCGAAAATTGCAGCTTTCTTAGCGGTTTTCATGGTTGTTCCGTCCCCGCCTATTGCAACGGCAATATCACAGATTTCCATTAAATTTGCATCTTCCGAAAAACTGCATAAGGAATCGGAAAGAAGATTTCTGTATTTTTCATCAAAAAACACTTCACAGCCCGAATTTTTTAAAACAGACAGCATTTCTTTTGCAATGATTTCGGTTTCTTTATTATTCAGATTTGCAAAAACAGATAAAATCATAACAATTCCTCATGAGATTGATTTACAAGCCATTGTGCATCAACACATTCGTCTACACACGGCTTTTTATCTTTACAAATATAAATTAAATACTCTATATTGCCTTCCGGTCCTTTTATAGGCGAAAACTGCAGACCTTTTACTGAAAAGCCGTTTTCAAGCGCCATATTTATAACATTTTCAACCACTTCAAGATGAACGGTCTTATCTCTTACAACGCCCTTTTTTCCAACCTTTTCCCTGCCGGCCTCAAACTGCGGCTTGATAAGACATACGGCATGACCGTTCTCTGCAAGAAGCGAATGAAGATTAGGAAGAATATGCTTTAATGAAATAAATGAAACATCAACAGACGAAAAGTCAATTTTATCTTTAATCTGTTCATTTGTTACATATCTGAAATTGGTTCTTTCCAGATTAATAACACGTTCATCACAGCGAAGTTTCCATGCAAGCTGGCCGTATCCCACATCAACAGAATAAACCTTAACGGCACCGTTCATAAGCATACAGTCTGTAAAGCCGCCTGTGGACGCACCAACATCCATACAGATTTTTCCGTTTAATTCAATCGGAAAAGCCTGCATTGCCTTTTCAAGTTTAAGACCGCCGCGGCTTACGTATTTCAGCGTATTTCCGCGCACCTCAACAATATCATCTTCTTTAATTTCAGTACCGGCCTTATCAACCTTCTGATTATTTACATAAACCTGCCCTGCCATAATAACCGCCTTTGCCTTTTCACGGCTTTGGGCAAATCCTTTTTCAAAAACAGCAACATCAAGTCTGATTTTTTTAGACATTGGATACCTCGTTAATTATTGATTCTCTATCCATTTTATATGTTTTAAGCTGACTTTCAATCGAAGCCTGCCTGATAAACTCATTATTCACTGCTATATGGCGGAAATTCACATGAATTCCGTTTTCTGCAAGCATGGCCGCCATCACTTCGCCTACGCTGCCGGTTTTAACCGATTCCTCATAAAAGAAAACATTTTTTGCATCTCTTAAAAGGTTTACCGCACCGATTTCAACAGGTTTTATTTTATTCAGCTTGATAATAAATGTATCTTTCAGATTTTTATAAGCAGCATAGCATTCCGAAAATTCTCTTCCGTATGTAACAATACAGTTTTTTGAATGAATATCGCCGAACACCGAAAAATCGGAATTATCGTAACAGTAGCCGTCCGGCATTTCTTTTTCTTGGCCTCGCGGATATCGAACGGCAGCGGCACTGCTGCAGTTATATACAGCATTACGGAACATGCCGTACATTTCTTCATAGCAGCTTGGGGAATACACCGTTAAATACGGAACCGTATTTAAAAAAGAAACATCAAAAATGCCCTGATGCGATTCACCGTCTTCACCAACAAAACCGGCACGGTCTATTCCGAAAAGAACCTTTGCCTTCTGCATTGCCACATCGTGAATAAGCTGGTCATAGGAACGCTGAAGAAACGTTGAGTAAACTGCAAAAACAGGAATCATTCCGTTTTTGGCAAGACCGCTTGAAAATGTAACTGCGTGCTGTTCGGCAATTCCCACGTCAAAAAAGCGTTTTGGAAAGCGATGGGCAAATTCAGCCAGCCCTGTTCCTTCTGCCATAGCGGCTGTTACACAGCATATTCTGCTGTCTTTCTCGGCCAAAGCACACATTGCATCCCCAAATACGGAAGAAAAATTTTTACCGCTTGAATTGCACTCTCCTGTATGCACATTAAATTTGCCTATTCCATGAAACTGTGTGGGATTTTTTTCCGCAGGATTATATCCTTTTCCTTTGATCGTGCTTATGTGAATTAAAACAGCATGCCTTTGCGTTTTTGCCGCATTCAGCACAGCAATCAGACTTTCCATATCATGACCGTCAATCAGTCCGTAATAACGAAAACCCAGTTCTTCAAAAAAGGTTGCATTGTTATACACCCTTTTTCTTATTTCCGAATTCACAAAAGTTAAGCATCTGTTAACAGATGCGCCTACTTTAGGAATTTTTGAAAGAATACGGCTTACGCCTGATTTTAAGGAAAAATACCGCTTTGAAGTGCGGACATTTGTTAAATGACGCGACATAGAGCCCACATTCTGACTGATGGACATTTTATTGTCATTCAGAATAACAATCAGATTTCCGCAGTTGTTGGAACCGTTGTTAAATGCTTCGTATGCAAGACCGCCGGTTAAAGCACCGTCGCCGATAACGGCAATTACATTGCCTTTTTCACCTTTTATGGTCTTGGCTTTGGCCAGACCGATTGCCTGGGAAACAGAAACGCTTGAATGTCCGCTGGAAAAAATATCGTGTTCACTTTCATCCGGCCGCACAAAACCGCTTATTCCGCCCTCCTGCCGAAGGGTGGAAAATTTATCTTTTCGACCGGTAAGTATTTTATGCGTGTAACACTGATGTCCTACGTCAAAAACAATCTGATCAAGCGGACTGTCAAACACTTTATGAAGTGCAACGCTAAGCTCAACCACTCCTAAATTTGACGCAAGATGCCCGCCTGTTTCCGAAACCGTTTCAACAAGCATTTTTCTTATATCACTGCACAGCTCTTCAAGCTCTTTCATATTCAGATTTTTTATATCTTCAGGAGAATTTACTCCGTCAAGAACAGACATTTTATCAACTCTTTTCAACAATGTATGAAAATGTTTTCACATATATTAGCATATAATGTATAAAAATGCAACATCTGTATATTTTACTTTACACGGTCTGTAAGTTTTGCGGCAAGCATTTCTATAAATTCCGTGTTATTAAAAACCGATAATGCCAAAACCGCCTCTGCGGTATACATTTCAACATCCTGCTGTGATTTTTCAATTCCGTTTACAGTAACATAAGTTGTTTTGCTGTTAGATGCATCCGAACCGACAGGTTTTCCGAGAACCGCACTGTCGCCTACTACATCAAGAATATCATCCTTAATCTGGAATGCAATTCCAAGATTATTTGCAAATACACCTGCTGCCCGTATCTGTTCATCGTTTGCACCGCCGGCAATACAGCCGAGCATGCAGGCAGAAGAAATAAGCGCACCGGTTTTTAAGCTGTGAACAAATAAAAGCTGGCTTATGCCCGGATGTTCGCTTTCATATTTTAAGTCGATTACCTGTCCGCCGATCATCCCCGGCACACCGCTTTTGGAGGACAGCACTTTGACTGCCGCCACCTTTTTATCATCTGAAATCCGTGCACCCGCAATAAGACCGAATGCATGGGTTAAAAGCGCATCTCCTGCAAGAAGTGCAGTCGCTTCCCCGAACATTTTATGGCAGCTTGGCTTTCCTCTTCTGTAATCGTCATTATCCATACACGGCAAATCATCATGTATAAGGCTGTACGTATGAATATATTCAACAGCACATGCAAAATCAAGTGCTGTTTCCTTATCACATCCGCAGCATTGCGCAAATTCCAGGCAAAATATGGGGCGAAGTCTTTTACCGCCGTTTTCAAGGCTGTATTTCATAGCCTGCACAACCGAATCCTGCCCATCTGTGCAAACAGGCAGTTTTTCTATAATTGCATGATTAATCAAAGCAATATCTTTATCAAGAATATTTTTAAATTCCTTATAATCCATTTTATTATTCCTTATTTATTACCGTAATTTTTTGCTTTGCTTCATCCAGCTTTTTTGTGCAGAAAGCGGCAAGATTGGTGCCCTCTTCAAACAGCTTCATGCTTTCATCAAGCGTAGCTTCATTTTTTTCAAGCAGATTAACGATTTCTTCCAGTCTTTTCACTGCCTGTTCATATGTTAATTCATCAGCCATTTTTTATTACCTCGTCTATTATGCACTCTGCTTTGCCGTTTTGCAAAACAAGTGTAATTTTATCATTCTTTTTTATCTGTGAAACGGATTTTATAATTTGCTTTTCTTTCTGTGCAACAGAATAACCACGTGCAAGAACTGCAAGCGGACTGAGCGCATTTAACCTGCCGGCAAGTGCAGACAACCGAAACATTTTATTCTCGTTTAGACTCAAAACGCTGTCTGCAAGTCTTTCTTTCAGCACATCAATGGTTTCATTATATGACTGAAGCAGCATTTCATAATTTTCAAGCACAGGCGACTGCGCCAAATCCAAAACAAGCTGCATATTGCTGTTTATAATATTATCTGCGGCATCGCGCAGTCCGGTTTTAAACACAGACACATCTTTTGCAAGAACATTGATATCAGGACACACAATTTCTGCGGCTGCGCTTGGCGTAGGCGCCCTTAAATCGGAAACAAAATCGCATATCGTTGTATCTGTCTCATGTCCCACAGCAGAAACGATTGGCGTATTGCAGGCAATGACAGCCCTTGCCACCTCTTCTGTATTAAACGCCCATAAATCCTCCAGCGAACCGCCGCCTCTGCCAACAATGATAACATCAATATCCTTCCTGTTATCAAGCAGTTCGATTGACTTTACAATATCCGACGCCGCTTTATCACCCTGTACAACAGTAGGCACAATAACAATTTCTGCAAGCGGATATCTTCTTGCCGTAATATTCTTAATATCTTCGACCGCTGCCCCTATATCAGAAGTAACCACACCGATTTTTTCAGGATATGGAGGAAGCGTTTTTTTTATTTCTTCACTGCACACGCCTTCATTAAACAACTTTTCCTTTAGTTGTTCAAACGCCAGATTAAGTGCGCCCAAACCGTCAGGCTGCATATCATCGGCATAAAGCTGATATTCGCCGTTTTTTTCATAGGCGGAAATTCTGCCGCTGCAAATAACACGCATTCCGTTTTCGGGCTGAAATTTTATTTTCTGTGCATTTGAAGCAAACATAACCGCCTTTAGCTGGCTGTTTTCATCTTTAAGCGTGAAATACATATGCCCCGACGCATAATAATATTTAAAATTGGAAATTTCACCGCAGATATAAATACTGCGAAGCGGCATACTGCCGTCAAGCAGTGCTTTAATATATTTATTCACCTGCGAAACAGTTATAACATTCATAATGATTTCAGATAAGCATAAATTGCAATACCTGCCGCATTATCACAGCTTAATGCAGGTTCTGCAAAATAGGCATTATATTTCTTTCCTAATTTTTTCCGGATAGTGGAATTACTTGTAACGCCGCCTGCAAATACAATCGGCAGATTTCCGTATTTTTCCGTTATTCTTTCCGTCATTTCCGCTGTGGTTTCACATATATAGGAAACAACAAATTTTGCTATATCGTTTTTATCTTCACCGTTTTCAAACATACGCATTGCCTTGTTTTCAACACCGGACAGTGAACAGTTTAATTGATTTAAAGACGGCTTTATTTTAAATTCACGGCGGCTGTTCTGCGCCATTTTATCAAGCTCGGCTCCGCAGGGAAATGTAAGCCCCATCATAACGCCGGCTCTGTCTACTGCCTGTCCTGCCTTTAAATCTGTGCTTTCGGCAATCATCTGCGCTTTGATAATTTCATCACTGCTCGGCGTTACAAGCAGGGCTTCTGTTGTGCCGCCGGACAAATGAAAAGCAATAAACGGTTCGTTAATAAGATTAAGTTTATCAACAGAATAAAGCGCTGCCAATATATGCCCCACCTGATGAGACGTTTTATACAGGGGCACTTTGCAAAATGATGAAACAGCGGCTGCTGTGTTTTCACCAACAAGAAAACACGGCATATAGCTGCCCTCTATATTTCTGGGTCTTGTGCTTACGCCAACCGCCTGTACTTTATCAAAAGCATATTCATCCGTTAAACTTTTTATAAGTGCAGGCATATTAACCGTGTGCTGAAACACAGCGTCACTCTGCCTTAATCCGCGTTCTCCGGACTTAACCTGAAGCAGTTGCTTCTTCTGAACAATCCTGCTGCCGTCATATACAGCCACAGACGTTGTATAATTGCTTGTATCAAAACCAAGAAACATTACTTACTCCTTGAATAGCTGCCAAGAATACCGTTTACAAAAGAAAAATCCTCTTTTCCCGAATATTTTTTAGCAAGCTCTACCGCTTCGTTTATAGCAACATTTTCAGGTACATTCATATACATAATTTCACAAAGGGCTAATCTTAAAACAGAAAGATTCACCTTTGGTATACGGTTCAGCTTCCAGCCGTTTGAATATTTTTCAATAATTTCATCAAATTCGGGCCTATACTGAATGGCCGTTTCAAACAATTCCTTTGCATATTCTGACAAAGGCAAAACATTTTCAGAATAAATTTCTTCAATCTCATCAACAGGCTTGTCTGCAAAAAATTCTTTTTCAAAAAGAAGCACAAACGCCTGCTCTCTCATCTCACTGCGATTCATAAATCCTCCAAAAAAACACGGCTGAAAATAAATATACTTTCAGCCGAATTTTTAAATAATCACTCTTCAGTTTCAGTAGGTTCTGCGGTATTCTGCGGTTTTTCATCTTCAACAGAGGCAATGATAACATTTACCTTCGAAACAAGCTTGCCGGTCATATTCTGAACAGCATCTTTAACCACTTTCTGAACATCCTCTGCAACAGGCTGAATTTTTTTACCGTTTGCAATTACAATATATATACTAATGTCCAAATCGTCGCCGTCCTGAATAATACGAACAGGACTCATAACTTTAAGGCTTCCTTTTTTTATTGTTGAAACCACATCGGCAGGTCTGCTGGAAAAACCAACCACACCGTCTACATCCCTTGCGGCATTGGTGGCAATGGAAGTGATTGCCTCTTCAGAAATAATTAATCCGCCTTTGGAGTTATAATTTGAAATTTCCATATTTTCCAATCTCCTTGTATAAGTATTCTGCCCTGATAATGTATTATATTCAAAGCTTTTACTTTAAAATATTATATTATGAATTCCGAAAAGCAGACTTATAAAGCCGCAAATCATAATATAATGGAATTATTATACCACAAGAAGCATAAAGATACAAGATTATTTTGACTGTATAATGGTAACATTTTCAAAGCTGCACTGAAGCTGCTGAATGGATATTTCTTTTATCTGAAGAATAATTTCGTCTGTTAATTCCTCTGCGTCAACAATAACGTCAACACGTGAACTGTCGTCACTTACAACAGCAATGCAGTTTTTAACACCTTTTGCCTGTACAAGTGTTTCAATTTTATTTTCAATTTCTATATTGGAAGAAATTTTTGCAACACTTTCGGCAGCGGCTTTTCTGGAATCCTCGCTTTCATCCGTTGCATTTATAACATTCTGAAGCTGTTCAAGCGCCTTATCTCTTGCATTCTGGCGGTCCATTCTTGCCGATGAAAAATAATCATTCGGCGCATCGGTTGACGGTTCAGTTGTTGCATCAACATATGTAGCTTCGCCCAGCGTTTTCGTTTGCCCTGCCACAGAACTGATTTTAGAAGAAATATCGCTGTTTTCCCAATACCAGTTACCGCCCAGACCAAGCGCAAGCAGAAGTACAAAAACAGACAATGCCCTTTTTGTTCTTTTATCTTTTCTTTTTTTAATTTCATCCTCGGTCATAATTCCCTTAACCTTTGCTTTTTTTGCAGCCTTGATTTCCTTGTTTTCGTCCATAATTAAACCTTGCCTTTCCGCCCATATTCAATAGTTTATTTTCAAACACATTCATCAATGGGCAGATAAATGTATTTTAAAATCTATTTTCCGTTATCACTGCCAAGTTTTGAAACAGAAATTCTGTTGGATGAAATATTAAACAGTGCAGATACACACTGAATAACCTTTTCACGCACGGCAATATTATCACCGCCGCTGCAAACTATGGCAACACCTTCTATATCCGGAAAATTTTCCTGAAGTAAAATAGGGCTGTCACCGTTTTCCCCGTCATATATAACATATTCACTATTTTGAGAAGAAGAACTGTTACCCTGTGAATTTTCAGTATTTTTTGCATAAATACTTTCCGAAGTGCTTCTTAATGTAATCATTACCTTGCATCTGCCCACTCCCTCTATGCTTGAAATAAGATCAATCAGCTTATTATCAAGCTGCTCCACATATGCGTTATAATCCGTTTTTGTAACTTCTGTATCTTTTTTGGAAGGAGCAAAACTTATTTCAGATAAAAGAATAAGCAGTATACCTATTATGCCGACAGCAACAAGCACCTTTGTTTTGGACTTCTTTGTTTCTAATACGCCTTTGATTTTTTCTTTTAAATTATTCACCTATACGCTTCACATCCGCCACTATACCTAAATTTTTAAAAAGCAGTTCCTTAACCTCTTCCACTGAATAATCATCTGTAACAGAAACCAGCAGCCTGTTAATAACAATCTCATCTCCGATTTGCTGAACATCCGCACTTACGGATGAATTATGTATTTCATTTTCCTTCAAAACAGCATTTACGGAATTTTCAATTTCCGTTTTAGCTGTGTTTTCAATCAGATTTTCATATTCACTTTCAAGATTAAAATTTAATTTAAAATCCGCCGAATCAAAATCCGTAAGCGGATATAAAAAGGAAATAAAAATAAAAACAGAAATGATAACCTTATAAAATTTTCCCATTGTGCCTTTCGGCTTTAAAACCGAAAAAATAACAGAAATGATAAGTGTTATACAAATACAGAACGTCCAGCTTTTTACGTAATCCATTTAAACACTTCCTTTAGCCGCAATCAGAATTCCTATGGAAATAATGGTTGTTACCATTGATAAAATCAAAACAACATTCATAATCAGCATTGCATCGCCGAAAGCTTTAAGCACAAGCGAAACCGATTTATCGCCGAAAACATCAGAAATTATGCCGGAAAGCGAAAGAAAAAAACGCCATAATACAACCTCTGCAATTGCCGGAAGAAACACAAGCACCACAGATATAATTCCGACAACGCCCACACTGGAACGGATAAGAGAGGAATAAGACTGAATGGACAGCAGCCCTTCGCTGATTGCGCTTCCGATTACAGGAACAACCGAATTGATTGCAAATCTTATGGATCTAAGTCCGATTGCATCTGCCCTTGCTGCCACTGCCGTTTTAATAGACAGCACGGAAACAAACGCTGCAGCGGCAACGGATATACCCATAGTAAGATATTTTTTCATAAAGGCGAGAAGAGATTTCAGGTTAAATTCACTTCTGAGACCCGAGCATATTCCGATAGCCAGAAAGCAGTTTGAAAGCGGTATAAATATGTTTTTTGAAATATAATTCAGTGTTTGGGCAAGAGAAAGCAGCATTGTATTGGTTGAAAATGCGGCCAGTGTGTTTCCCGATGTTGCAACAATAATACAGAAAACCGGAACAAATGCATACACAAAATCGGCACACACTGCAATTGCCGTGCAGGCAAGGCTGATTGTGGTTTTCATTTTCATTGCAAGCACCACTGAAATAATAAGCGCACTGACAGTTGAAAAAAGCGAACTCATTTCATCATCAATCATCGTTGATTTCAGATTCTGAAAAAACGAAGAAATAATGATAAATACAAATATTACAATGCATGCCTGCACAGGCGTTTGCGCCGCACCTTTTAATATGTTTTTTACAGACTTCGTAAAATCCGATAAGGAAAAATTTACGATAGTATTGTAATCAAAATCTGTTAATCCCAGTTCTTCAAGCAGGCTGTATGTATCACGGTCCAGTTCTTCCATATAGGAAAAATCAAATTGTTCAAGATATTCATCATATTCCGTTTCCTCTGCACAGGCAGAAATCGGAATAAAAATCATTAACATACAAACTGCGAACCCATATAAAAATCTTTTCATTCAAGAAGTCCCGATACAATTTTAATAACTGTTTCAAAAAGCGGCAATATCATGGTAATTACAATCACCTTCGCCGCTGTTTCCGTTTGGCTTGCAAGCGCATTCTCGCCGCAGTCGCGGCACATATCCGCAACAAACTGCGTAATTAAAACAATTCCAAGCACTTTCATCATCAGCCTAAGATAACTGGCTGCCGTTTCCACCCCGGAGGAAATATCGGCCAGTGCCGTAAATATTCCGGAAATGTCAGCGGCAATACGCAGAAAAATCAGTGCCGAAGCCGCAATCATAATTGCAATGGAAGCCGTTTTATTATAATCTCTTATAAAAACTGCCAGAATAAGGGCAGAAAGAGAAATTCCTATTAATGCTGTCATAAATTAAAAAGTGATTTTACAGTAGAAAAAAGATCGCTGATTTCAGGCATAAGCATCATCAGAACAACAATTACACCTGCAAGCGTTGTAAGCATTGCCTGATCTTCCCTGCCGCTTCGCACCAACACGGTATTCAGCACTGAAACAATAATTCCTATTGCCGCAATCTTAAATATCAAATTAACTTCCATTTATCCTCCTAAATCAATACAAGCGTTACTGCAAGACTGCCGAATATGCCGAAAGCGATATAAAGTCTGCTGTGATTTTTATAGTAATTCTCGTATTTTTTTTTACTGATTATCATATTCTGCTTAAAGGATTCAATCAAATTAAGCATGGATGAAATATCTGTTTTTCCTATATTTTTAAAAAGAAAATTCAGGCGTTCGTTATCTTCGTCATCCAGTTCTGTTTTTATATGTATATTTTCAAAATCAAAGCTGTTTAAAAAATCCAGATGCGATAAAGACGGCTCACTGCACAGCCGTTTTATAATCTTTCCTGTTTCGTTAACCGAAAATTCCAGTTCAATCGCTATCAGATTGCACATTTCAACAATTTCATTTGAAACTATGCATTTTCTTTTTAATCTGTAAGCATTGCTAAAGCCTGCTGCAATCCATGATAAATTCAGAAGAATAATTCCTAAGTATTTCACTTCTTATTTCACTTACTTCCATAATTTCAAAATCATTTGTATAATCATTAAGCAAAACAATATAATCAAATTCATTTTTTGCTATAAGTGTTCGGATTATCTTTTTTTCCATAATCTCCTTTTTGCTTGACGCGTGAACCGAAACAGCAAATTTTACACCCGAAAGAAAACCGTCCTCCATTGCAAGAACCTCTTCGGTTTTTGATATTTCATCACACACAATTATTTCGGGAGAGAGTGTTCTGATTGCCATTTCTATACCGATACTTTTGGGATACCCTGTAAGCACATCTGTATTAACCCCTATATCTGCCGTTATTCCGCCTGCTCCTTTATACGCTATTTCGTTGCGTTCATCAACAACGGCTGTTTTTCTGTATTTGTTGTTGAAGCCGCCTGAAAGAAGCCTTGTAAAATCACGAAGAAAAGTTGTTTTGCCCCCTGACGGCGCAGATGCCACAATTATACTGGGAAAACTGTTTATATAAAGCATATTCAGTATCTGTCTGGCACAGTCCTTTACCTCATCGGCAATTCTTATATTCATGGCATTAATTTCTTTTACTGCCGTAATTTCCCTGTCTTTTATAACTGCCGTTGATGTTACGCCTATTCTGTTTCCCCCGTCTGCCATAATAAAGCCTTTGGTAAGATTATCAATAACAGAATGAACAGAATAATTGCTCAGCCGTCTGAAAATTAAATCAAATTCTTCTTCATCTACCACATAGCACTGTTCGGAGCAATAATTCAGAAGTTTTCCTTTTCTTGTTATAAAAAGGCAGTTTTTTCCGAACACTAATATTAAAGGAAGATTTTTTCTGATTCTTATTTCATTAATCTGCTTTAAAATTTCATTTGGAACGGCAGAAAAGGCATTCAGTATGCCGTCAGACAGAGATGGGAGTATGCTTTTCAAACCCATTTCACTCACCTCAATTAAGATATATGAATTCTTGTCCGCAATTATTACAGGATTATGAAAGCAGTTAAATTTCATTGAAGATTTTAAAAGAATATGTTATTATTTTTAAGCAGTGCCTATTACTGGATCCTATCTTAATGCATTTGTTTTTCCCGGCAAACCGCATGGGAGTGCAATGAACCGGCATTGCTCAAGAATAGATACAGGTGGAATAAAATGGATATTACAATCAATAAAATAAAACGCTATTCAAATAAATATATGAATGCCGAAACCGTGAATTATACAATTGCTTATGCTTTTTCATTTTTTATTTTAATTGCCGTAAAACAGATTTTAAAAACATTTTTCGGGGCAGGCATTCCCGTTTCATGTGCATTAGGCTTTGCTGCGGCACAAGCAGTGCTTTATTTTTCCGAAAAATATTTTGTTTATAAAGGAAATATAACCGCATCACTTCCACGCCAGCTTATTTTTTCTGTGCTGAATGCGGCAATTCAGCTTTTGGTTTATAAGCCGTTTTCCATGATTTTTGAAAAATTGAACCTTTATAACTATCTTTTATGGCTTATACTTGCAGTTTTGTTTTATATCATCAACTATGCTTTTTCACGCATTCTGATATTTAACTGCGAAAAAAATGCCGAAAATTTTAAAAACGGCAGAATCTATAACAGAATATTCAGCAACCGTTTTGTAATTTTATCCATGATATTATCATTGGCTGCAATGGCTTTTATTTTTCTTGTTTACAAGGTTTTTCCATTCGGGGACACAACTGTTTTAAGAATGGATCTTTATCATCAGTACGGTCCGCTGTTTGTTGAGCTGTTTGACAGAGTTTCAAACCATGAAACATTTTTGTATAGCTGGACATCCGGCGGCGGTTCAGGTTTTTTAGGTAATTATTTCAACTATCTTTCAAGCCCGCTGAATTCACTTATCTTCCTTTTTGACAGAAATCAGATGCCTTTTGCCATCTCCTTTCTGGTGGCTGTTAAATGTATCCTTTCGGCAGGAACATTTACTTTTTACATTAAAAAAAGCTTTAAGCGCCATTCGTTCGCAAGTGCCGCTTTTGGCGCATTATATGCATTTTCGGCATATATGCTTGCTTATTTCTGGAATATAATGTGGCTTGACGGTATGTTTATGCTGCCGCTGATTCTTCTTGGAATTGAAAATATAATCAACACAGGCAAATGCAGATTATATATACTGTCATTCATTTATTTAATGTATTCAAGTTACTATATCGGATATATGACCTGCATTTTTTCGGTTATCTATTTCCTTGCCTACTTTATTATTTCCTATAATGGAAACAGCATAGACAGGAGTTTTATTTCCTCAAGAAAAGTATCTTTCAGACAGCTTTGCAACAACAAATTTATCAACCGCGGATTTAAATTTGCTGTTTCATCCATATTTGCCGCCGCATTGTGCGCATTCTTCATAATTCCGGTTTACTTTATTTTATCCGGCTGCAGCGCCACATCAGATTCAATGCCTTCTGATATAAAATCATATTTCACGGCACTTGATTTTATTCAGAATCATTTTGCCGGTCTTGAAACCACCATCCGTTCAAGCGGTGATAATGTTATCCCCAATATATACAGCGGAATATTAACGCTTATTCTTGTGCCGCTTTTCATAATAAATAAAAAAATCAGCTTAAAAGAAAAAGCGGTTTACCTTTCCCTTATGCTGATTTTATTTGTATCTTTTAATACAAATTATCTTAATTTCATTTGGCATGCCTTTCATTTTCCAAATGATTTGCCTTATCGCTTTTCATTTATGTATTCCTTTATTCTTCTTGCGGCTTCCTTTAAATCGCTTATGTATATCAGGCACATCGGAATAAAGGAAATCGGTTTTGTATCCATGGCGTGGATTGCTTTTATTGCAGTATCGCAGGAAATAGATACAAACAAAATAACCGATTTTACCATTTATGCAACGCTTGCATTTGTAATTGTATGGACTGCTGTTTTATTTATTATTAAAAAGAAAAGACTTGGCAAATTTGTTATCGGAATACTGATATTTGCCGTAACATTCTGTGAAATTATTATTACAGATACAAACGCCTTCAATTTCAATCAGAGTCTTTCAAATTATAATGAAAATTACGATACCTACACAACGGCCGTGGATTATCTGAAAGAAAAGGATAAATCTTTTTACAGAACAGAATTGTGCCGCCTTAACACACGAATGGACCCATGCCTTTACGGATACAGCGGAATAAGCGCCTTTTCTTCAATGGCATATGAAAAATATTCAAGACTTCAGCATAATCTGGGTATGTACGGAAACAGAATTAACAGTTATACCTATAATACACAAACACCTGTTTATAATATGATGTATGCCCTGAAATATCTTATTTATAACGGAGAGGATGTAAAACCAAGCACAGACCTTTATACAAGAATTTACAGTTCGGAAAACTACGGTGCGTCAATATATGAAAATGATTATTTTCTTCCTGTGTCATACTGTGTAAATCCGGCTGTTGACAATTGGATAACAAGCGAGGGAAATCCTTTCCAGATACAAAATGACTTTTTTTCACTTGCATCCGGTTTTTCCGATGTTTTTACGCCGGCAAAATATATTTCTGAAAAATATGACGGCATAAGCGGCGAACAGATTTCCGAAAACGGAACACACAGCTTTATAAAAAACAGCGACACCGGAAGCATTGAAATAAGCCTGCAAACAACAGAAAGCGGAAACTTTTATCTGTTTTTCACATCTTCCGATATAAGGAATATCTCCTGCCTTTTCGGCGGTAACACAGTTACCCAAACGGTTGAAACGCCTTATATACTTGATTTGGGATTTTTTGAAAAAGGATCGGAAATCATTGTATCAATAGATGCAAATGCAATGAAAAATACAAACGGCAGCTATGAATTATATGCTTACAGTCTGAACAAGGCTGTACTGGATGCAGGATATCAAAAACTTTGTAAAAATGCGATTGACACTGCCGAATTTACAGGCACAAAAATAAAAGGACGTATCACAGCCGAGGAAAACAGCATATTGTATTCTTCCATACCCTATGATGAAAGCTGGCGTGTTTATATAGACGGTGAACGTCAGGAAACCTTTGAAATCGGTGAAAGCCAGCTTGGTGTTATGATTAAGGCCGGAACACATGAAGTTGAATATGCTTACAGACCGAAAGGCATGGCAGCGGGAATATGTATTTCCGTGTCGGCTTTATCCTTATTTATCGGATATATAATTTGCAGAAAAAAACAAAAATTCGGTAAAATACTTTTATAAAACAGTTTAACAGAAAAACACCGCAGTCTTAAAATGACACTGCGGTGTTTTTTGTATCTGATCCTAAACAGAAAATGATTCTGCTGAAAATAAATGACAATTTAGTTAAAACTTTAAAATATGGTTTACAAGATATATTTAATGTTGTAAAATACCATCGTAATATGTCATATAGGAGGATAAAAATATGGCACGGTTAACTGCTGAAAATGTTGAAACAATCCCTTACGGTCCACTTGGTATCATTGCCATGCCCGGCTGCGAAACTTTGGCAGATAAGATAGACAGCTATCTTGTTAAATGGAGAAAAGGACAGGCCCTTGAACATCAGGGTTCCATTGCTTTTTACGGTTATCAGAGAGAGTCCTTTCTGATAGACATTTCCAATCCGCGTTTCGGAAGCGGCGAAGGCAAGGCTGTTATAAATGATTCTGTTCGCGGTTATGATTTATATATTGTAACAGACTGCTTCAACTACAGCGTTGAATATAATATGTACGGAATGAAGGTTCCGAAATCTCCGGATGATCACTTTGCAGATTTAAAAAGAGTTATCTCTGCCGCATCATCAAAGGCAAAAAGAATTTCTGTCATTATGCCAATGCTTTATGAAGGCAGACAGCACAAGCGTTCAAGCCGAGAATCACTTGACTGTGCAATGGCTTTGCAGGAGCTTGTTAATCTTGGTGTTGAAAACATCATTACTTTTGACGCACATGATCAGAGAGTGCAGAATTCTATTCCCCACAAATCATTTGAAAATGTTATGCCTACATACCAGATGATTAAAGCCCTTGTAAATTCAGTTGAGGATTTGAAAATTGATAAGGACAGCCTTATGGTTATCTCTCCTGACGAGGGTGCTATGAACAGATGTATTTTCTTCGCAACACAGCTTGGCATTAATCTTGGAATGTTCTATAAAAGACGTGATTACACAAAAGTTGTAAACGGCAGAAATCCAATTGTTGAACATCAGTATCTCGGTGATTCCGTCAGCGGAAAAGATATTATTATTGTTGACGATATGATTTCTTCAGGCGAATCTATGCTTGAGGTTGCACAAAAGCTGAAACAGCTTGGTGCAAACAGAATTTTTGTGTGCACAACATTCGGTCTTTTTGCAAACGGACTTGAAGTATTTGACAAGGCTTTCGAGGAAGGAACAATTGCAAAAGTATTTACAACCAACGGTGTTTATCAGACCCCTGAACTTCTTTCAAGAGAATGGTATGAATCTGTTGAGCTTTCAAAATATATTGCATATTTCCTTGATACGCTCAATCATGATATGTCTGTTTCAACAATCCTTGATTCTTCGGTAAGAATTGATACTTTATTAAGAAAAAAAGGATTAAAAGCATAAGTTTATAAAACAGTAAGTACGGTTCAGAATATGAACCGTACTTTTTCGTGAAAGACAAAACAAAAAGCCATCAGTTAACTGATGGCTTTTTTTCGTATTTAAAACAAATTGAAATCAAAACACAATTGCTTTTATAATCAGATTATCTGTTACTGTTTAACAGCGATAACCATCAGCCTGTCATTTTTCTGAGAACCGTAACAGGTTGAAAGTGTTAAAAGCTGCCGACCGAATTCAGGCACAACTTTTGTTGTATAAATTGCTTTTTCAGAAATTTCTGAAATTTTTTCATCAAAAACCGAACTGTTCGGAGCATCAATAAAATTGTACCATTCATCGGTTTCATCCACCTGAACAACGGCAAATACAGAATAAATATGATTTCCTGCTTCGGTTTCAAATTCTATTTCCGGATGCTTTTTGCTGTAAGACACCTGCGCATATCCCGCAAGAGAAGAAAACATGGTATCGTTTTTCAGATTATGACCGTAAATAATTAAATTATCACTTTCAGCACTGCACCTTGCATCAAGAAAAGGAACGCCTGAAAAGCTGTATTTTCCTTTAAAACTCAGACGCAGATATTTCTGGGGATTATCGGGCGTATGCATAACCGGATAATCAACCGTTGTATTCGGAACAGAAACCCAGCCCAGACAGTCGCTGTTCTGCGCAATAAGAGCGGAAATATTTCTGCCTGAAGGGCTGCTGCTGTCGGAAACGGATTGCGATATATGTTCAAAATCCTTTTTTTCCTGCGCCCTTGAATATAAATCACGCCATATATAATAACCTGAAACAGCCAAAACTGCAGCCAGAATAACAATAATGAAACCTAACAAGATTTTTCTTTTTTTTCTCATAACACACCAATTAATAAAATAAATCCATTGTATTTTTCCCTGTAAGCGAAGCATACCACACAGTGTCCTTGCTTACAGGCGTTATTTTGTTTTGAAGTGCAAAATATTTTTCAATATTTTTATTAAAATCAGAAATATCCATACCCCGGTATTTTTCAAAAAACCTTTCATGATCGGCATGGTGAACCATATCGGTAAATTTTCCGTAATAGATTAAGACATCCGCATTCAGCACAGACGGATAATCCGAAAAATCAGAAACAAAATCGCTGCAGGCAACATCCTTCTGAAGCAGTGCATTTGACAGGGTCTGATAAATGGCATTTGCCTGTGCTTCATAATTGTGAAGAAATGTTATTGATTTTACATCATCAAAATTTCCTTTTTTCAGACGGGAATGATAATTCGGCTTTTTCATAAAGGCAGATGTAATACCTTTGGAATATGCGCCGAAGTCATGTGTTTCTTTAAAAAATTCTTCACCTGAAGCAAGGTTGGCAATGGCATTGCAAACAGACAGATTATCAGAATTATAATTAAGATACCATCCGTTTTCCTGACCGACTGCATAAATATCATACGCCCTGCTCTCTTTTATTATATCAGCCTGCGATTCTTTATTAAGCATAAATACATCAAAATTCTGCGCATCCGCCAAAGACTGAATCTGACTGTAATCCATCGGCCGCAAAACAATTTCGCTGTATTTTCCCTTTTTAACGGCATTTTCATTTCTTACAAGAACACTGTCGCCGTCAGGAGTAATGGATTTTACCGCATAATTTCCTGTGCCCAGACAGGTAGAGCCGCCAATACGGTCAGCATCATAAATGACAGGAATATTGAAAATCTGCATATTGGAAATTCTTACAAGTTTAAATTTGAATACAAGCGTATAATCATCAGCCTTTTGAATATATTCCACATTATTCAGCAAATCATTATACGCTGTTTCCTTTTCCATAAAAGCATTATAAGAATCCAAAACAATATCTGCCGTTAAGCCTGTACCGTCACTGAAAGTTTTCTTTTTATCCAAATAAACTTTTGCCTGTGTGCCCGCATTTTCAAAAACAATTTTATCTGCATTTATATAACTTACAGAACCGTCATTATTTACCGAAACAAGCGGTTCATATACAAGCTTTTGAAAAAAGTAAAGTGCATCATTGTCGTGAAAATACGGATGCATATCCGGTATTGCCGAAGAAACACCGATAACAAAAGTGTTTCTGCGCGCTTTGCTTTGCTTTAAAACATTGGATTTGCTGCCATGAAAAACAATGCTTTCACCTGTATTAAAACAAGCAGATACAAGGATAATTACAGCAGCGCAGATAACAGCCGCCGCTGAAATAAAAATACTTATTTTAGTTTTTGCTTTTTTGTTTTTCATAAGCTACGCAAGTCCAAATTAAAGGGGGAAATCCCCCTTTAATTTGATTCCTTTCTTCTTTTTTTGCCGATAATTAAAACCATTCCCAAACCGAATGTGAATATCGGCACGGCAATAAGCCACTGATTATCCTTATCAATACCTGTATTTACAGATTCGCCTTCCTTAACTGCGGCAAAGGCAAGATAAGCATTTGTATGGTTATAGCCGTCAAGCTGGTATTCCAGATTATAGAAGTTTTTATCCTCCCTGTCAACTGCAAGTGTAATGGAAGGTGTAACACCCATATCTGAATTCTCTGTATTTTCTGTAAGAATATTTGATTTCTGCTTTCCGAGAATTTCAAAAGAATATGCTTTTGTAAATTCTCTTTCGGCAGGCTTATCTGTGCGCAGACGATATTGGTACGGCTGATTATTTTCATCCAGAACAGGCAGATTTTCAAATATAAAGCTTCCGTTTTCATCGGTAACAGCCTTCATATCCTGATAGCTCTTGAATGTGCCGTTTCCGTTTTCATCGGCAAGATAATAATCAAGATAAACCGTTTCACCTTCAAAAACAATTTCTCCGTCATCAAACATTCCGTTTTTATCGGCATCTTCAAACAGAACACCCTGAATACTTCCGGTTCCGTAAGGAACAAAACCTGCATCAAGCGCCTGAACCGAAGTGCCGTGGGATACATTGAAACCGTCAAGACGATAGCTTAAAGGTGTTGTTTCATCAGCCTCGTCAGCAAGAATAATAATAGCTTCTTCCATTTCAAGATAACCTGTTTTATCATTCAGATTATTATTTGAAACTGCTGTTTCTTCCACAGCATCGGAAGCTTCATTTTCAGCATCTGCATTTAAAGCTGAAATACCTATGTCAACAGCTTCATCAGAAACGCTGTCGGCATCCATATGAAATGCTGTAACAGCATACTGTGCAGGAAGCTCAGCAATCTTAACACGGTAACCGAATACGACCGGTTCACCGTTTACTGTTCCGGAAAGCGGAAGATTTTCAAAGGAATATCTGCCGTTTTCATCTGTTACGGAAACATCGGCATTATTTTCTTCGCTGCCGTCTGAAACCATACTGCTGTAATCTTCCATAACCTTCCATTTTCCGTCTGCAAGATACAAGCGTTCAAGCGTTACCTTAATTCCGCTCATAAATGTATCTTCATTCATCAGTCCGTCACGGTTACTGTCGTTCCATACACTGCCGCTTATGCTGTATTCCTTTACAGGAACAAAACCGGCATTATACTGAACAAGATTTACTGCTTTAACAATATCATAATCTTCCACAATATACGGCGTATTTTTATCCTTTTGCTCCTTTGCATATTCGGCAAATACAATACAGCCGTTAAACATTTCTGTGCGTTCATCGCCCTGTTTAACGATTTCATACGTTTCTGTAAGCAATGCACTGTCGTTTTCTCCGCCGTTTGCAAGATATTTGGTTGTAAATCTGCCGTCCATTCCGATTACATAAAGCTGATAACCGTACAGTTTGTATCCGTTTTCATCAGAAACATAGGTTTCAAGATTTTCAAATACATAGCTTCCGTTTTTGTCTGTTTGTGCAATCTGATGGAATTCTTCGTTTTCTTCCTGAGCGGCAATCCATTCTCCGTTTTCATAAACAAAACGCTTTAAACCAACCTGAATATTCTCAAGAGCCGAATCGTTTTCATCAAGAATACCGTCGTAATTCATATCATCAAAAATATTGCCTGTAATGCTTCCGTTCTGAATAGCTGTATAGCCGGCATGATAGTCTGCAAGTGTTTCTGCATGCACAATATTGTAGTCTTCAATAAGGAAGCTTTCATCAACACCGTCTTTATCCTCTGCCACCGATGCAACCACCATTTTGCCGTCAAGCATTTCGGAAAGCTTTTTATCCGGCTTAATAATCTGTCCGTTTACAAGCACATAGCTTTCGTTAAGATATCTTGTGATTGCATAGCCTTCCGGTGCACCTGTTACCCATACTTCATAACCGTAAAGTTTGTTTACGCCATCAACTACTGTATAGGTATCAAGATTTTCAAAACTGTAAACGCCGTTTGTGTCTGTTATAACAGAATTGATATATTCTGTATCTTCAATCCACTGTCCGTTTTCATAAATGAATCTCTTGAGCGTTACACCAACACCTTCAAGGAACGTATCTTCATCATCAAGAACACTGTCATAATTCTTATCGTCAAACACAGTGCCTGTGATTGTTCCCTTTTCCTGTGCCTTATAGCCTGCGTTGTATTCTTCAAGTGTTTCTGCAAGCACTACATTGTAGTTTTCAATAATAAAGCTTTCATCAACACCGTCTGTATCTTCCGCCACGGATGCAACCACCATTTTGCCGTCAAGCATTTCGGAAAGTTTTGCATCCGGCTTAATAATCTGTCCGTTCAGAAGAACATAGCTGTCATTAAGATATCTTGTAATTGCATAGCCTTCCGGCGCACCTGTTACCCATACCTCATAGCCGTAAAGTTTGTTTACGCCGTCAATAACTGTATAGGTGTCAAGATTTTCGAAGCTGTATACACCGTTTTCATCTGTTACAACAGAAGAAATATATTCCGTATCTTCAATCCACTGTCCGTTTTCATAAATAAACCGTTTCAGTGTCAATCCCACATTGGAAAGCACGCTGTCTTCTTCTGTGAAGAATCCGTCATAATTTCCGTCATCAAACACAGTTCCTGTAATTGTGCCTTTTTCCTCTGCCTTATAGCCTGCGTTGTATTCTTCAAGTGTTTCTGCAAGCACTACATTGTAGTTTTCAATAATAAAGCTTTCATCAACACCGTCTGTATCTTCCGCCACGGATGCAACCACCATTTTGCCGTCAAGCATTTCGGAAAGTTTTGCATCCGGCTTAATGATTTGTCCGTTCAGAAGAACATAGCTGTCGTTAAGATATCTTGTAATTGCATAGCCTTCCGGCGCACCTGTTACCCAAACTTCATAACCGTAAAGTTTATTTGCTCCGTTATCAAAAACATACGTATCAAGATTTTCGAAGCTGTACTCTCCGTTTTCATTTGTTGTAACCGTGTTTACATAATTTGTATCTTCAACCCACTGTCCGTTTTCATAAACAAACCGTTTCAGTGTTAACTGTACATCAGAAATCACTTTGTCTTCTTCTGTGAAGAATCCGTCATAATTGCCGTCATCAAACACAGTACCGGTGATAATTCCCTTTTCCTCTGCCTTATAGCCTGCGTTGTACTCATCAAGCGTTTCAGCAAGCACTACATTGTAGTTTTCAACGATAAAGCTGCTGTCTACACCGGTTGTATTTTCTGCCACCGATGCAACCACTATTTTTCCGTTAAGCATTTCGGAAAGATTTTCATTCAGCTTAATAATCTGTCCGTTCAAAAGAACATAGCTGTCGTTAAGATACTTTGTAATCGCATAGCCTTCCGGTGCGCCCGTTACCCATACTTCATAGCCGTAAAGGAAGTTTACACCGTCTATGCCAACATATGTGCTAAGGTTCTCAAAGGTATACACACCGTTTTCATCTGTTTTAACAACATGATTATAATTTGTATCCTCAACCCACTGTCCGTTATCATAGATAAATCTTTTCAGGGTTACTTCAGCATCTGAAATTACTTCATCCACATCTGTAAAGGCACCGTCATAATCCGTATCGTCAAATACAGTTCCTGTGATTGTTCCCTTTTCCTCTGCTTTATAGCCTGCATTATAGTTTTCAAGAACAGAAGCAAGAATTACATTATAGCCTTCAATAAGGAAGCTTGTGTCAACCCCGCTTGAATCCTTTTCTGCAACGGATGCAGCCACTATTTTGCCGTCAAGCATTTCGGAAAGTGTTTTATCACGCTTAATAATCTGTCCGTTTACCAGTACATTACTGTCGTTAAGATATTTTGTGATTGCATAGCCTTCCGGCGCACCTGTTACCCAAATTTCATAGCCGTAAAGTTTATTTACTCCGTTATCAGAAACATACGTATCAAGATTTTCGAAGCTGTACTCTCCGTTTTCATTTGTTGTAACCGTGTTTGCATAATCTGCATCTTCAACCCACTGCTTATTATCATAAACAAATCTTTTAAGCGTTAATTCAACATTTTCAAGTCTGCCGTCCTGCGCATCAAGAACTGCATCGTAATTCTTATCATCAAAAATCTTACCGCTGATAACACCTTTCTGCAGTTTTGCATATCCGGCATTATAATGATTCGGATTATGCGAACGAACAATGTCATAACCGTCAATAAGATAAATATGATTCACTCCGGTTTCATTCTTGTCACCGAAAACAAGCTTTCCGTTATGCATTTCTTCAAGTGAAGTATCACTCTTGACTATACGGTTGCTTAAAATTGCCGAACTGTCACCTACACCGTTATTCTTCTGATATTTCGTTACGGCATATCCTTCCGGCGTATTTACAACATATAAATCATATCCGCAAAGAACATTTTTGCCGTCTACCTCATTAAAGATATCAAGATGTTCAAAGGAATAATTTCCGTTTTCATCTGTTTTAACAACATCAAAATATTCAGATCCGCTTGGCTGATTAAGTACCCAGTTTCCGTCAATCAGTACATACTTTTTAATACCGACCTCAATGTTTTCTAACGGAAGGTCATCTTCGCCTATTAAACCGTTAAAATCCGTATCATTAAATATATTACCGCTGACTGAACCGTACTGCCAATCAACAAAGCCTACGGAATATGCCCATCTGGATGCACCGCTTGCACAGTCATATCCGTCTACAACATCAGATAATGCCGAATCCGGATTATCAAGCTTCTGTGCAATAATGGTATAGCCATCCTTCAATTCGCCTTTATCAAGATAGCCCTTATCATCCTTCAGTATCTGCATCGTATCTGCAAGAAGCGCACTGTCATATCTTTCGTGATTGTACTGATAATATGTTGCCGCCAATGGTCTGTCATTATCATCCTTTGGCATTTCAAGCAGCCATACCGTATATCCGTAAAGAACAGGTATATCGCTGTGATCGCCATGTTCAGCATGTGTAGGAAGATCATGGAACGTATATCTGCCGTTTACACCGGTTTCAATTGTCCTATAGAATTCAGCGCCGTCAGGATGATCAAGTGACCATGTATCATCCTCCTGATTCCACTGATATCTTTTAAGACCAACCTTAATACCCTGAAGCGGCTGATCCGGCTCGGCAAAATCATATTTGCCGTTATAGTTATTATCCTTATAGATATAACCGTCTATTGTGGACATCTGCTTAGCGGTATAACCGATATTATACTGATCTACTGTTCTTGTGTCAGCAATATCATAACCAAGCAGAAGGTTTGCACTTGCTGAATGCGTAGACGGTTTTGCAGGAATAACATAGCCGTCTATTTCCTCCATCAGTGCGCCTGTATAGGCATTGCCCGGAATGGTTTTTGTAACAACATAATCGGAGGAACTGAGCTTGATCAACGCATTGTCATTAGGCTCATCACCGTTTGCAAGGTGCTTAGTGATATGATACATAGGCGGAATAAGATTAACTGTAAGCCTGAAGCCTGCAAGATAATTTACACCGTCAACCGTAAATTTGGTAGGAACTTTAACTTCGTAAACACCGTCTTTGCTTTCAGGTGTCACGGTTCCTTTATACACTGCTGTACTGTCCGCTCCAGAAGGACGGTAAATCTTCCATGTATTATCCTTACTGTCAAAATAATAACCTGTAGCAGAAACTTCAATTAATTTTTCATGAGAACTGCTGATTGCTTCTTTCAGCTTTTCTGTAAATCCGTCCTCACCGTTAATAATACCGTCGTAATCAATATCATCAAATACAGAACCTTTAATAATAGATTGCTTAAATTCACTGTAGCCGGCATCTATTTCTGTGGTCGGCTTCGTTGTTACAACATCATGGTAATAACCCTGATATTTAATAACATGAGACAGATTGCCGTAAGCAAAAGCTGCCGCACTGTCTGAAGCAGGCGTTTCAGCAGGATTATATGTTCCGCAGGTATCTGAAACAATCATATACTGATTTTCCTTGATAAGTTCCAGTCCCTTAAGATCGCTGCCGCGTTCATCTTCACTGTACTGTCTGTAAAGTGTTACGGCATACCGTGAAACATCAGGATGCTTTACAACAAATGCCTTATAGCCTGCAAGATAATAATCACCGTCTTTATAAACCTGTGCAGGAAGATTTTTAAATACATAGTTTCCGTCTTCATCTGTCTTTACAACAGGAGATTTAAAGCTTGTATCTTCAATCCATGTTCCGATTCCGTCTGCCGGGTCTTCGCCGCCGCTTTCAAGATAATATCTTTTAAGCGTAAGCTGCAAATCGTGAAGTCCCAGTTCTTTTTCATCCATAACACCGTCGTAATCACTGTCAACAAATACACGTCCGGAAATAGAGTTTGTGCCGAATTCGGTTAAACCGGCATCATTGCCCTCATAATCCGCTGCTTTATTAACATCAAAATTACCAAGAGGATTATAAATAATAAGTTCTTTCTGGTTATTCAGAGAAGCATCACCGTATTCAACCGGAAGTTTCTCATCTGAAATCTTTTTGGCAGTAATAATATAATCATCCGGCTCATTCAGAAGCATTGTGCCGTCAGTATCTGTCCACAGCTCACTGTCGTTTGTTTTGCCGTTTGTAAGATACTTTGTTATTCCGTATCCCATATCGGCAATATCGGAAATAACCTTAATCTTATATCCGACAATACAAAGTTCATTGCTGTAAGTATCATTCAGTACCGCTGTTGTTCTTACACCACCGAAATCATAAACACCATCGCTGCCGGATTTTGCAGTAATAATATAATCTTTATAAATGGAAGGATCGGCAAGGTCATCCTTTGTAAGCGCCGTCCACTTAAATGTATCGTGAGCAGCTTTATGATATACATAAGGAATTAGTTGAAGCTCAACATTGCTTACGCCGCTTTCCTTCACCTCATTATTATCTGCATCGGTATATGTGTTTTTGATACCGTCATAATTCTTATCGTTCCAAACAATTCCTTTAATATGGGCTGTATCAACAGTAGTTAAGCCTGCATCAATATTAGAAACGGATCTTCCCCTTGTCGTATCATATGTTACTCCGTTTACAGTAAACTGATACGGATTTCCCGGACTTATATTTGCTGCATCAACAACTTCAGCCGCAATAACAGGTTCGCTGGAAAGATAACGGTATTTTGGATTATCACCTTTCACAACAGGAAGGTCACTGTCGGAAATACCGTTGTTCATATAATATTTTGTAGGTACAAAATTAAGTTTCATCTTTGCAGAAACCGCATCAACAGAATCCATATCCATTTTTACACGGTAACCGCAGATATATCTTTTTTCATCAATCGTATGATACAGATCTTCGTGTTCAATAAGGAAAGTGTAAGCAGAACCTTCACTCACCTGTCTGTCTGCATCATCATCAAGAAGAATCCATTTCTTCGTATCATGATCGTAATAATACTTTTCAAGTACAAGTTCAATGCCGTTAACACCCGGTTCGGTAATAACATAGCCGTCTGAATTAATATACTCGTTTCTTATACCATCATAATTTTCATCATTGAATACATATTTGCCGATAGAACCTAAACCTGTGCTGACAAACGCAAATCCCAGTCTGTCGTATGTGCCGTACTGTCCGTTATGAATTGCATTCATAGGATAATCAGAACTCTGCGGTTCAACAGCAAATACAGCAGTTGTAAATCTGTCAAGGGATTCATTATATGTTAAGTCGTTATCAAGTTCAAATCTCAAAGGATACGTACTTTTTGTTACAGGCGAAGGAACTATGGAATCATAATAAGTATACGCAACTGCAATATAACTTCTGTACGGATAAAGCGTTGTTTTGAAATGACCTTTTTCATCCGTTCTGATTGTTATATTCTTATCACTTATCTGTTCTCCCGGAGGTGCATAGTTTCCGCTTATCTGGTTTCCGTCTGCATCATATGCATAGTGATATTCGTATCTGTCGTCATCACCTGTTGCATTCGGATTTTCTGTAACCTCATAAACGGCAATATGTGTATCCGGTCTGCCGCTTTCATTTTCATCCATAAAACCGTTGATATCAATTTCACGCCATGCATAGCCGCCGTAAGAGAATGAAGGCGCAACACCAAGATCATAGGATGTCATTTTTTCATCATATTCTTCATACGTATCAGGATCTGTGCCGATGGCATCAACTCTGATAGCATTATCAGTCTGAATAACCAAGGTATCAACCTCGGCAGCATCACTTGGAACAACACCTGTGCCGCTGTTTCCTAAATCAGGGAGTTTATCGCCCGGACGGTAAACTGTCATAGGCGTTTTTGAATTTCCAACCAATCTTGTGGTTAATGCAAATTCATCATAATCACCTGTGTTCGGGAAAGTATAACGCAGCTTATAGTTGCCCGGCTCAAGGTTGGACATTACAAAGTAACCGTCATTGCCGTTGGTATCTTTCTCTGTAATATAGTATTCAGGACCGTAAATCAGATAGGAAGGATGGTTTGTTGAGTCATAAACAAGCTCGCCTGTGTTTTCATCAACAAGACAATAGCGTACTCTGCCGTTTTCAATAATCTCAGCAACCGGTTCGCCAAGCTTGTTAACAGGATATCCTTTTTCTGAAAGAAGCTCTACCTTAACACCGTTAATACCCGGATCGTCGATTTCTCCGTCATAATCAAGGTCTTTTGTAGCTTTATCAAGAATCCATCTTCCGCCCTGTTTAATATAATCGCCGTCATCTGTAAATGTACCGCTGTAATTTTCATCCAGCCATACATAATGACCGATATATCCTTTATCGGCAGGAGCTGCAAGATAAACACCTGCATCTGAAGAACTTAAAGGCGCGTTCTGCTTATACTGACCTACAAAGTTATTCCATCCGTCATATCCCGAAACCTTAATTTTAATATCAGGATCATCTTCGGAAACATAACCCGGATACATAGGCTCGTTAAGCGGCGCTCTTAAACTGTAAGAAAGAGAAAGCTTTGTTCTTGACGCCAAAACGTAATCGCCTGCAGGTTCGGCATAGATAGCCTGTGCCTGCATTTCAAGTTCGGTGTATAATTCAGGATTTGTATTTTTCAGTTTAAGCAAATCTGAAAGACGAACAAAATATTTCTTCTTTTCTCTGACTGCCGCTGTACCGTTTCCAAGAATACTTACATAGAAATCTTTCTTGGATGTATCCTCCGGCGAAGGCAGCTTATCAATTGAAATTGCTTTAATACTGCTTCCATCATAGTTAAACGGACCAATCCAGATATCAACATTCTTGCCGTCAGTCATATCTGTTGTATTTCCGCTGCTGTCAGTGGATTTAACCTTGATTGAATCAAGATTAAGGAAACCTCTCCAGTCAGAACCGCGCTTGATTGCCTCACCGGAATTAAGAATGGAAGAAATATCATCCTTATACGGCAGAACGTCATAAATAACCGGCTGTTCAAATCCGCTGACTCCGCCAGAAGAAGCACCCGGGTTAAGCAAGGAGGCTTCAAACGAATAATCTGTTCCCTCCGGAACCAAAGACGGTCTGCTGCTGTCATTTCCAAGACTGTTCAAGCCTGTTCCGTATTCTGAGAATGAAACCTTTGGCCTGTTAAAGGCTGAAGTAAAGCTGAATGACAAGCCGCTTACGGTTTTTGAAATCGTGTTTTCACTGTTCATCATACCGTTATTGTTAATATCACGCTTATCAAGCTCATAAGCATACGTTTCTTTACCGCCGCTGTCTGTTGTGGGAATGAAAGGAACAAATGCACCCGGCTTGAACGCATATGATTTACAGTTGAGAAGTCCCGAACCTGCAACACCTGCATTAGATGTGGAAATAGGAAGCATAAAGTCAATGATAAGCTTCTGTCCGGCTTCAAGAATGCCGTCTGCAGACCATGTCATTACACGGCGCTGCTGTTCACTGGCAATATCCGTAACCTTATCATACATTTCAAGCGTTACATTTTTAATTTCGCCGTTGTTTGGAATCCAGTTTCCTTCCTCATCCTCAATATGCCATGTCCAGCAGGCAGTATTTGCACGAAGCTGATCTTCTTTTTCAAGTGCATCATCAAGGGTATTCTGCCATTGGTATGACTTATAATCGCAGTATTTATAATTCTTATACGGTCCGGCATAATTTGGATCGGACGGATTGGCATCGGGATCAATGCTCATATCAATATCCTGAATAAACGGAACAACCGTTGATATCTGAACATTTGTTGCTGTATCTTCCGTGATATTCTGAATATCTTCATCCACAATTCGCTTATCCGAGAAGTTTGCTATAGAAGCAGTGTATTTGAGCATACTGCTTGATGCGGTAATCATTGTATCATCATCCCAGGAATAATAATACCTTAATATTTCATCACCGTTTTCATCCAGCATAGGATTGCCGTTTTCATCCAAAACGTTTTCTGCCTTATACTTGAAATATTTTGTTTTCAGGTCTACTTCAAGCACCGGCATTTCACGGCTTACATAATAGCCGGCACGTGAACGGTCCGCAGTAATACCGTAATTGAAATCATCATACTTTGACCATGCATTTACAAAATGGTTTACATGCTTTTTATTTGGCTGATCATGGCTGATATTAGCCATTACAAATGCAGCATTTCCAAGCTTGGTAACATCAGGCGCAATTGTATTGTTTGAAGTGAATTCCGATGTAACGGAATCCGGAAGCGGATTAAGATTTTCATGATTCGGATCAATCTCATCCATTTCCTGTTTGCCGTCTGCCGTTTCATCAGCATCAATATCCAGTCTGAAACCGCTTGGAACAAGATATTTCGGGTCATCAGACGAAACAAGGAAACGAAGCTGATAAATTCTTTCATCAAGCGCTTTGATATTGCCCATATATTCCGAAATGGTTGACAGCGTATCAATATCAATAATGGTATTGCTGTCTATCGGAACACCCTTGTCATTTGAACCGTTAATGCTTTGATTGTAAATCTGTGTAAGATTAATAGCATGCTCATGGTCTGAGCCGAAGCTTTCATCTGCATACTGATCAACGGTTTCATAAGACAGTCCCGGTATCTCGCCCGGTCTTAACGGCTCATAATTATTATCCACCGAACCGAAAGGCGCATTTTCACAGTCACTGTAAAGTGCAATAACCTGAACACTGAGATGCTGTTTAAGTTCTTCAATATATTCGGCACTGCCTGCCGTATCCGGAATTTCCCATTTACCTGTTCCGATAGCGTAAATATGCGGTTTAACACCCGGATTGCTTGCATCCGCTTCTTCAAGCGTACCTTCCCCGGTACCCCTGTAAGGAATACGGTAATCCAAAATATATTCTGAAACCGAAGCGCCGTCATTAATTGCTTCGTCAATATAAACAAACATTTTTGTTGCACCCTTAACAGACGGATCTTCAACTACTCTTGTTGTTCCGCCGTAAAGGTCAGGGTTAATAATTTCAAGACGGTTTTCAGATGTATCTATACGAACAGTCGAATGCGGCTTGCGCACTGTAACAGCGCCGGAAACATCCCTTGCGAACCGTATATCATATTCTTTTTCATCGTCATATTCAAAACCGATTTCATCACTGTAATCAATCGGTCTGATATAAACAACTCTGTCCTCATTACAATCTGAAAATTCATCAAAATTACCGTTCGGATACAATTCCCGTAAATAATCGCCGTCAAGATCCTCTATAGTAACATAGGTATCTGCCTTATAGGCATTATCCCAGTATGCATCACCGGTAAGAATGCTGTCTGCACTTTCTGTGTTGTTAATAATCGTTTTAAGACTTAAAACCAATGTATCCTGATAATCAAAATAACCCGGAAGACGATCGCCCTTTACATATTTGGAAAATGTCGGCAAATCTTCTTCGGCAACACCGGGATCTGTTGTATCAAAGTGATAAGAGCCGGGTGTTGTAATTTCACAGGCAACAACATCATGCTTATTGTCTGCCGAACGGGAAACATCAAGCTTAACACCATAACCTGCGGCTTTAAGATCCGCAAAGGATACTCTTTCAAAGCTTCCGTCAGCCTGCTTATACATAACATACAGGCTGTCTTCATCCTCTTCAGGTGTAATAAATCTTACAATGGTAGGAAGTACTGCAACAAAGCTGATTTTGCCGTGTGCAATATTACCGTGGTGAAGATGATCGTCAGGTGATGAGCCATTAAATGCTTTTATACTGTAATAAAGATTATCACCAAAATCCAATGTTTCAGATTTATCATTATTATCAGGATAATACGTATAATTATCATTAAGCCAGTCTTCGGAGCGTGCACCTAAATCATCAATATTATCCGGAATCTCTGCTGTTACAAAACTTTTATTTTCAATATCCGGATAACGAATACGAATTCTGTTTGTTGTGTGAACACCGGAATCCGAAAAATTGTTTCCGGCATCAAAATCTGCGTCCTGCTCCTTAATATTAAGACCATATCTTAAATCAGGATAATCCTCCATTTGGAGCTCATCAAGCTTTGACTGATCCGCATTATCACGAATAATAATTTTGCCGTCTCTTTCATAATAACGCTTATTGCCACGCTCATCGGTAGCATCTATTGCAGAAACAGTTCCCAAACCATTCTCTGTTGTTGGAAGATTCGGAAGAATTGCAACAGCAATATCACGTCTTGCATCTGTTGCTGCCGCTGTACCCGGAGCATTCCAGCCATTGTAATTTGTTACCTGTTTGTTACCCACGTAATACGGATTTTCAGTTGCAGCCCTTGTTGTTTCTGAATCAATTATAAATTCATGATTTTTAAGCTGACTGGAAACAAACGTATGATTTTTCTGATACTGGTCAAGTAATTCGCTGTTAATATCTCCGTTCCTGGTAGTACCGTCAGGCGCTTTTCTGGTATAGAATTTAAACGAGAAAGTACGTGCAGATTCAGATGATATTTTAACCTTATCATCATTATTAACAGTTAAATCAGAAGATTTCTGCTTAAATGTTATCTGATAACGACCTTCCGTTTCACCATCTTCTCTATCAAGCGTAATATATTCAACCGAAGCAGCGTAAAGTTCTTTTTCAGTTTCAAGCTCAGAATAAGCACTTGCTGTATTACCGTTGTATTCCAATCCGTATAATGACCAGTCAAGCTGCTTTAACGCATTTTGGGCATTATCCTCTGTAAATAACTCGCCGTTAACATCCTTAGGAATAATACCGGCAGGCAGAATATTTGTTACAACCGGATAGAAAAGTGTTCCTTTATTTCCTCCGTCTGTTGAATAATTGTGCTTACCTCTGTAATAAGCCTGTGATTCACTCCAATATCCGCTATTGTATCCTGTGGATGTATACCAATGGTTATGAAGATCCGGAGCAAGCGTATTAAGCCAGTATTTATTTTCAACATGAATATTAATAGTTGAAGTATCGCCCTGCGGGTCAAGATAATATCCGTGTGCATTTCTGCCGTCAAGATTATCTTCGCCAACCGTAGTCCATGTTCGTACAAGCGGCTTTCTTAGATAAGCCCTTGTACCTGTGCTGGCATATGTATTGCGAATTCCGCTTGCAAAAGTTTCCTTACCACTGTCAGCAACAACTCCCTGTGCAGAAACTTCACGGTTGGAAATATTCATTCCATTAATATATGGCATATTAGGTGAACCGTTTACATAGTACATGTTGCCGTTAGGTCCGCCGTCACGATCTGTATAACGAACAAAATAACTGTTCCAGATGTAATCCATTCCGCCGTACTGCGTGCTTACCCTTGAAGCAGTAGGCATTGTTGTAAGATGATTATTTCCCCAGATAGTTGTTTCATCATAAACCTGATAATAAAGACTGTCGTTATGCGAGGTATCTGCCGGTTTAACCATTACCTCATCATACCAGTAGTCATCCTCAGGTGTTTCATAAACACGTGACGGAATATCAACATACATTATATAACCACTGTCTGAACCGCGGTTAAACCACTTTTTCAATGAATAATCAACCGTTATTCTGAGTACCCAAGACTGTTTATCATCAGCAGAATAATAAGAATCCTTATTTTCATAGCTGTCTCCCGAATGATTCATTGTACTTGTGCTTAAAATCGGATCCTGCATGATGTTAGGGGTACGATACTTGATATCTGCATCACCGGGCTTTTGAAGTACTTCAACATTTATCAAATCAGAAGAAACAGGAGCATATTTCGGACTGTATGATGTTCCCGATTCAAGAATTGACGCTGTTATTGAATCTGTATCAACTGTACCGTCTTCTTTAAGCTTGGGCTGAATTCCCTGAGGCATAATATAAGTAAATTCAATTCCTGATGTTAAATCCCAGTCGCCGTAGTTATACGCACTTATACGGGATATAAATGACTGATCAAATTCCAGTGTTGAAATATTATCATCATTGAATAATTTAGCATATGCATTTTGAGCTGTTCTGAAACCATAGTTGGCAGAGCTTCCGCTTGCCCATCCATAATGGTCTCTATCATAATGAGGATCTAAAGATTCGTTGATATAATTTGTAGGCAGATATTTGGTTGAACCAAGATAATCAGATGTACCTATCATCTGTGAACTTGCCGCAAGCCATGCCGTCTGCATATGAACCCTTGCTTCAGTCCAAAGAACAGCATCTTCATGATCTTGCTGCCAATCCGTATTTCTGTTTCTGTAAACAAGAAGCCGTGTATACCAGTCTCTTGATGCAGAAGTTCCCGGCTTAACAAATTTTTCACTTGCAGGAAGCTCATTAAGCTGATTATTGGTTAAATTAGGTACATAAACCGTAATTTGCTGATTTTTAGAAATATTAATATCAAAATCCTTCAGTAAACCGTTGGAACCGCCGTATGCTGTGCTGTCATCAGATGCACCCGGCATATATACTGTTGAATCTTTAAGATAATCAAACTTATCAATATTCTTGTTTCTGGTTCCGCTCACACCAACATCATGATACAGATAGTTCATATCCATCATATTGTTGTTGTTAAGGAACTGGGTAAATGAACCCATATAATTATTTGCTGCCGTTCTGTTTCCGGAATTCTGCACAAGACCGTTCATAACACCTATATAAGGATAAGATGCTGTATTGAAATGCTGGAAATTGCCCCAGTAGTCATTTGTATGCCCGGATGCTACCTGATAATATTCACCCATTTTTGGATAATAATCCACAAATGTTTTTGCATTGTCATCGGTTCCGCGCTGTGTATAGCTTAACGGTAAGTTTTCACGATGAATTTCAACCTCGTAAAAGATTTCTATACGTTCACCAATTTCAAGACGTGAACCATCTGCAAATGCAATTTTATAAATATTAAAATCAGTTGGCATAGAAACAGTATTTCCGTTTGCTGCTAAATTAATATCAGCAAATGCATGACCTGTTCCCATTGAGCTTCCGTCACTGTCTGACTTTGTTGTTACCATATCTCCGCCGTAATCCGGAATATCTTCAAATTCTGAACGGGTAACTGTAAATGCCGGTATATCACTGTCTGCTTTAACTGAACCATCTCTGTTATACCAAACAAGTTTGATTCCGGAATTATCACCTAATAATGATTTCTCCAGTGCCTCAACCGTGATATATTCGGGTATTTTATCAAAGATAACAGGATTAAGAAGTACCCCCTGCGCAGCATCTGCACCTTTCTGAAGGTTTTGAACAGTATTTTTAAACCAAACCGTTTCTCCCGGTCTGTACCCAAGCTTCTGTGCGGCATCTGCATTATATGCGGCAGATGCATCGCTTTCGTTCTTGAATATCTGTGTGTGTATATTCAGTATCGGTCTTTCTCTTACAATGGTTCTTGTTGATGAACCGGAACCGACAAGAGATACATTTTCTGTGAAATGCTTTGTTTCTGTCAGACCGTTATCGGCAGTTGTGTTTTCAATGGCTTCATCATGCTTGTGTGTTAAAACAACATCTGCCCTATAGTTCATGGTGTAAACATCATTAACAGCAGTATTTGTTTTCTGCGCATCTGTTCTGATATCACGGTATCTTCCTACACCGTGCAGCTTAAACGGACTTGCAACTGTTGCAAACTTAACAGGTTCTGTGCCGTTATTTGCAGGAACATCACTGTATGTCCATCTGATTTTAACTGCATCCTTAAGCAAACGGAAACCGTTTGCAATCTGTTCATCGGTAAGCTTATCACCTTCAACAACCTTATCTTCCGAAAGCCAGTATTCTTTCTTAACATCGTCTTCCGTATAAATACCGCCGAGAACCGTTTCTATAACATCACCGTAATAGCAATATTCAACGGCGGCATTTCCGGCCGTCATCGGAGCCGGATTCGGGAATACCGGTTTCTCAGTTAAATCAAAACCTTTATAATATTTGCCGTTAGCGGTAGAAAGGAAGGATACTGTATAAACTGCAGATTTAAGTGTATGAAGCGTGTCGTTTTCAACATCACAGGCTGTACTTCCGTTTGCTCCTGTAACCGTTACCGTTACCGGCATGCCGTCATAATGGAATTCAGCATTATCATAAGCAGAAGTAATAATCAGGTTACGGCTGTCATAAAAAGCTGTGCTGCTTCTGACATCGGATATATATGTTGATTCATTATTGAGTTCGCCGTAAAAATTGTTAATACCGTAACGGTAATAATCTGCCTTTTCAGCCGAATCACTGTAATAATAGTATCCGTTTGTTGAAGAAACATAACCGTTTGACTGTGAATTGCTGCCGTTTTTAATCTTATACTGTGAATAAGTATGCTGCGGATGTGCAGCGGCATAGAAATTAGCATTTATCGTCTTGCCCTCAAACGGATTTAACTCATTTGTAAGCTGTGTAACAACAACAATTTCTATTTTTTCACCCTGTTTAAGCTGATTAAGCGCTTCTTCTTTGCTGATATCACCAAGGGAAATATCTATTCTTTTATAATTTGTTTCAACATCGCTGCCGTCAGCATCCGGTTCAAGACTGTAGTTTTTGTCTCTTTCAACCTCTGTTTTGCTTATAGCGGCATTTGTTCCGGATGTTGTGTTGCTTAATGTTGCTGAAAAATCTTCACTCGGTATATCAGATGTGTTGCTCTTTACATACCAGCCGATAATTCTTTGTCCTGCCGGAGCAATAAGACGAAGATCAGGATGGTAAACAGGTATCTGGCTGTCTGCCGGAGTAGCCACACTTAACTGATATTCAATATAATCATCAGGAAGAAGATGATTTCTGTCAACAGCAAGCTCATTATTATCTGTGCCGTTGTAATCAAGATCATATGCAAAAGTGCTTCCTGTTGAAATATCCGTATTCCGGTTCATATTGATATTCATTTTAGCAGAAATATTGTGAACATAAAAATAATCACGATTCTGAACGCCGCTTAAATTCTGATAAGTTGCTGCATTTCGGTCTGCTGAAGTAAATGAAATTGCTACATCATTATAAATACCTGAAGTACAGGTATATTCATCTGCCGCATTGCGAATAGTCGGTCTGGATTTTTTATTCCAAACATTGTTAAGAACATCGTCCTTGGTTCTGTCTGCATAAACACCGTCATAAGTAAGTGTTGGCAAAGCATCCTCTCTTGTTACCGCATCATCACCTACAAAAGACTGTCTTTCGGCATTCAGATATTCCCCGCCCATAAGCGTTCCTATGCCATTAGGCTGACGTCTCTTATCAACTGCAGAAAAGTTTACAATAAATGATTTAACTATTTCGGAAACATATGTGTCACCGTTTTCATAGTTATTGGAATTAAATGTAGAAAAATCATCAATATGATCAATAATAAATGAATAAATATCGAATGTGTAATAGTCGCCGCTTGCCTGCTTTGCAAAATGCTTGCTAACAGTAGGTTCATTGAGAAGATTATCAAGAGTATATGTAACTTTTTTGCTTGCACCGTAATTCAATGTAATATAAGAAAGTTTAAACCAATCTCCCTCAATAAATTCAGCAGGAATATTGATATGCTTCAAACGGTAATTATCATTCATTGTTGAAGTAATTGTAGCACTGTCAATAAATGCAGATCTTCCCGTTTCCTGATCCGTATCTGCTCTGTTCCAAACACGAAGCTCAAACTTTCCGTAATTCGGATCAACATTCTGTTTTGCACCTGCTGTAGTTTGATAATCATACATATTATGATCTGTCGTTACAGCATTCAGATAGTAACCTGCCTGAAACGGAATTCTGTAACCCATAAGAAGCGCATTATCAGTACTTGTATAATAACCGGTTGTGCTGTCTTTAACATAAGAAACCGCACTCATTGTATTTCTGTCTGAAGCAGGCGGATTATTTTCTCTTACACGATATACCTCACCGCCTATATAAACATCCGGAGTAACATTATTATCATGATTTGTGGATGTTACCAAGCCCATATCATCTGTATATTCTATTGCATAATCTCCGTCGCCAAAAAGATCTTTTAAATGAATTCGGTAACTTTTAACAAACTCATTTTCATCAAGAATAATTTTGCCGTCAGCATTATCAGGCTGTTTTTCATCAGAATATACTACAGGAATTTCATAGAATCCGTCATGCATAACGCCTTCATCATTTCCGCCAACATTTGGGTTGGTAACTTCAACTGCATCCGTCATCAATGAAAGGTCATCTTTATTAATTTTCAATTTCTCGGTAACTTCAGCTTCCGTGTATTTACCGTCTTCGTCCTCAGTAACAGTTTTCTTTGTTACTTCAATATAATCAATGAATGTATATAATTTTGGAGAAATATAAATAGCTTTAGGCAGAAAACCATAATAAACAGAATCTGAATCAGGGCGTATTACCGGCATTGTATCCTCAAGAATTACTTTATCTGTATGAGCATGTTTGCCCGCCCAATCGAATCGGTCCTGATTAACCCAATTGGAGCCCGGTCCGCCATTCTTGTAGTCATGTGCTGTTCCCTGAACATTTTGATAAAAGCTTACTGCAAATTCATTATACATACCGAATGTTGCATTCAAATCACTGTCCGTGCTGGGATTTGAATGTACACCACTCAATGTATTGTTATTTTCCTGATAAACAAATATCTTTGCTGTAGAACGCAAGTCGGAAGAGTCATAGCGGGCTTCTTCACTGTGCCAATGCCAGCCGGTATAATAATCATGATAATGATAATACCAATATCTGTAATTATTCCAGTAAGACCAGCTTGATTTTCCTGCCTTATTGCCTTCCGTTCTTACTTTCGCCTGTGAATACTGTCTTTCCTTGATACCGCCAACTGTTATATTGGTATCCAAAACAGCATTTGCAGCACCCTCTTTGTAAAAACGGCCTGTAATCTCAAACATGTATTTTGAGCTTTCATTAACAGCATTAAACCAGCTTCCGAAATCAGAATTTATAGCATCGTCGCTTTCATTTGCAGCATCTCTGTTAACATTTATTGTTATTACAACAGATTTAACAGGATTTTCTACTTTATAATCTGCAGGGCTTTTATAGATTTGCGCATCATCACTGTCCGCAGTTTTTACCAAAGGAATTCTGAAAAAGTTATTGCCTTCCGCATCCTGCTCAACAGCATTATTCTGCCATTCACTTTTATCAATAATAATTTCTTCTCCGTCAGTGCGTGTAACAGTTATCTTTTCAAGATAATCCTTTGCTAACGGATGAATTTTAAGATAATATGCATCGAAATTATTTTGAGGAAGTGAAACACTTAAATCAACGTCTGCTGCTGTGTTCATAGATTCAGAATGAACATAACTCATTCCCTGATGTTCCTGTGAACTGATTTTTGTATTAACAGGATAAGCATCCGGATAATCTGTACCCACATTGTGATACTGACGGAAATCAATTAAAAACGAACCGATAGATTTATAACCGACATCCAGTTCAGAGTTATCATTCCAATAATAATTATCGCCTCCGGCGTATCTGTGGATACGTACATGTTCATTGGAAGTTGAAACGGCATCAAATCTATTGTCGGAATCTTTATTTTTAAATCCTGCAACAACCGTTGAATCAAAATACATTTTACTTATAAACGCACCGGCAGTATCGTTGCTTATAACCTGATTGCTTGGATTAGAACGCAAACCTGCCAGATAATTCACTGCCTTAACAGAAAATGTATCCATACTGCCGAAAAGAGTATCTGAATATCCGTAAAAATCTACATATGTATCGTCCGAGTCAACACTTGGAGCAAAACCTTTGCCTGTTACAAGAACTTTAGCAAGATGTTCAATTCCCCAATCTTCAAAAATTGTTTTCTCATCAATATACATGGAACCATCAGCACGGATTACCGGATAAACCGTATTGTCTTCCGAAACAAGGGTTCCGTTTTCTTTGTCAAAGGTAAATACCAAACCCTCTTCCAAATCATCAGCATCATAAAATGTTAACGTTTCTAGATTGTTATATTTACCAATATAGTCTTTAGAAATTTCAATACCGGTTGTATGGAAACCTGTATATGATTCTCCGCTCTGCTTGCCGTCTTTAATCGGAATATTAAATATTAAATCAAAATCGTCCAGTTGTGAAACAAATTCATTTTTAACCTCAACTCTGAACTTAAAATCTCTGTCATAAGGAACAGCAAGCGTCATTTTATTTCCATCAGTATTTGTTGATGTACTTGCATCAATAGAAGTGGAAGAAAGATTATAATAATGAACATTTGCATGAAGCGTAGCCTTAGGCTCAAGAACAATTAACCGATCTGTTAAAGACACAATACGGTCATTCATAAGATCATTGTCAGGTGTAAATGTAATCTTTGCATCAAGATTTCTGTACCAGTCAGAAACACCTTCCAATCTGATATTCAATTTATCAGGATCTTCTAAAGAACCGCCGTAAAACTCATTAAGTTCTAAAGATATGTTTCTGAGATATTCTATTTCGGTATACTTTTCAATATCAATAATAATTTTTCCGTCTGCAACAGTTAAATCTTTAAACGGAATAATAACATCCGGTTCTTCATCTGCCGGATTTTTATCCCAGTTCCAGAGTTTTACTTCTGCAATATCAATGATACCATCATAATCTGAAATAATAAATTTCTTTGTTTTATATCCTTTTGGATTTGATGTATCATCGTCGGGAGTTTTATCTCCTACACTGCTGGATAAATCAAACATCATAACAGCACTGCCTGAAGGTGCAATAGATGCATTGCCGATTAAAAATTCATATCCGACATTATCAATATTATTTTTTACTTCAATGCCGTTAATTTTGCTCTGCGCTGCATTAACACTTGCACTGTTTACATCAGACTTAACGCCATTAGCGTCATCAAAACTGAAGCCTGTGATATCCGGCGTAACCGGTTTAACGGTCAAACGGTTTGTCAGCGATACAATTCTGTCATTCATGGATACATTATCAGGTGTAAATGTTATCTTAGCATCAAGATTTCTAATCCAATCAGCTTTTCCTTCAAGCCTGATTTCCATTTTTTTAGGATTCGCTGTATCCTCACTGCCGTAAAACTCATCAAGTTCAAAACCGATATTTCTAAGATATTGAATATTCGGATAATTGCTTATATCAATAACAATTTTTCCGTCTGCAACAGTTAAGTTTTCAAACGGAATAATAACATCCGGTTCATCATCTGCCGGATTTTTATCCCAGTTCCAAAGTTTTACTTCCGAAATATCGGCAACGCCGTCATAATTAGAAATAATTACCTTTCCGGTTTTATATCCTCTTGGCGAAGCTGTTTCGGCATCTGGTGTTTTATTCCCTACACTGCTGGATAAATCAATCATTAAATCTGCGCTTCCGGACGGAGCAACAGCTTCATTACCCACAGAAAATACATAACCGGAATTATTAAGGCTTTCCGTTAATTCCAAAGCATTAACAACATTCTGTGCAAGTGTTCCTTTTACACTGTTTTCAGAAGACTTGTTATCAGATTCATCAAAACTGAAACCTGTGATTACAGGATTGATGGTTGTAATGGTCATTGTAGCAGAATCTTGAACTGTCTTATTGAAATCCTCATCTTCATATTCTGTTTTGAAGCTGCCTGTTACGATAAGAGGGTCTGAAGCATTTTTAACAATATTTGTATGACCGCTTAATGCAACATATATATCGTCGGAAAGCTTAACGTTTGCAGCAAAGGATTTAAAGTTAATTTTTGCTTCATAAAGTTCTCCGTTTGCACTCCAGAAACTTGAAGGCAGGTAATAATTGCCGTCTTTATCCGCAACAAAGCTTGAAAAAGGCACTTCAATCGGCGTGGTTTTTTTATTAAAACCGTAAAGTGTTACGGATTTTACTTCCGCCACATCATCAATAAGCTTTTTGGATAAAATAATTTTTTCGGTTACGAAACCAACAGCTTTCTTTTCATCCTTGTCAAGAAGCGTGCCTGTTGAAAGAGAACCGGGAATTAATTTCGAAATACTGTCGTTTGCAAGCCTGTAACGGAAACCTACCCCCGGAACATTAACAGGTATGGAATATGGATCGCCGTATTGATTTACGCCGCCGACAGGACGAAAAATATCCGTATTGATAATCGGATTTGCAGGCATTGTATCAATTACCGCTGTGCTTGCTTCAAGCGCATTCGGCTCTTTATAATAGCCCTCTTCCGGAGAAAGAATGGTTTTGCTTATCCACTGCCATCTTTCATAATTTGTTACAAGCTCATTATTGTATACAACCGCTTTATTAACCAAACCTGTAACAGCTATTCTGCCGTCAAATGCTTCACCGGGTGCAATTCTTTCCTTGAAATTGATTTTAACACGGTTGGTATATTCCCATTTCTTACCGGTGTCCGCATTGAGTTTGTCAATCTGTTCTTTAATCGCATTGCCGATTTCAAGAGAATATGCATTAACCGAACCTGCAGTTGAACGTTCGCTGTCAAATGTCATCGTACCGATTGGCACAAACTGCGTTTCGCTCGCATCCGCCGAATTCTTAAATTCAAGTTCAACCGTATCTTTGCCCTTAAACCAATCTTCCAAAATCGGTTCGGGATCATCCGCATCACCGAAATTCATATAGGCGGTTATTCTTGTAAGTTCAAAATATTTATTATGCGTATCAACGGCATTTGCATTAAATGCAGGAATGTTACCGGTGTTTTTGAAATTATCAAGATAATAGCTTACTTCATCGCCGAGTGAAGCAGTTGCTTTCTGAGAAACATTGTTTTCACTGTCGATAACATATTTTCTGTGTGTAAAGCCTTTAACCGCTTCTGTAAAACCGTGTGTCTGATGGTTTGATGTTTTTGTCCAGAAAAATTCATTGTTGTTACCAAAACTTACTGTGTCATAAATAAACAGCGGAATCATATCCGTTTTATCAACCGGAATATCGGTAGACATCGGGAAAGCAACATAGAATTCCTTGTGTGTATCCACAGGCTCGCCTTTATCGTTTACGCCGTCTTCATATGCGGCAGAGCCGTGCACATTTCCTGTATAACTGAAATAAATGTTGGAATTTGAAGTATATGTATATTTAATTGGGGTAAGTACATTGCCGTCATCATCAACAGCATTATTGAATGTAACAAGATTCCATTCAGAAAGGGTTGCATCGGAAATGCCCGTTACGTCATAAATCATTACGCCGCCCTGACCGGGTACGCCGACGTAGTAATCCTCACGAGCTTCCATGGAGTAATCGCCGTTCTCGGAATGAGAGCCGTCTTCATTATACTTAAATTTCATTGCGTCCGAATCGTGCAGACCGTATCCGTTTTGGTCGCCTTCATCGGGAACATCCATATTAAAACTCATGGCTTTGATATGGCTGTCTTTATCAGACGAAGTATTTTCAATACTTACTTTATAAACAAGATAGTTATATTTATCCCAGATTGCATTTTTCGGATTCACCGCTTCAACTTTCGGTGTCCATTTCAGATTGGAGCAAATTAAAACATACTTTGTGTACTGAGAAGGATTTTCATCGGGATTTGCGGTAATGGAAGTTCCCGGAACCGTTTCAGCGCCTTCGGTATAAGTTTTATATCCGCCGCCGAGGCTTACAACACAGGATGTGTTTTCGGGAACAGGACCTTTAAAATATAATCTTACAGGGAGAATTGCTTCCGTACCCTGCTGTACCGTAAGCTTACTTTCAAATCTTACCTTGCCCTGGTATTCTTTGCTGGTACTTACTGTCCAGCTTGAATCAGCCTGGGTTACCTTTGCCGCTACATACATAAGATTTTCGCCGCGCTGGTCCTCGGGTACATTTTCAAGATCATATGTAGGCGTAATTGTATTATTGTTATTTACGTCCCTGTAAAAATAAGGAAGCCATAAATCAAAATACAGATTTTCAGCATTGCCCATAGCTGAATTCAGGTTCGCAGTCAAATTGAACACAGCCGAATTTTCTTCATTGTGTCCTATCAGAACCTGCCTTACAGCCTGACCGTTTGAGTCACTTCCGGCATTTCCTCCCTGCGTCTCATCATATCTGATTTGAAAATCGAGTGCGGGTGCAGTTATTCTGCCGTTGTTTTTGCTGCCGTCTGCACTGAATGCTGCGCCTACAGGCTGTATAAACATTGTAACCAACGTTACAGCAACCAAAAACAATCCTAAAACCCTTTTTAATGTTTTTTTCAATGAAATCTCCTCCTAAACAGAGCCAATCTGGAATAAATGCCTTAATTTTCTGAAAAAACCGATAATACGACATTGTTTATTAATTATATATATTATAATAAGTAATGTCAAGCGCAACGTTATAGAATATTAATTTATTTTTATATTTTTTATTATATGCGTCAATAATAAAAGCGTACATAAATTTGGAATGGTGGTTATGTATGCTTTATAACAAAGTTGAAATATGCGGTATTAATACAAATGACATAAAGGTGCTTAAAGAAAGCGAAAAAATGGAACTTCTGCGCAAGGCGCGAAACGGAGACAATGCAGCAAGAGACGAACTGATTAAGTGCAATTTAAGGCTGGTATTGTCCGTAATTCAGCGATTTCAGAACCGCGGTGAAACAATGGATGATTTGTTTCAGGTAGGCGTTATCGGACTGATTAAGGCAATTGATAATTTTAATTTGGACCTGGACGTTAAATTTTCAACCTATGCCGTGCCTATGTGCATAGGCGAAATACGACGTTTTCTGCGCGACGACAACCCCGTAAGAGTAAGCAGAAGCATGCGCGACACAGCTTACAAAGCCATGCAGATTAAAGAAAAACTGATTAACGAAAATCAGAAAGAGCCCACGGTTGAGGAAATCGCAAAAGAACTCGGCATGAAAAAAAGCGATGTTGTTCTTGCGCTTGAAGCAATTGTAGAACCTGTTTCTTTGTATGAACCCGTATATTCGGACGGCGGAGATACCATTTACGTTATGGATCAGGTAGGCGACAGCAACTGCGACACCGACTGGATTGACGAAATCATGATTAAGGATGAAATCAGCAATCTTGACAGCAGAGAAAGAAACATCCTGTTTTTACGCTTTATGCAGGGAAAAACACAGATGGAGGTTGCAAAAGAGGTAGGCATTTCCCAAGCGCAGGTAAGCAGGCTTGAAAAAAACGCTTTAAAACGAATAAAAGGACACTGATTGATAAAAAATGCAGCCGCCACTTGAAAATATCATTTCACAGCCGTATAATATCCAAGGTTAAAACAGCTTTTTTCAGGAGATGTATTTATGGATAAAGATAAACAGGAATATCTGGCATGTGAAAAAAGATGGGTGTTTGCCGTGCTTATTTTTATTGCAGGCTTTTACGGAGCATTCACTTATTCTATAAGAGGCGGTGTTTTCTGCAATGCGCAAACGGCCAATTTTGTTTTGTTTGCAATGGAAATCGGAAAAAGAAATTTTTCAAACGCATTTTATTATTTAATTCCTATGACCGCTTATGTTTTAGGCGCAATTTTCAGCGAAGCCCTGCCCTCTCCTATCAAGAAAATGCGTGTTGTACGATGGGACACTCTGCTTATTGCCCTGGAAATGCTGGCCGTAATTTTTCTTGGCTTTCTTCCGGAACACGCACCCTTTCAGATTTCACAGATTATTATAAATTTTATATGCTCTATGCAGTATAATACATTCAGACAGGCACAGGGCATTCCAAGCGCAACCACATTCTGTACAAACCATGTAAGACAAGTTGGTGTATGGATGGTTAAAGCGGTAAAAAACAGAAAAGATACAACATATAAAAAAATGCTTTCACACCACATTGCCATGATTTTCTGCTTTATCGGCGGGGGAATCATTTCAACAATACTCTGCGTTGCGTTCAAAGGGCATGCCATATGGTTTGTTCTTATTCCACTTGCTGTGTTGCTTTTCGTTTTTCTGTATGCGGATTTGAAAAAAGAAAGGCCGTATTTTGAAACAAAACCGCATGGACATTAATTAAAATATATTAAAATATTAAAGAAGGCGCTGTGCAAATTCGCACAGCGCCTTCTTAAGTTCTGTTTTTATTTAATTTCTGCCTGTATTTCAGGAAAAATACCAAGACTTCTTTTCAGAATACCGTTCATATAAGCAATGGCGGTTCCATAGTTTGTAAAAGGAACATTCTGATCTGCCGCACACTTCTGACGGTATATCATTTCTCTTTCATTCAGCATACAGCCGCCGCAGTGAATCACAAGCGAAAACCTGCTTAAATCATCGGGAAATTCCGCACCGGAGGTAAAAGAAAACTCCACATCCTTTTTTGTATATTTTTTCAAAAGGGCAGGCAACTTTACAGTGCCTATATCTTCGCACTGCCTGTGATGTGTACAGCCCTCTGAAATCAGAATCTGATCGCCGTTTTTCAGATTTTCAATACTTGCGGCTCCCTTTACCGCAGTTTCTAAAATACCCTTGAATTGCGCAAAAATAATAGAAAATGATGTGAGCGGAATATCATCCGGTACAATGTCCTTTACCACAGAAAATACCTGGCTGTCTGTTATTACAGCAGCCGGCTTTTTTTTAAGGTTTTCCAGTATAAAGCTGAGTTGTTCAGGCTGAACTTCAACACAGCATGCCCTTGCATCAAGAACATCCCTTATTGTCTGCACCTGCGGAAGAATGATTCTTCCCTTTGGCGCCGAAGCATCAATAGGTGTTACAAGCACAACAATATCCTGCCGTTTCAGTTTATCTTTAATAATACATTTGGTATAATTTTCTTTTGCAGATAAAGTGCCTATTTTTTCTTTCAGTTTATCAATGTTTATATTGTTTTCGGCACTTACGGATATTTCGGTTTCTTCACTGCATTCAATATACTTTAAATCACATTTATTGAATACAATAATATAAGGAATTTGCTTGGTCTTAAAAAGCGCCGTCAATTCCCTGTCTGCCGGCAGCATACCGTCATTGCTGTCAACAACCAAAACCGCAACATCTGTTTTATTAAGGATTTGCCTTGTTTTCTGCACTCTGAGCGCACCCAGCTCACCTTCATCATCTATGCCCGGAGTGTCAATAATCATAACAGGACCAATCGGAAGAAGCTCCATTGCTTTCATTACAGGATCGGTTGTTGTTCCTTTCACCTCCGAAATAATTGAAAGGTTCTGCCCTGTAACAGCGTTTACCACACTTGATTTTCCGGCATTTCTTCTGCCGAAAAAACCTATGTGAATCCTGTTTGCATTCGGTGTGCTGTTAAGATTTTCTGCCATTTTTCTCTCCTTTATAATCGCCTCTGCCAATGGAAATATTATACCCAATGTTATTAATTTTTTCTTTTAATAAAGCAATACTTTCAGCCGCTTCCTCACCTGTGCTGATTTTATTATTGTACAGCATATAATTTTTTCGTATATCTGCAGGTGACAAATTCGGCATAACAACATTTGCACCGGCCAAAATGCCCATTTCCCTGCCGTTTGGATGAACCGTTCCAAGCGCAGTCGTGGCAGGAAGAAGCACATTCGGAAGCATAAGTCTGATCATACTGAGCAGTTTCAGAGTCAATTCAAAGCTTCCCTGCGCATAATTGCCGAAAGGTGTATCTTTATGCGGAATGAACGGACCGATACCAACCATGTGGGGCTGAAATCTGCTGATAAATTTCAAATCCTCAACAAGATTTTCATCCGTCTGAAACGGCGAACCAACCATAAAACCGCATCCCACCTGAAAACCGATTTCTTTTAAACTGTAAAGGCATTCCATTCTGCTTTCCAAAGAAAGATTCGGCGGATGAAGCCGGCTGTAATGCTCTGTATCCGCTGTTTCATGACGAAGAAGATATCTGTCTGCACCGGCATCAAAAAAAGCTTTGTAGGCGCTGTAATCCCTTTCCCCAACCGAAAGAGTAACCGCACAGTCGGGATGCATTGTTTTTATTGAACCGATAATATCCGTAAGCCTGTCATCCGTGAAAAAGCCATCCTCTCCGCCCTGAAGCACAAAGGTTCTGAAGCCCAGCGCATAGCCTGTTTTACAGCATTCCAGAATATCCTCTTTGCTCAAACGGTAGCGCTGTACAGCGGCATTGCTTTTTCTGATACCGCAGTAACGGCAGTCATTTTTGCAGTAATTGGTAAATTCAATAAGACCGCGGATATAAACATCCCTGCCGTAAATGCTTTTTCGCACCTTATCTGCCCTTTGAGCAAGAAAATCAGAATTTTCTTTGTTTTTATCTTTAATAAGGGTCAGAAATTCATCATCGCACAAAACATGTTCTTTTTCAAGTTTTAAAATTAAATCTTTCATAACTTACTTGGTTTCCAAAAGCGGTTTCAAATATTTTGCCGTGTAGGATTTCTTTGAATTTGCAATTGTTTCCGGCGTTCCCGCGGCAACAATTTTTCCGCCGCCTTTGCCGCCTTCCGGTCCTAAATCAATTATATAATCCGCTGTTTTGATAACATCAAGATTATGCTCTATAACAAGCACTGTATTTCCTGAATTCACAAGTGCATTAAGCACATTAACCAACCTGTGAACATCAGCGGTGTGCAGCCCCGTTGTAGGCTCATCAAGAATATAGATTGTTTTTCCCGTAGAACGCTTCATAAGCTCTGAAGCCAGTTTTACACGCTGTGCTTCACCGCCTGAAAGCGTTGTGGCAGGCTGTCCTATTTTTATATAACCCAAACCAACATCCGAAAGTGTTTTAAGCTTTCTGTATATTTTAGGCTGCTGACCGAAAAATTCAAGCCCTTCGTCAACAGTCATTTCAAGCACTTCATAAATGCTTTTGCCTTTGAACTTAACCTCAAGTGTTTCACGGTTGTAACGCTGACCGCCGCAAACATCACACGGCACATAAATATCCGCAAGAAAATGCATTTCTATTTTAACAATACCGTCACCCTGGCAGGCTTCACATCTGCCGCCTTTAACATTAAAAGAAAATCTGTTTGCTTTGTAGCCCTTTATTTTTGCATCCGAAGTTTCGGCAAACAAATCACGTATATCATTAAATACACCTGTATAGGTTGCAGGGTTTGAACGCGGCGTTCTGCCAATCGGCGACTGATCTATATCAATTACCTTATCCAGAAATTCCGTACCTTTAATACGTTTAAACGCACCCGGTCGTTTTTTAGCATTATTAAGCTCATTTGCAAGATGTTTATAAATAATTTGATTAACAAGGCTGGATTTTCCCGAACCTGAAACACCTGTTACGGCAACAAACTGCCCCAAAGGTATTTCCACATCAATCTTTTTTAAATTATTCTCGGCAGCGCCGATAACCGTCAGCTTATGGCCGTTGCCTTTTCTTCTTTCCTGCGGAACAGGTATTTTCTTTGCTCCGCTTAAATACTGTCCTGTAACAGATTTTTCACACGCAATAATATCGTTGACCGAGCCGGCAGCAATAAGCTCTCCTCCGTGGATTCCCGCACCGGGACCGATATCCACTACATAATCGGCTGCACGCATGGTATCTTCATCATGCTCAACAACGATAAGTGTATTTCCCAAATCACGCAGATGCCGCAATGTGCCGAGCAGTTTTTCATTATCTCTTTGATGAAGCCCTATGGACGGTTCATCAAGAATATATAAAACACCTGTAAGCGAAGAGCCGATTTGCGTTGCCAGGCGTATTCTTTGTGCTTCGCCGCCCGAAAGCGTTGAGGCTTCCCTTGAAAGCGAAAGGTAATCAAGCCCCACCGCATTAAGGAAGTTAAGCCGTTCCTTTATCTCTCTTATAATCAGCCTGCCTATCATCTGTTCCTTTTCGGTAAGCTGAAGATTTTCAATAAAATCAAGTTCTTCCGAAATAGACATTTTGCAGAACTGATGAATATTTTTACCGCCGACCGTTACGGAAAGACTGATTGGCGAAAGCCTTGCACCTTTGCAGTCGGGACAGGTTGCGGATACCATCACGGTTTCAATATCCGCCCGTGACCATTCCGATGTAGTTTCTTCGTATCTGCGTTTAAGATTTGTAACAACACCCTCAAAATCATTTACATATGTTCCGCTTCCGTAAGCAGTAACACGTTTCATTTTAATTTTTTTCCCTTTTGTACCGTAAAGAATAACATCTATTGCTTCTTTCGGAAGCATTTCAACCGGCATATCAAGCGAAAATTTATATTCATTGGCAAGTGCTTCAAAATACATTCTTGCAATTGATGAGCCGTCGGCAACATTCCAGCCGCTTGCTTTAACGGCGCCCTGATTGATTGAAAGCTTTCTGTTCGGAATGATAAGGGTTTCATCAATTTCCATAAAAGTGCCAAGCCCCGAACAGCGCTTGCATGCCCCGAACGGATTGTTGAATGAAAACATGCGCGGGCTCATTTCCTCTATGGATATACCGTGCTCAGGGCAGGCATAATCAAGCGAAAACAATTCCTCTTCACCGCCAACAATATCACACACAACAAGCCCTTTTGACAGATGCGTTGCTGTTTCAATACTATCTGCCAGTCTGCTTTTGATACTGTCTGAAACAATAAGACGGTCCACCACAACCTCAATATTGTGTTTTTTATTTTTATCCATTTTTATCTCTTCTGATAAATCATATATGCTTCCGTCAATACGAACACGAACAAAACCGCTTTTTCTTGCATCGTCAAGCTCTTTTACATATTCGCCCTTTCGTCCCCTTACAATAGGCGCCATTATCTGAATTCGGGTTTTTTCCGGATAAAGCATTATTTTATCAACAATCTGATCAATCGTCTGCTGGGTTATTTCCCTGCCGCATACAGGGCAGTGCGGCACACCGATCCTTGCATAAAGAAGTCTTAAATAATCATATATTTCCGTAACGGTTCCAACGGTTGAACGCGGGTTTTTGGATGTTGTTTTCTGGTCTATTGAAATAGCAGGGCTTAATCCCTCAATATAATCAACATCTGGTTTTTCCATCTGCCCCAAAAACTGCCTTGCATAGGAAGAAAGACTTTCAACATATCTTCGCTGACCCTCGGCATAAATTGTATCAAACGCAAGGCTTGATTTTCCAGAACCTGAAAGACCTGTAAAAACAACAAGGCTGTCTCTTGGTATTTCCACATCAATATTCTTTAAATTATGCTCTCTTGCACCTTTTACAATTATATTCTTAATCACTTTTCTTCACCTTCATTTTTTCTGTTTTTCGCCTTGCTGTAGTTTTCAAGTGCCGTGCGACCTTCTTTTGTAACCGGTTTCAGCCATTTCATTGAACGGTAATGACGCAGGCACAGGAATGTTTTAAGATAATCTTCAAAAATATACATCACTGCAAAAGCAACCACAAAAGGCACTTTTATTACATAAACAGCTATCAGCGTAGCGGGAAGCGAAACAAGCCAAAGCGAGGACAAATCAAACTTAACGCCTGTAACCGTATCACCGCCCGAACGGAAAATACCCACAATCTGTATATACGGAATCATCCTTATAGGAAGCTCACAGGCATAAATTGTCATAATAATAACGGCAGAATTCAGTGTAATTTCATTTATATTGCTGCCCATATTGAAAACACCTACAAGCTGATGGCGGAATGTTATAATAACCGCCGCAACAAAAATTGCAACGGACGGAACCAAAAATGCAAACCTTTTTGAATCCTTTATACCGTTATGAATTTTGCCCATTCCTATGGATTTTCCAATCATTACACTGCATGCACTGCATAATCCGATAAAGAAAATAAACGCAATATTTTCAAAACTTCTTAAAATGGTTACTGCAGCAAAATATTCATATCCCATATTGGCATAAATCAAATTGAAGGTAAATGTTCCCGCACCCCACATACCTTCATTGAAAACAACAGGTGCTGTTTTTTTATAGAATTCTTTAACTTCCGCTTTTTTAAAACAGAACATTTCCTTAAACGGAGCAATCAGTATATTTTTCCGTATAAGGGAAACAATCACGATAACCGCAACACCTGCCCATGCAGATATGGAGGTTGCAAGCGCCGCACCCTTAATGCCCATTTCCGGAAAACCGCATTTTCCGAAAATCATGCAGTAATCAAGAAATATATTGAGCACGGTTGTAAAGCCCGAAACATACATCGGCAGTTTTACCTCTTCTGTTGAACGCAGAACGGTGGAAAGTACATTTGTGATTGCAACAGCAAAATAAGAATACGCAACAACAAGCAGATATTTGCTGCCCTCGGCAATAATTGCAGGGTCTGAATTAAACATTCTTAATACATACTGCGGAACAGCAAAACTGATTACCGTAAATATTCCCGAAACAGCCAGCGCCGAAACAAGCGCAATACCGCAGGTGGAATGAATACGCCTTGTATCCTTTATTCCCCAAAACTGTGAAACAAACACAGTTGTTCCCGAACAGAAACCAATCAGCACCATCGTCATAAGCCAGCCCCACTGACCCACCATTCCCACAGAGGACAGCGCAACATCGCCAAGCCTGCTTACAAGAAGTGTGTCGGCCAGGGTAAACGAGCTTGTAAGCATATTCTGCAGCGCAACAGGCACAGCCAGCGTTAATGCAGTTTTCCAAAATCTTTTATCATTAAATAATTTAGTCATTCTCCTACTCCGATTTCAACTCGTTAATTTTATCTCTTAAATACGCTGCATGCTCGAATTCCAGCATTTTTGCAGCTTCCTTCATTTCCCGTGTAAGATTTTTAATAAGCGCTTCACGCTCACCTTTGGACATACGCTTTTTGCGTTTGCCGTCAATCTTTTCCTTAGAGGTGATTTCAAGCACCTGTCTTACATTCTTTTTAATTGTCTGCGGCACGATGCCGTGTTCCTTGTTATATGCTTCCTGAATTTTTCGGCGGCGCAGTGTTTCCGTTATTGCACGTTCCATAGAAGGCGTAACACTGTCTGCATACATAATAACCTCGCCGCCGGCATTTCTGGCCGCTCGCCCGATGGTTTGTACAAGCGACGTTTCCGAGCGCAGAAAGCCCTCCTTATCGGCATCTATGATGGCAACAAGAGAAACCTCCGGAATATCAAGACCTTCTCTGAGAAGATTAATACCGACAAGCACATCAAATTCTCCCAGGCGAAGATCGCGTATGATTTCCATTCTTTCAATTGTATCAATATCATGGTGCATATAGCGGACTTTAATGTCAAAGCCTTCCAGATATGCCGTTAAATCCTCTGCCATAGCCTTTGTGAGCGTTGTTACAAGCACCCTTTCCTGATGCGCCGTGCGGATATTGATTTCCGAAAGCAAATCATCCATCTGATCATCCGTGGGTTTTACTGTAATAATCGGATCAAGCAGCCCTGTAGGACGAATAATCTGTTCTACAATCTGTGTTGAACTGCTTTTTTCAAATTCACCGGGCGTTGCCGATGTGAAAACCACCTGATTGATTTTTTTGTAAAATTCATCAAACTGAAGCGGTCTGTTATCAAAAGCGGACGGAAGCCTGAATCCGTATTCAATTAAACTGGCTTTCCGGCTTCGGTCGCCGCCGTACATTCCTCTTACCTGCGGAAGCATAACATGGCTTTCATCACAGAAAAGCAGAAAATCATCGGGAAAATAATCAAGCAGTGTAAACGGCGCCTCTCCGGGTTTTCTGCTGCTCATAACAGCCGAATAGTTTTCAATTCCCTTGCAGAAGCCTGTTTCCTGAAGCATCTCTATATCGTTCATTGTGCGTTCCTTAATTCTCTGCGCTTCAAGCAGTTTGCCGTTTTCTTCAAAATAAGCAACACGTTCCGCCATTTCATTATAAATTTTTTCAATTGCGGCTTTCATTTTTTCCTGCCCCACAACATAATGCGATGCTGGATAAATGCAGACATGGGCAAGTATGCCCTCAACCTTACCTGTAAGCGGATTTATTTCGCATATTCTGTCTATTTCATCACCGAAAAATTCAACACGGATAGCATTTCCCCCCGAACCTGCCGGAAAAATCTCCAATGTATCACCGCGGACTCTGAATTTATTTCTTATAAAATTAATATCATTTCGTTCATACTGAATGGAAACAAGTTTTAAGATAAGGTCATCCCTGCTGTATTCCATACCGGAGCGGAGCGAAATAACCATATTCCGGTAATCAATCGGGTCGCCTATAGAATATATACAGGAAACAGACGCAACAATAATCACATCTCTTCTTTCCGAAAGCGCAGCGGTTGCACTGTGGCGAAGCTTATCTATTTCCTCATTAATCGCACTGTCTTTTTCAATATAGGTATCGGTTGTAGGCACATATGCCTCCGGCTGGTAGTAGTCATAATAGGACACAAAGTATTCAACTGCATTTTCGGGAAAAAACTCCTTAAATTCCGAACAAAGCTGCGCGGCAAGCGTTTTATTGTGCGCCAGAACAAGCGTAGGCTTATTAACCTGCGCAATAATATTTGCCATGGTAAAGGTTTTTCCCGAGCCTGTAACGCCCATAAGCGTCTGCTCTCTGTCCCCCCGTTTAACACCGTCTACAAGCGCCGAAATTGCCTTTGGCTGGTCACCTGTGGGCTTATATTCACTTACAAGTTTAAAATGGTCCATTCAAAATATTTTCCTTTTTATTGCATAATCGCAGTTAGTATAGCATATATATTTACATTTTGCAATTTATAATATATAATAATTTTATGAAAAGTTTTACCATATCCGAAAATGATGCCGGTCAGCGTGTGGATAAGTTTATTTTAAAAACATTTCCCAAGCTGCCCAAATCATTAATGTTTAAAGAAATCAGAAAAAAGAATATAAAAGTCAATAAAAAAAGAACCGAACCGTCTGCCATGTTATGCAAAGGTGATTTGATCGAACTTTATCTTAAAGACGATGTGCTTGAAGAAAAAACCAGGCATTATGATTTTACGGATGCTTCCCGGCAGCTTGATATTATTTATGAAGACGATAATATTATTCTTGTAAACAAAAAGGTTGGTTTGCTCTGTCATCCGGACGGCAGTGAATATATTGATACGCTTATTTCAAGAATAAAGCGTTATCTTTTTGAAAAAGGAGAATGGGCCCCCGAAGTAAGCGGCACTTTTTCTCCGGCACTTGCCAATAGGATAGACAGAAATACCGGTGGAATTGTTATTGCGGCAAAAAATGCTGCCGCCCTGCGCATTCTGAACGAAAAAATCAAAACACGTGAAATTGAAAAATATTATTTAACAATCGTTCACGGAAAAATGGAAAAGGAAAGCGATACTTTAACAGCCTATCTTTCAAAAGACACAGCCAAAAACAAGGTTTCTGTTTATGACAAGGAAAAAGAAAACACAAAAAAAATTGTTACAAAATACACTGTGCTGGATTACAGAAATAACAAATCCCTTCTTGAAATAGACCTCAAAACCGGCAGAACCCATCAAATAAGAGCACACATGGCCCATATCGGTCATCCTTTGCTGAATGACGGCAAATACGGCACAGAACAAGGCAGATACCGCCAGGCTCTTTACAGTTACAAACTTGTTTTCAATATGCAGGATGCAGGAATACTTCATTATCTGAATGGAAAAGAATTTGTTATAAATGACTGCGAAATCATGAAAAATTTTAAGGAGAACAACTGATTATGAAAAAGAAATTCATAAGAATATTATCACCGATTACCATTGCCGTTATTGCCTTTCTGGACTGTGCGGTTATAGGCTTTGCGGTTTTCGCAGTAAAAAAAATTATTGAAGTGCAGAACTTAGCTTCCGTTTTTTTTGCTGTTGTTGAAATACTGGCAATCATAACAGGCGCACTTGTTACAAAAGAAATATTTAACAACGGAATACTTTTTTATGATGATGAATTTGAATTTACAGGTCTGGATGAAAATAATATTTTTGCATACAGTGATATTGCCGAGCTTGAAACCTATCGGGATACAAAGGCAAGCCTTACAAAGAATTTTGTAGACAGACATACCCTTATCATTATCACCTTAACCAACGGCAAGGTTGCAACTGTTGATATAGGGCTTGCAACAAAAAAAAGCGTAGCAAAATTTCAAAAAGAATTGGAAAAACATATAAGCAAAGATAAAATAAAAACGAATAAATAAACAAACGTCAGGTATGAACCTGACGTTTGTTTTTGCGTTATGATTCTTTTTTATGGCAAATTTCCGAAGCGGCACAGTTTTCGCACCCGCAGCCGCAGGAACAGGAAGATTTACCCTTTTTCTTATCGGAAATCATTTTAATAAGAATTGCCGCTATGATTGCCAGAACAATTGCCGCAACAATAATTGTTGCAAAATTTTCAGTTAAAAATGCAAGCATAAACATTCTCCTTTTATTTTTTAATCAATTCTTTTTTTGAGGTCTTTACATTAACTTTAAGAGAATTTGATTCCTTATAAGGCTTAACAAGCATATAAATAATCAATGCAAGAATTACAGCAGCACAAATGACACCGATAATGTTTCCGCTGCCTGTAAACAGCATACCGAACTGATATACAATCAGTGAAATCGCATATGCAAACAGGCACTGATAACCAACAGCAAACAAGGTCCACTTTGCACTGTTCATTTCTCTTTTGATTGCGCCGATTGCAGCAAAGCACGGTGCGCAAAGAAGGTTGAAGATAAGGAAGGAATAGCCTGCAAGCTGAGTCATGCTTTCAAAATCAAGCACACCGAATACACCAACAACCTCTTCTTTTGCAACAAGTCCCATTACTGTTGCAACGGTTGCCTTGATTGTGCCGAAACCAATTGGCTTGAATATCCAGCAAACCGCATTGCCGGTAATACCCAGAATACTTGATTCAAGCTCCATATCAGGATTAAAAACAAATGCACCGTCCACAATTCCGACAGAAGATACAAACCAGATAAATACAGATGAAACCAAAATAACAGTTCCTGCCTTTTTTATAAATGAGGAAGCACGTTCCCACATGGAGCGAAGAACATTTCCCACCGTTGGCCAGTGATATGCAGGAAGTTCCATAACAAACGGCGCCGGATCACCTGAGAACATTTTTGTTTTCTTAAGCATTATACCTGAAATGATAATTGCTGCCATACCAAGAAAATATGCGCTTGGAGCCACCCATTTTGCTCCGCCGAACAAAGCGCTTGCGATCATTGCAATAATAGGAAGCTTTGCACCACACGGAATAAAGGTAGTTGTCATAATCGTCATTTTACGGTCACGGTCATTTTCAATGGTTCTTGATGCCATAATACCGGGAACACCGCAGCCTGTGCCAATCAGCATAGGTATAAACGACTTACCGCTTAAACCGAATTTACGAAAAATACGGTCTAAAACAAAAGCAATACGCGCCATATATCCACAGCTTTCAAGAAATGCAAGCATAATAAAAAGCACAAGCATCTGAGGAACAAATCCGAGAACCGCACCGACACCGCCTATAATACCATTAACAACCAGTCCGGAAAGCCATTCTGCACAGTTTATTTTATCAAGCCCGTTTTGCACAAGAACGGGAATACTGTTCCACCATACACCGAAATCTTCTGTTGCAGGAACATCATCGGCTTCCATTGCCGCATTCACGGTTTTTGAAATATCAAAGCCCTCATTGGCAAGTGAATCTCCGTAACTGCTGTACGCTTCTTCAAATGCGCCGAAATCTTTTTCGGCAATCGCTGTTTTTATTTCTTCAGCGCCTGTTACATCTGCTTTAACAGCAGCATCAACTGCCGCAATAACATCTTCTGTCCACACATTTTCAATCGCATATTCCGTTATTGCTTCATCGTAATCGGAAGTGCCGATTCCAAGCGGATGAAAGCCGTCGCCGAACAAGCCGTCATTCGTCCAGTCAGTAGCAAAAGTTCCGACTGTTGAAACAGAAATATAATACACAAGAAACATAATAACCGCAAAAATCGGAAGCGCTGCAAATCTGTTTGTAACCACTTTATCAATTTTATCAGAGGCTGTCAACTTATTTTTGTTCTTCTTTTTATAACAGCCTTTCATGATTGACGCAACATATATGTACCTTTCATTTGTAATGATACTTTCCGCATCATCATCCAGTTCACTTTCGGCAGAAACAATATCTTTTTCAATATGTTCAATGACTTCCCTGCTTAACTCAAGCTGTGAAATCACTTTTTCATCTCTTTCAAAAAGTTTTATTGCATACCAGCGCTGCTGTTCTTCAGGCAAATCGTGAACCGAAACCTCTTCAATATGCGCAAGTGCATGTTCAACAGTGCCGCTGAAGCTATGTTGAGGAATAGTGACTTCACCCTGCGCTGCCTGAACGGCGGCCTCGGCAGCCTCAACAATTCCTGTGCCCTTTAATGCAGAAATCTCAACCACCCTGCATCCGATTGCCTTTGACAGCTCCAAAATATTGATTTTATCTCCGTTTTTCCTTACAACATCCATCATATTCACAGCAACCACAACAGGAATTCCAAGCTCTGTAAGCTGAGTAGTAAGATAAAGGTTTCTTTCAAGGTTTGTTCCGTCAACAATATTCAGAATTGCATCCGGGCGTTCTGAAATTAAATAATTTCTTGCTACAACTTCTTCAAGTGTGTAAGGCGAAAGTGAATAAATACCCGGCAAATCCGTGATAATAACATCACTGTATTTTTTTAATTTACCTTCCTTTTTCTCAACCGTTACACCCGGCCAATTTCCGACAAACTGATTAGAGCCTGTAAGTGCATTGAATAATGTTGTTTTTCCGCAGTTCGGATTACCTGCAAGCGCAATTTTAATATTCATCTTCAAAAATCCTTTCATTTTAATTAGTTAAAACTAACTAATGGTTTTTTATATAGGGCAAAGATGCCTTTGCCCGAAAATTCTACTCTTCAATTTCAATCATCTGTGCATCTGCTTTTCTGAGTGAAAGTTCATATCCCCGTACTGTAATTTCAATCGGATCTCCGAGCGGAGCTACTTTGCGTATATGTACCTCTACACCTCTCGTTATACCCATATCCATAATACGGCGCTTTACAGCACCTTCTCCGTGAAGCTTAACAACCCTGACTGTTTTACCGATATTCGCATCCTTCAACGTTTTCATATCTGTTCTCTCCTAAATCATTATTTTGCTTGCCAATTCCCTGCTTATGGCAACACGGGAATTTTTTACATTCACAATTAAATTTCCGCCGATTGCAGAAATAATACTTACCGTTCCTCCGACCACAAAGCCCAAATTTTCAAGATGTTTTTTTATTTCAGGCCTGCCGCTGATTTGTTTTATAATATTTTCCGTACCCATATCTGCTAAAATCAAAGGCATTCTTTATTTCACTTCTCTCTTTTGGTGATAGTTTAAACTAACTCTATGTCTAAAGAAATGGTTAGAACCCTCTAACCAAGAATAATATTAGCATTAACTAACCTGATTGTCAATAGAAAATATTAAATTTTGTAAAAAATTTGAAAAAACACTTTGTTTATGATAAACTATGTTTAAATCCAAATAATTATTAATAAAACCCGGAGTTGAATATTTCATTATGAAAATCCACGAATCTGCAGAAAATTATCTTGAAACTATTTTGATTATTAAAAACAGAAAAGGCGTTGTGCGCGCTATTGATATTGTAAATGAGCTTGATTATTCAAAGCCCAGTGTAAGTGTTGCAATGAAAAATCTTCGCGAAAACGGATATATAGAGGTTGATAACAACGGTTATATTTCTTTGCTTGCAAAAGGAATGGAAATCGCCGAAACAATATATGAACGGCACACCGCTATATCGAACTGGCTTATTGCAATTGGTGTTAATCCCGAAACAGCGGTGGACGACGCCTGCAGAATTGAACACGTTATCAGCGCAGAAAGCTTTGAAGCAGTTAAAAGATTTATTTCTGATATTAAAAAATAATAATAAAAATCCGTTTTGCAAAAACTTTTACACCAATAACCCCTGTTGAATATTGATATGCCGTAATGAATTTTTAAACCAAAGAACAATATTGTTCTTTGGTTTATTTTATGTTGTAATTCATATAAAAAATTCCGATTTGCTTAGCAAATTGTAATTATAATAGATTTAGATATACAAAAACCGATAAAAAAACCACGAACAATCCGTGTTCGTGGTTTTCTTTGTTGCAATGCCTGATAGTTAGAACAGGCTATTTTTTATTCTTTTTTCGTTTTTTTATAAATACTGCCGCAGGCTTTGCATGTGATATTCAATTCATAATTATCAAGCTTTTTATCCAGCACGGTAATCAGGGGTTGGCTGTCTGCAGAACAGCATAATCTGTTTTTAATAACCGTCAGTTCATTATTGCTGTTTGTTCCCTGCACACTGTCATCAAAATCAATATATAAGTGCCCCTCGCTTTTGCAGGCACATTTATATCTGAAATCTATACTATCATAAGTTGCATAGCATAAGTATCCTATATTTTCATTGCAGCCGCTGCAATATACCCAGCCGCCGTAATTGGCTGCCAGCCTTGTATTTGTTAATTCCTTATTCTTTATTTTTCTTGCCATTATATTCTCCTTACTTATTCAAAAACGATATGAATATCCGCATCCTTAAAACTGATGGATTTATAGGAATAATCATCATACTGAAGCACGGTAAAACTGCCAAGCTCTGTTTTTCCGTCATACCTGAAGCCGTCTGCCGTTTTTGAAGCATTTTCAGGCATTTCCGCCTTTAAAACCTCAAAAACCTCAAAAACAGCCCTTGCAGGGTTTGTATAATCAATTTTATCTGAAACAATTTCATATTCCATGTCAAGATATTTAAACATAGCAGATTTGCCGTTATAAACAATACTCATCCCATTTGCATTTGTTGATTTAGCAGTAACCGTTACCACATTTTCCGAAAGCGAAATATCGCATGTATAGGAAAAACTGCCCGTTTCAACAGCCGCACTTTGGCTGAAATCGGCAATTTCGGGGTTATAGGTTTTCACTTTACAGCCGGCAAACAAAAGTATTACGGCAATAAAAACAGGTATTATTCTTTTCAAGCGCCATCAAATCCATTACTCAAATTCAATCATTAAAGCACCCAAAAGATCCAGCATATCTTCAACCGTCATTCCTCTTTGGCTGATTTCCTTTGCAGTTATATCACCGCAAAGTCCATGAATATACACAGCACAAGCAGCCGCATCAAACGGACGAATGCCCTGTGCTATAAACGAAGCCATCATGCCTGTTAGCATATCACCTGCTCCGCCCATTGCCATACCGGCATTTCCCGTTGTATTTACAAAAACATCCTTGCCGTCCGTTACAACCGTATTTGCTCCTTTCAGAACAGCAATACAGCCATATTCTTTGGAAAATGCTTTTGCCGAAGATATTCTGTTTTGCTGAACATAGGAAACGTCTTCCTGTATAAGCCTTGCCATTTCACCGGGATGCGGCGTTAAAATCAGCTTTGCTTTTGAGTCCTTCAAAACATCTATATTCGGAATAATGGAATTTATGCCGTCTGCATCTATAACAACCGGCACTTCGCTTTCTTTTATAATCTGATTTAAAAGCACCTGTGTGTCATCATTATTGCCTATTCCGCAGCCGACAGCAACACAGGACGCCCCTTTTATTTCTTCCAGTATACGCGTTAACGCACCCATTGAAAATGTTTTGCTTTCATTTTCACTTACAGGCACAAAAACAGGCTGAACCAAATGTGCCGTCATCACACTGTATATGGATTTCGGAAAAGCGCATTTTAAAAGCCCTGCACCTGTTTTAAGCGCCGCCTTAGCGCAAATTACCGCTGCACCGGGCATTTCATAGCTTCCGCAAATATTAAGCTGTCTGCCAAAGCAACCCTTGTGTGCATTCAAATTTCGTTTTTTAAAACAGCCTTTCACATAGGCTTTTGTAATTGTATGCGCATAGTTACCGTTATAGCAATCCTTTGGAATTCCAATATTGACCGTTACGGTTTTACCGCAGTATTCATTTGCAGGCGGAAGAACATGGCAGTATTTCAAATCAGAAACGGCTATTGTCAAATCCGCTTTTACCGCATTTACTACAGAACCGTCAGACGCATTTACTCCGCTTGGCGTATCAACAGAAACAACTGCCGCACCACTGCTGTTTACAGCATCAAAAACAGCATCAAACGGTGCTTTCGGTGCGCCGTGAAATCCTGTTCCGAAAATGCAGTCTACAATAAGGGAACATTCCAAATCACAGCCGGCAAATGCGGTTACAGGAATACCGCTGTTCACCGCTTCATTAAAATATGCAAGCGCTTCTCTGACGGACGGCTTTTTGTCACACAGAACAATTTCAGCCTTTGCGCCAAAATGCATAAGTTCCGTTGCTATAACAAAACCGTCCCCTGCGTTTTTTCCGTTTCCGCAAAGAACAAGCACCTTTTTATCCTTCATAATATTTCCGTAATGGGCAATTATTTTTTCTGCACATTTCACGCCCGCTCTTTTCATTAGTTCTGCTTCGGAAAAATATTTTTTAAAAGATAGTTCCTCTGCTTTCTTCATTTCATTGGCAGTTAAAATTCTCATAGCTTAACTACTCCCATAAAATAACAACAGCAACGGCATATTCACCGTCATGACTAATGGATACATCAGACTTTTCAACACCGTTTATATAAGGCTTACCGCTGCTGTTATGCAAAATTTCAATTGTATTAAGCCTGCAGTTGATACCTGTTCCGACAGCCTTCAAATATGCCTCCTTGGCGGCAAATATGCCGGCAAAGGATTGTGCATTTTTAGAATACGCAATTTCACTTTCTGTAAAAACTGCTTTTTTAAAGCTGTCTTTTTCAAGGCTTTTTTCAATTCTTGCAATCCGAATGATATCTATTCCCGTTTTAAACATTTTACTTTCCCGTTACAGGTTTAACTGTAAAGCTGTTGCTGTATTCTTTTACCTTACCGATAATATGACCTGCGGCAGGAGCAGGTCCGCAGGCATTTGAGCCTGCTCCGAGCATAAATCCATCCAAATGAACGGCAGTTGTATCATATTCCTTCAGGTCATCGTTGTGCATTGCTTTTGCACACTGAACCACATTAAAGTGACTTGCGTTGAAAACAAACGATTTCTCGCTTTCAAAGCGCAGACCAAAACCGTTTTCATCGGTAATTTCTGCCCAATAGGTATTATATCTCATTCCGCTTTCCTGCGGCTTGATATGCTGTTCGTGCATATCCTTCACTTTCAGTTCTGAAATATCAAATACAGAATGTTCTTTAAAATCAGAAAGTGTAAGCATATCATAACCGAAATATTTAACATTATCATATTTTTTCGGCATTTCCACAGTCAGTCCAAGCCTTGCGGGATTATGAACTTTAAGATTTTTATAGCAGTAATCAACCTCTATTTCACCGCCGGCATTAATTTGATACTGCACTGCCAGCGTTCCCAACTTTCTGCATTTCGGCGTTGAAAGACTATATACAGCATTTAAAACAACTGCATTATCGGAAACAAAATAATATTCTTTCTGCCGTTTACGGTAAAACACAAGCTTATCAATGGCTGTTCTGTGCCAGCTTTTGCTTAAATACATATCATTATCAAGCGGTGCACGGTAAAGTTCCGGCACAAAACCTTTTGATATACCGAGCGGATGCTGATTTAAAAACTGCTTTCCGTTATAAACATAGCTTTCAATCACGCAGTTTTCTGTGTTATAGATCATTTCAAAATTTTCACCGTTTATAAACAGCTTTTTTTCACTTGAGCTGACCTGAGGTGCAGTTCCCTTCTGAACAGGCTGTGCCTTATATTCTTTATTTAATACAATCTGTTCTCTTGCAATTTCAAAATCACTGCTGTAATAGCTGAATACAATAACGGTGTGACCATCCGTTTTATATTCAATTTCTTTTGCCACGGTGCGCGTTGGTTCAATTTCCAAATCAAACTTTCCGCTTTCTGTTTCTGCTCCGTTATTGCGCACGGAATATACCACTGTGCATTTTTCCTTTTTGAAATAGCTGTGGCTTGTAAACTCAAAAATGTTGTTTTCCTTATGCCTTGCTCTGATGGGACGGTAACAGTTCTTCATCTGAACAGCTCCGGCATGCGGTTCCCTGTTCGGATAAAACAATCCGTCAACACAGAAATTACTGTCATGCTTCCATTCACCATGATCGCCGCCGTATGTATATTCATAATTTCCGTCACTGTGATACACTGCATGGTCTGCAAATTCCCATATACAGCCGCCCATCATAATATCACTTGCATAAAATGCTTTCACATAACGCTCAAGATCACCTGCGCCCACACCCATTGCATGCGCATATTCACAAAGGAAAAACGGCTTTTTATAATATTTTGACGGCAGACCCCTGCCTGCTGCAATCTTTTCACATTTTTCCTGCGATGTATACATTTCCGAATGAACATCATAAGACCATCTTTTGGTTCTTACAGCACCTTCGTAATGAATTGGCACAGATGTTAATTCTTTAAGATTTTTATAGCAGTAATCCTGACATCTGTAACCCCCGGCTTCATTGCCCATAGACCACATAATTACACTTGCACTGTTTTTATCGCGCTGGAACATACGGTTTACCCTGTCCCAGTAATGCTCTTTCCACTGTGGATTATTGCTGATAAGATTCGGTCTGTAAATTTCACAAACGCCATGTGCCTCTATATCAGCCTCGTCAACCGTATAAATGCCGTATTCATCGCACAGCCCAATAAAAATCGGATCGGGAGGATAATGTGATGTACGCACACAGTTTACATTATATTCTTTAAAAATCCTTATATCCTTTTCCATATCTTCAACAGTCATTACATAGCCTGTTTTCGGATGCGTATCGTGATGATTTACACCAAGCAGTTTAATTCTTTTATTATTAAAATAAAAAATATTTTTTCTTATTTCAACATGCCTGAAGCCGATTCTTTTTCTGATAATTTCTTCTGTTTCGTTATTTGCAAAAACAGAAATATACAAATCATACAGTTTCGGAATTTCTGCGCTCCATTCCTCAACATCCAACACATCAAATGTAATTTTATCTGTTTTCCCCGGACAAACATTAATTGCTTTTTCGGCAATTGTTTTTCCGCCGTCCTTAATTTCTGTCTTAAACTGAATTTCCGTTTTGATATTGAAAACAGGAATTATATCAAGCATATAAGAGCCGTCCTGATTATATGTGGTTTTGGCTTCAAAATCATAAATGGAATTATCACCTGTTCTGTAAATAAGAACATCTCTGAAAATTCCGTTGCTTCTGAACATATCCTGCGCTTCTATGTAAGTTCCGTTACACCATTTATGAACAACAGCCGCCACTTCGTTTTCGCCGTCTGTAAGGAAATCTGTTATATTGAATTCAGCCGTATTATGGCTTCCTTCGCTGTAGCCCACATATTTTCCGTTAACAAAAACATCCAGACTGCCTGCCGTTCCAAGAAAAGCTATACTGAAATTTCCCGAAACTTCTTCAATAATGAATTTTTTAGAATACACTGCAACAGGGCAGTCTTCGGGGAAATACGGCGGATTTACCTTAAACTGATACCGCTGATTTACATAATACGGTTTTTCATAACCTGTATACTGCCACATAGACGGAACCTGAATACTATCCATTTCCTCTTTATCCGTATTAAATTCATCGGGCATTTCAGAGCGCTTTGCATAGTATTTGAAATTCCATTCACCTGAAAGAACGGCAACCCTGGACGAATTGTACCTTTCTGTTCTTATATCTGTTTTTTCAAGTTCTTCCATATCTGCAAAAGGAATAAAATATGCCCTGGGAGCCAAAAGATTCTGTGAAAAAACTTCAAAGGTTTTATAATTGTCTTTTTTTAAACTGTAAATCATTTCTAATCTCCGTTCATTATTAAAATATTGTTTCCAGATGAATTTTCTGCGGTTTTAAACCGCAGGATTCATAAAATTTCATTGCCTTTTTATTGCAGCTCCACACGTTCAGCGTAAGATTATAGCATCCGCTGCTTTTTGCATAAGAAACAGCAAAATCATAAAGCTGTTTGCCGATATGCATGCCTCTTAAATTTTCATCAACACACAAATCATCAATATAAAGCGTTTTAATATCGGTTAAAACATTGCTGTCTGTATGCTGTTCAAAAATACAGAAAACATAACCCATCACCTTGTTATCATCATCTGCCGCCACAAAAACCGGCTTTGAATCATCCGCAATGATTACAGCAAGCTGTTCATCTGTATATTTTCTTTCACCGTATTTAAACAAATCCGGTCTGCCGTTGTGGTGCACAATACATACCTGTTTCAGCAAATTATGAATTTGGGGAATATCGGCAGTTTCCGCTCTGCGAATTTTCATATTCTTTCTCACAGCCTTTCATTGATAAACTCCGCTTTTATATCGCATATAGTATTTTGAAATTGATATAATATAAATTTTATTCGGTATTTCTGAAAATTCATTTATCCAATACATATTACCATAAAAACAAACTGAAATCTACTGCAAAATTTATTATTCACTTTCTTTGGTTATAACTTACCGCTTCGCAAAATATATATTACCAAGGACGGTGAAACACTTGAATGGTAACGTAGAAAAAAGATGTATTGAAATCGGAAAATACATAAGAGATACAGGCGCAACTGTAAGACAGGCAGGTGCTGTATTCGGCATAAGCAAATCAACTGTACATATTGATGTAACAAAGCGGCTTTATGACATAGACAAATCCCTTTATGAACAGGTGGAAAAGGTTTTGCAGGAAAATAAGGCCGAACGCCATATCAGAGGCGGAAATGCAACGAAAAAGAAATACAGTAATAAAAAGATTTGATATTTTCCGCTTTGCGTGATAGTATATATTTAAGTTATATACAACGGAGGTATAAATATGAGCATAGGATTTATCGGCTGCGGAAATATGGGCGAAGCCATAATTAAAGGAATAACAGAAGCAGGAATAATTAGCGGCAGTGAAGTATTCGTTTACGATTCTGCCGTTTCCTGCGTAGAAAAAGCAGTGCTGCGTTACGGCGTTACTGCCTGTGAAAATGCAAAAGAGGTTGTTAAACACTCCGATTTTGCTGTGCTTGCAGTTAAACCCAATATGATAACAGAGGTGCTGAATGACATTGATACGGCACTTGCAGAAAAAAACAGTGTATTAATATCAATAGCGGCAGGAAAAACCATTAAATTCATTAGGGACAACCTTTCACATGACAATAAAATTATTCGTATAATGCCGAATATAAACGCAAAGGTTGCATCTGCATGCAGTGCCTATTGCGCAAACGGCAAAGTAACAGATGAAGAAAAGCAGGAAATCGAAAAAATCTTCGGAGCAGTCGGGGAAATTATGGAACTTCCGGAAAGCAGTTTTTCATTATTCGGTGTACTTGCCGGATGTTCGCCCGCCTTTGTTTATATGTTTATAGATGCACTTGCAAGAGCCGGTGTTAAAAACGGAATGAAAAAGGATACTGCTCTGCAGATTGCCGCACAGTCTGTTCTGGGCAGCGCCAAAATGATTCTGGAAAGCGGCATACATCCGTTTGAGCTGATTGACCAGGTATGCTCACCCAGCGGCACCACAATAGAGGGTGTTGTTTCCCTGCAGGCAGACGGCTTTGAAGCCGCTATTCATAAGGCTGTTGATAAGGCTGTTGATAAGGACAGTAAATTATAATTGCTTAAAATCTTTAGTTATCATTAAAAAAGTATACTAATAAAATGAAACGAAATATGCTGAAACCTGAATTAAAACCGTATATTTGTTGAAATATAAAATAAAAAAGCAAGAGGATTTCATACAATCCTCTTGCTTTTTTATTTGTACATTCAATTGACTGTATATTTCAACCGATTTACCGGCAGTACCAACAGCAATTTATTACATATATTTTTTAATTTCTTCCACCATATCGGTTTTTTCCCAGGAAACACCAAGGTCTTCCCTGCCCATATGACCGTAAGCGGCAACATTTTTATAAATCGGCTTTCTTAAATCAAGGCGGTTAATAATAGCAGAAGGTCTTAAATCAAATACCTTATCTATAATTGCACCGATTTCCTCATTTGATTTTACACCTGTACCGAAGGTATCCACCATAACGGAAACAGGCTTTGCAACACCGATGGCATAGGCAAGCTCAACCTCACATTTATCAGCAAGACCTGCTGCAACAATATTTTTTGCAACCCAGCGTGCGGCATAAGCTGCGCTTCTGTCTACCTTTGTGGGGTCTTTTCCACTGAATGCGCCGCCGCCGTGGCGTGCATACCCGCCGTATGTATCAACAATAATTTTTCTGCCTGTAAGTCCGCTGTCTCCCTGCGGACCGCCGATAACAAATCTGCCGGTGGGATTTACATAAATAACCGTTTCATCATCCATAAGCTCGGCAGGAACCGTGGTTTTAATAACCTTTTCGATAATATCGTTTCTGAGCGTTTCAAGTGAAACATCAGCACTGTGCTGGCTGGAAACAACAACGGCTGTTACCTTAACAGGCTTTCCGTCTTCGTACTGAACGGTTACCTGTGTTTTGCCGTCCGCATAAAGATATGGCAAAGTGCCGTTTTCGCGAACCTCGGTCAGCTTAGCGGAAAGCTTATGTGCCAAGCTTATCGGCATTGGCATAAACTCTTTTGTTTCATTGCAGGCATAGCCGAACATCATGCCCTGATCGCCTGCGCCGTTAAGATTGTATTCGTCTTCTTCTGCATTTTTAAGTTCAAATGACTTGTCAACACCCATGGCAATATCTGTGCTTTGCTTATCAAGAGCCACCAGAACTGCACAAGTGTTGCCGTCAAAGCCCTTTGCTCCGTCATCATATCCGATTTCGCATACTGTTTTTCTCACGATAGACGGAATATCAACCTGTGCCTTTGAAGTAATTTCACCCATAACAAGCACCTGACCTGTTGTGCAGGCGGTTTCACAGGCTACACGGCTCATAGGATCCTGTTCAAGCATAGCATCAAGAACCGCATCTGAAATCTGATCGCAGATTTTATCAGGATGTCCGTTTGTTACGGACTCACTTGTGAATAAATATTTAGACATAATCTTTTCCTCCAATAAAAAAGCACACTCTTAATCGAGTGTGTTTGAATAAACTCATCACCCGGTTAATCTTACCGCAGGATTTAGCACCTTGCATAATGCAGGTTGCTGTGGTGTCATAAGGCCTGTCCCTCAACCACTCTTGATAAGGTATTATTAACTTTTAACATATGATAACGCAACAGCGCCGAATTGTCAACCTATATTGCATGAAAATCTGAATTAATATTCATTTATATTACATCTGTTTTTTTAAAGTTAAAAAACTGTTCATTATTTTGTAAAATTTAGGATATTGAATTCTGTTTAGAATTTATTTATAATTTAGTTTAGAATTTGTTTATATTTTCGAGGTGTGATAAATGTCCAGAAAAACAGTTTTTATTACAGGCGGAACAGGCAATATGGGTTGGTCGGCAATTCAGTATATGCTGAAAAAGCCCACAAAAATCAATCTTAAAATACTTGCAAGAAAAAGCAAAAAAAATATAGAACTGCTTTCTCCTTATATGGCAAGACCCAATGTTAAAGTTATTTGGGGTGATTTTCTTGATTATGAGGCCATATTGGACGGCGTTACGGGAAGCGATTATGTGCTTCATATCGGCGGTTTGGTTTCCCCTGCAGCAGACTGGAAACCTTATCTGACACAGAAAACCAATATAGGCGCGGCAGAAAACATCTGCAAAGCTGTTCTTTCCCAGCCTGATCCCGATGCAATAAAGGTTTGCTATATCGGCACGGTTGCGCAGACAGGCGGCAGAAATTATCCTATCCATTGGGGCAGGTGCGGCGATCCGTTAAAAATTTCAATATATGACCATTATGCAATTTCAAAAACAGTTGCCGAACGCATTTTTGTTGACAGTGGAATTAAAAATTGGGTTGTGCTTCGCCAGACAGGCATTCTCTACCCCAGCATTCTGAATAATCTTGACCCCATTATGTATCATGTGCCGCTGAACGGCGTGCTGGAATGGTGCACCATTGAGGATGCGGGCAGAGTTATGTGCAATCTTGTGCTTGAGGATCAGAAAGGAAATCTCGGCAGCGATTTCTGGAACCGTTTCTACAACATCGGTTCCGGTGAAGAATACAGAATTTCAAATTATGAATTTATGAGTCTTTTGTTGGATACCCTTGGATTGGCAAAGCCCGAAAAGCTTTTTTCGCCAAACTGGTTTATAACAAAAAACTTTCACGGGCATTTCTTTGCAGACAGCGATATACTGGATGATTACCTGCATTTCCGCGGCAATATGCCGATTAAGGATTATTTTAAATATCTTGCAAGCCAGCTTGAATTTGAATATAAGCTTGCCAAAAGAATTTCAAAAGATGTTGTTGCATTTTTTGTAAAGCCTTTTATGAAAAAAATTGCGCAGACACCTGATTTCGGAACATTAGACTGGATTGATAAAAACAATACCACCCGTATTAACGCCTTTTTCGGTTCAAAAGAGGAATGGGAAAAAATACCGAAAAAATGGGCTGATTATCAAATAATGAGTTTTGATAAAAAAACCGGCATTTCCGAAAGATTTAAACTTGACCACGGCTATGATGAAAACAAACCAAAAAACAAGCTTAACATTGAAGATATGAAAACGGCTGCAAAATTCCGCGGCGGCGAATGCCTTTCAGATAAAATGAAAACCGGCGATCTTGCTTCAAAGCTGAAATGGAAATGCGGTCACTGCGGTGCTGAATTTGAAGCAAGCCCTGCGCTTATCCTTCTTGGCGGACACTGGTGTCCCGAATGCTTTGTTCCGCAGAAAAAATGGGATTATAATGCGATTGCAAAAACAAATCCTTTCTTTGCGCAGGTTTGGTATCCAAGCCATGGCAAAACAGAAAATAATGTATATTATTTTGATGATTTATTCCATATAAACGGTGTTAAATGGGATGATTTAAAGAAAAAATAACAAATAAAAGACCTTTCGTTTTGAACAAGACCGTAAAAAGTGGACAATAGAAAAAGATCCCTCTTGATGTAAAATAAACATCAGGAGGGATTTTTAATGACAAGCAGCTACAGACATATTAAGTAAATATAAAAAACAGATAATAGAATTAAAGCAAGAGGGCTATACTTTTATAATAGGACGATAAAAATCGTCCTTTTTAAATTGCAAAAATACATAACGTAAGGATAAAACACGATATGCTGAGATGGATAGGATTAACGAATAACATTCGAGCCTGCGTTGATAAGATTGTACTTAATGATATTGTGTACTATAATGAAATATCGGTCGAAAGAGAACTGCTGTCTGATTGATGGCAGTTTTCCTTTTTCAGAAAGTATTCACGAAGTCATAAAGTTGCAAGTATAATTGAAGTGGTAGAAAAGTTTACAAAGAAGTGGTATAATCTAATCTAATTTAATTAAGAACGACAAATTGGAATTTGGAGGAACTTATGATGAAAAAAACAGTTAATAAATTTTGGGGATTAATCCCGTTTTTAATAATTATGTTTTGCAGTGTTTTAGTGGCAGTGATAGAAAAAGTAACGGACAATACATTTAGAATACTTCCGCGTAATATATTGATATGTGCAGGAATAATAAGTATCGGAATATTACTATTATGGTTAAATACACGCAAAACAATATCTGTTCATCGTATATTTTCATTTGTTTTAAGAATCATATCGGTTTTTTTAATTGTAGTTGTTATCTTAACCGGCTTGTTTGTCATGGGATTTTCGCATCATCCAGAGCATATTGTTACAAAATATGGAATAAAGATGGTGGCGAGTGTTCATAGCTTTTTGGATGAACAAGTAAACTACTATGAATATAAAAACTGGTTCTTTTATGGTAAGAATTTAGGATATGAGTATTATGGAAGTGGCGGCAATGATCCGCTTGCTCAAAAACCAAAACGAGATCCTATTCGTTTTATTTTTTATGATTTAGACGGAGATATTATTGAATCAAAAGACTTTTGAAATAGAATATGAATAACCGAAAAACATCGTAGCAATACGGTGTTTTTTGTTACCCAAAACCCATAATTCCATACATAACCACAGGTGAGTACAAATACCTTGTGCGTGTTTTCAAAGGCTTAGAAAGGGATATTTGCCCTATTTTCACCCCGAGAAATGACACAACCAAGGCTTTCTTTTTCTCTCAATGTCAAAACGTGGAAATCCATATGACAATACAATGCCTGAAAATTTCTTTTCAATCCTAAAAACAGAGTATATCCATTGAGTAAAACGCCAAAGCTATGAGCAGAATAGCCTCTTCATAGCTGAATACATCAACTACTACAACAATCACCGTATTCAAACGAAAACAAAACTGACTCCGTTAGAAAAACGAAATCAGTTTCTTGCTTAACAATTTAATTTTCTACATCAGATAGGCTATTTTGTTCTGTCTGCACAATTTGGGGCATTTCAGATTTCTGTCTGACAATGAAAGATCTTTTATTCTTTCATTACAATTATTTTCCCTGACCGTAATAGGCATGTTTTCCATGTTTTCTCTGATAATGTTTATCAAGCAGATACTGTTCTATTCCGATATCCGCATAATTACCCATTGCGGCAATTCTTTCCGTTCTGGATGCCATTTTTGCAATTTCTTCAAGAACAAGTGCATGTTCAACTGCCTTAAAAGGATTTTCTCCCCATGTAAACGGACCGTGGCGGTGAATAAGCACAGCAGGACATTCAGATGGCTTAATTCCCCTTTTTTCAAATTCTTCAACAATTACTTTGCCGGTATTCAACTCATACTCTATGCCAACCTCTTCGGCAGTAAGTCCTCTTGCACACGGCACACAACCGTTCGCAAAATCCGCATGGGTAGTGCCGTACGCAGGAATATCCCGTCCGGCCTGCGCCCAGGAACATGCCCAGCTTGAATGTGTATGAACAATACCGCCTATGCCATTGAATTTTCTGTAAAGTTCAAGATGAGTAGGTGTATCTGATGACGGATTAAGTGCGCCTTCCACTTTATTTCCGTTTAAATCCATCACAACCATATCGTCAGCCTGCATTTCATCATAAGGCACGCCTGACGGTTTTATTACAACAAGTTCTTTTTCCCTGTCTATGGCAGAAACATTTCCCCATGTAAGCACAACAAGCCCGTATTCAACAAGCTGCAGATTGGCTTTATAGACTTTTTCTTTCAGTTCTTCAAGCATAATTTCTTAATCCTCACATACCAAGCTTATAGGCTATATCATTATAAAAAAGTTCTTTTCTGAATGCATTGATTTCTGTATTTTCATTAATATGTACAAATTCTATACCCATTATTTCAGCGAAATCACGCATATTTTCAGCCGTAAGACTGTAAGAAAGCACACTGTGATGAGCGCCGCCGGCATAAATCCATGCTTCTGCCGAGGTCTGCAGACAAGGAAGCGGCTTCCACAAAACACCGGCTACAGGCAGTTTCGGCATATCTTCTATCTGTTCTTTGCATTCAACATCATTGCAGATTAGACGCAGTCTGTCGCCCATATCAACCAGGGTAACAACAATGCCTTTTCCCGTTTTCGCTCTGAATACCAATCTAGCTGGATCCTCTCTGTCTCCTATACCAAGCGGATGCACCTGAATTTTAGGCTGTTCCGCCGAACAGCTTGGGTCAACCTCCAGCATATGAGAACCAAGCAGCATTTCATTTCCCGGCTCAAAGTGGTATGTATAATCCTCCATAAACACGGTGCCGCCGTCCAGCCCCTCGGCCATTGCTTTCATCACACGCAGCATTGCGGCAACCTTCCAGTCTCCCTCTGCTCCGAAGCCGTAACCCTGTCGCATTAAATCCTGTGCGGCAAGACCGGGAAGCTGTTTTAATTCCTGCAAATCCTCAAAATTGGTGTGAAAAGCGTTGAAACCATATCTTTCAAGGAATTTTTTTAATGCTGCCTCTTCCCTTGCCTGATATCTTACTGCTTCCATATTATCTGTATCCATAATATAATGTTTTTCATATTCCGCCATCTGCTCATCAATTTCAGCATCTGTTACATGATTAACCTCTTTAATAATATCGCCTACACCGAAATGGTCTACCTGCCAACCGAGCTTAATCTGCGCTTCAATCTTATCACCGTCTGTAACTGCCACATTGCGCATATTATCCGATATACGAAGAACATGTGTTTTTCTTGATTCGCACGCACCAACGGCAGCACGCATCCATGTTTCCATCTTATTCTGAAAATCATTATCTTTCCAGTAACCGGCAATAACCTTTCTTTTAAGACGCATACGGGCAGAAATAAAACCATGCTCCCTGTCACCGTGTGCAGACTGATTCAGATTCATAAAATCCATATCTATATCAGACCACGGAATATCCCTGTTAAACTGTGTATTTACATGAAGATACGGTTTCTGAAGCGCATTAAAACCTGCAATCCATGCCTTTGAAGGTGAAAATGTATGCATCCAGGTTATAACACCTGCGCATTGTTCACTGCAGTTTGCAGCCTGCATTACTTCAAGTATTTCTTTAGAAGTTTTCACACACGGCTTTGCCGTAACTCTGCACGGAAGCTTACTGCTCCACTCATGGCACATTTCCTGCGCATGTGCATTTATTGTTTCAAAAATATCCTCGCCGTAAAGAAACTGTGTTCCTACAACAAACCAAAATTCATAATCCTTAATAGCCATAACCTTGTACCCCTTTATATATTTTCTGCGGCAGCCTTCTGAACAGCAAGCCCCGCCTTATACAGCCGCATATATTCTTTAAAACCGCTTACATCCTTTTCATCAGGCTGCACAGCATAACTGTTATATTTATTAAAAACTTTATCATTTAAGAAATCATCCAGCGTTTTTCCGTTTGATTCCGCTGCATATCTTGCCAGAACCGAAATCCCCCATGCGCCGCCTTCGCCGGCTGTCTCCATAACAGCAACAGGCGTATTCATTGCACCCGCCATTAATTTCTGACCAACAAATTTTGTTTTAAACAAACCGCCGTGTCCCATAAGACAATCAATCTCAACATGTTCCTTTTCAAGAATTTCCATACCGATTTTCAGAGTTGCCATTGCTGAAAAAATCTGACTTCGCATAAAGTTTGCAAGATTAAATTCGGCATTCTGCGTTCTTGCAAAAAGCGGTCTGCCGTCCTGCAGATGCGCAACAGGCTCACCTGAAAAATAATTATAATTAACAATTCCGCCGCAATCGGAAGCACCCTCAAGGGCTTTATTATAAAGCAAATCATAAATCTGCGGTTTGGAAAGACAGCTTCCCGATGCACAGGCAAATTCACTGAAAATACCAACCCAGTAATCCAAATCTGTACAGCAGTTATTGCAATGCACCATTGCAACAGGCTTTCCTGCCGGTGTTGTTACCATATCTATTTCTTCATATACATCTGAAAGCGGATGATTAAGAACAATCATTGCAAAAATAGAAGTTCCCGCAGAAACATTGCCCGTTTTAACCGCAATACTGTTTGTTGCAGCCATACCTGTGCCTGCATCCCCTTCCGGAGGACACATCAGCACACCAGGCTCCAGCGTTCCGCTTGGGTCTAATAGAAGCGCACCCGATGCAGACAGCGTGCCTGCATTTTCACCGGCATTCAGAACATTCGGAAGAATATCCCTTATATTCCATTTATATTGTTTAACCGCTTCAATACCAGAAAATTTATCAAGCATTTCTTCATTGTAGCCGCCGCTTTCACTGTCTATAGGGAACATTCCCGATGCGTCGCCAACTCCAAGCACCTTTTCGCCGGACAGCTTCCAGTGAACATAGCCTGCCAGTGTTGTTAAATAAGAAACAGAAGAAACATGCTCTTCCCCGTTTAAAACAGCCTGATAAAGATGTGCTATGCTCCATCTCTGCGGAATATTGAATCCGAAAAGCGCTGTCAGCTCTGCTGCGGCTTTTTCCGTTGTTGTATTGCGCCAGGTTCTGAATTCTGCAAGCAGATTTCCGTTTTTGTCAAACGGAAGATAACCGTGCATCATAGCAGAAAAACCGATTGATGAAAGTTCTTTGATTTTTACACCGTATTTTGCTAAAACATCCTCATTCAGCTTCGCATATGCATGCTGTAATCCGCACCAAACATCTTCCAAATGATATGTCCAGTAACCGTTTTCAAACCGATTTTCCCAAACATGGTCTCCGGATGCAATCGGATTGCAGTTTTCATCAATTAACACTGCCTTAATTCTGGTAGAACCGAATTCAATACCCAGTGTTTCCCTGCCGCTTATTACATAATTATCCATAAAATTCCCCCCGCCGCTATTTCAAATTAATTTTACTATATTGATTTTAAGATTTCAATCATTTTTAACAAAAAAGAATGCCCTGCGAATAAATTTCCGCAGGGCAAATCGGTTTTATTTTAAGGTTACTTCTGCTTTTTCAACAGTATGGTTCATTGTGTTTAAAACATGAATGGCAAGCGTTTCTGTTTCAACGGAAAACTCTGTGTTATCCTTCGGAATTGTGCAGTAAATTCCGAAAATATATCCGCTGAAGGTTTCATATTCATCAACAGGCAGCTTAATATCCAGCATGGAAGCAACATCATCAAGAGAAACAGAACCTTTAATCCGCCATTTATTCTCCTCAAGCTGCAGTATATCCGGCTCTTCATTCATATCGCTTTTTTCATTTTCCAGATTACCTACTATTTCTTCCAGCAAATCATTCATTGTAATAATGCCAACCGTTCCGCCGTATTCATCCAGCACAACGGCAAAATGATTTCTGCTTTTCTGCATATTGTCAAAAAGGAAATCGATTTTCATATTTTCAGGCACAAATACAGGCGAAGACACTGAATTTTCAATAACGGACTGCTTGGATTTATCCCTGAGACGAAAATATCTTTTTGAATCAAGCACGCCTACTATATTATCAATATTATCCCTGAAAACAGGATACAGACTGTGATTTGATTCGGATATAATTTCATTCCAGTTTTCAACGGTTTCATCCGCATTAAGACCTATAATATCTGTTCTGTGCGTTGAAAACTCACCGCATTCCTTGTCGTTAAAATCAAAAATATTTGTTATCATCATTTTTTCATCTTTATCAATGATTCCCTTTTCAGAGCCCACATCAACAAGCATTCTGATTTCTTCTTCGCTTACTTCTTCATCCTGCGCATTGGGATCTATGCCAAGACAGCGAAGTACAATATTGGTGGAAACGGTAAGCAGCCATACAAGCGGCGCAAATATTTTTGAAATAACAGAAATTAATCCGGATACGCTAAGCGCAAGATTTTCTGTTTTGCGCATGGCAATACGTTTTGGAACAAGTTCTCCGAAAACAAGCGTAAGATAAGACAAAATCATTGTAATTACAATAACCGCAATTGTATCAAGTGTTGAACGTGAAACAGTAACGCCTGTTTTCAAGATGAAATCAACCAGTATTTCCGAAAAATTATCTGCCGCAAATGCAGAACCAAGAAAGCCGGAAAGCGTTATTGCAACCTGAATGGTTGCAAGAAAAGAAGCCGGCTTTGAAGTTAGCTTAACAAGCCTTTTTGCTTTTTTATTCCCGTTTCTTGCCAGTTTTTCAAGCTTAACATCGTTCATGGAAACAATGGCTATTTCCGCGCTTGCAAAAACCGCATTAATCATAATAAGAACTACCTGTAAAAGAAGCTGCGCCCACAAAGGCATTTGAAAATCACTCCAAATATAAATTTATTGTAGAATAATATATCATATATACAACTAATCTACAATATTTTGGTAAAAATATTACAAATTATTAATATTTGTATAATTTATAACCAAATTCAAACATCAATAAATATCAATATTATGAAAGAATATCAAAAAAACATTATTAATATTGACTAAAACAGCAAATTTAAGTAAAATATCATCTATAATAATATAATTACAGAATTTTATATATAAATTCATCAAGGAGAATATTATGACGCTTACTGATGCAATTCAGCTTGCAAAAGAAGGAAAGAGTGTTGAATGGAGCACTATAATCATTGCTGTATATAAAGAAAAATATTTTGTTACATCCAAATATATAAAAAACGATGCCGATATAAAAAAAATTCTTAATGAGGCATATGTAAAAGCATTATCAAATATAACCTTTTTATCCAATCCCGCGGACTTTTCCAAGTGGATCGGAATTGTAATTGCAAACATTGCAAAAACGCTGTTACAGGGCAAAAACACATCTATGTTTGCCGAAGAAAAACAAAACACTGCTGCCGACTCCTACAAATCATTTCCAAAAGGCAATATAAATTTTAATGCAAATTCGCTTGCCTTATCGAATGAAGAAATCAAAAAAATTTCTGCCGCTTTACTTTCGCCGCTTACCAATGCACAGAAAGTAAGCCTGCTGCTTTACTGCTTTGAGGATTTATCTGCAGCAGAAATTTCAAAGTCCCTTCAATGCACGGAAAAAGCCGTTCATTCCTTCTTGAATAACGGTATTCATACCGTAAAAACAAAAATTGCAGAATTGCAGAAGAGCAACAGCAAATTATCGGTTATTTCAAATCCTGTTTCATTCTTAACTTATATTCTGAATTCGGAATTTGATTTATTCGATTATAATCTTGCTGATGCAACAATCAATAAAATTATAGAGGATGCCGCCGCTGTTGTTGCGGAAAAAAATTATAAGGCAGAAGAAAAAGAACAGGAAAATGTATCTGAAGAAGAGAATGAAACAGAGGAAAAACCGGCTTCTTCAAATAAAAAAGCCATTATAATTGCAGCGGTACTTTTAATTGTAATTGCCGGAATTGTATTTGCTGTTATAAATATCACAAAAAAGCCTTCTGCTCCCGTAAACAATTCAAATACTGTATCGGATATATCTGATTTATCAGAGTCGGATACAGAAGCGCTTACCGATGAATCTGCTTCCGAAACGGAAACGGAATCATCATCTGACATTTCACAGACGAACGAAACAACAAGCAGTTCCTCTACAAGAGCGCCGCAGAGTACACGTCCGTCCTATACACAGCCAAATACAAGACCGCAAACTTCCTATACTACTACAACAGCACCCGCAGGCACCACGGCTTTCCCTTCCACAACCTTGCCGCCTGCAACTGAAGCTACAACTGCTCCCACAACAAGCACAACACAAACAACCACCACTTCCGCACCGGAGCCTGATCCTGAACCGGAACCCACGCCGGACCCTGTGCCGGAAGAGCCGGATAACCAGCCTGAAAATAACTGACGCATATAAAATATAAAAATGCAAAAGCACTTCAATCATACCACATAATTGAAGTGCTTTTATTTTTTCAGAAAAAATTAAGTATTGTCTTTATTCATAACAATATGTTCAATATTTACCGACTGGCTGTCTGCCGAACCTTTCACCGTAATCAGTGTTCCGCCTGTTTCTTTTGCATAATTCCACGGTACCGGTGACGGACCTGTTTTTAATCCGTAAGTCATCGTGATTCCGTCATATGTAATACTTGCGCTATTTTCATGGTCATGACCGCAGAAGATATATTTTGTAGAACCCAGCTCTTTGCATTTATCAAAAAATCCCGATTTAACCGGTGAAACTGCAGGAAGATACTGACAGTATCCAAAACCGTATTCTTCCGGAATTGTATAAATTCCTTCATCTGATACAATGCCGTATTTTTCAACCGCTTCTCTGAATTCCGGCTGTGCAAAATGAGAAAAGGTCATAGACGGCACATTTCTGCCTGCTGCCTGTGCTATTCCTTTGATATTCCATTCATACCATGCAATCTGCTCATAACCCATATAAACTTCTTTTGTTTCGCCGTTATCATATTGAATATATCTGCCGTTATCAAATAAAAACAAGGAGTACACCGGCTGGCTGTTTTCCGTTATATTTATTACATAATTTCCGCAGCCATACAGATTGGACGGTCCTTTCTGCATCAGGCAATACTCGGCCGCCATATATTTATCTGCCTGCCAGTTAAGACTGTTTGACGGTATTTCGTTATCATGGTTACCGTAAACAGGTGCCCATGGAATTTCATAGCTTTCCATATGCGAAATAAAATTGCTTATAGAAAACCGGCTTGACATTGCCGATAAAATATCACCCGGAAGAATTATCAGATCCGGATGCGTTTTTTCAACAAGCGCATCCATCTGCTCATAACATTCTTTGTTTTTTCCGGGATCGGCCCAAAGCTGCGTATCTGTGAACATAAGAATTTTAAAATCTTCGCTGTTTTTCTCAACTGTCTGAATGTCTGCAATTTCAAACTGCTGATCGGCACTCCATATTTCTGTATGTTTTTCTCCTGTTAAAGGAAAAAACAATATACCTGCAGCAGCAACGGTTATTAACAGCAAAATGCCCGCCGTAATTTTTATTGTTCTAATTAATTTTGATTTTTTGGTCATAATAAAAGCTCCTTTTATTCTCTGTCAGAACCATTATAACTTATTTAACGGCACTTTTCATCCTAATTTATGATTATTTTAAGGTAAAATAATCATAAATAACGGCAGCCGTACTTCGCCGCAATATTAATAATTGATATTTGCGCTTCCTGCTTGACTGTATGTGTTACAAGCGGACAATATGCGGCTTTTCCGTTTTTGATAAAAGACTCCGCTCCTTTGGAATCATTTCAAATGCTTCATTTAATTACGTCAAAAGCTTTATTGCTGCAAACAGAACCAATTATCCGTTTCATTCCATCATTTTAAGTCCTCAATTTCAAAACTTTCCGTTTTCAAATCACAATAATATCTTCCCTTTATTGCCGTAAATTTTAATACACAGTAATCCGGATCCGTTACGCCTTGCTTATAAAACATAGTATCTCCCGTGCGCCAGATTTCTTGCTTTGTTTTATCGTCCTGTAAAACTTCCATTGTACCGGTTAGCATAATGCCCTCATATTTAAAAAGTCCCTTGCTGAAAAAATAAATACTTGCCTTTGGATTTTTTATAAACTGCTGCGAGCGCACAGCGGATGTATTCGTTGAAAAATAAAAACAATTTCCCTCTATCTTGCGTGGTACAAACATTGCTTTTACATTGGGGAACCCGTCCTCATCTACAGAAGCAATAAATGATACTTTCTGTTTTTTAATAAACTTAATAATATAATCTCTTGTTTTCATAGGATATTTTCCTCCTCATAAAAAGTTATTGGTTTGCATGCAGATTTTCAATCAGGGTTTCAAGTATTCGGGCAAGATACTGTTCAAATTGTCTTTGTTCTTTTTCTGAAAAGCCTTGATAAAATAATACATTCATCTGCTGAGATACCGTTTCATATTTTTCCTGTAAAGATTTTGCATACGCAGTAAGGGACACAATCGTTTGCCGGCGATTGTGCGGGTTAATATTTCTTTCCACAATTCCCTTATTTACCATTCCGTTTATTACAACAGACACAGTATTTTTTGCAAGGGAGATTTTCTTACTGATTTCACTAATCGTAAGATTATCTGTTTTCCATAGAATAAATAGAATTCGTCCCTGCCCGCCGCTTATTTCGATGCCATTTTCAAGTAGTAACCGTTCAAAAATTCTATCTTGAAGTTGTTTAATTTGCGTAATATAAAATCCGCCTTTTGTTTCCAACTATACCACCTCTGTTCCTGTTAGAATATTTCTATATAGAACAATTATATCAAATAAACTAAAAAAAGCAATCTTTAATTAAAAAATTTTTGACTATATCATCTCTATATGAAACTTTTCATTTCCGGAATAAAATATTACTCTCTGAAAAGAAAAGCGACAGAGTCTTTGTCCTCTGCCGCTTTTCTTGCCTGTATTTCTCATCGTCTATAAAAAATTCTTCGTTAAATAATTACTCATAATTTTATGGTTTGAAAGTCCCATTTACCGACGTATTAAAACACCTTTCATAAACCGTGTATTATTATGCATTTCATATACAACCGTTTTTTCTTCTTCAGTACATCCAATCAATATTTTGATTTCTGAATCTCTTTTTATTAAATCAACAATACACATAATTGCATCAATCTTTTTTTCGCCGCTTCCAACCCATACATCTATCCCTGCACCGTCCATAGATGATGTATCTTTTAAATATCCGTAATCAACTCTATAAATAAAATCAGGATACTTAGGATGTGCAGTTCCTTTTGGTCTGTCAATTACAATTTCCGAATTCGCTGCCAATGCATCTAATGCTTCCCAAAATTCTCTGTCATTTTGCATCTTGTTAATCCCCCAACCGAATTTCTGTTTATGTCATTATAGCACTTTCATTTTAATCTATCAATCATCTCCGAACACATGAAACTACTTCCGGTGTTGTATTGTACTTAGAAAGGGTCTAAATTTCTGCACAAAAACGTTGACTACACAAGACCAGTAAACTTCCGAACATGATATTACCGAATTTTAAAAACGGCATAACTTGAAACAAAAGGATTGCACAGTCTCCGCCACACATTTGCAACCAATCTGGTGAATGGTATCAAACAAGCAGATGGTACTCTCTCACCCCAAAACAAGTTACCGACCTGCTCGGACACAGCACCTCGCAAATTACGGAGTTGTATTATGTGAAAAAAGACACATCAAGGCTCAACGGTATCACCGAAGGATTTGAAATGTAACCAAAACGACCGCCCAAGCAAAAACTTGGGCGGTCAAAATTTGTGACGCAGTAAACAAAGAAAAAGGCAGAAAACTACAAAAAACACAGTTGCCGATTGATGCTATATTGATGATGTAGCAGACGGAATTGTTGGAAACATGCGTAATTGAGGCTCAAATTGAGCGTCAAAATGAGAATTTTCAGGCCGCGTGCCAACCTTAGAATAACAAAGGAATAGCCTTGAAATCACGTAGTTTCACGACATTATCTTTAATTTAATTTTGCAATATTTATAATTGAATGACTTGTTCTCGCCTGCCGGCTCGGTCGGTGCTTCTGAATACCTGCGGTATTCAGAGATCTCCACCGGAGACCCGCACCCTACGACACGCTCCGCGTGCCTCGAATTCAAAATCATTTCTACAAACGAAAAAGAAAAAAGAGTCACAAAAGCGACTCTTTCCGATTTTGGCAGGGGCAGAAGGACTTGAACCCTCGGCACGCGGTTTTGGAGACCGCTGCTCTACCAACTGAGCTATACCCCTAGATTTGGTGGGCCATCAGGGACTCGAACCCCGGACCGACCGGTTATGAGCCGGGAGCTCTGACCAACTGAGCTAATGGCCCAAATCTATCTTTACGACTTTAGTATAATACCATTTTATAGTGTTTTAGTCAATACCAAAAACAAGAAAACATGAAAAAATTTTTCATTCCGTATCATTTAACCGTACGAAGATAGAATCATATCCCAGGCATTGAGAAACACAAAACTTCCCCGGTTTGAGGAAGTTTTTGATTATAATTATTTATATTCTTTTTTATCCTTTGCTGTTATGTTTCGCAGCACCTTACACGGAACACCGGCCGCAACAACATTAGTCGGTATCTCCCCTTTTACAACGCTTCCTGCACCGATTATGGAATCTTCTCTTATTACCGTTCCTGCAAGAATGACAGCGCCGGCGCCAATCCACACATTATTTCCGATTACAATCGGCTTTGCCGTTTCCAAGCCCCCCAAGGATCAAAAAGCAATCCTGCAGTCAATCTTTCCTTTTCGGTCATACAATAATTAAAACTTATTCCTGCACCATAACAGCGTGAAGAATATACCTTTCATTTTCTTTAATATTTGTGCATGTGGACAGTGTTATTACAGAGGAAATATCTTCATCATCAAAATCCCATGCAATTCTATTGCCTGCTTCCATACTGTTTATAAAATTCTGCTTATCAGGAACAGTCGTATTATAAACATCTGTGGAAAGTGCATCAACCTTATGAAAAGAAACCACTTTATATTTTAAATAAGAATTATCGGGAAGATAAATATATATTATCTGATGACTGTCTGCAAAGGACTGTTTTCTGTATTTCACAAGTTCAGAAAACATACTGCTGTTATTCATAAGATTATGTCCATAAATAACGGTATTAAAATCGTAAAACGGATTAAGATTATGGCAGTCCACAAAAATGGTGCCCGTTTTAGCATATTTTCCGTTAATATCATGCCGCAGGTATTTTTCATTGTTATCGCCCTGCACAACAGGATAACTGATTTTTGTATCTGGAATATATATCCAGCCGATAACATCCTGATTTGTTTCAAGAAGCTGCTGCCATTTAATCTGTAATTCATCAGATTCATCTTCTTCATCAGAATTATCCGATTCAACATATTCAGCCTGAACAATTTCATTCTGCCTGTTTATTTCAACAAATTCCATAGATATAAGATAAACATTATATAAACTGTATCCAAGCACAAACACAAGAATAACACTTATTAACCATTTTATTATTTTTTTGCTTTTCATAAAAACCAAACTCTATTCCATATATATTTATACTGATGCTTTTTTACAATAATACATTTTGCTTATATTTTCAATATTTACGCAAAACACCCGGTCTGCTATAAACAGACCGGGCTGCTTCATTTATAGTTTAATAAAATGCATACGATTAAACTATCTTATTCTGCTTCGCTTTCTTTCCTTCTTGTAACAAGAATAAGAAGAAATACAGCAAATACTGCAACAGCAGAGTACATAATTAATCTGATCATATCTGTTGAACCTGTATCAACAACACCGATAAGATTTGTATCTGCAATACCGTCGCCGTCCGTATCCAGGTTGGCATCGGCCTTGCCGTCACCGTTTGTATCGATATTGATATCAGCCTTGCCATCGCCGTCTGTATCTATATTAGTATCAGCTTTGCCGTCACCCGTTGTATCAATATTAATATCAGCTTTTTTATCACCGTCTGTATCTATATTTACATCAGGCTTGCTGTCTCCGTCTGTATCAATATCAATATCAGCTTTTCCGTCGCCGTCCGTATCTATATTGATATCAGGCTTACCGTCTCCGTCTGTATCTACATTTACATCGGGCTTACCGTCTCCGTCTGTGTCTATATTTACATCCGGTTTACCGTCTCCGTCTGTATCTATATTTACATCGGGCTTACCGTCTCCGTCTGTATCTATATTTACATCAGGCTTACCGTCACCGTCTGTATCTATATTTACATCGGGCTTACCGTCTCCGTCTGTGTCTATATTGATATCCGGCTTACCGTCACCGTCTGTGTCTATATTAATATCCGGTTTTCCGTCATCATCTGTATCTACATTCACATCCGGCTTGCCGTCTTTATCTGTATCAATATTTACATCCGGTTTATCATCACCATCTGTATCTATATCAACATCAGGTTTACCGTCTCCGTCTGTGTCTATATTAATATCCGGTTTTCCGTCATCATCTGTATCTACATTCA
>CAOKRT010000003.1 GCA_948471205.1 uncultured Oscillospiraceae bacterium | reverse complement strand
TCGCCTTGCTTCAAGCTCGGCGGTTTTATTTTTACTGAAGCTTTCTATTCCCCCCGGTAGAACCGGGGGTTATCAACCATTGCTAAACAATACAAAAAAAGACGATGTGAGCAATCACATCGTCTTTCCTTTTATAGAGAACTGAATTATTTACGTTTAACAGTTACACCTGATTCAGAATCTGCTGTGGCATAGTGCTTTGTTCAAAAGATATGGCTGCTATTGCGCGTTTGAAATGATCCCGGTTTCATCCTTTGCAAACAATATATTTTTTGCAAATACTTTTCCTGAAAACATATTGTTGACAATAAAATATTTATGTGTTATTGTTGAATAGGGATAGTTTACCAAATTTTTACAAATTGGAGGAGAGTCCGATGGTTTATTTACTTTCTTAACATAAAATACAAAATTTAAATTTGAAAGGAAATAATATCTAATGAAAATAACAAAAAAGTTTTTTGCACCTTGCTTTCCATATTGATTATGGTTTCAATGCCATTTTATTCATTTGCCGGGCAATCAAATCAAGCAATAAGCTTTAAATCGATTGCAGACAATATAATAGAAAAACAAATTGACAAATCAGAAAACTATCAAACCATTACATATAAAAATATTGAAGATTTTGTAACAAAAACAAAAGAATTGATTCCTGATACTAATGACCTTGAATTAGCCAAATTTATTCTTGAATATACAAATCAGGATTATTCGAATTTACCTGACGAAATCATATTAGAAACTATTGGATTTAATGAAATTTCAATTGTTGATCAATATATTAAAGTTTCAGAAGATGGGCAAACGGAATATATATCAAAAAATGAAGCAGAAAGTGCAGTAGCTGTTGAAAAAATCAGAGAAAATATGGCATCAATAACACCATTAAACGAATGGACATCCCCAAATGGTTATATGAAAATTAGAACATCGTATCTTTTAGCTTCTGAATCTTCAAATTATAAATACTATATTATCTCTGCTGAAGCTACTTGGCTTAAAATCCCATCTTGTTTTTTTGAAGATGTACTAACAATAGGGCATACCGGAAAATATGATAATACATATAATAATAAATATGGATATTTATCAGAAACAATTAATTGTTGTGGAACAAAAAAGACTTATAAATGGGAAACAACAAATAATAATAGCGGTGTGAATTTTGAATACAGTGCAACAACATTTGCAGCAATTCGTTTTAAATTAATAAATGCTTCTGCATCAGGACATGTATGTAATAGGATAACAAACAACCATTCAAAATCCGTATCTTCTATTTCTTCATTTATTAGATACAGAGTTATTTTTACAAAAAATTCAGCAAATAATATTCAAAGTGCATATTGCCACAAACAAATTGCCTTAGGAAGTATTTCAATAAGTGCCTCAAACGGAAGTGTAAGTTTTTCATTATCAGGAACAAAAAAAGAATACAAGATAGAGCCTATTCTTATATATGCTTAAAAGGGGGTAATAAAATGAAAAATAACATTGATATAAAATTATTGCTGTTCGGAATTGCACTGATTGCATTTTTTCCTTACGCATGGTGCTTAATGGAAAACGGAGAACCCGATTTTTTCTCAAACATAATTATTACAATCGGTTTATTTTCACCTATAATCGGATTAATATTCTGTATTGTGGGATTATTTATGAAAAATAAAGAAAACAAACCGAATTTTAAAAGCATGGAAGAATTGGATGAATATTTTGGAATGAAGGATTCGGCAAACAAAGAAGATAAAAAGGATTAATTTTTTAACAATTCAGGAGGCAGATGATGAACAAAGACAATGAATTAGAAGTATCCGAAAAGAAAGAAACCGTTACTGAACTTTTGAAAGAAAGTATTACACTGCAAAGAAAGCTTTGCCACATTGGCGGATGGATTATTTTTCTGCTTTTAGTAATAATAGTTTTATACTTATATATTAAGTAACAGAAAATTACGAATAGGAGACAAAATATGTTAAGTTTAATTATATTCATTGTTGCATCAATTATTATATCTATTTTTTCACTTTTCCATCAAGTGGAATTTGTTGATAGGCTTATATTAAGTGCATTGGCATCCATATGTATTTCTGTTCCATATTACGCAAAAAAGATTTTAAACGCACTGCCCAAAGATAAAGATGATAATGAAGAAGAACACAAATTTTATTGAACCGTTTGAGCACGTGCTTAAAAAACACAAACAACTATTCATATTTCAAAAAATTCATTAATTTTTTCTCCTGTTTTGTATTACATAAAAGTAATAAAAAAAGACGATGTGATTGCTCACATCGTCTTTCCTTTTATAGAGAACTGAATTATTTGCGTTTAACAGTTGCACCTGCATCAGAATCTGCTGTTGGCATAGTGTTTTGTTCAAAAGATATGGCTGTTATTACGCGTTTGAAATGATCCCGGTTTTATCCTTAGCATACAATATATTTTCTGTAAATACTTTTCCTGAAAACATATTGTTGACAATAAAATATTTATGTGTTATTGTTGAATAGGAATATTATTCCAAAATTTTCCAAATTGGAGGAGAGTCCGATGGTTTATTTACTCTTAAAATATAAAATATAAAATTTAAATTTGAAAGGAAATATGATATTATGAAAAAAATAATTTCTGCTGTTTTAGTAGTAATCTTAATTACAATTATTCCAATGAGCGCTTTTGCAAACGAAAACGAACCAAACAGCCAAACATTCATTGTAAGTGAAGAAGAGATAATAGAAAAACTGAAAAATACTTCTGATGAAGAATTACAAAAAATGGGATATACAAACAAAGAAATTGAAGAAATCCAAACCTTTAATTATTTTGAAGCTCTTTCCGAAAGAGCAAAATTAAGTGACGAAATTCTTGCTCTTTACAATTATTCTCCGGAAGAAATTTGTGAACTTCGAAATTATGTTGCTTCAGGTGGAAAAGCAAGAGGAAAGATCAACTCTAATTCTCTTACAATTACTTTAAAGTTCAGTAATATAACTAATGGAAAGCAGGCAACCGGCACAGTTTCCTGGAAATGGAATAAAACAACATTGATTCAATACATTGATTGTGTTGCTGTTGCTTGGAAAACTACAAGCGGTGCAACAATAAATTATTCAAAAGTTGACGGAAATAATGTAGCTGTTACTTTAACTAAAATCAATCCAAATGTTGCCGGTGCTGCTACAACAACAGCAAAAGTGGAATGGAATGTTAATGATAATCAATCCATATATGCAAGGGTGCCTATTGGAACATACGGCTATTTTGCTTATACAGGTACCGGAAAATTCATAATGAAAGCAACTTCAGGCACATTTAATGAATTTTATATAGACTGTGCATATGCACATTATAGAATTTCGGTTTCACCAAACATTTCGATAAGCCCAAGCGGTGTGGGGGTTTCCGTTTCTTTTAAGGGCGGTTTAAATGACGATATGCACCTCAAAAGGGTATACAATTCATCATTTAACATCGTTGAAGATTATTAAAAGAAGGAGGAAAATTGTTATTTTTACTTTAATTGTATTTATTGCAACAGGAATTCTTTGGTACATATTCGCAATTTTTAATGAAATAGAATTTATAGATGTCATTATATTGAGTCTGCTTACTTCAATCTGTATTTCTGTTCCATATTACGCAAAAAAGATTTTAAACGCACTGCCCAAAGATAAAGATGACAATGAAGAAGAGCACAAATTTTATTGAACCTTTTGAATATCTGCTAAAAAAGCACAAACAACGAATTATTTAAAAATTCATTAATTTTTTCTCCTGTTTTGTATTACATAAAAGTAATACAAAAAAAGACGATGTGAGCAATCACATCGTCTTTCCTTTTATAGAGAACTGAATTATTTAAGTTCAACAGTTGCGCCTGCTTCAGCAAGCTTAGCCTTAAGAGCTTCAGCGTCTGCTGTTGGCATAGCCTCTTTGATTGTTGAAGGTGCACCGTCAACAATTTCCTTAGCCTCTTTAAGGCCAAGACCTGTTGCTTCACGAACAGCCTTGATAACCTGAATCTTGTTGCCGCCTACATCTGTAAGTACAACATCAAATTCTGTTTTCTCTTCTGCAGCTGCTGCGCCGCCGTCTGCCGGAGCTGCTACTGCTACTGCTGCTGCAGCGCTTACGCCGAATTCTTCTTCTACTGCTGATACGAGCTCTGAAAGCTCAAGAACTGTGAGAGTTTTAAGCTCTTCAACAATTTTTGTTACATTCTCTGATGCCATTTTTATTTCCTCCAAATAAAGTATTTTTTAATTTAATTGTGCTGATTATTCAGCTGTTTCTTCTGCAGGTGCTTCTTCAGCAGGAGCCTCTGCCTTTTCGCATGCTTCTACGCCGCCCTTGTCAACGATAGCCTGAACGCCTCTTGCAAATGCTGCAATCGGTGCATTAAATACGCTGCAAACTGTTGCAAGAAGAATTTCTCTTGACGGAAGCTTAGCAAGAGCCTGAAGCTTTGCCATATCAATAACTTCACCATCAAGATAACCTGATTTAAGGCTGAAATTATCATGACCGTCAGCATATTTCTGAAGAATGCGGGCTGATGCCACATAGTCATCAACGCTTGTTGCGATTGCTGTTGTGCCTTCAAGAATCGGATCAAGACCTGCAAGACCTGCATTTTCAGCAGCTCTTTTCAGAAGAGTATTTTTTACAACTGTATACTCTACACCTGCTTCACGAAGCTCTTTACGAAGCTTTGTATCATCTTCTACATTGATACCCTTGTAGTCAACAATAACGCCTGCGATAGAGCCTTTAATTCTTTCAGCAAGAGCAGCAACCTGTGCCTGTTTCTTTTCAAGAATTACTGTGCTTGGCATTAATTATACCTCCATAATTATTTGCCGTTTAAATAACGGGCTTTATGGCTGTTTTCCAAATAACAAAAAGTGCATTCCTAAAGAGGAATGCACAACAATTCATAATAAATACATAATAATTATATATTAATCTGAATGCTCATTCCTCGGCAGGCGGTAAACTTACACCTAAAAAGGTACCTGCTGTCTTTGGTTGAACAGCGAATGTATTGTAACACAAGGCAATGCGCCTTGTCAACACCTTATTTATATTATTCTGCAGAAACGCCTGTGCCAACCTTATTCGGATTGATACGAACGCCCGGACCCATTGTTGAAGCAACAGCACAGGATTTAATGTACTGACCTTTTGCTGCTGCCGGCTTAGCCTTGATAACAGCATCAAGAAGTGCATTGAAGTTTTCAAGAAGCTTTTCTGTGCCGAAAGAAGCCTTGCCGATTGGGCAGTGAATAATATTTGATTTATCAAGACGGTATTCAATTTTACCTGCCTTAGCTTCTGCAACAGCCTTAGCAACATCCATTGTTACTGTGCCTGCTTTAGGTGACGGCATAAGACCGCGCGGACCGAGAACCTTACCTAAACGGCCAACAAAACCCATCATATCCGGGCTTGCGATGGCAACATCAAAATCCATCCAGCCGCCCTGAATTTTTGTAACAAGATCAGCATCGCCAACAACATCTGCACCTGCTTCTTCAGCAGCCTTTGCAAGATCACCCTTAGCGAATACTGCAACTCTTACATCTTTACCTGTTCCGTTAGGAAGAACAACTGCGCCGCGAACCTGCTGATCTGCATGACGTGAGTCTACACCTAAACGAACATGAACTTCGATTGTTTCATCGAATTTTGCAGTTGCTGTTTTGATTGCAAGATCAAGAGCTTCTGCACTGTCATATAAATTTGAACGGTCTACAAGTTTAGCACCGTCTGTATATTTCTTTCCGTGTTTCATAATAAATTACCTCCAGTGGTTAATCGGATTTTTCCTCCCACACGGGGAATTAGTCTTCTACTACTACACCCATGCTGCGAGCGGTGCCTGCAATCATGCTCATTGCTGCTTCAAGATTAGCTGCATTGAGATCAGGCATTTTTGTTTCAGCAATCTGCTGAATCTGTGCCTTTGTGATTGTTGCAACCTTATTCTTATTTGGAACGCCTGAAGCCTTGTCTATTCCGCAAGCCTTTTTAATAAGAACCGCTGCCGGTGGTGTTTTTGTGATGAATGTGAATGAACGGTCTTCAAAAACTGTGATAACAACAGGGATTACAAGACCAACGTCATTCTTTGTTCTTTCATTGAATTCTTTTGTGAAAGCCATGATGTTTACACCATGCTGACCGAGTGCAGGACCTACCGGTGGTGCCGGAGTTGCTTTGCCTGCAGGAATCTGAAGTTTAATTAAACCTACTACCTTCTGAGCCATAATAATTTCCTCCTAAATAATGTGGTTTGGCGGGGAAGCAATTCCCCTCCCACTCACCGCAAAGCGATGAATAACAAGCAGATATACTGCAAATTACTTAAATCATTAATCCTTAATCTTTTCTAACTGATCAAGTTCAAATTCAACAGCAGTTTCACGACCAAACATAGATATTGTAACCTGAACGCTGTTTTTGCTGACATCCACGGAATCAACCGTTCCCGAAAAGCCTTCGAGCGGACCGTCAATAACATTAACCAAATCGCCCTCTGCATAAGCAATCTCAACACTGATTTTTTCAACGCCGAGTTTCTTAACTTCCTCTTCCGTAAGCGGAACAGGCTTGCTTTCAGGACCAACGAAGCCCGTGCAGCCGCGAATATTACGAACAACATACCATGTATCGTCATTCATAACCATTTTTACAAGAACATAGCCGGGAAAGATTTTTCTTTCCACTTCTTTTCTGCTTCCGTCCTCTTTAATTTCAACAACTGTTTCTGTCGGCACTGAAACCTCCTGAATTAAATCGTGAAGATTGCGGTTTTCAACAACAGTTTGAATATTACTTGCTACTTTGTTTTCATATCCTGAAAATGTGTGAGCAACATACCATTTTGCTTCTTCCATATGGATAAAGAGCCTCCGTAATTAAAATTCAGCTTACTCGGCTGTGGTGCTTTCGGCAGTTGTAGTTTCAGCAGCGGTAGTTGTATCGGCTGTGGTACTTTCAGCAGTATCATCATCAACAATATCTGCATCAGAATCAGCCGAATCATCAGCCTCTGCACTTACTGTTGTGCTGTCGGCAAGGCTTTTAACCTGCTTCATTCCAAGAGTAAGAAGTGAATCAATGCCGTAGATTGCAACACCTACCACAAGAGTAACAACAAGCACAATTGCAGCGTTTTTAATGGTTTCCTTGGCATTGGGCCAAACAACCTTTTTGCGCTCTGCGTTTGTGCTTTTAAAGAAAGCAGCAATGGATTTGAACGGATTATTTTTTTTCTTTTTCTTATCAGCTTTTTTGGAATTCTTTTCAGCCTTTGCAGGCTTGGTTTCCTTTTCAGCTTTATTATCTTTAGCCATTGCTATCCTCCGTTATTTTGTTTCTCTGTGAAGAGTATGCTTTTTACAGAACGGGCAGTACTTGTTCATTTCAAGTCTGTCTGGAGTGTTCTTTTTGTTTTTCATTGTGTTATAATTTCGTTGTTTGCATTCAGTGCAAGCTAAAGTAACTTTAACTCTCATTTTGGCACCTCCAATTTATTTCGATTTCTAATCTCCCTCAGGCAAAAAGCACAGAAAAAAGGGCAAAAAAATTAACCCCTTTTCGAGGTATTCACACTATACCATATAATTTACAGCAAGTCAAGCATATTCATAAAAAAGTTTGCATTTATTTATGTTTTATATTATTATATAAGAAATTATACACATATTTTGTTACGGAGATTATATGACCACAATTATCATAGGCGCAGGTGCAGCAGGACTTGCCGCTGCCATAAGCCTGAAACAGAGAATCCCCTGTGAAAAAGTAGTAGTTCTTGAAAGGCTATCCTCTCCCGGGCGAAAAATTCTTGCAACGGGAAACGGAAGATGCAATCTTACAAATAAATATGCCGAAAACAGCGGCGAAGTCAGAAAATTTTTCAACAGTATAGGACTTGTTTTATGTGAAGAAGATGAAGGACGCATATATCCTTATTCCTTAAAAGCACAAACGGTTCTTGATATACTGCTTGAAGCCTGCAATAATCTGAACATTAAAATCATACCGGATTGTGAAGTAAAAAAAATAGATAATAATTTAACTGTTTATTCTGAAAAAGGAACTTTTAAAGCAGACAGCATAATTGTTGCCGCAGGCGGAAAAGCACAAAAAAACCTAGGTTCAAACGGAAGCGGCTACACATTGCTTAAACAGCTTGGACACAGCATAGCCCCGCTTTCTCCGGGCCTTGTTCAGCTTCACTCTTCAAGCAAATACCCAAGGGCTATCAAAGGCACACGAACACGATGCAAAATAAAAATAGAAATAAACGGAATTATTAAAGCAGAAGAATACGGAGAAATTCTTTTTACCGATTACGGACTTTCCGGCATTGCGGCAATGAATGTTTCGCACACCGTTTCAGAAAATTTTGCAAAAAAAACACCTGAAAAATGTGTTGCAGTACTGGATCTTGTGCCAAATATGACCGAAGCGGAGCTTACAGAACATATAAACCGTTTCGGAAGTTTATGCGGTATACTCGGCAGAAAACTGTCTGACATTCTTTCCAAACAATCAGGCAACTGCGCTGAAAAATCGGCTGAATTTGCTAAAAACTGGCGTTTAATTCTGACAGGTACAAAGGGCTTTGATTTTGCACAGATAACCTGCGGCGGCATACCTGTAGAGGAAACAAATGATTTTGAATCAAAATTTGTTAAAAATCTTTATATCTGCGGTGAATTGCTTGACAGGCAGTTTCCATGCGGCGGATTCAATCTTAACTTTGCATGGCAAAGCGGAATAAAAACAGCAAACAGGATAGTGGAAAAAAGAAATGATAAGAATTAATGAAATAAAACTTTCTCTTGATGAAGAGGAAAGCCTGCTCAAAGAAAAAGCAGCAAAACTTCTCAGAATAAACAAAAAATACATCAAAACACTTTGCATTTATAAAAAAAGTGTAGATGCAAGAAAAAAAGACGATGTGCATTTTACATATTCGGTTGATGTTACTGTAAGCCTTGACGAAAAGCAAATCACATCAAAATGCAAATCATCTAAAATATCTTTGGTGAAGCCCTATTTTTATGAAATACCGGATAACAAAAGAAATTCAAAATACAGGCCTGTTATAATCGGATTCGGTCCTGCCGGAATGCTTGCCGGACTTATTCTGGCAGAAGCAGGCTTAATGCCGGTTATTCTTGAACGGGGCAAAGACATAGATGCACGCCAAAAGGATGTTAACGAGTTCTGGACCAAGCGCAGACTGAATGAAGAATCCAATGTTCAGTTCGGAGAAGGCGGAGCCGGCACTTTTTCTGACGGAAAACTTACAACCGGAATAAAAAGTCCGTTTATCCGCAAGGTACTGGATGCGCTTTATGAAGCGGGCGCACCTGAAGAAATACTTTATTCCGCCAAGCCTCATATCGGAACAGATAGACTTGCCGTTGTGGTTAAAAACATACGCAAAAAAATTGAAAAACTGGGCGGCGAGGTTCGTCTTGAAACAAAACTTGAAAAACTTATTGTTTACAACGGCTTTGTACAGGGAATTACATACACGCATAAGGGTGTAACTGCCGATATGGAAACAGACAGTGTTATCATGGCAATAGGACACAGTGCAAGAGATACCGTTGAAATGCTCTATAACGCCGGCGCCGAAATTATACAAAAACCTTTTTCGGTAGGGGCACGAATAGAACATCCCCAAAGCCTTATCAATAAAGCGCAGTACGGTAAATTTGCAGGTCATCCCAAACTTGGCGCCGCCGATTATAAGCTTTCCTGCCACGGACTGCACGAAAGAGGTGCATATACATTTTGCATGTGCCCGGGAGGTACGGTGGTTGCCGCCGCAAGTGAAAAAGAAGGCGTTATTGTCAACGGAATGAGCAGTCTTGCAAGAGACGGTGAAAACGCCAACAGTGCACTGCTTGTAGGAATAGAACCGTGCGATTTTCCAAGCACACATCCCCTGGCGGGAATATATTATCAGCGTGAAATTGAAAACACCGCCTTTAAGCTTGCCGGCGGGGATTACAGAGCGCCTGCCCAGCTTGTGGGCGATTTTCTTGCAGGCAAAGAAAGCACTGCTTTGGGAAATGTTAAACCAACCTGCCCGACAGGTGTTTCCTTAACAAATCTTGATGAATGCCTTCCCGCAAAGGTTTCTGCAACTATGAAATCGGCTATAGCCGAAATGGATAAAAAGCTGAACGGCTTTAATATGTATGATGCCGTTCTGACTGCCCCCGAAACAAGAAGTTCCAGTTCTGTACGAATTCTGCGCGACGAATTCTGCCAGTGCAATATAAGAGGTGTTTATCCCTGCGGCGAGGGCGCAGGCTATGCAGGCGGCATTGTTTCTGCCGCTGTTGACGGCATAAAATGCGCACATGCGGTTTTAAGCGACGAACATTGAGTATAGAAAAAAGAGACAGCATATATCTGTCTCTTTCTTTTTTGCAGAGAATTTAAGAATTCAGCTTTATGATGTAATACCAAGTTCTTCCATAACTCCGAGCTGGTATTCTGTTTTTTCCTCTTCCTTTTTCGGATCAGAAATCTTTTTAAATATGCGTTTTATAATATCCACTGCATGTTTGCTTTTTTCCTGTTCCTCTTCATCCGGTGTGCCGAATATACTGCCCGAAATAAATGCAGCTACATAATCGGCAAACAGCGGCTGCGTGCCATCATCTTCAAAGGTAAAATTCAATACAACCGGTGTATTGAAAATCTTTTTTGAAAATGCAAGCAGTGATTCGGCAGTTTTTCCTATTTTTATATTATCGCTTAAAATAAGAAATTCATTTATATTCATATCAGGATATTTTCTTATAAGAACATCTATATCCATAACCATTCTGATACTTGCGCCGCCTGTTTGAAGATGATGCGCAATATGCGATACAATATAAAGCAAATGATAAACCGGTTTCAATTTATATGTATATCCAACCGCATTGCTTATATCATCAAACGGTGTGGCAAAATAAATTTTACTTTGTATGTTTATGCTTTCCAGTTCTGTATGCAGTTCAAAAATATCCTTATCATAGCAAAGTTCGGCATGATTGCTTTCAATCAGCTTATCTGCAAAGCCCTTTTGGGTTAACGCCTCAACTGCCTTAATATAATCTGCAGGCTTAACCAAAATGTCAGCATCAGCACCTATCCTGAGTTCAGGAAACGGATAATAGTTTCTAAGCACAACACCTTTGAAAAGTGCATGTGCAATTCGTTTTTCGGATAATGCCGCTGTCAGAGCCGATAACGACTGCAGTTTTGCCCTGTAACTGTGTATGGTATTTTCAAACCCTTCGCTGAACCATGCACCAAGTGTTCCGCCGGGGCGGCAGTTTTCAGGAAGCCTTTTGATTTCATATGCAATAATGGCTGTAACGCCGTGTTTTTCCGCAAGATTATAAATCTGCTGCCAGTCAAGCCTTTTTTCACCTTTTGGCTTATTGCCGTTCAGATGGCAGGCAAGCAGATAAATAAAGTATATATTCGTTTCCAACGAATCACCCTTTCATCAAGGTTAATATAATAGCAGATTTTATTTTGTATTTCAATTACATTATCTGTTTTGTTGATAATATGTAAATATTTTGATATAATTTTTATGGTAATTATTCTTAAATATATAATAAATACACATCAAAAACAAACAGATTTACATAGAAATTAAGTTTTAAAGGATGAAAAAATGGTAAAAAGAAAAAAATTTATATTTATATTTTTCATTACAGCGGTTTTTATATTCATAGCTATGCAGATATCTGTGATACAAAATTTAAGTAAAATCAGAAATGATACGGATGAAAATAATTTTCATCCGCACTTTGCAGTGACCGTTTCGGATTGCAGTATAAAATTACACCCGTCTGTACTTTCTTTCCCGAAAAAAAAGCTGCAGAAGGGTGATACAATAAAAATAACTGCCAAAAGCGAAAAATGGTACAGGGTTATCTATTATAATAAGGAACATATTAAAACAGGCTATATTCGAGCAAACAGCGTGAAAGAGGGACCCGCCGACAAATTCTTTGAAGCTGTATCCGATTCTGACTATTATACTATCAATGTAAATGCAGCAAAACCTCTAAAAATAGTGAATGCTTACGGGAACATAAAAAACTATCATCCCTCTGTTCTTTATTTCAAAAACGGCTGGAACGGATATAAATACTGGATGGCCTATACCCCATATGAAAACTGCAGTGATTACTGGGAAAATCCGCATATAGCAGTCAGCAACGATATGGTTTTCTGGGAGACACCTGGGAACTTTAAAAATCCGCTTGAACCCTTACCTGACGACTATAAAAAAGGAATAAGCTATAATTCCGATACAGAGCTTGTTTATAATACAGATACAAAAAATCTGGAATGCTGGTGGAGAAATTACAACAGAAATACCGGATTTGTATCTTTAAGAAGAAAAACAACTGCAAACGGAGTAAACTGGTCCTCTTCAGAAGATATGCTTGTTTTTGATATGTATAAGGAGGATGCTTTAAGCCCCGCCCTGCTTTATGAAAACGGAATTTATAAAATGTGGTCTATCAACCAAAAAGCCGGATTCGCTATTGAATACAGAGAAAGCAGAAACGGAAAAAACTGGAATGAAAAAAGAAAAATAGACATGGAATATGAAAATCCCGTTTACTCAAACTGGCATCTTGACGTTATTCACACACCGAAAGGCTATGAAATGTCGCTTTCGGCTAATCTGAAAGGAACAAACATCCGCACAGTTATGCCGCTGTTTTATTCCTATTCGCCTGATAACACAGAATGGAGCAAAGCAAAGCTTCTGCTGAATCCCTCTTCTGACAAAAATGCATGGGACAATAAGGGCATATACCGTTCCTGTCTTTTGTATGCCGAGGACAAATATTATCTTTTTTACAGCGGAATCAGCAAAAAAAGCGGTCCGTCAGGCATAGGTGTAATTTCAGGCAGCAATGTTTTTCAAATGCGTTAAAAAAATTATAAAATAAAATGAAAAACAGCTGCATCATTCTGACAAGACTGTTTTTCATTTTTTGTTTTTTCAGATGAATCGTATTTTAGCTGTGCAGATGCTTTTCAATTTCCAAAATAATATCACTCATCTTAACATCCAGCGCTGTTGAAATTCTGTACAGTGTTTCAAGCGTAGGCTTTCTTTCTCCTCTTTCAATAGCGCTTAAATGCGTTCTGCCGATATCGGCAAGACCGCTTAACACTTCCTGGCTTATTCCTTTTCTTTTTCTGAATTCTGCAATAACATCGCCAACTGTTTTTGAATCAAGTGTCGGAAAAAACATGTTTTCAACCCCAAAATTATTTCTAATTTTAGTTTATGCTGTTTTTAGTCGAACAATGAATACATATGTTGACATTTTGAATACTTATGTGTTATTCTTTTCCTAAATGATGAAAAGGAAATACTTTTATGGATAAAACATGCTATGAAACAGATTTTACGGCATATGAACCGCGGCCGTCTGCATTCATACAGCTTCATACCGAAGGAAATATTTTGAAATTCATTTTTCTGTCTTTCATAACCTTTGGAATATACTACATTATTGTTTTTTCAAATATATCTAAAAAAATCAACATAATTGCACAAAGATATGATGATAAGAAAACAGCCGATTTCCGCCTTATTGCCTTTATTGCTGCCCCGGCAACATTCGGCATTGGCTTTTTTGTTTGGCACTATAAACTTACTGCCAGAATAGAACAAGAACTGAAAAGAAGAAATATAGGCTACTGTTTTGGGAGAAAGGATTTTTGGATTTGGAATGTATTGGGAATCATGATAATAATAGGTCCTTTGCTTTATCTGTATAAACTGTTTACAGCAATGAATTTTATAACGGAAGATTTCAATGAAAATTACAAAATTTATTATTCTTACGTACAAAACTGTAAAAAATAAAAAACATAACAAAAAGCATCGGCATGCCGATGCTTTTTGTTTAAACAATATTATACATTGATTTCAACATTAATTCCAAGCAAATCCTTATTTGCATCAAGAATAGGCTTAACTGTTTCCGCAAGGAAATCAGATGTCTGCTGCGGCGCTCTGCCAACAAAGTTTTCAGGCTTCATAACTGCCATAATTTCTTCTTTTGTCATCATGAAAGCCGGGTCGGCAGCAATTCTGTCTACCAAATCGTTTTTACCGCCCTCAACCTTAACAACAGCACCTGCGGCCATGGAATGAACACGGATTTTTTCGTGAAGTTCCTGTCTGTCGCCGCCCTTTTTAACAGCATCCATCATAATATTCTCTGTTGCCATAAACGGCAGTTCGCTCATAAGGCGTGCTTCTATAACCTTTGGATAAACAACAAGACCGTTTGTAACATTAATATATAAATCAAGTATGCCGTCTGTTGCAAGAAAGGCTTCGGCAACAGAAACACGCTTATTTGCACTGTCATCCAGTGTTCTTTCAAACCATTGTGCAGATGCGGTCCACGCAGGATTCAGTGCATCAATCATTACATAGCGTGAAAGCGATGCGATTCTTTCGCTTCTCATAGGATTGCGCTTATAAGCCATAGCAGATGAACCAATCTGATTTTTTTCAAACGGTTCTTCAATTTCTTTAAGATTTTGAAGCAGTCTTAAATCATTGGAAAATTTACAGCAGGACTGTGCAATAAGCGCAAGACAGTTGCATACGATTGTATCAAGCTTTCTGGCATATGTCTGTCCGCTTACCGGGAAGCATGCCTTAAAGCCCATTTTTTCTGCAATCTTTCTGTCCAGCTCTTTGCATTTTTCATGGTCACCGTTAAAAAGTTCAAGAAAGGATGCCTGCGTGCCTGTTGTTCCCTTTGAGCCAAGAAGCATTAATGTATCAAGCACGTGATTCACTTCTTCGTAGTCCATTACCAAATCCATAAGCCAGAGCGATGCACGCTTACCGACAGTTGTTGGCTGGGCCGGCTGAAAATGGGTAAAGCCAAGGCACGGCATATCCTTATATTCATCTGCAAATTTTGCAACAGAAGCAATGGCATTAACCAGCTTCTTTTTTATGAGAAGTAATGCTTCCCTCATCGTGATAACATCTGTGTTATCGCCGACATAACAGCTTGTTGCACCCAGATGAATAATTCCCTTTGCGTTAGGACACTGTTCACCGTATGCATGAACATGGCTCATTACATCATGGCGGAATTTCTTTTCATATTCCTGCGCAACTTCATAATTGATTTCATCAGCATGTGCTTTAAGTTCTTCAATCTGTTCCTTTGTAACATTCAAACCCAGCTCGTTTTCAGCTTCGGCAAGTGCAATCCAAAGCTTTCTCCATGTTTTAAATTTAAAATCAGGAGAATAAATATACTGCATTTCCTTGCTGGCATAGCGTGCATTGAACGGAGAATTATAAGTATTATTCGGCATTATTTTTCAAGACCTGTCCTTTTCATCATTTCTGCATAGGCATCTTCCACACCGCCAAGATCACGGCGGAAACGATCCTTATCAAGCTTTTCATGGGTTTTAATATCCCAGAAACGGCAGGTATCCGGGCTGATTTCATCTGCAAGCACAATTGTACCGTCTGAAGTTTTACCGAATTCCAGTTTAAAATCAATAAGTTCTACACCGATTGAAGCAAAATATTCTTTCAGTGCGTCATTTACCTTGAATGCCATTTCCTTGATGGTGTCAACCTCTTCTCTTGTTGAAAAACCGCAGGAAATTGCATGATATTCAGAAATAAGCGGATCGTCAAGCTCATCACATTTATATGAAAATTCAATGGAAGGCGCAATAAAATCCATTCCCTCTTCAAGACCTAATCTTTTGCAGATAGAGCCTGCTGCACGGTTTCTGATAATAACCTCAAGAGGAACAATTGTAACTCTTTTAACGGCTGTTTCACGGTCTGAAAGTTCTTCTACAAAATGTGTGGGAACACCCTTTGCTTCAAGTATCTGCATAAGGTAGTTGGACATTTTATTGTTAACAATGCCCTTTCCCATAATAGTACCCTTTTTCTTGCCGTTGAACGCTGTTGCATCGTCCTTATAATCAACAATTACAACATCAGGATTTTCTGTTGCCCAAACTTTCTTAGCCTTTCCCTCATATAACTGCTCTGTTTTTGTCATTTTAAATATCCTCCTGTTTTATAATTATCTGCCGTATACGGATTTGATTCGTTCTACAGCTTCAATGGTTTTTTCATAATTGCCAAAGCCTGTTAATCTTAAATAGCCCTCTCCGCTCGGTCCGAAGCCTGAACCCGGAGTGCCCACAACCTGGCATTTTTCAAGCAAATCATCAAAGAATTCCCAGGACGTCATTCCTTCCGGTACAGAAAGCCATACATAAGGTGAGTTAACAGCACCATAGCAGGTAAACCCGGCTTCTGTAAGACCGTCAAAAATAACCCTTGCATTCCTTTGATAATATGCAATAACCTCTCTGGTCTGTTTTTTTCCTTCTTCGCTGTAAACAGCTTCAGCAGCACGCTGTGTTACATAGCTTACACCGTTGAATTTTGTTGCCTGGCGTCTTGCCCAAAGCGGATTCAGGCTTGTACCGTCAAACACCAATTCCTTAGGCACAACCGTATAGCCGCATCTTACACCGGTAAAACCTGCTGTTTTGGAAAAAGAGCGAAGCTCAATTGCACATTTCTTTGCACCCTCAATTTCATAAATGGATTTCGGCGTATCATCTGTTATAAACGCCTCATAAGCAGAATCAAAAAGAATAAGAGAATTATTTGCAAGCGCATAATCAACCCAAACTTTAAGCTGTTCCTTTGAAGCGGTCATACCTGTTGGATTATTCGGGAAGCAAAGATAAATAACATCTGCCTTTTCCTTCGGAAGTTCGGGCATGAAATTATTTTCTGCTGTGCACGGCATATAAATAATGTTGTCAAAAAGTCCGTTTTCACCTTTATTTCCGCTTCTGCCTGCCATGATATTTGTGTCAAGGTAAACAGGATAAACAGGATCACAAATTGCAACCTTATTATCAACGCTGAAAATATCGCCTATATTTCCGCAATCTGATTTAGCGCCGTCCGAAAGAAAAATTTCATCCTTTGCAATATCAATTCCCCTGTCTGCGTAATCATTTTTCTGAATGGTTTCAAGCATAAAATCATATCCGTACTCCGGCGGATAACCGCGGAACGTGCTTTCGTCTGCCATTTCATCCACAGCTTTGTGCATTGCTTCTATAACAGCGGGAACAAGCGGTTTTGTAACATCGCCTATTGAAAGGCGGATAACCTCTTTATCGGGATTTGCCGCCTGATATTCACGCTGCTTTTTTGCAACCGTTGAAAACAGATAAGAACTTTCAATTTTCAAAAAATTTTCATTAATTTTCATTTTTAATTACCATAGCCTTTCCGGCTACAAACAGTATATTTAAATTCCTAACACCTTACTGTAGCCGGATAAGGTGTATAATCGGAATTCGGTTTCCCAAAACCGTGCCGCCGGCAAATTTTGAGTATAATATAATCCATTCAATGTATTTTGCTCACTGAACTTCCTATCATTTATAAATCTGTTTCACCGCTGAAAACATATTCGGCAGGTCCTGTCATAAATACACTGTCCTGCTCATTTCCGCTCCAGCTTATATTCAGCTTTCCGCCAAGAAGATGTACCGTAACATCCTTATCAGCATAGCCGTTAAGAATTGCTGCCACAACCGTTGCGCATGTGCCGGTGCCGCATGCCAGCGTTTCGCCGGTGCCGCGCTCCCAAACACGCATTTCAATGTTGTTTCTGTCTGAAACCATTGCAAATTCGGCATTAACACGCCTGGGAAACAGTTTATGATTTTCAAAAAGAGGACCGAATGTTTCAAGTTCAAAATCCTTAGGGCTTTTATTCAGAAACATAACGGCATGCGGATTTCCCATGGAAACACAGGTCATATTAAACGCTGTGCCGTTAACTGTTATTTTTTCATTTATAACCTTTTCTTTGCTGCTTAAAACAGGCACTTCTGCTGCTTTTAAAACAGGCGCACCCATATCAACCTTTACCAGTTTCACTTCGTTTTCTTTAAGAATCAGGCTGATATATTTAACCTTGCCCATTGATTCAATGGAAAATTCTGTTGAATGAACATAATGACGGTCATAAACATACCTTGCAACACATCTGATTGCATTGCCGCACATTTCTGCGCGCGAACCGTCTGCATTATACATAACCATTTCAAAATCGGCAATTTCAGACGGTTTTATTATAATGAGCCCGTCTGCCCCTATTCCAAAATGCCTGTCGGACAAAATAACAGCCGCCTTTTCTTCATTTTCAATCTTTTCCTGAAAGCCGTCTATATATATGTAATCATTTCCGCAGCCGTGCATTTTTGTAAATTTCATAAAATCTTCTCCAAATTAATAATCATATTTTATTCTATGCTGATTATACATTATTTAAAATGCAAACGGAATTTTAAATTATGCTTTTTAATATGCAAATAGTGCTGTATACCCGTCACGCAAACTTGTCAAGAATATCCATAGCTGTCTGCAAAAGTTTTTTTCCGCTGTTCATACTTATTTTCTGCAGATATTTATGGGCCTGCATTTCACTCATTCCTTTAACAGTCATAAGCGCCTGCTTGGCTTTCAGAATATAATCATTTTCACTTTCGCTTCTTTTGGTAAAGCTTGTTTGGCTTGATGCAAGAATGCCCACAGTCTGCAGAAATTCATTTCTGTTTAACGGCATGGTTAAAGTCAGCATATTTCCCATATACTGACCGCTTCCGTTTTTTGAAAGCGCAATTACATCAAAATCAATCGGCAGCGCCTCGGCAAGTTCGGCAGACGACATATCTTTCATATAAAAAGGACAAACAATAACGGCACTTTCTTTTATCTGGGCAATTTCAAGTGCGGCTGTTCCGCCCGCGCATATATTGGACACACGGTAGCCGCCTTTTTCAATTAAAGAGCGCAGTTTCATTGCCGTTTCTTTTTCAGGATAAACAACAATAATATCTTTCAATTTACTCGCTCCTTTAATAAACAATATTATATCCCAAGTAAAAGGATTCAGTCAATAGTAAAAACTATATTTACATTATATATTGAAAACCGGAAAATTTCCATATTTTTTTACATTGCACAAAAATATGGTATAAAATTGTAACAAACTGCACAATAAATTCATAATTAGTAAAAATTCTTGTAACAAAATACACAAAAAGCCCTTGAATAATAATGAATATAATGATACAATAGGCTTGAGTTATAATATTATTGGGTAAAATGCACAAAAAACTATCCGGATTTATTGCCCATGGCTGCTTGAAATGCCTGCTTAAATTAAAGATATGCTCAAAAGAAGGAGATAAAAACTTATGAATGAAATCAAACAGGAATACCAGTTCCCTGTTTACCTTTTTAACAAAGGTGAAAATTACAGGGCATATGAGTTTTTCGGTGTTCATAGAATTAAAAAGGATACTTTTGCTTTCCGTGTATGGGCGCCCCATGCACAGGCAGTTTCCCTTGTAGGTGATTTCAATAACTGGGATTATGAGGCAAATTATATGATGCCCGTTGCCGACGGTATATGGGAATGTATAATGGACGGCGTTAATATTTATGACTGCTACAAATATGCCATACGTACAAAAGACGGCAGAATTCTTGACAAGGCCGACCCTTACGGTTTTCACTGCGAAACACGGCCGGGAACAGCCAGCAAGGTATATGAGCTTGACAGCTTTAAATGGACAGATAAGAGCTGGATAAAAACCCGAAGCGGCAAAAATGTACTTGAAGAACCGGTTAACATTTATGAAATTCATTTCGGTTCGTGGAAAAGACATGAAAACGGAGATTTTCTTTCCTACCGTGAAATGGCGGAAGAACTTATCCCTTATGTAACGGAAATGGGTTATACCCATATTGAAATGATGCCGATTATGGAATATCCTTTTGACGGTTCATGGGGCTATCAGGTTACCGGCTATTTCGCCCCCACCTCACGATACGGCACGCCTGACGATTTAATGTATTTTGTAAACAAGTGCCATGAGGCAGGAATCGGCGTAATACTTGACTGGGTGCCGGCACACTTCCCGAAAGATGCCTGCGGACTTTATGAGTTTGACGGTGAACCGCTTTACGAATACAGCGATATGCGCAAGGGCGAGCATAAGGAATGGGGCACAAGGGTTTTTGATTACGGCAGAAACGAAGTTAAAAGCTTTCTTATTTCCTCAGCCATGTACTGGGCTGATAAATATCATTTTGACGGACTCAGAGTGGATGCTGTTGCATCTATGCTTTACCTTGATTACGGCAGAAATGCAGGCGAATGGGTTGCCAATAAAAACGGCGGCAGAGAAAATTATGAAGCTGTTGAATTTTTTAAGCTGCTTAATTCTGCAATGTTCAAAGAACATCCGTCTATCATGATGATTGCCGAAGAATCAACCGCATGGCCTATGATTACCATGCCAACCGATATAGGCGGTCTTGGCTTTAACTTTAAATGGAACATGGGCTGGATGAACGATATGCTTCGCTACACTTCGCTTGATCCGTTATTCAGAAAAAATAATCACGACTGCATAACCTTCAGCTTTTTCTATGCTTTCTCTGAAAACTTTGTACTGCCGATAAGCCATGATGAAGTGGTGCACGGCAAATGCAGCCTGCTTAACAAAATGCCCGGTGAATATGAAATGAAATTCAACGGCATGAGGCTGTTTCTTTCCTATATGATGGCACACCCCGGCAAAAAACTGCTGTTTATGGGACAGGAATTCGGTCAGTTTAAGGAATGGGCATATGAAGAGGGGCTTGACTGGGTTCTGCTTGATTTTGACAAGCATAAAATGCTTCAGCAATTTTCAAAAGAACTAAACTGCTTTTATAAAAAGCACTCAGAACTGTGGGAAATTGATTACAGCTGGGAGGGATTCAGTTGGATTTCAAGTGATGACAATGCAAATTCAACCATAGCATTCCGCCGCATCAATAAAGCAGGTAAGGAAATAATCGGCATATTCAATTTCACCCCTGTTGAACACAAGGAATACCGAATAGGTGTTCCCGAAAAAGGCACTTATAAAGTTATTTTTGACAGCAATCTGAAAAAATACGGCGGTGAAAAAGCAAGAATTTCAGGCACGTATAAAACCACTAAAAAATCAATGCACGGCTTTGAGCAGAGTATTGGTATTAAGCTGGGCGGACTAAACGCTCTGTTTTTAGAAAAAACAAATTAAGGAGGACCTAATAAAAATGGCACGCAAATCAAATGTTGTTGCAATGCTTCTTGCAGGCGGCCAGGGCAGCCGTCTTGGTGTATTAACAAAAAACATTGCAAAACCTGCTGTTCCGTACGGCGGAAAATACAGAATCATCGATTTCCCGCTTTCAAACTGCGTAAACAGCGGTATTTACACCGTGGGTGTTCTTACACAATATCAGCCGCTTGAACTGAATGATTATCTGGGCAACGGACAGCCCTGGGATTTAGACAGGCAGAACGGCGGTGTGCATGTTCTTTCACCTTATGAGGCAATCGGAGGTGCTGAATGGTATAAAGGCACTGCCAACGCAATTTATCAAAATATAAATTTCATTGAAAAATATGACCCTGAATATGTTGTTATTCTTTCCGGCGACCATATTTATAAAATGGATTATGCAAAAATGATTGATTTTCACAAGAAAAACAATGCCGCATGCACAATAGCAGTGCTTGAAGTTCCGTGGGAAGAGGCATCGCGCTTTGGAATTCTTGCTACAGATGAAAACAACAAAATTTATGAATTTGCCGAAAAACCGGCAGAACCGAAGTCTAATAAAGCATCCATGGGTGTTTACGTTTTCAGCTGGGACAAGTTGAAACAATATCTGATTCAGGATGAAAACACAGAAGGTTCTGCAAACGATTTCGGAAAAAACATCATTCCCACAATGCTTGATTCAAACGAAAGAATGTTTGCTTTCCCATTTAAAGGCTATTGGAAGGATGTTGGCACAATTGATTCCCTTTGGGAAGCAAACCTTGACATAATAAATCCGAATGTGGATCTTGATTTAAGTGATAAAAGCTGGAAGATTTACAGCCGTAATCCAATGGCGCCGCCGCATTACATAGGCAAAAATGCAGTAGTTGAAAATTCCTCTGTTGCCGAAGGCTGCGAAATTGAAGGCGATGTTGATTACAGTGTGATTTTCAGCAATGTTACAATTGAAGAAGGTGCTGACGTAAAATACAGTGTTATTATGCCGGGTGCAACCATAAAAAAAGGTGCAAAAGTTTACTACTCCATTGTTTCCGAAAATGCACTGATTGAAGAAAATGCTAAAATAGGTGAAATTCCTGAGCATCTTGAAAATCCCGAAGAATGGGGAATTGCCGTAATCGGTTCTGATGCCGTAATAAAAAACGGACACAGCGTACAGCCGGGAATTATGATAAAATCAGGAGAGGAGGTTTGATTATGAACGGAAAAACAGTTTTGGGAATGGTATTTGCCAATGTGCACGAAGAAGCACTTGACAGTCTTACCGCAATGAGAACCATGGGTTCCGTGCCGTTCTGTTCAAGATACAGATTAATAGATTTTCCGCTTTCAAATATGGTGGAAAGCGGCATTACAAAAATTGGCGTTATCACAAATGCAAACTTCCAGTCGCTTATGGACCATGTGGGCACGGGAAAGCCATGGGATTTAAGCAGGAAAAATGAGGGTTTATTTATACTTCCGCCGTTTAATGTAGGTGCTGCCGCAATGTGGGGCAACAGAATAGACGCCATTTACGGCAACAAGGGATTTCTTGAGCAAAGCAACCAGGAATATGTGGTTATGAGTGACTGCAACAATGTTTTATCCCTTGATTATGAAAAACTTTTTGACGCCCATGAAAAAACAGGCGCTGATATTACAATTGTAGGTGTTAACGCACCGATGCCGGAAGGAATAGGTTCTATTCTTTGCTTTGATAAGGTTGAAGCAGACGGCAAAATAGCCGAAATGAGCCTGGACAGAAGTGACGGCGGCAATATTTTTCACAGTGTAAATATTATGATAATGAAAAAATATCTTTTGGAATCTCTTATCACAGCCGCACATTCCAAAAATGAAATATCATTTCAGCGCAACATTATAATGGCCAATTCCAAAAATCTTAAAATACATGCTTATGATGCAACGGATTCTTTTGTAGGCACACTTTCATCTGTGCAGGCATATTATGATGTTTCTATGAAACTGCTTGAAAAAGAAAACAGAAACAAATTATTCAATAAAAACTTCCCAATCAGCACCAAGGAAAGGGACGATATGCCGTCTCTTTACGGTCATGAATCCAAATTTACCAATTCTCTTGCCGCAGACGGCTGTATTATTGACGGCATTGTTGAAAATTCAATTATATTCAAGGGTGTTAAAATAGGAAAAGGTGCTGTTGTTAAAAATTCAATTCTTATGCAGGATACGGTTATCGGTGAAAATGCAAAGCTCAACTGTGTTATAGCAGATAAAAATGTACATATTAAAAGCGGTGTTGAACTTTCTGGAGCATCTACTTTTCCGGTTTCTCTTTCAAAAGGCACAAGAATTTAACGGAGGATAAAAATGAAAGTATTATTTATATCATCTGAAGCCAATCCATGGATGGCATCAGGCGGACTCGGAGATGTAGCCGGCTCACTGCCGATTGCGCTTCGCAAAAGGCTGATTGGATGCCGTGTTGTTATGCCGCTTTACGATTCGATTAAGCAGGAATACAAAGACAAAATGAAGTTTGTAACCTCCATTTCCGTGCCTGTAAGTTGGCGCCGTCAATACTGCGGAATTTTTGAAGCAAAACTGAACGGTGTGGTTTTCTATTTTCTTGATAATCAGTATTATTTTAAAAGAGACGGAATTTACGGTCATTTTGATGATGCGGAACGTTTTGCTTTCTTCGCAAGAGCAGCTATTGAAATTATACCTGCAATCGGCTGGAAACCGGATATTATTCATTGCAACGACTGGCAGAGTGCTTTAACGCCGCTTTACTACAGCTGTTATTATGCAAACCAAATCGGTTTTGAAAACATAAAAACGGTATTTACCATTCATAATATTCAGTATCAGGGAAAATACGGCAATGAGCTTTTGGAGGATGTGCTTGGTGTTGCGCCGGAGCATTACAGTCTGATTCAGTATGACGGACTTGTAAATTTCCTTAAAGCCGGTATTGAATGCGCAAACAAGGTTACCACCGTTTCACCGAGTTATGCAAAGGAAATTCTTGATCCGTGGTATTCACACGGTCTTGATCCTATTCTTAACCAGAGAAGCTGGAAACTGTGCGGTATACTTAACGGAATTGATACAGACAGCTATAATCCGGAAACAGACACTGCCCTTTGGAAAAATTACAGTGCTGAAGATTACACCGGAAAAGCGGCAAATAAAGAAGAACTTCAAAAAATGATGGGACTGAATGTTAACCCGGATACCCCTGTAATAGGCATTGTTACAAGACTTGTTGGACATAAAGGTGTTGACCTTATGAAAGCTGTGCTTGAAAAAAGCCTTTGGGAACGTGATGTTCAGTATGTCATTCTTGGTTCCGGAGAATGGCAGTATGAAAGCTTCTTCCGTGAACTTCATGACAAATATCCGGATAAAGTAGGCCTTCGCCTTGGCTTTGTGCCTGACCTTGCAAGAAAAATTTATGCCGGTGCAGACTTATTCCTTATGCCAAGCAAAAGTGAACCATGCGGTCTTTCACAAATGGTTGCACTTCGCTACGGTACATTGCCTATTGTGCGTGAAACAGGCGGTCTGCGTGATTCCATTACAGACAGCGGCGACGGAGAAGGCAACGGGTTCACCTTTAAAACATACGACGCTTATGATATGCTTGGTGCAATTTACAGAGGTATTGATGCATTCAACAGCAGAGATTACTGGAAAACACTTGTTGAACGCGCACTTCTTTGTGATATGAGCTGGGGCAAATCAGCAAACGAATATATTAAGATGTATAAATCACTTCTTAAATAAAAATGCTTTAAAGCGAAGAGCAATATTGTTCTTCGCTTTATTTTATGATAATAAATTGTATAAAACACAAACCGCATAAAAGGAGTGTAACATATGTGTGAAATCATTGCATTTGCAAACAGGGAAGATTTCAGAAACTGGCTTACGAAAAACTGCAGAACTGACAACGGCATTTGGCTTTTATTCGGCAAATCCGGCGGACCTGAAACCATAAAAGCAAGTGAAGCCCTTGAAGAAGCGCTGTGTTTTGGCTGGATTGACGGACAAATGAAAAGCATTAACGATAAAACATATAAAAAGTATTTTTCTCTGCGCAGAGAAAACAGCAAGTGGTCCGAAAAAAACAAGAAATTAGCCGAAAGCCTTGAACAGCAAGGACTTATGACAGACTTTGGCAGACAGAAAATAGAGGAAGCAAAAAAGAACGGTCAGTGGAACGCACCGAAGCCTGCGGATATTACCGAGGAACAAATTAACTGTTTATCATCCCTGCTGGAAGAATACGAACCTGCTTATTCTAATTTTCTGGCAATGTCTTTATCTGTTAAGAAAACATATACACGCGCATATTTGGATGCCAAAACAGATGCAGGAAAAGAAAAGAGAATTGCCTGGATGGTGGACCGCCTTAATAAGAATCTGAAACCCATGTAACTGTTTTATGCACATAAAAAGCATAATTTCATAATAAAGAAACGTCCGAACAAATTGTTCGGACGTTTCTTTATCGGTTCATACATTCTGTTTAAATTGAATTTCTGAAATGCAGGATTACCACTTATTGTAAACCTTTTCACAAAAGGCATACATATCCTGAATTTCAAGCTTGGTGCCATCATCCAGTATAACGGTTCCGTTCCAAAGACCGTGCACCTGATGTGTTTTCATGCCGACAAAACCAAGCGGCATCATATTTGTATAATGATCATAAAACGGGGTCATAACCAAATCCAACCTGCCGTCCTCGCTGATAAAATGCCACGGCTGCATCCATCTGCCGCCGATTTCGGGATCTGTTTCCAAATGAACATCACTGATTTTATGGCATTTTCCGTTATAAAACAATGCTGTTTCTGTTGCTTTTTCTGTGTTTCCGAACCCCCATGTAAGCTCAAATCCAAATATTTTATCATCAATAAAGGTGCTGCCGTTTGCCCAGTACCACATATTGGAATGCGGCCAGATTCCCCTGCCCCAGTCCAGCACAGCAAAAGTATTTTCCTTTGAAAATTCCCATTCTTCAGCGCCGTATTTCAAAGTTCCGCTTGTATTCAGACAGTTTATTTTATTAGTATAAAAGAAATGTCCCTGTTTTTCAAACGGCGTTGCAATTGTGATGCTTTCATGCGCAGGAAGCCTGCTGCAAAAAAATTCTGCATTGATTTTTTTGCCTTTGCAGTATCCCTCAAATTTCAGATGATGGCGGCTTTCGGTAACATCAAATTCAGCCTTTGTTTTTCCCTTTTGATATGTAAAATCATTTTTACAGTCTCCATTCGGATTCAGTCTGTTTTTGTGCGGGGTGATAAGTTCAAGCGCCATTGTATCAAACTTTCTGCCCGTTTTCAGGTCAACAAAACCGAAGGTCAAAGCAGTGGCAAGAGAAATATTAAAGATATTAATCTGAAGCATAATTTCACCGTTGCAAATCTGATAAAAATCCCACTCCTTCAGGCGCATAATGCCAACCGAACGTTTTTCAATATTATAGTCATACAAATTTCTTCTGCACCAGCCAGGATTGGCAAGATTTCCGTGTTCATCCAGAAGTTTTTGCCTTTCGGTTATTTCATTTTGCATAAATTTCAGCCCCTTTCCTTTTCAGTATACAGCCCGCTGTATGTAAACGCAAGAGTTTTTAACAAATCAGTAAATATTGTAAAAAATATTTATCTGAGCAAAGGCAGATTTCCTGTTAATTTATTTATAGCTTTTTTATTTCCGCATACCGCAACACCCAAATATTTTATATCTTTTTCATCGCAGTTTTTCATTTTTTCAATAAATTCATCATATGTTTTACATTCCTGTGCAATATCGGAAAAATCAACTGCCGTTACATCTGAAAATTCGTTTGAAAAAAGCCTGCCGCGCATGGCATTTAAAATCGTCCCATCGGCTTTAAGCACAGGAACAGGAAAGCGAATAATACCAAGATGCTTGTTTCCGTCCCTATCCGTAATATCCTCGCCGATAATATCCTGCCTTTTACTGCCCACTGTTATTCCGAGAATGGCAGCAATATTGGCAATGATTCCCGTTGGCAGATTTTCATTGATAATCAATACACATTTTTCGTTTTCAGTGTTCATAGATTTGTCCTTTCCTTTTATAGCTGAATTTGATTTGCGAAATCAGCAGTCCTGCTATACAAAGCACAACACCGATTCCTGTTTGAACCGTTATCGTTTCTTTAAGTACAACTGCCGATGCAAGCACGGTAATTGCAGGAATCGTATAAATATAAACACTTGTTTTTACAGCACCGAGATATTTAACAGCCCTGCTCCACATAACAAAGCATAATGCAGAAGCAAATATACCCAAAAAAAGAATACATACAATATTTTTATTCACTTTAAAGCTATGAAAGTCAAGGCTGATATCTGTAAAAAGCATTACAGGCAGCATAAAAAATATGCCGTATGCAAAAATGCGTTTTGTTGTAAGCAATTGCGAATAAGCATAGCTGTTTATCTTTTTTGTTAAAACAGAATAAACAGCCCAAATGAACGCCGCAAACAGAGCCAATAAATCGCCTTTAGCATTGAACTGAAATCCGGATTTCCCGAAGCTTATAATACAGATACCTGCCATGGATACAGAAAAGCCAATAAAAAAGGCCAATGAAAAGCTTCGTTTTTGTTTAAACACAATGTCTGATAAAAACGCGGTAAAAAACGGTGCAGCGGATATAATAACACCTACATTTGAAGCATTCGTATAGGTAAGTGCAATATTTTCCAAAAGATAATACAATGTTATGCCGCAAAAACCTGCCAGTGCCATAATTGCTTCCTGCTTTATGCTTTTCGTTTTCAATATTTTCGGACATAAAGCAAAAAGCACAGCAAATCCAATAACAAAGCGCAGAAATAATATTTCTATCGGGCTGAAAGCAGAAAGCAGAATTTTTGTGGCTATAAAGGTTGTGCCCCATATTGCAACTGTAATCAAAGCGGAAATATGCCCGCTGATTTTTTTGTTATTCATTGCTTCTGCCCCCATATGATTTTAAAAACATCCTTCTGTATGCAGCAGGAGAAATCCCGATATACATATTAAAAAAATTTGTAAAATGACTTTGATCTGAAAATCCCGATTCAAGTGCCGCTTCCGCCGGGGGAATGCCGTTTTCAAGCAAAGCCTTTGCTTTTTCTATCCTGACAGACTGCAAATACCTGTAAGGCGTAATGCCCTTTGTTTTTGTAAATGCTCTGAGCAGGGTGGATTTGCTTAAATTGCTGTAATTTGATAAATCATCCAACGAGATATGTTCTTTATAATGACGATTTATATAAAGGCATATTCTGTTCGTTTGCACATTTAAGTCTGATATGTCTTTTTCAGCAAGCATTCCGTAATGTGTTATAAGTAACGAAAGAACAGTTAAAAACATTTCTTCCTTTTCAAAATCTCTGCCGTTTTCGGTAAATGCCGAAATAAAAGTTTCCAAATACAGCTTCAATTCATTATCCCGAATCACATTCTGTGAAAAATGCAATTCACATACCTGCGTCGTAATATCCCGAACCAAAGACATCATCACTTTTTTAGGAATATTGATGCCCGAATAATCAAAAGCTCCGTTTCCTGTTTGCATACACCCATGTGTGTCATTCGGATTAAAAAGCAGAATATCACCCTTTTTTACGGTATATTCCCTGTTTTTGCAAAACAGCTTGCGTTCACCATTTTCAATTAATCCGATTACATAGTAATTATGAAGATGATTCGGAAAGGGCTGCACAATACTTTTGAATCGGTACAATTCTATTCCAAGCTTCTCATCATAAAAAAATGTTTTTTCTGTTTTAGTCATATTACCACCTGCACAGTATTATATGTTATAAATCGGATTATTTCTTGGAAAATATCTTCAAATTAAAAACGGCAGACTGATAAATATCAGCCTGCCATATATTTATTGCGGTTTTTTCATTGTTAAAGCAATACGCTTTTTATCAACATCAACGGAAAGCACCCAAACTGTAACAATTTCACCGACTTTCAGAATATCTGAAGGATGCTTAACAAATCGGTTTGTAATTTGCGAAATATGCACCAGTCCATCCTGATGCACACCCACATCAACAAATGCTCCGAAATCAATAACATTTCTGACAGTGCCCTTCAGTTCCATTCCTGCCTTCAAATCCTCTATACCCATAACATCTGTGCGCAGAAGCGGCGCAGGCAATTCTTCTCTCGGATCACGCCCCGGCTTACTGATTTCCGAAACAATATCCGCAAGTGTCGGTTCTCCTATATCAAGCTGCTGTGCCAAAGCAGCCATACCGCCGGCGGAAACCGTTTCTTTTATTGCAGAAACATTTCCCTGTCTTATATCATCATCCGAAACACCGCATATTTTAAGCAGTTTTTTTGCCGCAGGATATGATTCGGGATGAACAGCCGTATTGTCAAGAACATTTTCCGCATTGGAAATGCGAAGAAATCCGGCACACTGTTCAAACGCCTTTGGTCCTAATTTTGAAACCTTTTTTAATTCCGAACGTGATTTAAAGGAGCCGTTTTCTTCCCTGAAAGCAGTTATATTTTTTGCAATTGCAGATGTTACACCGGCAACACGAAGCAGAAGAGACGGTGACGCCGTATTCAAATCAACTCCAACCGAGTTTACACAATCCTCAACCACACCGTCAAGTGCATTTGCAAGTTCTTTCTTTGGCATATCATGCTGATACTGCCCTACTCCGATTGCCATAGGATCTATTTTTACAAGCTCGGCAAGCGGATCCTGAAGCCGCCTTGCTATTGAAACTGCCGAACGCAGTGAAACATCAAACTGCGGAAATTCCTCTGCCGCAAGCTTTGACGCAGAATAAACAGATGCGCCGGCTTCACTTACAACCATATATGTAATACCGCAGTCAAGCTCTTTGATAACTTCAGCGGCAAAAACCTCTGTTTCATGAGAAGCAGTGCCGTTTCCGATTGCAAACATTTTAACATTGTGCTTTTTAACAAGGGATTTAATAACGGATTTGGCTTCTTCTGTTTTGCTGTGAGGCGGCGCACAATAAATAACTGCCGTATCAAGCACTTTTCCCGTTTCATCAACCACTGCAACCTTGCATCCTGTTCTGTATCCGGGGTCAAGACCTATAGTAATTCTGCCCTTAACCGGCGGCTGCATAAGAAGTTCCGCCGTATTTTTTGCAAACACTTTTATGGATTCAACGCTGGCACGGTCCGTAAGTTCGTTTCTTATTTCTCTTTCAATGCTTGGGAATACAAGGCGTGTATAAGCATCTTCAGCGGCTTCGCGCACAAGCTCTGCTGAATCACTGCTGTTTTTAACATGAAGTCCCGTTAAAACCGACATGCCGTGCATTTTATCAAGCTCAAGAGAAACCTTCAGTATGCCCTCTTTCTCACCTCTGTTTACAGCCAGAACACGGTGATTTGCTATTTTAGAAACAGGTTCGCGGTAATCCCTGTAATTTTCGTAAACACCCATATCTTCTTCTGAAGATACAGCACATATGCTGCCGTGATTTCTGCATACATAACGAAGTTGTTTTCTGCCTGCCGCATCATCTGAAATCATTTCAGCAATAATATCTTTCGCACCCTGAATGGCATCTTCGGCTGTTTCAACCTCTTCATTCAGGAAATCTTTTGCAAGCAGCAAAGGTTCTGTTTCCGAAAGCTGCGCATAAATAGCAGCCGCTAAAGGTTCAAGTCCCTTTTCTTTTGCTGCCGAAGCACGTGTTTTCCTCTTGGGACGGAACGGACGGTAAATATCCTCTATCTCCGTAAGCGTTTTTGCACCGTTAATAGCCGCCTCTATTTCATCGGTCATCTTTTCTTGTTCCGTTATAGCTGTTCTGACCTTTTCTTTCTGTTCTTCAAGCGAACGCAGATAGTTCAGCCTGTCTGCAAAATCTCTTAAAATCTGGTCATCCAGCGAACCTGTTGCTTCTTTTCTGTAACGGGCAATAAACGGAATTGTGTTTCCGTCATCAATAAGCTTTACCGTATTTTCTACCTGCCACGGTTTAAAACCGAATTCTGATACTAATGTTAAATTTATATCCATTTTAAACACCAAAGGCTGTAAAAATTACAGCCATTTTCTTTTTTTCATTATTATAGTAAGCACCGCAACAACTAAAACGGAAATAAAAATTACAAATACATAGCCGTATTTCCATGTAAGCTCAGGCATACTTGTAAAATTCATTCCGTACCAGCCCACAATTAATGTAAGCGGAAAAAATATTGCCGTAACTGCTGTAAAGATACCCATTATATGATTTGTTTTCAAATCAAGATAAGAAGAATAAGCATCCTGAAGATGATCAACCGAACTGCGAAGCATATCTATATCTTCTTTCAGCCTTTTTACCTTATCCTTAAAATTTGAAATATATCTTAAATCGCCGTCAACAAAAATTTCATTGTCGTTATCTTCAAACATATCACCGGCATCAATAAGCTGTTCATATGAGTTGCGGAGAATCAAAAGTTCCTTTTTCATATTGAGCAGCAAAAAATTAAATTTATCTGTTGCTTTGTTTTTCAACACCAATTCTTCAAGCTTTGTAATTTCAAATGCTTTTGCTTTAATCGCAGCCGCATCTTTTTTTATAAGATTATCCATTAAAGCAAAAAGAAGTTTTTCAGGTGTAATATTGATACAGGAATAACGGTTAAGCGCATTCAGAAAACTATCCCTTACCGAGCAGTCGGAATCCGATACATCAACAACAATAAGCAGATTTTTCTTTAAAAACAAAGCAAAGCAATCGCCCTTTTTATATACGTTTTCTGCACTTATGATATTTAAAACCGTCACACTGTAATCATCATAAATTTCAACTGCCGAGCCGAAACCGCCGCTGCCTGTGCATAAATCAAAAGCATACCGCGAAAAGCCGAAGGTATCATAGATACCTTCAAACTCATTTAATGTTACATAACCTGCCGTAACATAATGAGGGTTTATATTTTCAAGCTCAACAGTTGTAACTTCATCTTCAAACTGATAAAACATATCTATCAGCTTTTCATTAATAATTTTCTGCTTTTATTTCAAAATAAGCACGGGGATGAGAACATACCGGGCAAACTTCAGGCGCTTCTTTTCCTACTGTAATATGACCGCAGTTTGAACATTTCCAGATTTTGTCTCCGTCACGGCTGAATACAAGACCGTTTTCAACATTTTCAAGAAGTTTGAGATAACGTTGTTCATGTTCTTTTTCAATTTTTGCTACTTCATCAAACAGAAAAGCTATATGGTCAAATCCTTCTTCTCTTGCAACCTTTGCAAATTCGGAATACATATCTGTCCACTCATAGTTTTCACCTGCTGCTGCATCTTTCAGATTTGTTGCCGTATCCTGTATGCCGTCATGAAGCAATTTGAACCAGATTTTTGCATGTTCCTTTTCATTTTCTGCAGTTTCCATAAACAAATTTGCAATTTGAACAAAGCCGTCTTTTTTTGCCTTGCTTGCATAATAGGTATATTTTGTTCTGGCCTGGCATTCGCCTGCAAAAGCCGCCATTAAATTGGCCTGTGTTTTTGAGCCTTCTAAATTCATTCTTTATATCTCCTTTATAAGTTTTATTATATTCCGCTTCTTCTTATTTTTGAAATAATAAGAACAAATATACTCCATATTGTCTGGAAAATTATTACATTCACAACATTCAGCTGCGAAATTCCGTCCATCAGTCCAAGCAGCGCTACCACACCGAAGCCGATTGCAGAACCGAATGCAACCAGAACCGACAGAATGTTTTCTGTATTTACAAGATTTTCAGACGCTCTTATTGCAGAAACAAATCCAAACGCACTGCCGTCATGAACTGTATAGGCAGGACTTTTTTCCACAACCGTATCACTGTATTTTTCAAAAATTCTTGCGTTTGAAGAAGTCATAACCCTTACAAAGCCTTCCGGGAGACCGAATATTTCCATAATGCTTTCTTCGTTAATATAAGGGTCACAGCTTTTAAGCAAAATTGTAATTCCGCTTTTTTCAAGCTTTTTCAGTTCTTTTTTCAAATCTGCATCTGCAGAATAACTTACCACAAACATTGCTGCAATTTTTCCTGCAACAGCAAGATAAAGCGCCTTTCTGCCGTTTGTTGCATATTTATTCTCATAATCCTCTTTCGGAACGGAAATACCGTGATTTATAAGCAAATCTCTGTTTCCGACAAGCACCTTTTTTTGATAAATCCACGCAGATGTGCCCATTTTGTCTTCATAAAGCACAGTATCAACCTCCGGCAGAATTGCCTGTTTGCCAACAATAACATCATCAAAAACATGCTTGAGCGGACTTTTCGTTTTCATAATAACGGCGGCTGTTAAAAGAAGTGCGTCATCAACCTTCGTTTTATTGAACAGCCTGATTCCGTGAAGATCGCACGAATGATCGCCGAACAGGTCAGATGCTTCCATAACCAGTGCATTTGATTTATGCGCAGTGTGTGCGCCTTCATATCCGCTTACCATTGCTCCTTTAGACAAAAGCGAACGGGAAACACCCAGCAGAGAAATATTCGTTGCAAAAAGTGAAATAACCGGACATGTTATTATTATGCCAACCGTGAACACATTAAATGCATAATACCAGTCCTTTTCTATGAAACCGATAACCGCCATCAGCACGGCATTCAGAAAAATCATAACAGGGGCAAGAATTTTTGCCATTTTATCTGCCGGTTCATAGGCAAATGAAATTTCAAGAAAACTTGTGGGCACATCAGTTTTGACGCTGTATTTAAGCAGCGGAACACCCGAAAGCAGATTTCTGGAAATAATTGTGGCATCCACTTCATTCACAATATCTTCCACACAATATTTTTCTTTTCCGTCCGTAAGAAAATCATAATTGCTGATTATGCGCATAACCATGCTTCTTTTGCCCAGAAGACTCAAAACCATGGCAAATGCCGCGGCAGACGGGAATACCGAACTGCTGCTGAGAAAAATATCCGTATTTAAAAATAATGCCGAGGTATGAACAAGCGCTGCAACAGCCGATATTGTTACAGGAAAATCCGAATTTATACCGTGCGCTAAATTAAGCCCGTGAATAATTGTGTTAATATTTACAATTAAAACCGCACCGTATAAAACAAGAGCAGTTATGTAAAAGCCCTTATCTGTACTGAGAAAATAGGGCATACGGTACGAATCCTTAAAAAGCGTAAGCAACAGCAAAAGCCCGCCGAGAATGACCGTAATTACCGCCGCTGCCTGCAGTGCGGATTTTTTTTTGAAAAGCTGTTCAAGAATTTTGGTTCTGTTTGCATTGTCTGCCGCACTTCCCGAAACGATGCTGCCGTTTTCTGCAATGCTGTCTGCCGTGACTTCTTCTTTTGCAAAAAGCCTGAATTTATTGATTTTATCTTCTCTTCGCTGGCGAAGCTGTTCTTCCGCAACATCTTCATCTATAACGGGTATTTCATCAAATTCATCATCAAAACCGCTTATTTTTATCTGGTCTGAAAGGTCATAATCATTTTCCGAGCTCTGATTTTCTTCATAATTTGAATCGCCGAATACAAGGCGTGTTTTTCCAAGCTCTTCCACAGCAAGAATTGTGGGAATTTCCTGTAAATCCGATGTCTTGTTAAATCTTGATTTACTTTTAATGGTTGCCGCTCTCTCAATAATTTTCGGCGGCTCTGAACTGTAATCTTCATCTACGGGATTATGCTGAAAATAATGTTTTTTTGTCACCTTTTCACTTATAATGGTTTTGTCACTTACATCAATATGCCTTGTTTTTTCAATTACCTGCGTTTTTTCACAGACAGCCTGCCCGGATTTAGGCGTAAATGTTTTAACCTCGGTTTCCTCCGTATCTGATGCGGAAGATTTCATTCTTGTATTTATATGATTAAGCATTTCATCGGCTTCGCGCAAAATCTCTTCAACCGATAAATTTTCATTATTCTTCATAATTCATCAACCTAATTTCATAGTCTTTGTCTGGCTATTTCATACATAATAACGCCTGCTGCAACCGAAGCGTTCAGGCTGTTAACCTTACCCTTCATCGGCAAACTTACCGTTATATCGCAATTATCTTTAATATGCGCACCTACACCTTTGCCTTCACTGCCTACAACAAGCGCAGCTCCGCCTGAAAAATCTGTTTTGTTCCAAAGCTGACCGTCCATATCAGCGGCATAAATCCAGATATTTTCTTTTTTCAGTCTGTCAATCGTTGTATTAATATTGGAAACACGGGCAACCTTTACATATTCAAGCGCACCGCATGAGGTTTTTGCAACAATAAAATTCAAGCCTACATTTCTCCGTTTGGGAATAATGATTCCATGCACGCCGCAGGCTTCGGCAGTTCGAATGATTGCACCAAGATTATGGCTGTCCTCTATCTCGTCACATATAACAATAAAAGGCGCTTCATTTCTGCTTTTCGCATATTCAAGTATCTCGTCAACAGAGCTGTATTCGTGCGCCGGCACATTTGCACCGACACCCTGATGGTTGGCACCGGCACTGATAAAATCAAGTTTTTTTCTGTCAACATTTTTTATAACAATGCCCCTGTCCTTAGCAAGTGCAATTATTTTTGATACCGAGCCTTCACGCTCGCCCTTTGCAATAAGTATATTTTCAATTTCCCTGCCGCTTTTTATAAGTTCAAGCACGGCATTTCTGCCCACAACAAGGTTATCATTTGTTCTGAAATCTTTTTTATCGTCGTTTTTCACATTCTTCTCCACATTAATAATCGTTTTTGATATTATAACATTATATGGTAATTTGTTCAATATTATTTTACTGTTAAAAATTGTCAAATCCCTGTCATTTTCTGACAGGGATATTTTTTGAAGCAAGATATTTTTTTAATTCGGGAACAGGAAGTTCATTAAAGTGAAACAAACTTGCGGCAAGCACCGCATCTGCCTTTCCTGTTGTAAAAGCATCATAAAAATGCTCTGCCTTTCCTGCACCGCCGGAAGCAATAACAGGAATGCCTACCCTTTCGGACACGGCCGCCGTAAGCTTAACATCATAGCCTTTTTTCTGTCCGTCCTCATCCATGGAAGTAAGCAGTATCTCACCTGCTCCCCTCTTTTCGGCTTCAACAGCCCATTCAACAGCATCCAGCCCCGTAGGAATTCTTCCGCCGTTAAGATAAACCTCCCAGCCGCCGTTTTCCTTTCTTTTGGCATCTACTGCGCAAACAACACACTGACTTCCGAATTTATAAGCGGCTTCATTAATTAAATCCGGATTTCTTACAGCCGCCGAATTCACTGAAATTTTATCTGCCCCGGCACGAAGCAATTCCTTAAAATCATCAACCGTTTTAATACCTCCGCCGACTGTGAACGGAATAAACACGGTTTTTGCAACGCGCTCCACAATATCTATCATTGTGCCTCTTCCCTCATGCGTTGCTGTTATATCAAGCAAAACCAACTCGTCAGCCCCCTGCCTGTCATATGCGGCGGCACATTCAACCGGATCTCCTGCATCCCGCAGATCAACAAAAGAAACACCCTTTACAACTCTGCCGTTTTTAACATCAAGACAGGGAATAATTCTTTTAGCATACATAATCAGTTCTCCAATAATAAAAAGTTTTTAAGTAATTTCAGCCCTGCTTCACCGCTTTTTTCAGGATGAAACTGCGTGGCGCAAAGATTGCCCTGCTGCACTGCGCACTGAATATCCACACCGTACCGGGTAACACCGGCAACGGCTGTATCATCCGCACCGCAAAGATAATAGGAATGAACAAAATAAAAATAGCTTTCATCGGGAATATCATTAAAAATCCCGTTTTTTTGTTTAACCGAAACGGAATTCCATCCTATATGCGGTACTTTAAGCCCGTTATTTTTCGGAATGGAAATGATTTTTCCTTTCAGAAGTGAAAGCCCGTCAATTTCACTGCTTTCATCACTGCTTTCAAAAAGAAGCTGTAAACCAAGGCATATTCCAAGAAAAGGTTTTCCGGAAAGCGCCGCTTTCTTTACCGTATCAATCAGATTTCTTCCCCGCATAGACTGAATCGCATCTCCAAACGAACCTACACCGGGAAGTATAACATGAGAAGCAGACATAATTTTGTCTTTATCCATTGTGATTTCACTTTCAGCACCTATGTAATCAAGTGCCTTTTTAACACTCATAAGATTTCCTGCACCGTAATCAATTATTGCAACCATATAACGCTCCAAATTAAAAATATAAATAATTTTACCACAATATATAAAGCAATACAATATAAATAATTGACAAACCTATAGGTTTAGTGTTACAATTTATAGCAAATCCAATATACAATATGCAGATGTATCGAAGTGGTCATAACGGACATGACTCGAAATCATGATGCCCCTTGAGGGACGTGGGTTCGAATCCCACCATCTGCGCCAAAAAGAAAACAGGCAAAAGCCTGTTTTTCTTTTTAAACAATTATAAACCGATTGTGATAATTTGAATTACCTCTTTCATAAAAAACTTCTTTCATCTGATAAATTAATTATATAATATTATTACATAAAAGCAAACCTGTAAAAACATTTATATTATAAATCCATTATTTTATGTTATAATATAAATAAATAAATTTATAGGAGTGTATATATGAATAATAATGTTATGTTCAAGCTTTCCTACGGTCTTTTTATACTGACTGCAAAGGAAAACGGATTTGACAACGGAAGCGTAATCAACACTGCACAGCAGCTTACGGATTCACCCAACAGAATATCTGTTACCGTAAACAAAAGGGGAAAAACACATGATATGATAAAAGCCACAGGTGTTTTTAACATATCGGTTTTATCACAGGAAGCTGATTTTGAGCTGATTAAGCACTTTGGTTTCCAAAGCGGAGCAGACTGCAACAAATTTGAAAACTATGAAAATGCAAAACGTGCCGATAACGATGTTATGTATATTACAAGCGGCATCAATTCATACATCAGTGCAAAAGTAATTCAGGAAGTTGACCTGGGCACACATACGCTGTTTATTGCAGATGTTACAGACGGTGAAATTTTATCAGATGCACCATCTGCAACCTATGCATATTATCACAGCAACATCAAACCTAAGCCGCAGAATAAAAAAAGCACCGCTACTGTGTGGCGCTGCAAAGTGTGCGGATATGAATATACCGGCGAATCGCTTCCCGAAGATTTTATTTGCCCAATCTGCAAACATCCCGCATCTGATTTTGAAAAAGTATAAATACAAATAAAAAAGCCATAGCATACGCTATGGCTTTTCTGGTGGAAGAGGGTGGATTCGAACCACCGAAGCTGAAAAGCGACAGATTTACAGTCTGTTCCCTTTGGCCGCTCGGGAACTCTTCCATATGGAGTTGGTGAACGGACTCTCCTCTTGCTATCGAAAGATACACTGTATCTTTCTCCCAAATTTTTTCGGCTTACGCCTTAAAATTTGGAGCCACGTGTTCTCGCCGTTTAAAAGGAGAGCGTCAAACCAAATGGAGCTGGTGAACGGACTCGAACCCCTGACCTGCTGATTACAAATCAGCTGCTCTACCAACTGAGCTACACCAGCATTTCTCAATGCCTAAATAATATAGCATACCTTTATTTTATAGTCAAGTATTTTTTTGAATTTTCTTACCATTTTTTTATTTTCGGCATATAATAAGCAGAGGTGATAATTATGTGCGGAATTGCAGGAATGTTATCAAAGAACATAGATTTACGAGAAAGGCTGCCGCTGATAAACCAAATGAGCAGCAGTCTTAAAATGAGAGGTCCCGACGGAAGCGGAGAATTTGTAAAGCCATATACTGCTTTAATTCACCGCAGACTTTCGGTTATCGACCCCGAAAAAGGAAAACAGCCAATGCAGTTTGGCAAATATACAATTGTTTACAACGGTGAAATTTACAACACGGAAGAATTACGAAATGAACTTAAAAGCTTTGGTTATGAATTTGAAACGCATTGCGATACCGAGGTGATTTTAAAAGCTTATCATAAATGGAAAGAAAAATCCTGTGAAAAACTGAACGGAATTTTTGCATATGCAGTGTGGGACGATGAAGAAAAAGAACTGTTTCTGTGCCGTGACAGAATTGGCGTAAAACCATTGTATTATGCTGAAAAAAGCGGATTATTTGCTTTTGCAAGCAGAATTAAAACGCTTCTTTTAATTCCCGAAATAACGCCTGAGGTTGATGAAAACGGACTGAATGAAATATTTATGCTCGGTCCGGCAAAAACAATAGGTAAAGCGGTTTTTAAAGATATATGCGAACTGCCGCCGGCCTCATATATGATTTACGGCAATGATAAAAAAACAATAAAAGAATACTGGAAACTTGAAGCAAATGAACATACGGAAAATGAAAGCGAAACCATTGAGCACACAAAATTCCTTGTAAAGGATGCCATTGAACGGCAGCTTGTATCAGATGTTCCGCTTTGCACTTTTTTAAGCGGCGGGCTTGATTCTTCCATAATAAGCCGTGTTGCAAGCGATCACTGCATAAAAAACGGAAAAAAACTGGATACTTATTCTGTTGACTATATTGATAACGACAAGTTTTTTAAATCCAGTCTGTTTCAGCCGAATAAGGACAGCGACTTTATTGATATGATTTCCGATTATATAGGAAGCCGCCATCATAACATTGTGCTTGATAATGCCGATGTGGCAAAAGCCTTAATAGAAAGCACCTATGCACGAACTCTGCCCGGCTTTACAGATGTTGATTCCTCGCTTCTGCTGTTTTGCAAAGCAGTTAAAGAGCAGCACACCGTTGCCCTTTCCGGCGAATGTGCAGATGAAATTTTCGGCGGTTATCCCTGGTATCATAACAAAGATATTCTGTTTGAAGAAACTTTCCCCTGGAGCAGATCAACCGATGTGCGCCAAAGCATTCTGAAAAAAGGTCTTTTACCCGAAGGGGAAAATTATGTTCATGAACGCTATCTGGATACAGTGAAAAAAACATCCTATCTTGAAAGCGACAGCAAAACAGAAAAACGTATGAGAGAAATGTTCCGCTTGAATCTTGACTGGTTTATGCAGACACTGCTTGTGCGTAAGGATGTTATGAGCATGGAGAGCTCGCTTGAAGTGCGTGTGCCCTTCTGTGATTACAGAATTGTTGAATACGCCTATAATATGCCATGGAACGTAAAATCGCTTAACGGCAGAGAGAAAGGCGTTTTGCGCAAAGCCTTTGAGGATGTTCTTCCTTATGAAATAACATGGCGCAAAAAAAGTCCTTATCCCAAAACGCACAACCCGGTATATTTCAACGAGGTTTGCAAAATGGTACAAAAAGTGCTTGACGATACATCAACACCGCTGAACGAAATGCTGAATGCCGAAAAAATCAAAGAATTGATGCAAAATCCGGATTCCCTTTCCGCCCCGTGGTATGGTCAGCTTATGCGCGGACCGCAGGTGCTTGCATATATTGTGCAGATTTATTGGTGGATTAAGGATAACAATGTTAAATTTATATAATATATTCCAAAAATGCCGGTCTCAGTATCGGCATTTTTATTTTATATTTACTGCCGATGTAAATACAATGTGGGCAAAATAAAATATAACTGCGTATAGACCGCTTTTAAAATCATTTTATTTTTTCATAAAAAACCATTGTCATTTTATCGTGAACCGATTTACGTACTCCGCATTCTCTGTAACCAAGCTTTTCATAAAGATGAAGGTTGTTTTTTTCTTCAAAAATCGTATCAAGACTCCATTGCTTTTTATCCGGATAATGGTTTTCAAGAATAAGAAGTGCGGTCTGTCCGATTCTCCTATTTCTGTATTTTTTTAAAATGCAGAATCTTGCAATTCTTATACTGTCATCTTTTTCGGCAACTTCCAGCATTCCCGCTTTATTTTGATTATAAAACACCCAATAAGCTGTAAAGTTTCTGTTCAGGAAATGGCGGCTGAAATGAACAAATCCCTCCGTTGCCGGGCTTGTTTTATAATCGCCGTACTTTTTAAGCGTTTCTTTAAACCCTTTTCGCTGAAAAAGCCATGCTGAAACAATTTCACTTTTTTTAATTTTCACCAACTGTACATGCATGCAAACACCACTCCAAAAAATAAAAACGCTGACAAACAGAATGTTCATCAGCGGTCATTATAACAAAATCTGCATTATGATTCATTAACCTCAAAATGAACACACGTCAAATAACCCTCTGCACAATACACAGGGTAAAAATATCCGTAATATTTCATTTTTGAACTGAATATAACCATAATCCGTTTCCTTTGCTTTTTTTCATATTAACAAAAATACATTTTGTTGTCAACATGGTTATTTATGATATTTTGTATGATTGCTTATTGAAAAGGCACGGTATATCTGCTCTAAAAGCACCATTCTTGCAAGCTGATGGGGAAGCGTCATTTTTCCAAAGGATAATTTCATTTTTCCAAGCGCCTTAACTTCCGGAGAAAGACCGAACGAGCCGCCTATAACAAATGATACAGATGAAAAATGCATGCTCATTTTTTCAATTTCCGCCGAAAATTCAGGTGATGAATATTCCCTGCCCTCAATACAAAGCGGGATAACAGCGCTTCCTTTCGGAATTTTTGAAATAATGCGGCTGCCCTCTTTTTCAATTACATTTTTAATTTCCGCATCAGACGGATTATCGCCGCATCTTTCCTCTGAAATCTCCGTTACGGCAACCTTTGAAAAAGCCGAAATTCTTTTGATATATTCGGCACAGCCGTCTCTAAGATACTGTTCTTTCAGCTTTCCTACACAAATAATATGCACATTTATCATAAAACAATCAAACCCTCATCATTTTCAGGTTTTGAAACATACAGCCTGAAATCCGAATTTTCTGCCGCGCCGATTTCATCCAGTGCCGAAACGGCATTCTGCCTTGCAATTTCAGGCATATTATTTTCCCTGCTTAAATGCGAAAGCACAAACCTGGTTGTTCCGCTCTGTAAAAGTTCTTTCATAAATTCACCTGCCGCAAAATTGGACAGATGCCCCTTGGCGGAAAGGATTCTTTTTTTCAGAATATACGGATATGCGCTGTTTTCCAGCATAGATATCTCATGATTTGATTCAAGAAATATCATATCTGTGCCTGCAAGCGTTTTTTTAGCATCGTCTGTTACATAGCCGGTATCCGTACATACAGATATTTTTCGTCCATCCGGCATTGTAAACTTATAGCCGATACAGGCAGAGGAATCGTGAGAATTTCTGAAAGCTTCAACCCCAAAACCATCCAAATCAAGTGCTTTATTTATTTCAAATCCGTTTACTTTTTCGTTAACAGTGCCCGTTCGCATCATTTCCTCCAATGTTTCCGGAGCGGCAAAAACAGGAAGTTTATATTTTGATGCAAACACCCTTATGCCGGAAATATGGTCACTATGTTCATGTGTAACAAAAACTGCTTTCAGACTTTCCGGTGACACACCGATTCTGTTAAGCGCATATTCGCACCTTCTTGCCGAAACGCCTATATCCACAAGCACTCCGCCGCTGTTATTTCCTATGTATATTGAATTTCCGCTGCTTCCTGAAAAGAGCTGACAAGCCTTTGACATATTATTCTCCGTATTTCATTCAAAAAAGGGTGACTGAACGTCACCCTCTGTAATTTTAACCTGCATTTACCATATTGTCCGCTTCCGTAATCTCTGCTCGTTTGATATCTGCACCCAAAGCGGCAAATTTTCTTACAACATCTTCATATCCGCGGTCTATATACTTAATATCTTCTATAACGGTTTCTCCGTTTGCAATCAGCCCCGCAATAATCATTGCTGCACCGGCGCGCAAATCGGTAGCCTTAACCTTAACACCTGTTAGTTCATCTACACCGTCAATAACCGCAAGCTTACCGTCAACCTGAATATTGGCACCCATTCGGGTAAGCTGACCCACATACTGAAAACGGTTATCCCAAACCGATTCCGACAACAGCGAAGTGCCGTTTGCAACTGAAAGCAACACGGCCATCTGTGGCTGCATATCCGTTGGAAAACCGGGATGCGGCATGGTTTTAACATTGCATTTATTAAGCGCTTTATATCTTGTTACACGCACAGCATCATCATATTCAATCACTTCAGCGCCTGCTTCAATAAGCTTTGCACTGATAGATTCAAGATGCTTCGGAATAACATTTTTAACAAGCACATCTCCGCCGCAGGCAGCAGCGGCAACCATATAGGTGCCTGCTTCAATCTGATCGGGAATAATAGAATATGTGCATCCGTGAAGTTTTTCTGCGCCTCTGATTTTGATAACATCCGTTCCTGCGCCTCTTACATCCGCACCCATTGAGTTAAGAAAGTTTGCAAGGTCAACAATATGCGGTTCTTTGGCGGCATTTTCAATAACCGTAAGACCCCTTGCAAGAACAGCGGCAAGCATAACATTAATTGTTGCACCAACCGAAACATTATCCATATATATTGATGCACCCACAAGCTTTTCTGCCTTGGCACATACCATTCCGTTTACAATATCAACATCTGCACCAAGCATTTTAAAGCCTTTGATATGAAGATCAATAGGACGGGTGCCGAAATCGCAGCCGCCCGGCATTGCAACCTCAGCATTTTTAAATCTGCCCAGCATTGCGCCGATAAGATAATAGCTTGCGCGGAAATGCGAGGCAAGCTCATAAGGCACACTTTTATTCTGAAGCGCTTTTGAATCTATTTCAATTGTATCGGAATTTATCATCTTCACAGATGCGCCCATACAATCCAGTATTTTAATAATAAGTGAAACATCTGAAATTTTAGGAATATTTTCTATTCTGACAACATCATTGGCAAGAATTGCAGCAGGGATAATAGCAACTGCAGCATTTTTCGCACCGCTGATATTAACATCACCAAAAAGTTCGTGACCGCCGTTGATAACAAAATTCTCCAAAACGATTACCTCTTAAATTGTAACATAATATATAAAAACATAGCAGAAATAAACATATAAATATATGAGTTTCAGAAAGCAAAAATTACCTGCTCTGCTCATACTTTTGACATTATAACAAAGTGTGAAAAAAAAATAAACCCCTTTTAATATTTCGAAACTCTTTTGTAATATTTAATATTGTCGCAAAACAACAATATATATGGCAAACCGTCATAATTTCATGCAAAATATCGTATTAAAAAATTTTTATAAAAAATTTTAAAATTCTCTATTTACAATGTTTACAAAAGCATTACAGGCATTTTCACGTACATTTGTTTTATTTTTGCTACATTTTTATCATAATCTTTTCACGTATATTATTAGAGAAAAAAGTTTACTTATTACTGAAAATCAAAAGTTATTTTATTGAATTTTTTTCTTAAATTTTACAAAAAAACAGTGGGCGGATTTTATCCGCCCGTCACGCTATATTACAGCATGCTGATTATTGATTTCGCCGCCCGTTAAGGCATAATCTGCCGCTTCTGTTATCTTTTTCATATTTTTGCTGTTTTTAAATACCTTTGACGGTACAGCCGCAACAGACATTACCAGCCTGTAGTATGTGCTGTTTTTATCTTTCGGAAACATTGCGCCGTCCAGCACCGAAAGCCATATTTCACTTACAAATTCTTTCAGCGGCTTATCACTGAATTCCTTTGCATCTTCTTTGGATACGCCTTTTGCAAAACCGAAAACTTTCAGGAATTTATAAGCCTCATATGTTTTCATATGATCAAGTTTCTGAAGAACGGGTCTGATTATATTCCAGTATTTTCCGAATTTTCTTCCGTCAAGCTGAAGCGCTGAAAGCCGTTCTTCAAAAGCCGCTGCGGTGCGGCATTCAAAAATTCTGTGAACGAAAGCTGCCGCATACTCTGCAAGAAAAGAAAGCGCATCTGTTTCTTTTCCGTTGTGTATGAATGTTTTTACATGGTCTACATTATATGCAAGCGTATTGTCTTCATTTACAGCAACATGAACAATCGGCGCAGGATAGCTGCACAGCGAGCCCACGTTCACTTCTGTTATGGTATTTCCGTTTTTGCTGGTAAATGTATCCGTTGCCTGAATATGGCTGTGACCCGCAAACATATATTTCAAACCAAGGTCTGCAAAACGGGAAGCTGCCGTTTCCCAATTTTCAGTACAAACAGATCCGCCGGTAATAAGCGGAGAAACATGCGGAATAAGAAGACAATGCTGCATTCCGATTAACAGACAACCGTCCTGCTTTGCGAGCTTTATCTGTTTTTCAATCCATTTCCGGCAATCCGGGGCATAGTCTGCCCATCTGTTTTCATTTTTATCATGATTCAAACAAAGCACTCTCAGATTTTCACCGGGCTGAACCGTATAGCAGATTGTGCCTGTTTCTGTAATAAAACGGTCAATCGCCTGCTTTGGTCCGAAATCATAATAAAATTCTGACAAATCCCTGCTGTTCATACCATCTGTGTTATCATAAACGCTGTCAGCATCGGATTTTCCCGAATTCTTATCGCCGCAACGGTCATATGCACCGGTAATCACATATACCTGCTTGGTTTTGTTCAGTTCATACAGCTTTTCACGAATTTCAAAATGAGAAGCGGTTTCACCGCAATGTGTTAAATCTCCAATAATAAAAACGGCCTGCGTATCACTTTCTGAAATCTGCCTGAAAGCCGAATCAATAATATCGCCTGTTTCCGCAAGGCATTGACGCTCTTTTTCACATTTAAGTTCATATGCCTTGCCGCTTGTGCCGAGTGTTTTGGAATAATAATGCATATCTGCTATAAAAGTAAGTTTCATACCGTTTTTTATAAATCCTTTCTATTTTATTTTCGTTATTTTATCACCTTTCACAAAATAAACATTCTCGGCAATATCCATCATTGCCCTGTCGTTCATGGAATCCGTATAAAAATTTTCAATATGGCATTCCGGATAAAGTTCCCTGAAAATTTTCACTTTATTTTCAAGAAAACAAAGGCGGGTAAACTTTCCCGTTTTTTTATCTATGCTTGAACCGACATAGTTTTTTATATCCATTCTTTTCATGATTTCATCCAAAATAAAATCCGTTGTTCCTGAAACAACAATATCGTTTTCTTTCCTGACTTCGGCATACCACGGCTTAATTTTCTTCTGATTTTTATTCCAGAAATCAACAACGCTATCCTCTATATCATTCAGATTGACATAATAGCCCTCCAAAAACGAGGCATATGCATTTATCGCCTCTTCTATATTAAAAAGATGAAATGCATCTTTTATTGCAATAACAATGAGTTTCGGAATGTATTTCCATATTCTTATATCACGGCGAACATAATATAAAATAAAGTCTACAAGCGTTTCACCGTCATATATAGTATTGTCAAAATCATAAACATTTACATTCAACACAAGTCACCGCCTGTTTTTACTGCTTTTAAAACATAGTAACAAATTCGCCTAAATAAATCAACAAATAACGGCTTTTCAGTTATTATTTTATAATATTATCATTAAAATCTTGACATCAATAAGATTTAATTATATATTAGAATAAGTATATCTAATATCAGCGTTTCGAAAGGAACTTAATTATATGAATCATTTAAAAGAAAAAATCTCACAGCTTAAAGCGGAAAAAAATGCGGTTATTCTGGCCCACTACTATGTTGCGCCGGAAGTGCAGGAAATTGCAGACTATGTGGGCGACAGCTTTTATCTTGCAAAAATTGCAAAATCGTCAGATGCAGATACCATTGTTTTCTGCGGCGTTGAATTTATGGGCGAATCGGCAAAAATACTAAGCCCGGAAAAAACTGTGCTTATGCCCGATGCTTCGGCAGACTGTGCAATGGCGCACATGGCATCTGTTGAAAATGTGCTGAAAATAAAAGAAGAATATGATGACATCGCTGTTGTTTGCTACATAAATTCTTCGGCAGCATTAAAAACGGTTTCCGATGTCTGCGTTACAAGCGCAAATGCACTTAAAATCGTTAAGGCACTTCCAAATAAAAATATTTATTTTATTCCGGATAAAAATTTAGGAAGCTTTGTGAAACAGAATTCAGACAAAAATGTTATTTTGAACGAAGGCTGGTGCCCGATTCACAACAATATAACAGCAGAAGATATTAAAGCTGTTAAACAGCAGCACAGCGGTGTTCAGGTGTTAATGCACCCTGAATGCACCGATGATGTTCTTGCATATGCAGATTATATAGGTTCAACAAGCGGCATTATTAATTATGCAGAAAAAAGCAGTGAAAATGAATTCATTATTATAACCGAAACCGGCGTTGCTTATGAACTGCAGAAAAGAAATCCTGATAAAACATTCTATTTTCCGGAACCGCTTCCTGTTTGTGCCGATATGAAAAAAATAACTTTACAAAAAGTTTACGATTGCCTGAAGGATAATCTGAATGCAGTTGAAATTGATGATGAAACAAGGGAAAAAGCATTAATCTCTCTTGACAGAATGCTGGAACTTGCAAGGTAAAATTATGGAAAACAAAAATGTTATTAAAACAGACATAACCATTGTAGGCAGCGGCGTTGCCGGGCTTTTTGCCGCATTATGTCTGCCTGAGGGCAGAGAAATTCTTGTTATAACCAAAGAACAGTTAAAGGAATGTGATTCTTTCCTTGCACAAGGCGGTGTATGCGTTTTAAAAAGCATTGAGGATTTTGACTGCTATTTTGAAGATACAATGAAAGCAGGTCATTACGAAAACAATCCCGAAAGTGTTAAAGTAATGATTGAATCCTCACCCGATGTAATCAGCACGCTTGTGCAGCTTGGTGTTCAGTTTGATACGGATACAGCAGGCGGATTTGACTATACACGGGAAGGCGCCCACCGGCAAAACCGCATTCTTCACCATAAGGATGAAACCGGAAAAGAAATAACCGCCACACTGCTTTCCATTGCGCAGCAGCGTAAAAACATTACTTTTGTTACACAGACAACCATGATTGATATTATTGAAAAGGATAATGTTTGCTTCGGTATTGTCTGTGAAGATGAATTCGGCGAAATGGGAACCATTGTTTGTGATGATGTTATTCTTGCAACAGGCGGTTTAGGCGGATTGTTCAATAATTCCACAAATTTTCCGCATATTACAGGCGATGCTTTTGCCCTTGCATTAAAGCACAAAATCGAGCTTCAGGATATGCATTATATTCAGATACATCCCACCACATTGTACAGCAAGAAAAGCGGCAGACGCTTTTTGATAAGCGAAAGCGTAAGAGGCGAGGGTGCAGTTCTTCTTAACGAAAACGGCGAAAGATTTACGGATGAGCTTCAACCACGGGATATCGTTACAAATGCCATATGCGATGAAATGGAAAAATTCAATACAGACCATGTTTATATTACCCTCCCGGGCATGACAAGCGAGGAAGCGCAAAAACGTTTTCCAAACATATTTGAGGCCTGTATGGAAGAAGGCTATGATATCACGAAAGACAAAGTGCCTGTTACACCCGGTCAGCATTATATGATGGGCGGCGTTAAAACAGATATAAACGGCAAAACATCTATGCAGCATCTTTATGCTGTGGGAGAAACCGCATGCAACGGCGTACACGGAAAAAACAGACTGGCTTCAAACAGTCTGCTTGAAAGCCTTGTGTTCGCAAAGCGTGCAGCAGATGTAATTGCCGAAACACACGATATAAAAAACAAGGATATCCCCTATATAGATTTAACAAAATATCCTGAAAAACCGATTCGTGAAAAAGAATTCAAACAGCTTATAATGAATGAAATAAAAAGGAAGGACAAAGCTTTTTATGATAAATGGTGTAACAATGAAAATTAATGTTGACGATTATATTCTCAACACTTTAAAAGAAGATATTACAAGCGAGGATGTTTCCACCAACGCTGTAATGCCGAATGATATGCAAGGTAAAGCAGATTTAATCTGCAAGCAGGACGGCATTATTTGCGGACTTGGAATTTTTGAACGCACATTTAAACTTTTAGACAGCACAGCACATTTTGAAACAGATGTCAAAGACGGCGATTTTGTAAAAAAAGGTCAGCTTATCGGCATAATTTACGGTGATATAAAGGCTATCCTTTCAGGTGAAAGAACAGGTCTTAACTATCTGCAGCGCATGAGCGGAATTGCCACCATTACAAAAGAATATATGAACGAGCTTAACGGATATAAAACCGTTTTGCTTGACACAAGAAAAACAACACCGAATATGCGTCCGTTTGAAAAATATGCCGTAACAGTGGGCGGAGCAACAAACCACCGTTATAATCTTTCGGACGGCGTGCTTCTTAAAGACAATCACATCGGTGCCGCAGGTTCCATTACAAAAGCTGTTCAAATGGCAAAGGCATATGCACCGTTTGTAAGAAAAATTGAAATAGAAACAGAAAATCTGGAACAGGTAAAAGAAGCACTTGAGGCAGGCGCAGATATTATAATGCTTGACAATATGGATAACGAAACCATGCGCAAGGCCGTTGAAATGATTAACGGAAGAGCTGAAACCGAATGCTCCGGAAATGTTACAAAAGAACGTTTGAAGGAAATTGCCGAAATCGGCGTTGATTTTGTTTCCTGCGGAGCATTAACGCATTCTGCACCGATAATGGATATAAGCCTTAAAAACCTGGCACCGATTGAATAATTTTTATTCCCATATAATACATTTATAAGAGGAGTGAGCACAGCTATGGAAAAAAAGCTTAAAATTATTCTGGAAAACTGCCCGCAAAACCATAAATGCCCCGCAGTTAAAATCTGCCCTGTCGGAGCGTTGACACAAAATGATTTTGATGCGCCCAAAATAAACCATGACAAGTGCATAAAATGCGGAAAATGTTCAACGTTCTGCCCCAAAAAAGCGCTTGTACTTTAAACACGATTTTATAGTGTAAATCCCTGCCGATAAAACTATAACGGCAGGGATTTTCTGTTTTTTATTGTTAATTTTAATAAATATAACATATACAGCCGCATAAATGAAAACTTCAATTTTCCCTTTTCTTTTCACAACTTTTTGGTTATAATAATATAAAAAATTAACGGAGGATAAATTATGGAAATTACCCAAAATAATTTTGAAGCAGAAGTTGTTCAATCAGATAAGCCAGTTTTGCTTGATTTCTGGGCTTCATGGTGCGGTCCGTGCCGTATGCTTTCACCGATTATAGAGGAAATTGAAAAAGAGTATAGCGGAAAAATCAAGGTAGGAAAAATAAATGTGGATGAAGAAGGTGCCCTTGCCGCCCAATTCGGCATCGCAAGCATTCCCACAGTTGTAATTATTAAAGACGGAAAGCTTGCAGATACTTCAATCGGCTTTATGCAAAAGGACGCACTTGTAAAAATGCTTGAAAAATCATTATAAATGAAACGCAGCCGGAATAATGGTTTCCGGCTGTTTTATGATTACAAGCAATATAAACCATTTAATTATGAATTTTTCCGGATTAATAAACCTTTCTTTTCATTAAAAGCGAATACGATAAATAAAAAGCGGCATTCTGATAGACTTGTTTTCCATTTTGCTGTATGATTGTATTATCGAATCAACAGGGGGAAATATATATGAATAACAAATACCGAAGAGATCACGAAATGGCTTATATTACCGACAATTCGGTTTTCCTGCAGCAGCTTAAAACGAAAATAAAAGTAAAAAAATACAACAAATGTATGCCCTTTAACATCTTTCGCGGTATGCGCCTGATAAATAAAATGGGAATCCGACACACGGGATTAATATATTTTGAACCCCCGTTTCACTGCGAATACGGCAGCCATATAAGTACCGGAGATAATTTTTATGCAAATACAGGCTGTGTTATGCTGGATGTGGCCAAAATTACAATTGGAAGCAATGTATTATTCGGCCCGCATGTTTATCTGCTTACAGCAGGACATCCGATTCATCCCGAAAGCAGAAATTCACGCTATGAATACGGCATACCGATTACAATAGGCGATAATGTATGGATAGGCGGCAACTGCACGGTTCTTCCCGGAATTACAATCGGAAACAATGTTGTTATCGGCGCGGGGAGTGTTGTTACAAAGGATATTCCGGACAATGTATGCGCCGCAGGCAATCCATGCAAGGTTATCCGCGAAATAACAGAAGCAGACAAACCGTATTACTTTAAAAACAGAAAATTTGACGATGAAATCATAGATAAAATAATGAACGCAGAAAACTGATATAAAATTTCACAGTATACAAAAAGAGCGCGGTAACTTCCCGTGCTCTTTTCTGTTTCGTATTATTTACTTTTAATATATTCATCAATTGCTATAGCTGCAGCTTTTCCTGCGCCCATAGCTTTAATGACTGTTGCCGCACCCGTAACGGCATCTCCGCCGGCAAACACACCTTCTCTGGAAGTTTTGCCCGTTTCATCTGTAACAATACCGCCGCGGCTGTTTACTTCAAGCCCTGCGGTTGTTGCTTTAATGAGCGGATTTGGCGATGTGCCGATTGCCATAATAACACAATCCACATCAATGATATGTTCACTGCCTTTAACAACAGACGGTCTTCTTCTTCCTGATTCATCAGGCTCTCCAAGTTCCATTTTAACGCATTCTATTCCGCAAACATTCTTATCTTCATCACCCACAATTCTGATTGGGTTTGTAAGTGTTTTAAATTCAATGGTTTCTTCTATCGCATGCTCAACTTCTTCTGCCCTTGCAGGAATTTCTTCAAGCGAGCGGCGGTAAATTACATACACCTTATCCGCACCGAGCCTGATCGCAGAACGTGCCGCATCCATTGCAACATTTCCGCCGCCCACAACAGCAACACGCTTGCCGCGCTGAACAGGTGTTCTGCTGTCTTCCTTATAAGCCTTCATAAGATTAATTCTTGTAAGAAATTCATTTGCAGAATAAACACCTTTCAGGTTTTCACCCTCAATGCCCATAAATCTTGGCAATCCTGCACCGGAACCGATAAATACCGAATCAAAATCATTAAAAATATCATCAATGGAAATACTTTTTCCTACAACAACATTTGTTTTAAATTCAACGCCTGCTGCTTTCAGACCTTCCACCTCTCTGGCAACAATTGCTTTTGGAAGTCTGAACTCCGGAATTCCGTAAACAAGAACACCGCCGGCAATATGAAGCGCTTCAAAAACAGTGACATCGTATCCCTTTTTTGCCAAATCCCCCGCACACGTAAGTGAACTGGGACCTGAACCGATAACGGCAACTTTTTTTCCGTTTTTCTGAATATCTGATTTGCTGATTTCAGCATTGGCATTATGATAATCGGCCACAAAGCGTTCCAGCCTGCCGATGGATACTGCTTCACCCTTAATGCCTCTGACACACTTTGACTCACACTGCTTTTCCTGCGGACATACTCTGCCGCATACGGCAGGAAGCGCAGATGTACGGCTGATAACTTCATAAGCTTTTTCAAATTCACCGGCTGCAACATACGCAATAAATTCCGGAATATAAATATTTACGGGACAACCGCTTACGCAGGGCTTATTTTTGCAGTTAAGGCAGCGTTTCGCCTCTGCAACTGCGGTTTCTGCATCATAACCGAGAGCTACCTCTTTAAAATTCTTATTTCTGACAAGCGGATCCTGATTCGGCATAGGATTTCTTTTTGTAATATCCATCATTCAACCTCCTTGTTCAGAAGATTGCAGCTTGCTTCTCTTTCAAATCTTTTATAAATTCCGCTGCGCTCCATTGCTTCATCAAAATCAACAAGGTGTCCGTCAAATTCAGGTCCATCAACACAGGCGAATTTTGTTTCACCGCCAACCGTTAAACGGCAGCCGCCGCACATTCCCGTGCCGTCCACCATAATCGGATTCATTGAAACAACCGTTTTAATACCGTACTCCTTTGTAAGAAGCGATACAAATTTCATCATAGGAAGCGGACCGATTGCAATAACAAGATCATACTTCTCGCCGCTGTCTATCAGTTTTTTAAGCGCATCGGTTACAAATCCCTTATCTCCGGCAGAGCCGTCATCCGTAACAAGCACATATTTATCGGAAACAGCCTTAAATTCATCTTCCAATATAACAATATCTTTATTTCTGAATCCAACTACAGAATGAACCTCTGTGCCGATACCGAAAAACTTTTTGGCAACAGGATATGCAATAGCTGAGCCTACACCGCCGCCGATAACAGCAACTTTTTTGTAGCCCTCTGTTTTTGTGGCATTACCGAGAGGACCTACAAAATCCTCTATATAATCGCCCTCTTCCTTCTGATTAAGAAGAGAAGTTTCGGCACCCACAATCTGAAAAATAATTGTTACGGTTTCTGCTTCCCTGTCAAAATCCGCAATGGTAAGCGGCACTCTTTCTCCGTTTTTATCAACACGAAGAATAATAAACTGACCCGGTTCTGCCTTTTTTGCAACAAACGGCGCTTCAATCACCATTCTTGTAACAGAATCGTTCAGTCTGTCTTTTTTTACAATTTTATACAAAATAAATCATCTCCGATTTTATCACTTTTTTATACTTAATATATGAAACCGCATCTTAAATGATTGATTTTGCCTGCGGTTTTATTGATTAAAAATTATATATTAACTATTTATTTTTTACAATAGAAAATTCCTGGTTTTTCAGGATTTGTACTAAATCATCATTACATTGTATAATTTTTTCAGTTATTATGCCACCCTTGGCAAGATTTTTAACTGTGTGAAAATCCGAGCCGCTTACCATAAGCCTGCCGTTTTTCTTTGCCCATGCAAAAGCCTTTGCATTTTCTTTTTCAGAGCATTTTCCGTTATAAACTTCTATGCCGTCAAGATATTTTAAACCGCCGCGGGTAATATACGGACGAAACGGATGCGCCTGATAAAGAAGAAATCCGTTTTCATCACAGAATTTTCTTATTTTCTTAACACCGCACATCATAAGATTCCCTGCATTGTAAAGAAAATCCTCTGTAACTCCGTAAATCAGATAATCATTTCCGGAGGCATAATGGCGAAGTTCCATTCCAAGCAAAACCGTAAAATCCTTTCCGGCGGCAGCTTTCATTCTTCTGTAACCCTCAAGATAAAAATCAATCTGCTTTTGCGGACACCAGTTCGGCACAAAAGTAAGCGGGCTGTAATGGTCTGTAACAACAATTCCGCTGTATCCTTTTTCTTTATATAATCTTACAATTTCTTCAGGCTCTACCCGTCCGCACTGTGATGTACAGCCCGTATGGCAGTGCATTTCATAAATATAACGCATAAGGTATCACTTTTCCGTTCCTATTCTTTGTGTACAATCTTATCACATATTGTTTTAAAATATCAATATTATCTGCAAATATTATATAAAAATTAAAATAATAAATTTCCAAAAAAATACAGCTTTTATTGCGTATACAATTCCGGTTTATGTGCAAAATATTACAGAGAAAATTACATTTTAAGGGAGAATTATATTATGAAAGCAACAGGAATTGTAAGACGAATTGATGATTTGGGAAGAATTGTGATTCCGAAAGAAATCAGGCGTTCTTTTCGAATTAAAGAAGGAGACCCGCTTGAAATTTTCACGGACGCTGAGGGAGAGGTGATTTTTAAAAAGTATTCACCAATCGGCGAACTTTCAAATTTTGCAAACCAATATGCAGAAGTACTTCACAAAAGCGGCGGACTGCCGATTGCCATAATGGATAACGATCATGTTATTGCCGCTTCCGGCATAAGCAAACGTGAAATACTGGAAAGACGAATTACAAAAAATGTTGAAGAACTCATGGAAAACAGAGCAATTCATATCAGAACAAATGATGTTCCGGCAATTAATGCCATAGAAGGCTTTAACCGAAAAGCGAATGTTGTTTATCCGATTATATACGGCGGGGATGTTTCAGGTGCAGTAGCACTGATTGAAGATGAATCCCATGAACCGCCAAGTGAAACAGATATTAAACTCGTTCAGGTTGCCGCCGCATTTTTAGGTAAACAGATGGAGTAATGAAAATAATTTTAACCGCCGTGCATACTGCTGGGCGGTTTTTCATTTTACAACAGTCTGTTTTTGCCAAATTATTGTTAATAAGTAACAAAATAGACAAGTATATTGCGTTTATTTATAGATAAAAAACAGAATATTGCACAAATATATTGACTTTTCTGCATTCTGATATATAATTAAATCAACAAAGCGAAACACTGCTTTGTTGAAAAGCCTTTGGCTTTCACATAAATTTTTACCCCTTTGGAAAAAGCTGTCGTCCCCTCGGCAGCTTTTTTCATTTTTAAAAAACAGATCTTTTTGTTTGTTAATATTTCACAAAAGTTTTAACTTTTCTTTGTATATTATGTTCAGCACACAGAAAGTGCTGAAATCTGCTTGATTTAATTATTTTCGGTAATATAATAATGAAAGCAAAAGAACAAAATAGTCATTTACAGAGGTAATCATGAAAAAGCTTGAAACAGAAATCATCGGTTATTTAAAAGATATGTTTTCACAGGGCAATATGCCGAAAAGAGTCATTATATCTTTCATAAGCATTATAATAATGGGTTTGGGTATTTCACTTTTTTCCGTTTCCGGATTTGGTGTTGATCCTTTCACTTCCATGAATATGAATATAGCCTCTGCATTCGGAATAGGCTTTGGCACGTACCAGCTTATTGTTAATGCCGCTATTCTTTTATATGTTATTCTGATTGCCCACAGAGGTCTTGTGGGAATCGGCACCGTATTCAATATGATTGGCTGCGGCTATGCATGTGAATTCTTCCAAAGTATATTCCAGCCTTTTGTGCAGAACAATTATACATTGGCGGTAAGGATTCCGCTTTTGCTTGCAGGAATTGTAACACTTTGTTTTGCCTGTTCATTATTTTTCACCGCGAATATCGGTGTCGGCCCTTACGATGCACTGGGATTTATGCTTAGCCGTAAAACAAAACTTCCGCATAAATGGGTAAGAATTATTACAGATGTAACCGTTATTCTTATAGGACTTATCATCAGCGGCGGAATGACTGCAGTGTTCAGTGGTGATTTTTCGGAAATCCGCAATATAGGAATCGGCACAATCATAACAGCATTCTGTATGGGACCGTTAATTAATCTGTTCAACAAAACCGTATCATCAAAAATTCTTAACAGAAATTATGAAAAAATCGGAAAAGAAGTTGCCGTTTTTTTAATCAAAGGTGCTTGTTTAAAGAATGCAAAACCCATTGCGGCTAATCCTGAAATGGATTTATATTCCAATCCTTACAGTATTTTAAAATAAATCAGCTTTTTATAAAAAATTAATGCAGCCGAAACCGGTTGCATTTTTTATTTTTTGCAGAACAAAAAAGACCCTGCAAAATGCATATTTTACAGGGTGAAATATATTATACAGTTTATTCTTTTCCGTTCCAGCAATATGTGCAAAGCTTTTCAGGCTCTATTCCGACTGCTTCAATCATATCATCAAGACGATGATACCGAAGAGATGTAAAATGAAGCAATTCGCAAATTCTGTCCATCATTTTCTGATATTTTTCACTGTCAGGATTCGTATATTCCGCAAACACATCATCGCTTACATTATCACCTTCAAATTCCTTGATTACACGGCGTGTAATCAGTTCCATCTCAGAAGTTGAACGTGAAAAATTAAGATATTTACAGCCATAAAACAAAGGAGGACATGCCGGACGTATATGCACTTCTTTTGCGCCGCTTGCATAAAGAAATTCTGTTGTTTCACGAAGCTGTGTGCCCCTTACAATGGAATCGTCAATTAAAAGCAGACTTTTTCCCTCTATCAAATCATGAATCGGAATCAGTTTCATTTTTGCAATCAAATCTCTTTTGCTCTGATGTGTAGGCATAAACGAACGCGGCCATGTGGGCGTATATTTAACAAACGGTCTGGAAAACGGCACGCCTGATTCATTTGCATATCCTATGGCATGGGCAATTCCCGAATCCGGAACACCGGCAACAATATCCGGTTTTACATTATCACGGCGGGCAAGTGCCTGTCCGCAGTTATAACGCATTTTTTCAACGCTTATTCCCTCATAAGAGGATGACGGATAGCCGTAATAAATCCAAAGGAACGTGCATATTTTCATATCCTTTCCGGGTGCGACTATTGTTTTGATGCCGTCTGCTGTCATGACAGCGATTTCTCCGGGACCAAGTTCCCTGTAATCGGTGTAGCCAAGATTAAGATAGGCAAAGCTTTCAAAGCTGAAGCAGTAACCGCTGTCTTTTTTCCCGGCAACAATCGGGGTTCTTCCCAGCTTGTCCCTTGCGGCAAAAATTCCCTTAGAAGTAAGAATCAGCATGCTCATGGAGCCTTCAATGATTTCCTGGGCATATTTAATTCCGTCAATAAAATTATCTTTCTGATTAATAATTGCCGCCACAAGTTCTGTAGGATTGATTTCACCATTCTGCATTTCAAAAAAATGCGTATTGGTTTTGATAATATCTTCAACTATTTCATCCGCATTGTTGATTTTTCCCACTGTTGTAATGGCAAATGTGCCATGATGTGAACGCACAAGAATTGGCTGCGCTTCAAAATCAGAAATACATCCTATTCCCAGCGAACCGTGCATAGAATTTGATTCTTTCGTAAACTTTGTTCTGAACGGTGCATTCTCAATATTGTGAATCGCTTTATCAAACCCGTTTTCTTCGCTGTAAACAGCCATTCCGGCACGTCTTGTTCCAAGATGCGAATGATAATCCACACCGAAAAACAAATCAAATACACAATCGTCTTTTGACGCTGCACCAAAAAATCCGCCCATAATCATCCTCCTGCATAATATTTCGTTTGTTATAAATGAGTATATAAATATTATATCAAATGCACTTTCATATTTAAAGTGGTATTTTATAAAAAATGAAACAGTTTGATTCATATTTTTTATGCACAATTATATACGGGCTGTTTTCTTTTTATATACGGCACAAGTAACAAATTTATTATTTTATTTCGCTAATTTTTAATAAAATAAAAATAACTCTTGCAAAATCCTGAAAAATATGTAATAATATCTCTGCTAAAGTTAATCGAGGTGTGGCTCAGTTTGGTAGAGCACCACGTTCGGGACGTGGGGGTCGCAAGTTCGAATCTTGTCACCTCGACCAAAAAAGCAGGTCTTTGACCTGCTTTTTCTTTATAAACATCTCTTTTATGCTGAAAAATATACAGTTTCTGTCTTTGAAATATACACTTTCGCAGTTTTCTTTTGTAATATTGCAGGTTGAAAAATAATTTTGATTTTTTACTATAAACTTTTCTTACTAAATTTAAGGAGGGTTTATTATGAAAAGAACGATACAAATTGATGATAAACTGCAAAAACTTGGAATAACCAAAAAATATAACGGCTATTACCTGCTGAAACATGCTGTTGAACTGGCACTGGAGGATGATTTGAGGCTGCAATCGGTTATTAAGGAAATCTACACTCCGGTTGCCGAAAAGTACAAATGCAACCCTTGCTGTGTGGAAAGAAATATCCGCACTGTATTATATAAAGCATGGAAAAGCAACCGAAAAGAACTGAATAAAATTGCCCGCTACGAGTTAACCAAGGAGCCTTCTGTGTCTGAAATGATATCGATTCTGGTCGCCGATATTCAGCGCACAGAAGCTCTTTTTATTTTACCTTAAAACACAAACCCTCTGTTATTTAAACAGAGGGTTTGTGTTTTTTTATCCAAAAATATTTATGAAAATGCCTGCATAATACGGCGCAATGTCGCAAATTACATAATAACGTCGTTAAACGTATTTTAATGACTAAATATTTTATCGGCCGTTAAATTTATAATAAACTTTCCTTAATGATGATTTTAAGGAGATTTTAAATTGAATACTATAATTGAAGAAAAGCTGATTTCACTTGGCATTACAAAAAACTATAAAGGATACCGCCAGCTTTTGTTATCGGTTGAGCTTGCGCTTGAAGACGATTTCCGCCTGCAGTCTGTTTTTAAAGAAATTTATTTTCCTGTTTCCGTTAAATGCGGCTGTCCGTACTACACGGTTGAGCGCAATATCCGCACGCTTTCACATAAAATATGGAAGAAAAACAAAGAGGCGCTTTGCAAAACTGCCGGCTATAAGCTTTCCTCTGAACCATCTGTTTCAGAACTGATTGCCATTATTGTTGCCGATATACAAAGAACCGAAGCGACTGCCACTGTATAATTTAATATCGGCACAACGAAAAACATCCCCTTATTCAAAATAAGGGGAATCTTTTTTTATTTTATTCCGCCGTGATAATCAACAAAGCCTGCTTTCTGAATACTGGTTCCGCTTACATAATAAAGCACAAGGTACATGCCGTCTATAATACCAAGGCAATATGCCTTTCCGTAAGGATTCATGCTGCCCACAGAAAGCCGCTTTGCTGTATCGGCATATACAACTTCGGGAGTATAACCGTTAACCCATGTTTTGCTTTCCGGCGGCGCTTTTTCAACTCCGCCCTTATAGCTTACAAAACCTGCCTTGTGTTTGTTCGTTCCTTCAATATCATAAACAATCAGCAAGGCATTGCCTGCTTTGCTGTAACACAGTTCTGAAGAATACGGAAAAATTGTACCTATTTTTTCAGAAAAATCATTTCTTTTATACACCGTCTCATTGCTGTAACCGTTCTGCCATTTAACAGGCACCGGAAAACTGCCCTCTGCCGGCTTTTCAGGTTCATTGCTTCCGCTGACCGCCCTGAACAGGTTACGATACATATAGTTGGTGTCTACTCTTGAGCTTAATCCGCCTACCGTACCGTCGGAAGAATTCTGCCATACATCGTATTCGCCCTTGTATTTATCTGTTCCGCTTGTATAATGGGCTATCCAGCTTGTATAGCGCTTTTCAATACCTTTTTCAAGATAATTATCATACCAGTTTTTATTTGCATAAATACCGGCCCAAAATCCGTTTTTTTCAATAACGGAATTAAACGCCTTTGCAATGGAAGTTATTTTTGTGCGCCCGAGACTTGTAAGGCTACTGTCCTCCATATCACAGTATACAGGCAATTCAACTGTTTTGCCGGCAAGACGTTTTACAGCCCATTCAGCACCCTCTCTTGCAGAAGTTTCGCTGTTTGAATAAATATAAACATATACGCCTATTTTTACACCTGCCGCTTTTGCAGCACGGTAATATTCTTCAAACCTGTCATCAACCGTGTGGTTATTTTTATTGCCCACCCAGCCTATTCTTATAATGGCAAAATCAACATTTTTTGCAAGTTCATTCCAATTAACAGAGCCGTTGTGCTCTGACAAATCCACTCCGAAATATGCCATATTATTTTTCACCGCTTTCATCAATTTGCTTTTTTTCAAGATTCATAACTGCCGAAAGCCCCGCCGCTGCGGCCGAAACACCGATACCTGTAAGCGCAGCGCGAAGAAGATTTTTGCTTTCTGAAAAATCAACTGTTGCAATATGAACTGCAATATAGCTTACGGCTGTCTGAATAAAAGTTCTTATCATTCTGTTAAAGGTTTCTTTTGTGAATTTCATCGTTTATTCTCCTTTAATAATAAGAGATTACATTTACGCCCTGTAACAGAATATGATTTTTGATGAAAAACGATAATCGGATGTCTGAACTTTACTTAAAAACAGTCTATACGTTTTTATTTCCTGTGTGCCGGTATTATTAATAAATAACTTCTCCTTTCTTTAAATCAGGTATTGCTGCATCAGCGGCAGATGCAAGCTCCCGGTCAAATCCCTGCCGCCGTCTGTATTTTGTTTTCAAGCATAGTCTTCTCCTATAAATGAAATTGTTTCTTTATTATCTGAGCTGCCTGTTCGGGCGGCAAATCGGAATTATCTATTTTAATATAATTTTCAAACGGAATTTCACCGTCATAGCTTACAAAACGGTGTGCGGCATCATCATTCAGCAAACGCCGGTTCGATTGTTCAATATCACGTTTTGATGCCTTATGCCTTAATCGGTTTTCCGTTGTATTTCTTTTCAGGCGGATTTCCTGCGGCGCAAACAGTTCAACATAATAAAATTCTGTGTTATACGGTCTGAAAAAATCTTTAATATGTTCAAGGTAATCCCAATCCTCCTGTTCGTCAAATGCAAGCATCAGTGTAACAATCATGCCGTACTGTTCTGATTTTGCAAATTCTTCAAACATAATATCCCTTAAAGAGGAAATGACATGGAAGTTCCATTCTCCGAATACCTCTAAAACAGGTTCTATTGTTACATGGTTATGAAAAAGGCGCAAATCCGTTATTTTCATAAGCTCCTGCCCAACCGTCATTTTTCCTACGGCGGCATCTCCTAAAATAAATACTAATTTCATTCCTGTTCCTCCTTAAAATAAATATAAAAAACCGCTGACGATATACTCATCAGCGGTTTTATAATCACACAAATACAATGTACCAACTATACCTGCATTAATTCCGAAAATGAGTACAGAAAATCAGTTCTATGCTGAAAAAACATAGAATCTGCGGTTCTGTAATCCATTTCAAAATTAAAACAAAACATAATTTTTTCCTTTCAGTTTATAAAAACATAATAGCAAACCGAAAATTATTTGTCAACTTTTCTTTTTTTATAAGGAAGCTTTGCGTTTACAGCCGCTATTCCCAAACAAACAAGAATTAAAGCACAAAGATTTTTAAAACGGAATGCCTCTGCCGCTTCGCCAAGAAGAAGAGCAGACAGCAAAACACCGAAAACAGGATTTGTGAGCCCGATAACGGACAGCCTGGAAACCGAATTATATTTAAGAAGAATGCCCCAAACTGTATATGCCGCCGCAGATACAAAAGCAAGATACAAAATGATTAATACACCGCGTATTCCGCCTGTATATATAATCCGCCCGCCTGCCGCAAAACCGAAAAGAATCATCACTGCACCGCCGAAAATAAACTGCCAGCCTGAAAGCATCACTGTATCCGATTGTTCGGAAAACCGTTTTATCAATACACCGGAAACCGAATACGCAAGTGCAGACAAAAGCAATGCGCCCTCACCGTTAAAAGAAAATCCGCCGCCAAAACCGCCGGAGTTTAAATTGATTACCACAATTCCGATAAAACCTGTAACAGCGCCGATTAATTTTTGAACGGTCAGTTTTTCAATTTTAAAAACAAGTGTTGAAATTAAAATAGAAAAAAAGACATTTACTGCAATCAGCACACTTGATTTTACACCGCTTGTATGCGCAAGCCCGATATAAAAAAGCGTATACTGCAATACCGTCTGAAAAAGAGAAAGCAGTATGATTCTGCCCGTTTCTGCCCTGTTCTTCGGATAAAGCACCCTTTGCTGCATAACAGAGCCTGCAATCACAACCATAATGCCGGCAAGAAAAAATCTGATTCCTGCAAAAAGTATCTGCGAACAGGAATCCGCCGCTTCTATATTAAAAAGCCCGTATCCGATTTTTACGCACGGAAAGGCAGAGCCCCACAAAAAACAGCAAAGCAGTGCCAGCGGTATAAAAACATATGATTTTGTCAGCTTTAATTTAATATTCATTTATTTTAAATACCCTTTTATATATTTCCGTTACATCTGCGGATAAAAGCGTTGTAGGGTTGTTCAGCAGCCTGTCTGCATTTACGTTTTCAGCAAAAGAAAGCACCTGTGCCGATTCTGCTTTTGGTGTATAAAGCCCAAATTCCTCAATAAGAGCTCTGAAAATCCGGGCACCGTCTGCCGAATTTCTGCCGCCCAGAAGAATGCCAAGCTCATCAAATGTTTTTAAAACAAAATTCCTGCCCCTTGCATCATTGATTTGTTCGTTATGAACATTCATATAATCCCATATTTCCGCAAGATTAACTGCCACCGAATGACCGTGTGCCGTACCGCAGTTGATTGTGATATTATAGCACATTGCATGGGCAGAGGTGGTGGAAGTGATGTTAATTGCTTTACCGGCATAATAGGATGCCATCAGCATGCCCCTGTTTGCCTCAGGTTGGTTTGCAATATAACCGTCTTTATTCTGCACAAAAAGGCGGATTGCCCTTTCAGCATACTCCCTGCTTTCTTTGTTGCTTTTAACATTCCAATAGCTTTCTATCGCGTGACACAAGGCATCCATACAGGTGCATTGCCTTTGATACGGCGGAACTGTTTTTAAAAATTCTTCGTTAAGAATAACATAATCCGGCAAAAAATCATCATGCGTAATAGAATGCTTTTCATTTTCGTTTACATAAAAAATTGAATATCTTGTTGCTTCCGAGCCTGTGCCGGCTGTGGTGGGAATGGCAAGAAAACCAATATTGTTTGACTGCATCGGCTGCGTTAAAGCCGTTTCGGCGCTGTTTGTTACAAGCAGTTTTATCATTTTTGCTGAATCAAGCACGGAGCCGCCGCCTGCACCGATTATAAATTCGCATTTGTTTCTTTTAAAAAGCTCTGCCGCAGCAATCATATCCTCAAATCTGGGATTCGGCCGTATTTTGTCCCATACGGCTAAATCATATTTTTCATTCAGAAATCTGAACGCCTCTGTATTTTTAAAACTGTTTCCGCAGCAAAGAAAAGGCTTCTTAAAGCAAGAAACCTTTTCAAGTTCATTCAGATTATCTAATATTACACCCTTATTCTGCATTGGCAAGCCACTCATATTCCGGAACATAGATTCTTGTTTTATCCCACGGGTCTCCGTCTAAATGGCGAATAAGCCACACATAATACATTTCATAGCCCGGCGCTGTTACCTGCTGATGGGCATTACCGCCCCTGATGCAAAGGCAGGTGCCGTTCTCCGTTTTATAAGGCGTATCGCCCTCAAATCCGGCTCCGAAGCCCTCGGGATGATCAAACTGATAATAATACAGCTCCGGCTGCGGGTGATGATGCGGAGGATAGGAGGACCATCTGCCTGGCTGATTAAATACCTCGCCCATAACCATATTGGAATACGGGGCATTGTCAAGATCAAACACAGTTGAAACAATTCTGTGACCCGTTCCGTTCCACTGCCCCTTTCCGAATTCCTGATACAGGCAGTTTTCGGGACTATAAAAAACAGGTTTCCAATCCTTGTCATTATCTGTTTTCTGAACAAGCACTTCACTTTCTTCATACGCCGTTATCACAGCCCTTACCTTTTTCGAAAAATGAACTGCATAGGGCTTTTTTTCAAAAGGATTTTTTCTTTCACAAGTTTCATTTATGCAGTCACCGACAATAAACTGAACTTTTCCCGAAAGAAGCAGCACTGCACATTCATTTTTTTCTTCTGAAATATCAAGCACTTCGCCCTTTTTAAGTTTTTTCACATAAATATCCATAAGCATATCGGAATTTATGCCGTTCATTTCGCAAAGAATTTTTTTGCCTTTTTCGTCATATTCAGGTTTAAATAACATAAACAATCATTCTCCCAAAACATTATTTTCAACAAAGGAAAGAATATCTGCATAAACTTCGCCTTTATTTATCTCATTCAGAATTTCATGGCGGCCGCCTTCATAAAGTTTAAGCTGTGCCTTTGCATGACCGCTTTCAAGCAGTTTGGTATGTATTTCATTAAGTCCAGCGCCGTAATTTCCCACCGGATCCATATCACCGCTTATAACAAGAATCGGTATATCCTTCGGCACGCTGTTATACCATTCGGCACTGTTTGCATTTATATTAAGTTTTACAAGATCATTCATACCCTGCACAGAAAATAAAAAGCCGCAGTATTCATCCGCAATGTACTTATCTACAATTTCATTGTCTCTTGTAAGCCAATCGTAATTTGTTCTGCCCTCGAAACGTTTATTGTAAGACCCGAAAGTAACCTTATCTATAAACTTTGATTTATGCTTTGAACCCTGCATTTTTGAAAGAAAGGCAGATAAAATATCACCTGCTGCAGCGGCAGGATTAGAACCACCTGTACCCATATATATTGCACCTGAAAAACCGGCATCCGCATACCACGCAGTGAAGCATCTTGTAATAAACGAACCCATTGAATGACCCATAACAATTATTTTTTCATTCGGATATGCTGTTTTAGCCATATCAAAGGTGGTTTTTAAATCCTTAACAAGAAATTTATAGCCGTCCTTTTCTCCAAAATAGCCGGTATCCTCAAAATTTACGTTTGATTTACCGTGATTGGCCATATCATGCATAAAAACAGCAATACCGTTTGATGTTAAAAATTCTATAAAACCGCGGTATCTTTCCTGATGTTCCGCCATTCCGTGATGAAGCACAATAACGGCCTTTACCTTATCTGTATCCGGTGTGTATTCACATCCGTGAATGGTACATACACCTGTTGCAGACTTAAAACTGTATTCTTTGATTTTCATATAAAACACCCCTTAAAGTATTAATTACGCCGTTAAATCAGATGTACAGTGCGGACATTTAACCGCATTTTCCGCAATTTCACTTTGGCAGAACGGACAGATTTTCACTGCCGGCGCTTCCTGAACCGGTTCTTCCTTCTTGTGCCCAAGCGACATTGCCCTGTTAACTGCCTTAACAATGCAGAAAATAATAAGCGCCATAATAAGGAAATTAATTACAGCAGAAATAAAGGCGCCGTAATCAATATAATTATCCCCGACAAGATGGATTTTTCCCTGAATTTCAGCACCGCCGATACAGTTTATTACCGGCTTTATAATATTATCCGTAAGCGAGGTTACAATGGATGAAAAGGCGCCGCCGATAATAACACCCACAGCCAAATCAAGCACATTGCCCTTTGAAATAAATTCTCTGAATTCCTTTAAAAATTTTTTCATTTGAAACATCCCCTTTAAAATTTAATTATGATTATATAATGCCGCTGAAATCAAACGGCGGAATATATGTTTTGTCTGCGGACGATAAATCCTGAATAAATATATTTTCAGCACCGCTGTTCATTGCATAATCAACAACTTTGCTGTATTCACGCTTTGTAATTTTACGGTTTATTTCCTTAAAGTCCGTTAAATCCGTGCATGGAACATACTGTGCCATAAGACTTAAATACGCATCGGGAAAACTATGCAAAACCATATCCGTAATTTCAAGGGAAGAATTCGTATTCTGCGGAAGAATAAGATGGCGTATAATCATTCCCTTTTTCATAACAGCACCGTCAAAAACAGCTTTCCCTGTTTGGCGGTACATCTCCTTCAGTGCTGCCAATGCAACATCGGGATAATCGGCAGCCGCACTGTACCGCAGCGCTTTATCCGATCTGATATACTTAAAATCCGGAAGATAAATATCAATAAGTCCGTCAAGCATTTTTAAAGTTTCCGTGCTTTCATAGCCGCTTGAATTATAAACAACGGGAACAGGACAGTTCCAGTTTTTTAAAATATCGGCAAGCATAGGCGCATAATGTGTCGGATTCACAAGATTAATATTTTCAGCACCTTGGTCAACAAGATTTTCAAATACTTCAACAAGCCTTTCTCTGCTTATTTCTATTCCTTTATTCTTTCGGCTGATTTCATAATTCTGACAGTAAACGCACTTTAAATTACAGCCGCTGAAAAACACTGTGCCGCTTCCGTTTTTTCCGCTTATACACGGCTCTTCCCAAAAATGAAGCGCAGCCCTTGCCACCCTGAAATTTTCAGGCGAACGGCAATACCCCTGTTCAAATTTTCTGTCAGCATTACATTTTCTCGGACATATACTGCAAATCATAATAAAGCCTTATAGATATCGCCCTTTTTAAAAGGCGTTTTTGATGCAATTTCCTTTGATGCTTGATTCATGCTTAACCCTTTGGCAACCAATTCTTTTGCCTGTTCAACAGCCGTTTCAAGTGAAATTTCCGTCTTTTCCTCTTTTTTTCCCTCAATAATAAGAACGATTTCACCTTTAAGCGTTCCGCCGGCATAAAGTTCATTTGCCTCTTTGAGCGTTGTATGAATTACTTCTTCGTGAATTTTTGTTATTTCACGAACAATGGAAATCCGCCTGTTGCCGAGCGCCGCATATAAATCCCTGAGTGTATTGGCCAGTTTGTGCGGTGCTTCATAAAAAATAACGGTCCGCTTTTCATCCTTGATTTCTTCAAGATGCTCAAAGCGCGATTTTTTTGAAACACTTAAAAAGCCTTCAAATGTAAATCTGCCCGATTCCATGCCCGAAATTGCAAGTGCTGTTGCAAAGGCAGTGGGACCCGGCACCGAAACCACCTGAATTCCCAGTTCGTGACACAGCTTAACCAAATCTTCGCCCGGGTCTGAAACGGCAGGCATTCCGGCATCCGTTACAATGGCACAGTTCTCTCCCTGCTGAATACGCCTGCAGATTATTTCACCGCGTTCACGCTTGTTATGTTCATAATAGCTTACCATTTCTTTTTTTATTCCGAAATGGTTTAACAATTTCATCGTTACTCTTGTATCCTCGGCAGCAATAAAATCCACTTCTTCAAGAGTGTTTACGGCACGCGGGGAAAAATCAGAAAGATTTCCGATAGGCGTGCCCACAACAAATAATTTTCCGTTCATTTATCATAACCATCGGCAAATGAGCCGTAAACCTTTAACATTTCTTCTGTGAACTTTCCGTTTTCTTTTTTTATAGAGAGGGTAGGTTCCACCCTTAAAAAAGGCTTGGAATTTTTTCGTCCCTCAATCAGAAACAAAAACGGCTCTTCTCCTGCCTTGTCAACAACAAAACGAAGCCTTTTCGGCTCAAGCCTGTAATTGCGCATAATACTTATTGCATCGGCAAGTCTTTCGGGACGGTGACACATACAGAATCTGCCGCCGTATTTTAAAAGATAGGCGGCCGCCTTAACGGCATCTTCAATATTACAGCATATTTCGTGCCTTGCAATTTTTGCGCTTTCGCTTAAAGATTCTATTCCCGTTCCAACAGGCTTGTAAGGCGGATTCATTGTAACAAGGGTAAAACTTTCTGCTGTGAATTCCCGATTTATCATACGCAAATCACAAAGATGCGGGATAAGCCTGTTCTGAAAACCGTTTCGTTCAATACTGCATTTTACCTGTTCATAAGCATTCTGCTGAATATCCAGACAGTGCACCGTTTTAGGATATTCGTTTCTCAGCCACAAAAGCGGAATAATTCCGCACCCTGTACCCATATCAAGCGCTGTGTCCCTTGCCTTCGGCTTTGCAAAATACGAAAGAAGCAAAGCATCTGTGCCAAAGGTATGATCCGCGCTTGTTGCAATATAAACTTCATCTGATAATCTTTCAAAGGTATACATATAATTTTCTTTATTTTCCTGATTTTTATTTTACTTCAAATGCCTTATTCATCATCCGAAGATAATTTAAGAACCGCCATAAACGCCTCCTGCGGAACTTCAACAGAACCGAACTGACGCATTCTCTTTTTGCCCTCTTTCTGTTTTTCAAGAAGCTTTTTCTTTCGCGTAACATCGCCGCCGTAACATTTTGCAAGCACATCCTTGCGAAGCGCTTTCACCGTTTCTCTTGCAATAACCTTGCCACCGATTGCCACCTGAATAGGTATTTCAAACAGATGGCGCGGAATATGCTCCTTCAGCTTTTCGGCAATTTTTCTGGCGCGCGGATATGCCTTGTCTGTATGAATAATAAAGGACAGTGCATCAATAATATCGCCGTTCAGCATTACATCAACCTTAACCAGTTTGCTCTGTCTGTAATCCGCTATTTCATAATCAAACGAAGCATAGCCCCTTGTGCGCGATTTAAGCGCATCAAAAAAGTCATAAATAATTTCATTAAGCGGAAGTTCGTAATTAATATCCACTCTTTCAGGTGTAATATAATTCATGGTTTTGAATATACCTCGTCTGTCCTGGCACATATCCATAACCGTGCCCACAAACTCGCTTGGTGCGTAAATATGCGCATCACAAAACGGTTCTTCACTGTAATCTATATTTGCCGGGTCGGGATAATTTGTTGGATTGTCTATTTCCATCATCGTGCCGTCTGTCATATAAATTTTATATACAACACTCGGAACCGTTGTTACAAGGTCTAAATTATATTCTCTTTCAAGCCGTTCCTGTATGATTTCAAGGTGTAACAGCCCTAAAAAGCCGCATCTGAAGCCAAAGCCGAGCGCTCCGGATGTTTCAGGTTCATATGAAAGAGAAGCATCGTTAAGCTGCAGCTTTTCAAGCGCATCGCGCAGTGCTTCATAATCCGCACCGTCAGCAGGATAAACACCGCAGAACACCATAGGGTTAACCGTACGGTAGCCCGGCAAAGCTTCAGCAGCCGGATTCTGTGCTGTTGTAACCGTATCGCCTACAAGCGCATCATGAACCGTTTTAATTGAAGCGGTTATATAGCCAACCTCACCGGATGTAAGCTCATTTGTTTTTTCCATGGAGGTTGCACGCATGTAGCCAACTTCAACAACCGTAAACTCTGCGCCTGTGGACATCATGCGCATTGTATCGCCCGCTTTGATTTTGCCTTCCATAACACGCACATAAACAATAACGCCGCGGTAGGAATCATAAATAGAATCAAAAATAAGCGCTTTAAGCGGTTTATTGTCGTCTGCCTGCGGCGGACGGATTTCGTTTACGATATATTCCAGAACATCAACCACATTTTCACCTGTTTTCGCGGAAACTCTGGGCGCTTCAAGACAGGGAATGCCCACAACATCCTCAACCTCCTCCGCTACTCTTTCAGGATCAGCGGCAGGCAAATCAATTTTATTGATAACAGGCAGAATATCCAGGTCATGATCAAGTGCAAGATATGTGTTTGCAAGCGTCTGCGCTTCCACTCCCTGTGAAGCATCCACAATAAGAATGGCCCCCTCACAGGCGGCAAGGGAACGGGAAACTTCATAGTTGAAATCCACATGCCCCGGTGTATCAATCAAGTTAAAAACATAATTTTCACCGTTTTTCGCAGTGTAATCCAATTTAACGGCGTGTGCCTTTATTGTAATTCCGCGCTCACGCTCCAAATCCATATCATCCAGAATCTGCGCCTGCATATCCCGTTTTTCAACAGACCGTGTAAGCTCCAGCAGCCTGTCTGCCAATGTGGATTTTCCGTGGTCTATATGTGCAATAATTGAAAAATTTCTTATATTATTTTTATTAACAGCCAAATGCGTATCCTCCGCAGTAATAATTAAATATTATTATATTATTATAAATAATAACAGCAAAAAAATCAAGCCGGCATTCAAACACAAATCTGCATTTAATATTTTAACGGATGCTGTTTAAAAACAGTATCCGTAACCGAAAAAGCGGATAGCTTTTCAACTGCCATCCGCTTTATTTACATTTCTATTCGTTTTAATTTGAATATTTTGTTATCTTGCCGGCATCTGAAAACCCGCAAGCGCTTTATTCAGATAATCGTTAAAGGGTTTCATGATTCGGAAAAGTTCAGCCGCCTTTGCAATAAAAGCTTCCGTATCCTGTAATTCTTCATCTTTTATCGGATATTCCAGATACCAGCTCTTAAATTTCAGATAATCCGCCTGCGGATGCTCTTTTTCATATCCTGCAGGAACATTCTTTAATGCCGTTCCCTGTACGTTAAAATATTTTTTAAACTCAGGTTCATAAATGATTCTTTCCCATTCTTCGCCGTTTAAAGCAATATAATTACGAACCATTGCTGTTGCATCCTTAAACATATCCGCAAACAATCCGCCGCCTAAAAACGAATGATTTCCGGGCTTTATCATAAGATAATATCCAACAGGAACAGGCAGTTTGCCTTTTGAAGAAATATGGGCGCGAAACGCAGGATTATAGGGTGATTTATCATGGCTGAAGCGAGTGTCTCTTACAATTTTAAATGTCAGATCTTTCGGACGGTTATGTAAAACACTGCTGTCAAATCTGCCGATTTCCAATATTAAAGTCTGCAGCAGTTCTTCAAACCCGGCATTTGCTTTTTTATAATCATCCTTGTTCGCATGATACCAGTCTCGGCTGTTATTCATGCTTAATGCCGATAAGTAATTCAAAATAATCTGTGTATTATTCATAAACGGTTCCTCCTTTACGAATTACGGATAACGGAAAACTGCGCAGAATCTAATAATTCCTGTATCAGATGCTTTAAACGTTCAGGCGAATGGTAAAACTTGCAAAATGAAAAATCCTGTGATAAATCATCCATAGCTTCCATGGCACTTGTCACCTCTAAAACAGTTTTAACGGGAATTTCTTTGGTCGACGTATAATCCAGTTGAAACGGATTTATTCTGTGATTTTGGATTGCATAATTCACCCTGTTTTTGCACTTGCAGCTACCGCTGCCATATTCTCCGCAGTACTGTCTAAGAAAGTCCGCCATTTTTTTGCGTATGCGGGAAAGCCGCTGCCGATACGCTTCCGGTGTCAATTCTAAAATATCCCCTGCGATTCGGCTGTCAATTTTAAACATGGTTCCCAATATAAAAATACATCTGCTTTCCGCATCAAGACATTGAAGCATCACGTTGGTACAGGACATTTTAAGTTCCTGTGCCAAAATATCCTTTTCAACATTCTGTGTAAAATCCGGCACATCCTGTATTTTTCCGTTTTCTATATCGTCTCCATAATACTCAAAGCTCAGCGGATAATGCGCGAACATATGTTTTTTGTAATTTTTCAAATGATTGGCTGCAATGCTGAATACCCATGTTGTAAACGAACTGTTCCCTCTAAAAGACGACAGATGTGTAATTATTTTCAGCAAAATATCCTGTGCGGCATCTTGTGCATCTGCAAATGTACCAAGCATCCGCAGGGATAAATTGAATACGATGTCCTGCACTTCTGTAACAAGGATTTCAAGAGCTTCTTTGTCACCGGCTGTAGCTTTGTCAACTAAAACCTGTAATTCTTCATTTGTTTTTTTATTCATAGATTTCTTCCTCCTATTTAATTAGACAGCATTTTCTTGTCTTTGTGACAGGAAAAACAATATTTTTTAAAATACTTTGAGAATATGCGTGAGATTGTTATATTAAAAACTGCTCTAAAATTATATAAAATTTAAAAAATTAAAATTTCTTCCCTTTATTCAGATAATACAAAATTGAAAACAGAATATTTTGTTTTGCTTCAAAAAACAAGAAATGAACTGCGCCCGAAAAAATCAGATGCAGTTCGTTTTTACTCTTATTCCTTTTTTACAGAATAAACCAGATGCGGCATATCCATTCCATAATAATGCTTTGTAAAACTGCCGCACACAGTCATCCCATTCCGCTCTGCAACCATTTGTGAAGCAAAATTATTATCCCTTATTATGGAATAAACTTCATCCGCATTCAGCACCTCAAACGCATACTTTTTGCACGCAGAGGCAGATTCAGTGGCATACCCCCTGTGCCAGTATTTTTTCTGAAACAGATAACCGATTTCAAGCACTTCGCTGTTAATACACGGCTGCATAGTCAATCCGCACTGCCCGATCAATTCATCATTTTCTTTCAGGAAAACTGCCCATAATCCAAAGCCATACTGATTATATCTTTCAAGCTGCCTGTTCAGCCAGTCCTGCACCTCTTCATCAGAAAAGGCGTGCTCATAGGCATACATTACATCTTTGTCCTGCAAAATTTTGCAAAGTGAGCCGAAATCATCCTGCGTTAATTGCCGCAGATATAGCCTTTTTGTTTCAAGTATCATATATATTACTCCGATTTAATAAATGTATTCCGACGTTATCCATTTACAATTCCACAGCATTTCATTCTTACTTTCATCATCAAATATGCAAACTGTTAGCTTTGTATTTTTTATATAAGCTTATCTTGCAGAAACAGTTATCTCAACTTCGTCTCCTGCTGTTTTTCCAAGCTGTTCTCTGATACTTTTAAGCATGCCGATGATATAACATATACTGCCGTCTTCTTTTTTAATTCCCATATTTACAATGCTTCCGTCATAGGGAATTCCGTCAAAAGTTACATGCACCTTAACCCGTCCGCAGCCGAATTCTTTCCTGATATCATACGGAAATTCAACATAGGCACCGCCTTTATCAGGCACAAGATGTATTTGAGCATTATATTTATAAATCATGTTCCGCTCCTTAACCGATAAAATAAAACTATGCTACTGTTATCAGCATATCCTTTTTATTCACTTCTAAAGATTTTCTAAAAAATCTTATTTTGTATCAGCGCCACTGCTTCCACATGCGGGGTGCGGGGAAACATATCCACAGCACAAAGGTGTTGAAGCTGCCAGCCTTTTTCTTTCAGCACGGCAAGGTCACGGGCAAGGGTGGCACTGTCGCACGAAACATAGACAATACGCCCTGCGCCCATATTTTCTATAACATCAAAAAGTTCTTTTTGGCAGCCTTTTCTTGGCGGATCAACAATAACCAAATCCGGCTTTAAGCCCATTTTTTCAATTTGCTTAGCACCCTCAAATGCATCTGCACAGATAAATTCGGCATTTTTTATTCCGTTTATTTCCGCATTTTCTTTTGCATTTTCTATTGCAGACGGCACAATTTCTATTCCCACAAGTCTTTTGCAATTACCGGCAAGGGTAAGCCCGATTGTGCCTGCACCGCAATACATATCCACAACGGTTTCATTCCCTTTTAAATCCGCATATTCAGCAGCAACCGAGTACAGCTTTTCACATTGGTCATGATTTACCTGATAGAAGCTCTGCGGCGAAATCACAAATTTTCTGCCAAGCAGAATATCACAGATTTTTTCACTGCCCCAAAGCGTTTTTGTTTCGCTGCCGAGAATGACATTTGTATTCTTTTTATTGATATTGATAACTACGCTTTTCAGATTTTCAAATGCCTGCTGCAGCATGCCGATTAAATATTCCTTATCGGGAATATCATTTGCATTCACAACTGCGCAGGCCATTATTTCACCTGTTCCGAACGCTTTTCGGAAATAAATATGCCGCAAAAGCCCCCTGCCTGTTTTTTCATCAAAAGAAGTGATATTGTTCTTCTTTACCCACTTTGAAAAAGCCTTAATTCCTTTTTCAAATTCGGCAGGCTGCAGCAGACAATGACTGCACGGAATGATGCGATGGCTTTTATAAGCATAAAAACCTGCTGTTAAATTTCCGTTTTCAATAAAAACAGGATACTGCGCCTTATTTCTGTAATGGTTAAGGCTTTCGGCGCCGATTATTTTTTCAACAGGAAAATCAATATTGCCTATTCTGCTAACCGCATCCTGCACTCTGGAAAGTTTATATTTCAATTCTTCCTTATATGACATATTTCTGAACGAGCAGCCGCCGCATTTATTTGAAACAGGGCAATCGGATTCTGTTCTTTCAGGCGAAGCGGAAAGAATTTCATCAACAATGCCGACAGCATAATTTTTTGAAACTTTTATAATATGCGCAGATATTCTGTCTCCGGGAACGGTTCCCCTTACAAAAACCGCAAAGCCGTTATATCTGCCGATGCCGCTTCCTTCAGATGTAACAGCATCAATAAACAATTCAATTTTATCATTCTTTTTAAGCTCCAAAATACATCACCAAAGTAATAATAGCATATATAAAATTAAATATAAAGCCAAAGCCGTAAATTTTATAAAAAAACGGACAGCCTAAGCTGTCCGTAAAAATTTTATTTTTCAACTTTTCTTTGAATGAATTTGATAAACTCAACAATCGGAATAACCGAAATTGCCAAAGCAATTGCCGTTGCATATTCCGCAGCGGAAATCGGAGCAAAATCAAAAGCATCTGCCAGGAAAGGAACATAAATAACAAGCGTGGAAAGAATAAAACTGAGCACCATTGCACCTGTTAAATACTTATTATGACTCTTCATTCTGAAGATGGATTCACGCCTTGAACGCATATTGAACGAATGGAAGATTTCTGCCATGGAAAGCGTTAAAAATGCCATTGTCATACCGTTCTGATGAACAATCAGCGTATCACCTGCTTCTTTCAGGAAGTTCCAGAATGTCATACCGTTCTGATGCAGCAGTGCCGAACCCTCCGGCGTCATAATTAAACCCAGCACATAAGCGGCAAGTGTTACAACCGTAACCATGAATCCCTGCCATGCTACATCAACACCCATGCCGTTTGCAAAAATACCGTCTTTACTGCTTCTCGGAGCACGCTGCATAATGCTGTCTTCTCCCTTTTCCATACCAAGAGCCAATGCAGGGAAACAGTCTGTAATCAAGTTAATCCAGAGAAGATGAACAGGTTCAAGAACAATCACACCGAACAGCGTTGCAATGAAAATAGTTAAAACCTCTGAAAGGTTTGAGGAAAGCAGGAACTGTATGGACTTTCTGATATTGTCATATATTCTTCTGCCTTCTTCAACAGCGGAAACAATGGTTGCAAAGTTATCATCGGCAAGCACCATATCGGCAACATTTTTTGTTACGTCTGTACCTGTAATACCCATACCGACACCGATATCCGCGCTTTTGATTGACGGTGCGTCGTTAACACCGTCACCAGTCATGGCAGTTACCATGCCCTTATTTCTCCAAGCCTTAACAATTCTTACCTTATGCTCCGGCTGAACACGGGCATATACGCTGTATTTTTCAATATTTTCATTCATCTCTTCATCGGAAATTTTATTTAATTCTGAGCCGGTTAACGCTTCGCCGGCATCAGAAATAATACCAAGCTGTTTGGCAATGGCAACCGCCGTGTCCTTATGATCGCCTGTAATCATAACAGGGCGTATACCTGCACTGCGGCATTCTGCAATAGCATCAACCACCTCGGGACGTACAGGATCTATCATACCTGCAAGACCGATATAGCAAAGCTCTTTTTCAAGATAATCTGCTTCTTCGCTCTCCGGCATTTCATTATATGATTTCATTGCTACGCAAAGCACGCGCAATGCCTGATCTGCCATTTCCTTATTAAGTGCAAGAATGCTTTCACGCACATCTTCTGTCATATCAACCTTTTTACCGTCTATATAAGCCTTTGTGCAATGGTTTAAAACAACATCGGGCGCGCCTTTTGTATACTGAACATAACCCTTTTTAACAGAAGAATGCACCGTAGACATCATTTTTCTCATAGAATCAAAAGGTGCTTCGGCCACTCTCGGAAATTCGCCGACAAGTTCAGATTTCGGCATTTCAAGCTTATCAGCCCATTCAACAAGCGCCGCTTCCGTAGGTTCACCTTTAACAACGCCGTCTTCAATTGTTGCATCGGAGCAAAGCGCCATTGCCTGTGCAATCAGCTTTTCATTATCGCCCTTAAAATCAACAACTGTCATTTTATTCTGTGTAAGCGTTCCTGTTTTATCAGAGCATATAACCTGCGTGCAGCCCAGTGTTTCAACAGCAGTAAGTTTTCTGATAACCGCACTTCGTTTGCTCATTTTGGTTACACCGATTGAAAGCACAATGGTAACAACTGCCGCCAAACCTTCCGGAATAGCTGCAACAGCAAGGGAAACTGCCACCATAAATGTGCCCAGCATACCCTGGAAAGTTACTCCGCCGCCTGTAACGGCACTGCGGATAACATCCAGTGCAAAAATAAATACACAAATTCCAAGCACAAGGAATGAAAGGATTTTAGAAAGCTGATTAAGTTTAATCTGAAGCGGTGTATCTCCGTCCTTAGAATCATTAAGTGCATCGGCAATTTTGCCCATTTCAGTATCCATACCTGTTGCGGCAACAACAGCTTTTCCGCGGCCGTAAACAACATTTGAACCCATGTAGCACATATTTTTTCTGTCGCCAAGCGGAACATCGTCTGAGCCTTCGGGATCAATTACATCAACAATTTTGTTTACAGGAACAGATTCTCCCGTAAGTGCAGCCTCTTCAATTTTCATAGATGCACTTTCTATAATGCGGCAGTCTGCCGGAACACTGTCTCCGGCTTCAAGCACAATAATATCACCTGTTACAAGATCTTCGGAATGAATGGTTTCAATTTTTCCGTTTCTTATAACATGGCTGGTTGCCGCAGCAATTTCCTGCAGGGCTTCAATTGCTTTTTCTGCTTTTGATTCCTGATAAACACCAAGAATTGCATTTATAATAACAACAAACATAATAATGATTACATCTGACGGAAATTCTTTCTGAACAACCGAGGTTACTGCCGAGATAACTGCGGCAGCAATAAGAATAATAATCATAGGGTCTGCAAGCTGCATTACAAAACGGTGAAGCAGACTTTCTTTTTTACCCTCTTTTAATTTGTTTTTTCCGTTTTTCTCAAGGCGGATTTTCGCCTCTTCTGATGAGAGACCGTTTACAGAGGTTTCTTTTTCTTTTAAAACATCTTCAACGGTATTAAGATATTCCCTCATTATATTGCTCCTTTCTTTAATCAGGATGTTCAACAATAGCTTATTAACAAAAAAGACCCGTATATAGTATTGCTACTACATACGAGTCTCATTCTTTAAAACTAAACCAGCCTTAAACCTTTTTATAATGTTTATTGCATGATGTTGATTTAGTTCGTGCTTTGCACGGAACTACTCCCTCATAAGTTATTTATATATTACCATAAATTTACATAAAAGTCAATTTTGTAAATGTTAAAAAATAATTAAATTTAAAAAACAAAACGGATGGGGGAATCCCCCATCCTACCAAAATAAAGAGAGTTTATTTACAGAAAAACACATTTGTGCTTTTCATAAATACAAATAATACAACGATATTCAGTTGACGGATAAATTGACTCTCAATTGAGTTGCATTGTCATATTCAAAGAAACAGTACAAATAAATTCAATTGAACAGTAAAATATAAGAAGAAAGGAGTAAGCGTCTATGGAAACAATTGAACGAATTAAATATCATATGAATATGCGTGGTTGGTCTGAATATCGCCTTGCAAAAGAAGCAGGTCTGTCACAGTCAACTATATCTAACATATTTAAGCGAAACACACTGCCGTCTATTCCGACATTGGAAATCATGTGCAGCGCATTCGGAATTACTTTAAGTCAATTCTTCTCAGATAACGATGATACATCTTCTCTTTCTGACGAACAAAAAGAACTTCTTAATAAATGGGTAAAGCTGTCTTCCGGACAAAGAAATGCAATACTGAAACTGATTATGGAAATAACAAATTAAATAATTTATATATAAATACAAAATTTTAACTGCCGGAATTTATTTGCCGGCAGTTTTATTTTGCCTAAGCTGTTTTCAACCCCAAACCCATAAATAAAACAGTATATTTTCTGAAAAATCGAACGAATATTTAAATTTCAGTTCATTTTTTATATATATTTTACTGCATTTTGCGGTATTTGTCAATACAACAAAATGCAGTTACATATAATAAATTTGGTGATTATATGTATAGAAGAATTAGAGATTTACGTGAAGATGCAGATTTAACACAGGAGCAAATAGCAGAATTGCTGAATTGCTCTCAGCAGGTATATTCCAATTATGAATTAGGACAAAGAGATATTCCTACTGCCATTTTAACTGCGCTTGCAAAAATTCACAATACCACAACGGATTATATTTTAGGACTAACAGACAACCCCGATAAATGACAAAAGAGCAGTTCCAATGAACTGCTCTTTTATTTGTAAAATTATTTTTTGTCAATTTGCTTTGAATACTTTGCAAGATAAACGGTTCGCATAAGGAAACATTCCATTTTCGGAACATAGTGTGCACGGTTGAATATATCCACATCCACAACAGCCGCACAGCCCTTATCCATAATAATTTCAAGTGCCTGCATATCACCGTCATTATTTCCTGTTACAAGTGCACCGTTTCCCTGAACAAGCACAGCATTTCTGCCTTTCATTGCCTTTGCAATATTCTTTGCACAATCATCTGTATCGCCGTCAATCCACGGGCTGCATTTAACATCAAGACCCACAATCTGCGCAAAATCATCAATCATCGGAATCATCGGATCTCCTGTGCAGGAAACCGCAATCACATCAGGTGTAGTGATATGCTTTATCATTGCACATTTTTCAGAAAGATAAATTGCCCTGTGAATTTTTGCACATTTCGGTGCAATTCCGTTAATGCCAAGACCTGTTTCAATATCAACGTCAACCGTTTCACCGCCAACGGTAATGGTGAACATATTTTCATTTCTTACAGATGCGCCAAGATCACAAATTGTTTCCGGCATTTTTCCGGCATCTTTCTTTCTGAGGAAATAATTTCTTTTATCATCATCAGAATAAGACTTTGCCCAGGAATGACGAAGATAATTATCCTTCAGCACTCTTTCACAACACTTTTCAAGTGTTTCGGCAATAGCAAATGCCTCATCATAAGAATTACCCATACATATGGTGCCGTGGTGCATAAGCATGATTGCACGGCAGTCAGGATTAAGCATTATGCAGTTTTCAACCTTTTTACGAAGAGAATTTGTGGTTGACATAGCATAATCGGCTGTCGGAACTCTTTCACCGAGCACTTCCTTATATTCAGAATAAACATTTCTGATTTCCATGCCTGTAATACTTACAATAGTAGCCGCTCTTTGATGCGTATGAATAACAAAATCAACTTCCGGATGATGTCTGTAAGCAGCAGCATGAACACCCTTTTCGGATGACGGTTTAATATCACCCTCATATGCACAGTCTTCAATATTAACAACAACAATTTCCTCAGGCGTTAAGTCCTCATATGCTCTTCCGGACGGCGTAATAACAAACTGAGTGTCTGAAATACGGGCAGAAACATTGCCCCATGTGCGTGCAATCAGACCTGTTTCAATAAGCTTTTTTCCGGCTTCAACAACCAGTCTTTTTGCTTCTTCTATTTCATAAGCCATAATCAGCTCTCCTTTACCTGTTTAATTTGAGAAAGGGCGGTATTCAAACCGCCCTGTTTTTACTTAATCAGCCGATTTTTTCGCACTTTGAAAGTACTCTGTCAAAACGGCGGATGCATTCATCAATATCCTCTTCAGTATAAGCACTTGAGGTGTAAAGACGTGAACCTGCAAGCGTAACAAGACCCTCTGCCATATAAGCAGCACCCATAAACTGCATTTCTGACTGACGGATACCTGTCTGCTTTAAGGTGTTCGGAATTGTCCAAGGCTTTTTCCAGTCAACCTTGAAGTGCATAGTTGCAACTGTATGAAGATGACAAACAGAACCGATATTGTAGCATACGAACGGAAGGTCGTATTTCTTAATTGATTCGTTAAGACCTTTAACAAGACGGTCTGCCATCTGACCTGCAACCTGACATGCATTTCTCTTTTCAATTTCACAAATAACAGTGTAACCTGCGCAGCATGAAAGTGGAGTTGCAGCCATTGTGCCGCCGCACATAGCCTTATGAATTTTCTTGCCTTCAGACTTATCAAGACCGGCACCAAGATATTTCATAACTTCCTTGTGACCGCCGATACCGCCGGCACCCGGATAACCGCCTGCAATAATTTTACCGAAAATGGAGATATCTGGGTCAATTCCATAATAACCCTGTGCGCCTGAAAGACCGATACGGAAGCCGCTTACAACTTCATCGCATACAAGAAGTGCACCGTACTTGCGGCAAAGAGCCTGAACACCCTTCGGGAAATCCTTATCAACAGGGCGTGTTGCGGATTCAGGGCCGATAGGCTCAATGAATACAGCAGCCGTGCCGCCGCGGAATTTATTAAGTATAAGTTTCTTTTCAAGTGATTTAAGATCATTCGGGAAGAATTCCTGTGTATGTTTGAATACGAACATAGGAACACCGTGTGACTGAAGATTCAGTGTACCCGGAACACGCATGCCCCATGCAAGCTGATCTGACCAGCCGTGGTAAGCACCGCCCATTTTGATAATGTTTTTATGACCTGTTGCAAGACGTGCAACACGAACGGCACACATGCAAGCCTCTGTACCCGAACCAAGCATACGGAACATTTCAACAGACGGAACACATTCGGAAATCTTCTTTGCAAGTTTATATTCATAAGGATGGAAAAGACCTGTTGAAGGACCGCAGTCATCAAGAAGTTCCTTTACCTTTTCCTTAACAACATCATCGTTGGAGCCGATAATGGTAGGACCGCCTGCCTGAAGAAAATCGTAATATTCATTTCCGTCTATATCATAAAGCCTGTTGCCCTTAGCCTTTACCATAACAATCGGGAAAGGATAGTTGAACGCAAGGTTGTGCTGAACACCGCCCGGAATAATGTTCTTTGCTTCTTCAATCTGCTCTTTTGATTTTTTACACTTTTTAGCAAAGTATTCTTCTTCGTACTCTTTAAGAGCATCTCTGTTGATTGAATAAATTGGTTTTTTGATGAGTGCATCAAGCTGTGCAGTAAGAACCGCTGCATCAGGATACTCTGAAATTGCAAATCTTGTATCCATAAATTTTCCTCCTTAAAAATAAAGTGAATTTCACTTTTCATATTAAAGTGAGCCATTGCTCACTAAATCTGCACTTTAAGTATATCACTTTTCAACGATTTGTCAAACACATATTTAATATTTTTTGTTTAAATTTGTTACTAATTATTGCAGTTGTTTTAAATTTATGTTACTATACTTGCAGTATCTTCAACTGTATAGAGAGGGATTTGTGGCAGTTGCATAAAAAAATATTTTCTGTTTTGTGCAATGCTACAAAATTAAAAAAAATGATAAAACATTATAAAGAGGCTTTTGAAAAAATTCCGGAAGAACGCAAAGAACGCATTCTTGAAGTAGGTATAGAGGAATTTTCTTCAAAAGGATATGAAAATGCCAATATAAACGTGATTGCACGCAATGCCGGTATCAGCATTGGCTTAATGTATAAATATTTTTCAACAAAAGAGGATTTGTTTTTTACCTGCATTTCAAGAGGAATGAGCATTCTTGAGGATGCGCTGAAAGAAATTATGGCAAGCCGTGACAAACTGCTGATAAAAGCTGAAAAACTTATCAGAGCCACCTGCGTACTTTCAAGAAAAAATATGAATTATATAAGACTATATAATGAAATCACTTCCGAAAAAGACGGTGCGCGTGCCGTTATGCTTGCAAAGGAAATTGAAAGCCATACAAGCCGCATATATATTACATCTATTGCCCAGGCGCTTGCCGGCGGCGATGTAAGGCAGGATCTTGACCCAAGATTATTTGCTTTTTTTCTTGATAATCTTCTTACCACGCTTCAGTTTTCGTTTTCCTGCGAATACTACAAAGAGCGTTTAAAAATCTACACCGGCGTTGACACAGACGCAATGAATGACGATGAAATAGTAAATCAGCTTTTGAAATTTATTGAATCTGCATTTACTTTTGAAAAAAGAACAAGTGATTTAACGGAGGAAAAAATATGAGTAAATATGTAATTACTTATGACATCGGCACCACAGGAATAAAAACCTGCCTTATTGAAATTGATAAGGAAATGAAAATCCTGGGTTCATCCACGCTTGGCTACGGTCTTTATGTTGACGATGAAACAGGATATAAGGGCGGAGCCGAACAACACGCAGACGAATGGTGGAATGCAATGTGTGTTTCAACCAAAACCGTTTTTGAAAAGGTGCCGTACATAAGCAAGGAACAGATTGAGGGTATTTCCTTCTGTTCCCAGATGCAGGGACTTGTTCTTGTTGATAAGGAAGGCAACTGTGTGCGCCATCCTATGAGTTATATGGACCAGCGTGCAAGAGAGGAACTGAAAAAAGGAATTGCACACGGCGTTCAGATTGCCGGTGCAGAGGTTTCCAAGCTTCTTAAATATCTTAAATACACAGGTGCCGTAAGTTCTTCCGTTAAAGACCCTATTTGGAAATATAAATGGGTTGAGGCACATGAGCCTGAAATTTTTGCAAAGGTTTATAAATGGCTTGATGTAAAAGAATATCTTATCTGCCGTGCAAGCGGTGAATTTGTTATGACAGAGGACAGTGCATTTGCCACACTTCTTTATGATACAAGAAAAGGTCATGAGGGCTGGTGCAAACCGATTTGCGATATGGTTGGAGTAAATATCAATCATCTTCCGCAGATTAAAAAATGCATGGAAAAAGTGGGCGAAATTACAGAAAAAGCAGCTGAAGAACTTGGGCTTGCACCGGGAACCGCTGTTTTCGGCGGAGGCGGAGACGCTTCGCTTATCGGCGTAGGCGCCGGTGCAGTAGGCGTTTGTGATACGCATATATACAGCGGCACTTCCGGCTGGGTTGGCACTGTTGTTGACAAACAGGTGGTTGATGCGGGCGCCATGATGGCCGCAATTGTAGGTGCAGACCCGGGAAAATACAATTATTTCGGCGAGCTTGAAACATCAAACAAATGCGTTGAATGGGTGAAAAATCATCTTGCACTGGATGATATAAAGGTTTATCTGCATGATAAAAATGTTTCGGATGCCGTAGAGGCGCTTCAGCTTAACCTTTATGATTATATGGAGGATGTTATCGATTCCATTCCGGCAGGTGCAAACGGAACAATTTTCACGCCGTGGCTTCACGGTAACCGCTGCCCGTTTGAAGACCCGAATGCTGCCGGCATGTTCTTTAACATTAAAATAGAAACAGGAAAAACTGAAATGATAAGAGCGGTTGTTGAAGGCATCTGCTTCCATATGAGATGGATGCTTGAAAGACAGGAGAAAAAGGTAAACACCTCCAAATCCATCCGCTTCTGCGGCGGCGGCGCGCTCGGCGCTGTTACCTGCCAGATTCTTTCGGATATTCTTCAGCGTGATATAGAAGTTGTTGACAGTCCGCAGAATGTAGGCGCTGTCGGTGCTGCGGCCTGCATTGCAGTCGGTCTTCAGCTTATTCCGTCAATCGAACATGTTAAATCACTTATTCCGGCTAAAAAGCTGTATCATCCGAACAAAAACAATAAAGCTGTTTATGACAGAAACTTCAGAGTATTCCAGAATCTTTACAAATCCAACAAAGAGAACTTTGCAATTTTAAACGGATAAAATCAATTTTCGCCGACAAAGCCTGCTTCTTTTAAGCAGGCTTTATATTTTTTACAGAAATTTGAAATATTCAAGTATTATTTCACCGCTTTTTTACAAATACTAAACCGATATTTAACTGCCGTTGTTTATGATTTGCACGAGGTGAAATAAATGAGCATATTTAATATTTTGTCTTTAACCGGCGGTCTTGCACTGTTTTTATTCGGAATGAATTATATGGGCAGTTCGCTTGAACGGCTGGGCGGAGGAAAATTTGAAGAAATACTTGAAAAAATGACAAGCAACCGTTTAAAAGGGCTGCTTCTCGGCGCAGGAATCACAGCCGTAATTCAATCCTCTTCTGCCGTAACGGTTATGGCAGTTGGCTTTGTTAATTCAAAAATTATGAGTTTAAGCCAGGTTGTGGGCATAATTATGGGTGCAAATATCGGCACCACCATAACAAGCTGGCTGCTTTCACTTACAGGAATACAAAGTTCCAATATATTTATCAGTTTGCTGAAGCCGTCTTCCTTTACGCCGGTATTGGCACTTATAGGCATTATACTTTATTTATTCTGCAAAAGTGACAGGAAGAAAAATCTTGGTTCCATACTTCTTGGATTTTCCGTTCTTATGTTTGGAATGGAGGCTATGAGTGCCGCTGTTGAACCGTTAAAGGATGTTCCGCAGTTTACAAGTCTGCTCACAGCCTTTTCCAATCCGGTTTTAGGCGTAACGGCGGGTATGATCCTTACTGCCGTAATTCAGTCTTCTTCCGCTTCTGTAGGAATTCTGCAGGCGCTTACGGTTACAGGTTCAATTACAGTTGCGTCTGCGTTCCCCATAATTTTAGGGCAGAACATAGGCACCTGCGTGACTGCGCTTCTTTCATCAGTAGGCGCCAATAAAAATGCAAAGCGCACCGCCGTTGTGCATCTTTTATTCAACACAGTTGGCGTGCTGCTTGCCATGCTGCTTTTTTACGGAATCAATTCTGTGTTTAAACTGCCGTTTATTGAAAATATTGTCAGTCCGTCGGATATTGCTGTTATTCATACATTGTTTAATGTATTTGCAACAGCGGCGCTGTTTCCTTTCGGAAAAATTCTTGAAAAGCTGGCATGCATTATTGTTAAAGACAGCCGTTCGGAAGGCGGAGAAACACTGGTTGATAAAAAATTTCTTATTTCATCCTCTTACGCTATTAACAAAGCAATGGAGGAATGTACAAAAATGGGAATGATTGCAAAGGAAAATATTATGCTTTGCCTTGATTTTATCAATGAATATTCAAAAATAAACGATGAACGGATAAGTGAAAATGAAAAATTGCTTGACGCTTATGAGGACAAGCTTGAAACATACCTTGTTAAAATCAATTCTATGCGGCTGAATTTAGAGGATTCGGTGAAAATGTCAAAGCTGACACACGCAATCGGCAATTTTGAAAGAATAGGCGATTACGGAATTAATATACTGAAAACCAAAAGAAAAATGCACCAAAACAAAATTCATTTTTCATCACAGGCAAATGACGGGCTTGAGGTTATGAGCAATGCCGTCAGCGAAATTGTTGAAAAATCCATACAGGCATTTATTGACGATGATATTTCACTTGCCAAAACAATTGAACCGCTTGAGCAGGTGATAGACAATCTTAAAGTTGAACTCAGAGCAAAGCATTCAAAACGGATACAAAACGGTGAATGCACCGTTGAAAACGGAATCATGTTTTTTGACATTGTGAATTCATTTGAAAGAATTGCAGATCACTGTTCAAACATTGCCGTTTGCATTATAGAACTTTCGCAAAACAGTTTTAAGCCCCATTCTTATTTACGAGTTATAAAAAATGATGAAAGCAAAACCTTTGCAGAAGCGTTTGAAAAATATTTGAATAAATATAAATTATAGAAAAAAGCAAGGATACAAAAGTATCCTTGCTTTTTGTTAATCTGATTATTTCCAGCTTTGTATTACAGAAGGATTTTCAAAAATTTCATCTAACTTTCTGAAAAACGGAATACAGTCGCCGTAATCAAGCGAACGATGGTCTATTGCTATTGTAATCGGAAGAATTGTGCGGATTTCAATGCGTTCATTTCCGTTTTCATCCGTTGTGACAACCGGACGTTTCTGCGCAGCATTAATAGCAAAAGCAGTAGTCTGCGGCGGAATAATCTCCAGCAGGAAACAGCAGCCTTTCTGTTCTCTGTAAACCGAACCCAAATTTGTAATGGTTGTTGTGCCCTGTTCTATGTCATGTTTTGTAAGTCTGTCCTCAACAGGAATGGAATAATACATTTTCTTTTTGCTTCCCGAAAGTGTGTGCACCTTGTGTCTACCCGGCATTTTGGAACCGTAAAGACGGCTGAGCGTTTGTGCAAGTTTTCCGTTTTTCAGTCCGGTAAGCGTATTGTCAAGCGAAACCTCATACATTACTTCATTCATATTTGAATTATTGGCACGGCGGATTTTATCGTTAATGGACGCGGTCATTTCGCTTAATGTTTTATTACCCATATCATGCATATTAACCGTCATCATTTCACCTGTATGCAAAATCATCGGCATTGAAATATCAATATTATCATGATATTTAAGAGACCCGCGTACAAGCTTTCTTTTGAATTCAAGCGTGCAGTTCATTTTAGGGGCAGCCTTCAGTCCCTCACATATAACTTTCATTACAACTGTATTAATGGTTATCTTATCTGCAGCCTGCACACCTGCTGCATTAAGTTTTTTGCATTCGTTTAAAAATTCTGTTATATCTGCTTCATATCCCATTGTAGCGTGCGGAATTTCTTCCCAGCTCTGTGTGGTCATATTTGATACGATTTTTCTTGCTATTCCAAAATATTCTTTTTTATATACAGACATTCTATATGTTCTCCTTTATGCATTTTTCTTTGCTGTGACGATATAATAAAACATCTGTCTTCACTTCTCAATCAACTTGGGTTTACAAGCCGGATGTCAACCGCTGGTTGACATGAAAAAGCACCCGTTTTAAGCCAAAAACGAGTGCTTTGTTTATTTGCTTTTTTTGACGGCACAAACAATATAAAATATCGGAATGGTCAGAAAAATAATCCACATCGGATGCCACAAGGCGGAAAAGAACCCAAGCAAAAGATATATAATCAGCACCAAAACAGGATAGCAGAATATAATGGGCTTTCTTTTTTCATATGCAGCAATCCCTGTATAAAATAAGGGTATGGTTAAAAACACAATCCAACCTGTTATCCAGCCGCGTACACCGCATCCAACACCGATAACAGCATATGCCATAACCATAATAATTGGATAGGATATGTAAAACCATCCTCTTTTTTTATATTTTTCAGGTTCCTTGCTTGCAGGTCTTTCCACAACAATAATTTCCGGCTTTACATCTTTTTCATTTAAATTTACTTCATCATTTATTTTTTCGGCAGGTTCTGCTTCATCCGTTTCTTCTGTTTCACCGCACTTTAAAATAGTGTCTACCGATACATTATAAATTTCAGATAACTTTAACAGGTTTTCCGTATCAGGCGTAGCATACCCCTGTTCCCATTTTGAAATTGACTGCCTTGAAAGCCCCAGCTTTTCACCGAGTTTTTCCTGGCTTAATTTATTTTTTACTCTAAGTTCCTTTAAATAAACGCCCTGCTTTATGGACAAGCGTATCACCCTTTAAAAATTTTTTTACTATTTTATCACAAAAAAACATGGACTGCAATATGATAATATTTATCTTTTCATCAGGGTCACTGTAACCGTCGTGCCTTTGCCCTCTTCACTTTCCAGTTTCACTGTGCCACCAAGATATTCCGCACTGTGCTTTACAATTGCAAGTCCAAGCCCTGTTCCGCCCGTTTCCTTAGAACGTGATTTGTCTACCCTGAAAAAGCGTTCGAATATTCTGCTTTGATATTTTTCGGGAATGCCTATACCGGTGTCCCTAACAATCAACAGAGAATGATCACCGTCGTTTTTTACGGTTATATAAACTTTTCCGTTTTCAACATTATAACGTATGGCATTTTCAACAAGGTTATAAACCAGTTCTTCAAGCAGAGGCTTTGTGCCCCTTGCAAATGCCTGTTCACAGTTTAAAACAATTTCTATATTTCTTTTTTGTGCCCCCACCGATAAGGCATCTGCACAGGAAGAGGCAACTGCCATTAAATCAACGGAATCTATAATAGGCTTAAAATCATATTCTTCCAATTGGGAAAGCTGAATAATATCATGTGTAAGATGAATAAGCCTTTGCGATTCCTTGTAAATGATTTCACCGAACCGTGCAGCATTTTCCGGCGTAACTTGTGTATTCTGAAGCAGTTCGCCATAACCCGAAATGGCTGTAAGCGGTGTTTTAAGCTCATGTGAAAGATTGGCTGTAAACTGCTTCGTCAGCTTTTCAAGCCTGTCTTTTTCATAAAGCTGGGACTTAATTTTATCTGTAAAAGGCAGCAGTTCCTCATACGGGCAGTTTTCATTTATATTCTTCAGATTACCACCCATTTTCTCAATAGGTTTCACTATTTTTTTTGTTATTGCCCTTGCGGCAAGCAACGCAAATATTGTAATCAGAATAAAAAGAACAACCAAAATATAACTGTATTTTGCCATAAGGTGAAGCAGTCTTTCCGGTTCGATTTCCCCGGCAATCAGAAAAACAGCACAAAAAACAACCACAGTTACGCAAACACAGCAAGCGGAAAGCAAAACGGTTTTGGAAAAAATTCTGTTTGACATACTATTCACCCAGTTTATACCCCACATTTCTGATTGTTTCTATCAGCCCGCCGCTTTCACCGAGTTTTTTTCTTAATGTAAGAATATGGCTGTCTACCGTGCGCGTTTCGCTGTCGCTGTCATACCCCCACACGGTGTTCAGAAGCTGTTCTCTTGTAACGGCAATTCCCCGGTTAAGAATAAGATACTTCAGAATTTCAAATTCTTTATAAGTTAAATCCACTTCCTGATCAAAAGAATAAACTTTATGCTTTTTATCATCAAGTGTTATTGATTTATATTCAAAATATTTTCTGTCATCCTTTTTCTGTGTACGGCGCAGAAGTGCTTTAATCCGGGAAAGAAAAATCATCACCGAAAACGGCTTCGTTATGTAATCATCCGCACCGCTGTCAAGTCCTTTAACATAATCTATTTCGGAATCCTTCGCCGTAACCATTATAATCGGCATGTCCCTGTATTCTGCAGAACTTCTTAACTTTTTTGTAATGGAAAGCCCGTCCTCAACAGGAAGCATAACATCAATAACCACCAAATCCGGCTTTCTTTTTCCAAGTGCCGCATAAAAGCTTTTCGGTTCCGCAAAGCCCGCAGCTTCATGTCCGCTGCCTGAAATGGCATATGTTTCAAGCTCTCTTACACTTTCATCATCTTCAACAACATAAATAAGCGCCATATTCGTCCTCCGAATTTATTCTTCCTTTATATTATTTCAGTTTAATGAATATTTTTCAAGATAAGAATCAAGATTTTCCGTAAAATCTTCATCGGATTTTTTTACATTATGTACATAAGAATGAATATTATAATCACCACTCTTAATTTCAATCATGGAAAGTGCAAGATCACAGCAATGGTCAGCTATATGTTCAATAGCGCTTACAATATCAAGATAAGGCAAGCCCTGTTCCACAGTACATTCCCCATCATCAATTCTTTGCATATGACGGTGTTTAAGTTCTTTTTTCAGTTTGTCTATAACATCCTCAAGAGGTTGAACCTCTCTTGCAAGATTAACATCGTTAAGCTTAAAGGATTCATTTGTAATGGCAACAATTTTTGTAGCTGCCGCAATCATTACAGAAAGCTCATATTTTGCTTTTTCAGAAAGATTCACCTTTTTCTTATTCATTGTTTTTCTTGCTTTCAGAATCTCCAGGCTGTAGTCGCTTATCTGTTCGAAATTTTCAATGGCATGATGCAGCACAAAAATATTTTTACTGTCAATATCCGATAAATCCATTGTGCTTATTTTAATCAGATAAGTTTCAAGCAAATCTTCATATTTATCGGATTTCTTTTCATTGCTTGTAATTAATTCTGCTTTTTCATCCGTGTAATTTTTAATTACCGAAAGTGCGCAAAGCGCTGTCTCTTCAACCATATCAGCCATTTTTATTGTTACCTCGCGGCATTTTTCAACAGCAAATGCAGGGCTGGTAAGAAATCTGTCGTCAATAAGCGGCTGCTGTTTTTGGTCTTCTTCTTTTCCTCTGATGGTTTTAACGGCAAGAAATTCCAACTGTTTTGTAAACGGAAGTAAAATAATGGTTGAAAATACCTTAAAGGCCGTGTTTATAATTGCAATTTGAACAGAAGAAATGGTTTCATCCATAAATGCAAAATCCACAAAATAATCAACGCCATAGAAAAGCGCACCCGTTACAATAACACCGATTACGTTAAAATAAAGATAAATAAATGCCGCACGCTTTGCATTTTTATTTGTGCCTACCGATGAAATAAGAACCGGCACACAGGAACCGATATTCTGACCCAGAATAATAGGAAATGCCGCTCCGAAGCTTACGCCGCCGGAAAGTGCAAGCGCCTGCAGAATGCCGACAGAAGCACTGGAAGACTGCACAACGGCAGCAAGCAGTGTTCCTGCAATTATACCGACAACTGGATTACTGAAAGTGAGCATAAGGGATGTAAAATTCTCATTGTCTGCAAGGCCTGACATTGCATCACTCATAAGAGTCATACCCATCATCAGCACGGAAAATCCCATCATAATGCCGCCCACGTTCTTCTTTTTCTCATTTTTGCAGAACATAAGCATAAATACACTGATTATTGCAAGCACCGGCGCAAAGGATGACGGCTTCAGCAGACTTATAATAAGACTTTCACCGTTAATCTGTGTTAAAGACAATATCCAGCCCGTAATGGTTGTACCGATATTGGCACCCATTATAACACCGATAGCACGGGTAAGCTGCATAATGCCGGAATTTACAAAACCTACCACCATTACCGTTACGGCAGAAGAGGACTGAATGACAGCCGTAACAACCGCACCCAGCAATACGCCCTTATAGGTTTTATCCGTCATCTTTTCAAGTATCTGTTCCAGTTTGCCGCCTGAAAGCCTTTCAAGCTGATCGCCCATAAAACTCATTCCGTAAAGAAACAGGGCAATGCCTCCAAGCAGTGAAATGATTGAAAAAATATCCATTTTTCTACCTCTTTTATCTTCCTTTTCAATTAATCATGCTGATTAGATTATATAAATTCATTCAAATACTTATTCGTTTTATGTCAAATCTATGTCAAATCGTTTGAGTTTTCCTTTTTTTGCCGTACTTTTTTTATTTTTAAATAATTACTTTGTTTATAATATTGTTTTAGAAAAAATATATGCTATAATCTACTTTAAAAGCAAAAGGCAGGTGAAGCAAATGGCATGGGTGCCCAAGATAAACAACAGCAAAGTGCCGGTATGGAAAAACATAATCTATGCATTTAAAATACTTTTTAAATGCAGCAAAACATATATGATTTGGAATATAATTGATTTATGTGTGTTTGTACTTTTCGTAAATTTTTTCCAGAGTGTTCTGTTTCTTCGGGTTCTGCTTGGAATCATAGAGGGAAACCGGGATTTCGGATACTATGTGAAAATTCTTGTTCTGTTTCTTGCAAGCGGACTTATTTATGAATTTATTTCCACCTTCAGCGATTATAAAAACCTTGTAGGCGAAAAGAAAATATTTAAAGCGCTTAACAATAAAATATTTGAAAAAGCGGCTGAGGTAGATATAAGCTGTTATGAGGACCCTGTTTTTTACGATAAATATCAAAGGGCAACCGAAATATTAACAGGCGGTTATTTTTCAGCCTATGCTTATTCTGTTTCAAATATTATCGGCAGCATACTGACATTCATATCCATTATCGGAATCGTTGCTTCCATTGATGCCGTTTTTCTGCTGTTTTTGCTTCCTGTATTTATAATTTTTCCGGTTGAGGTGCTGAAAAGCCGCACCGTTTATAAAAGAGATTTTGAAATGACACCCAATAACAGAATAAAGGCTTATACACAAAGAACTGTTTTTTTAAAGGATTTTTCCAAAGATATAAGAACATCAAATATTTTTTCTGTTATCATTGCACGGTATAACCATGCTGTGAAATCCAATATTGACATACTGAAAAAATACGGATTACGGCTTTTCCTTTTGGGAACAGTTCGTTCCTTTTTCAGTGAATTTATACCGATTGCCGGTACATATGCTTTTGCCGGCTATCAGTTTATTTATACCGACAGGCTTTCTGTTTCCGGCTTTTCTGTTATGCTGTCCTCCATCAATTCTGTTCGCAATGTTACAGCGTCCATTGCAAACGATTTCGGGGAGCTTGCCGCTGTTTCACTGTATTTTCAGAATCTGCGTGAATTTTTTGAATATAAATCTTCTGTTGTTTCAGGTGAAAAGGAACCGGGAGATTTTGAAAGCATTGAATTTAAAAATGTTTGCTTTAAATACCCTTCGGCAGAAAAATACGCACTGCATAATGTGAATCTGAAAATAAACAACGGCGAAACCGTTGCAGTGGTAGGCATTAACGGTGCAGGAAAAACAACATTTGTGAAACTGCTTCTGCGCTTTTATGATGTAACAAGCGGCGAAATATTATATAACGGAATGAATATAAAAGAATATAATCTTGAAAAACTCAGGCTGAAATTTGCAACTGTTTTTCAGGATTACAAAACATTCGCCCTTTCCGTAAATGAAAATGTTATGTGCAGATGCTGCAGCGAGGCTGATAAAATACGTGCTGAAAAAGCGCTTCGGCAAAGCGGTGTTTATGATAAAATTTCAGCACTTGAAAACGGCGCAGACACAGTGCTTACAAAAGAATTTGATGAAAACGGTGCAGGGCTTTCCGGCGGAGAAGCCCAGAAAACAGCCGTTGCAAGAATGTTTGCGGGAAATTTTGATGTGGCAATACTGGATGAGCCGTCCTCTGCGCTTGACCCGATTGCCGAATACAAAATGTACGAAAACCTGATTCTTGCAACAAAAGATAAAACGGTTATTTACATTTCACACAGACTTTCAAGCGCGGTGCTTTCCGATAATATTTTTGTGCTGGAAAACGGAACGGTAATTGAAAGCGGAAATCATTCTGCCCTTATGAAAACCGACGGCAAATATGCTGAAATGTTTGCATTGCAGGCATCAAGCTATAAAAATACGGAGGGCATGACATATGAAGAAAACTGAACATTCAATTTTATCCAATGTGTTTTATTTTCTTGGAATTATGTTTAAAATTTCCCCTTGGCTTGTTACAGGCGAATGTCTGATTGGTATACTTATAAATCTGCCGACAAGGCTTATTGCCGTTTTGGGTGTTAAATATGTAGCAGACACGGTTGCAAACGGTGAAGATACAATACAAATCCTTTATGCTGTTCTTGCCATAGCGGCGCTGCTTCTGATAAGCGGGCTTTTAAAATGGATTTACAGTGAATTTTTTCTGAATGTTGAAAAAGAAAAAATGACAAAGGGTTTAAGCACAAAATTTTATGAAAAAGCAAAAAGCCTTGACCTTGAAGCCTATGACAATCCGCATTTTTACAGCAGTTTTATACTTGCGATAGAAGCATCTGCCGGCAACATGCAAAGAATTCTTGATATGGTAAAGGGCTATGTTGCCGAACTTGTTTCGTTACTCACAATCGGTGCAATTATTTTAGCAATAGACCCTGTTTGCCTTTTGATTATACTTGCAACAATTGCGGTCTTTACACCGGTAAGCAGAAAAATCGGCTCGCTTCAGTCGCAGAGACGGATAGACAATAACCGCCTGCACCGCCGCGCAGATTATTTTGCAAGAATTTTTTATCTTCAGGATTATGCCAAAGAAGTAAGAATGAACGGCATTAAGCCGCTGCTGATTGAAAAATATAACAATGCGGCAGATGATGTAATTGCCAACCAAAGAAAGTATGTAAAAAAAATAGATATGCTGTATTTCTTTCAGGAGAGCGGCGTGCAGATTATAGGATTTATGTTTATCCTGCCGCTTTATCTCGGTTACTGCGTACTTGTAAAGCATACCCTTTCAGCAGGGGATTTTGCCGCATCTTTTAACGGTGCTTTTTCAATTGCCGCGGCCTTTTCCTATTTAACCATATTTGTTACAAGAAATTTTTCCGAACAGTCAAAAATGATTGAAAAATTCAGATTGTTTCTGAAAGAGGAAAATAAAATAAAAGACGGAAACCATACTGCACAAAACAACAAGGCAGAAGAAATAGAGTTTAAAAATGTTTCTTTCACCTATCCGGGAAACAGTTCTCCTGTTTTAAAAAACATTAATATTACCATTAAACCAAAAGAGAAAATTGCTTTGGTTGGCTATAACGGAGCAGGAAAAACCACGCTTACAAACCTATTGCTGCGCCTTTACGATGTAACCGACGGTGAAATTCTTATAGGCGGCAGAAATATAAAAGAAGAAGCCGTAAATGCACACAGAAACCGCTTTGCCGCAGTTTTTCAGGATTTTCAGCTTTTTGCCGCCACACTCGGCGAAAATGTTTCCCTTGATTTACAGCCCGATACACACAGGGTTAAAAAAGCGCTGTTTCACAGCGGCTTTTCAAAAAAACTTGCACACGGAATACAAACAGAGCTTCTGCGTGAATTTGATGATGAAGGCGCCATGCTTTCCGGCGGAGAAGCACAGAAAATTGCCGTTTCACGTGCTTTTTATAAAAACTGCCCGTATGTTATTATGGATGAGCCGTCTGCCAACCTTGACCCCGTTGCCGAATATAAGCTTAATAAGGCAATGACCGAAGCGGCGGAAAACAAATCGGTTATATTTATATCACACCGGCTTTCAACCACAAGAAATGCAGACAGAATTTATGTTATGGAAAACGGTGAAATTGCAGAAAGCGGAACGCATGACGAATTAATGAAACAAAACGGAAAATATGCCTATATGTTTCATCTTCAGGCAGAAAAATATCAAAAAACTTAAAGCTTTTTAATATGAAGAGGCAGCATATGGAAAATACACTGAATAATGAAATGGATTCGGCAAAAAAACAGTTTATTAAAATGACGCAGACACCTATAAAAAAACTGATTGTTTCTCTTGCCTTACCAACTGTAATCAGTATGCTGATTACCACTGTTTATAATATTACGGATACTTATTTTGTTTCAAAAATAAGCATTCCTGCAAGCGGCGCCACAGGTGTTGTGTTCAGCTTAATGGCAATTCTGCAGGCTTTCGGTTTTATGTTTGGGCACGGTTCGGGAAGCTGTATCAGCAGACATCTGGGGGCAGAAGAATTTGAAAAGGCAAAGCGTTATTCCTCCACAGGTTTCTTTCTTGCGGCGGTTTCCGGAATTGCTGTTATGATTTTCGGCATACTTTTCCTGAGCCCGCTGATGAAAATGCTGGGAAGCACAGATACAATTCTGCCTTATGCAAAAACATATGGATTATTTATTCTGATTGCCGGACCGGCAATGACAACCGGCTGTGTGATGAATAATATTCTTCGTTATGAAGGGCTTGCATCGCTTGCCATGCTTGGCTTAACAGCCGGCGGCATAATAAATATAATACTTGACCCTGTTTTGATTTTCGGCTGTAATTTAGGAATTGCAGGTGCCGGTATCGCAACCGCCGTTTCACAGTATATCAGTATGGTGATATTGCTTTTAATATTTTTAAGCGGAAAAACACAAAGCAAAATTTCAGCCGCTTATATCACGCTTAAATTCCCATTTATTGCTGAAATTATCATAACCGGTTTGCCCAGTCTGGCACGTCAGGGATTAAACAGCGTTTCCAATATGGTGCTGAATCATCAGGCCGCTGTTTACGGAGATGCCTGCATTGCGGCAATGAGCATTGTTTCAAAATGTTCCAATTTTATATTCAGCGTATGCGTTGGTATCGGACAGGGCTTTCAGCCCGTTTCCGCCTTTAACTACGGGGCAAAAAAATATTCCCGTGTTCAATCGGGAATGAATTTTACCTGGCTGTTTTCAACATTCGTTATAGCTGTTTTATCCTTGGTATGCTTTATTTTTTCACCTGAAATTATAAAACTGTTCCGCGAAGACATACAGGTTATTGAAACAGGAAGTGCCGCCCTGCGGGCAATCTGTGCAGCTCTTTTATTCCTTCCCACAATAATGGTTGCAAATATGACCTTTCAAAGCATAGGAAAAAGCGGGAGAGCGCTGTTTCTTGCCGCGTCACAAAACGGGCTTCTTTTTATTCCGCTTATCACGGTGCTTCCCGCTGTTATCGGAATGAACGGAATCATAATTGCACAGCCGCTTTCCTTTATAGTATCTGCGGCAATATCCGTTCCGTTTCTTATTTTATTTTCAAAAGAACTTAAAAAACTTCAAAAGAATGAACAATTCCTCCATTAATAAAACAGGCTGAAGGATTACCTTCAGCCTGTAATTTTTTATGCCTGCATAGCATTGTTAAGCTCTGCCTGGTATTCTTTTTCTTTTTCTTCTCTAAACTGTTTCAGTTTTGCTTCCTGACCTTTTTCATCGAATTTATAGAAGAACATAGGAACTGCCTGTAAAATAAGACCGATTGCACCAAGACCCGTAAGCATAAAGAATATTACATTCAGCACGGTTGTATAGTTGACACCGTCTATAACGCTTGCCTGTGTTGTGGATGTAATAAGCGGAACTGTATAATTGTTTGAAATATCTGCCATCTTAGATGCTTCATAACCAACAAAATTAACAATATTTAACATAACAACATTAAATACTGCAATAGAAACCTTGTTTACAAGACTTCTGAAAGAGAATACGGTTCCTTCCAGTCTTTCCTTGCTTCTCATTTCAATATCGTCAACCGTATCAGAGAACATTGCAATCAGAAGAACAAGGCTCATTCCAACAGGGAAGTTTGTGAAGAAACGAAGCACTGTATAAGTAATTGCACCTGCAACTGTATTGTAAGGAATAATCCAGATACCGATTACAAAGGTAAGAATATCTGCAGCTGCGCCGATAAAGCTCATCCATATCCAAAGTGTTTTCTTATCCATCTTTTTAAGAAGCGGAGGAATAAGCACCATGGAAAGCATGTATGAAATACCGCTTCCTATCTGAAGAAGAGGTGTTAAAAGACCTTCATTTGTAAGCGAAATCTCCAGCCCGATTGTATCTTTAATCCAGCCGCAGAGCTGATCCATCGGAATAACGCCGATACAGTTCCATTTTGCAAAATACGGAAGGAAAATTGCACCGAGGTTAACAATAGCCGTAAAGAAAGCACATACTGTAAGCACTCTCATTTTGCCGTCTGAAAATACAATTTTAAGACCCTTGAAATAATTGGTTTTCTTGGGGGGGATGTATACCTTTTCCTTAATTCCGAAATAGGAAATAAGAATCGGAATACCTGCCATAACTGAGAAAATTACCGCACTCCAGAAATAGCCCTTCTTTTCATTTGCATTGCCGGTGCCCCAGAAACCTGCAACGGTAAAGAAAAGAATAGACGGTAAAATGGTTCCGATTGAACCAACTGTGTTAGAAACGGATACTGCTTTTACTCTTGTTTTATCTTCTGGGAAAACAAGTGTATTAAGACCCTGATAAGGAATATCAAGCGCAGTATAGAAAGTGTAATAAATTATGTATGCAATAATTACATATATGAAATTGCCGCGCTGTCCGAAATTTACAGGGAAAAACAACAAAGCTGTTGCAAGGCACGCAGGTAATACCATCCATAAAACATACGGCCTGCATTTTCCCTTTTTTGTTCTTGTTTTATCAACAATCATACCCATCATAGGGTCATTAATGGCATCCCATATCTTTGTTGCCGAAAGAACAACGGAAGTCATTGCCAGCGTTAAACCGAGAACGTCTGTTAAATACAAATTCAAAGCTGTGTTAATTAATGTTTGAATTGTAAGAAGACCAAACGGAAGCAATGAAAACGCAATGATTTCTTTGGTTGTAGAATTCTTTAAATCAATTCTTTTTGTTTTTGTCATTTTCTTTTCTCCTGTCTTTATAATCTGCAATATGATCTTTACCCCTTGGCGAAGAAATATAAAGCAGTGATTTGCATATTGTAACACTTTTATTAATATATTGTCAACAAAATATTAATAACAATGTGCATCTGTTTTGTTAAATATTTTTAATAGCACAAAAATAATATCCGTTTCCGCTTAACCTTTTTTGTGCCGTTCAAAATATGCAACAAATTCTATGCTTGAATGCATGGAAAAGCCCTCTTTTTCATTCAGAATAATATGATCCAGCAAAGAAACATTCACATTATGCAGAATATGCTGCAGATTCAGCGTAAAATCAATATCCTCACAGGACGGATACGCCTCGCCGCCCGGATGATTATGTGCAATAATAATGCCTGTTGCATTATTTTCCAATGCAATTTCCATAAATTTTCTTATATTAACGGCAACAGAATCCACAACACCTTCCGAAATAAAACAGCATTTAATAATTCTGTTTAAGTTATCAAGAAGCATAACGGCAAATTTTTCAATTCTGTTTTCAAATCTGAACATTTCAAGAAAATAATTCACCGCTGTACCGAATTCATCTATTACTTTATATCCACAGCACCGGTTATCACTGATTCGCCTTGCAGAATCAAAAACAAGCTTTATCAATACTGCTGCATTCGGTCCTATTCCGCTGATTTTCTGAAGCTGCTGTGCAGAAGCAGATATAACCTTTTCAAAAGAGCCGAAATGCTTAATCAGTTCTTTTGCCAGTGGCTTTACATCTATTCTTGGTATTGCATAGAAAAGCAGCATTTCCAAAAGCTGATAATCTTCAAAAGCATCACCGCCTCTTTCAAGATATGAACTGCGCATCCTTTCTCTGTGCCCTTTTCTGTAATCCTCTTCCCTGCTCATTCATCTGTCTCCCGATTAAATTATAAAGTAATTATAAAACAGTTTTTGTTAAATTTCCAGTACTTTACAAATAACATTTGCTTACCGGTCAAATATTTACTAAAATATAAGAATAATAAAAATATGTACTAATATTAAGGCATAATTTTTACAAGAGAGGGAATTCCAATGTTTATTCTGACAGGAAGCATTGCCGCTTTCATAATAAGCGCAATACAAATACTATTGTTTTTTGAAAAAAGAAGCGCAGGAAAATGCATTCACTGCATTATAAAAAATTTATTTGCAGTAAACCTTATTTCACTGGCAATTCTTAAATATGTTTTAAAATTCGAACATTTTTTGGTAACCGAAAAATACAAGGCAGATTCATTTATTATGTTTTTCTTTCTTGCCTTAGGCATCGGCGCCGCATTATTATTACTGTTTGCGGTATTCAACGGTCACATTGCATTTGAAAAAGAAACGCCGAAAAAAAGTGTTGGCGCAAGATTTATAAAAGTGCTTTCTGCAATCTTCACCGCACTTGGCAGTGCATGTTACTTCGGAACAATCTGGGGCAAAAGCGCTTTCGGAGATGTTACTGCAGATCAGCTTGTAATAAACCTGTTTTCACCTACGGAAGGAACAGACCCCGGCGTTTATCTTGAAGCGTTTGAGGGACCTTTTTTCCAGACAATGCTTGTTACCACGATTTTCTGTCTGTTTGCCTTCTGCAATTTTAAAATTGTTTATATAATGAACCACAGGGTCAAAACCGTTTTCAACGACCTTGCGCACCGTATCATCAGCCTGCTGCTTTCAGTTGCCTGCCTTGCGGGCGGCATTGTATACGGCGTTCAGCAGTTCCAGCTTCAGCAGCTTTATAACGCTTATTATGCGGAATCCAATATTATTGATGATAACTATGTATATCCGAAAAAAGCCAAATTAACATTTCCCGAAAAGAAAAGAAATTTAATTCACATTTATCTTGAATCACTTGAAAACAGCTTTTTATCAAAGGAACTTGGCGGAAATATTGAAACCAACCTTATGCCGGAACTTACAAAGCTGGCTGATGAGGGAATCGTTTTTTCCGATAACGGCACAAAATTCGGCGGTCCGCTTCAGGCTCCCGGCACACAGTGGTCTGTTGCAGCCATGATTAATATGACAACAGGACTTCCGATGAAAACACCTACTGAGCCGAATGCATACGGTTCAAAGGATAATTTCCTTCCCGGCGCATGGACTTTGGGGGATATTCTTGCAGAGCAAGGCTATGAACAAACCGTTATGTTCGGCGCAGACGCAAATTTCGGCGGTTTGTCATATTATTATCAGTCACACGGCAATTACAAGATTATGGACCACCGCTTTGCAAAAAGCAACGGTCTTATCCCAGAGGACTACAAGGTTTGGTGGGGCTATGAGGATGACAAGCTTTATGAATTTGCCAAAGATGAATTAACAAGGCTTTATGACACAGGCAAACCGTTTAATTTCACAATGGAAACGGCAGATACCCACCGTCCCGGAGGCTATCTGAGTGAAAAAGCACCTAAACCTTACAGTGATCATTATGCAAATGCAATTGCATACAGCACGGCAGAAACGGTTAAATTTGTAAAATGGATTCAGCAGCAGCCGTTTTATGAAAACACAACCATTGTTTTAATCGGCGATCATCTTAGCATGGATACTGACTTTTTTATTAACTATAATTTTAAAGAGGATTATCTGCGCACACAGTTTAATTTAATTCTTAATCCTGCACCTAATGTAAAAAATATTCCGCAGGACAGAATGCGGAACCGCAAATATTCAAACTTTGACATGTTCCCCACCATTCTTTCAAGCATGGGAATTGAAATAAAAGGAAGTCGTCTTGGAATCGGAACGGACCTTTTCTCTGGCAAAAAAACAGTTTTTGAAGAATACGGTGTAGAAAACGCAAATAAAGAACTTGAAAAGAAAAGCGATATTTACAACAACACCATTCTTGTTGATCCGAACAGACCGCAGGAAAAAACCACAGCAGCAAAAAAATAAGGATACCTTATCATAACAAAAAGAGAGGATGTTTCGTATGGAACATCCTCTCTTTTTTATAAAAAATACATTATAATTCTGCAATAACCTCTATTTCACAAAGCACATTCTTAGGAAGCGTTTTAACTGCAACACAGCTTCTTGCCGGTTTCCCTGTAAAATATCTGCCGTAAACATCATTAAAAGCGGCAAAATCTCCCATATCTGCAAGAAAACAAACCGTTTTAACAGCCTTTTCAATGCTTGTGCCTGCTGCTTCACATACAGCTTTCAGGTTTTCGCAAACCTGCACGGTCTGCTCCTGTATGGTTTGCGCCTCAACATTTCCGGTTGCCGGATTAATCGCAATCTGTCCGCTTGTGAAAAGCATTCCGTTTGCTTTAACAGCCTGGCTGTACGGTCCTATCGCACCCGGCGCATTTTTTGTTGATACATATTCCATTAAAAAACTCTCCTTTATATATTAATCGCAAACTTCAAAGCCCGCCGATTTAAGTGTTTGTTTAATTGCATCAATATGTGCATTATCTCTTGTTTCAACAGCTATACGAAGATAACAGTCTGTAATATTCATATCAAGATCCGTACTGTCATAGCTTACGCTTGTAACATTTGCACCTGTCTGCGCAATGATACTTGAAACATCTGAAAGCTGACCCGGTTTATCCGAAAGCGCAATTGTAATGTTTGCCTTTCTGCCGCTCATTTTAAGACCACGTTCAATAACTCTTGAAAGAATGGTAACGTCTATATTTCCGCCTGAAACAAGACAGCAGATATTCTTTCCGTCCATATCCGGTATTTTTCCTGCAAGCACAGCGGCAACCGGAACTGCACCGGCCCCCTCTGAAATCAGCTTCTGCTGTTCAAGCAGCGTAAGAATTGCAAGTGCAATTTCATCATCGGTAACCGTGAAAATTCCATCAACATATTCTTTTACCAAATCATATGTTAAATCACCCGGCGTTTTTACGGCTATACCGTCTGCAATGGTCTGTACTTTTGAAAGTGTTTCAATTTCACCGTCTGATATAGATTTTTCCATACTCGGCGCGCCTGCCGCCTGCACTCCATAAACCTTACAGTTCGGATTTATCTGTTTTATTGTATAGGCAACACCGGCTATCAAACCGCCGCCGCCGATAGGCACAACAACAGCATCCGCATCCGGAAGCTGTTCCAGAATTTCAAGCCCGATTGTGCCCTGACCGGCTATAACATCCGGGTCGTTAAACGGATGGATAAAACTGTACCCGAGTTCATTTTTCAGTTCAATGGCTTTATTGTAAGCATCATCATAAACACCTTTAACAAGGCAGACATCGGCCCCATAGCGTTTTGTTGCTTCAACCTTTGAAATAGGAGCCCCGTCAGGCAGGCAGATAAGACTTTTAATGCCGCTTTTTGTTGCCGCAAGCGCCACACCCTGCGCATGATTTCCCGCTGAACAGGCAATAACACCTTTTTTTCGTTCTTCGTCTGTAAGCTGGCTTATTTTAAAATAAGAACCTCTGATTTTAAATGAACCTGTAATCTGCAGATTTTCTGTTTTAAGGTAGATGTTTGTGCCGCTTCTGATATTCGGTGCAAGTATCATATCTGTTTCACGGATAATTTCTTTTAAAACACGTGAAGCTTTGTAAACCTTATCAATTGTTAACATTTTTTCGCCTTCTTGTTTATTTTTCAGTTATTTTAATACTATTAAATCATTTTGTCAATCAAGGATTGACTTTAAAAAAAATATGATATAAAATTAAAATGTTCAATCCACTTTTTTAAGGAGGAAAAATATTGAAAAATATAAAGAAATTTATTTCTGCCGCTGTTTGCGCAGTTTTGATCGGCTGCATATTTGCAGGATGCTCCAAAGCAGAAAATTACACGGCAGAAATTACGGAAGAAACCCTGCTTATTGCTTATACGCAGGAAAACAAGCCGTTTTTATATAAAGACGAAAACGGCAAGTTCGCCGGCTTTGATGCGGAAATAATAGAAAATATTTTTGATTCCGTAAAAGGCGAATATAAAAATTATTCATTTATTCAGGTTGATAAAGATTATAAACTTAATGAAGATGTGTGCTATACTGACGAAAACAAAACGGAATACAAAGCAAAAATAATGTGCGGCGGCACACAAAAAAACATCGGCACAGCAAATGAAGATGTTAACTGGAGCGTTAATATTATTGAAAACAACATTATTACCGTTGTTCCTGCCGAAAGCGAATTGCTGCATGCCGATATTCCTGCCGAAGCAAAAGCCGGCGTAATATCAAAAACAGCTATGCAGGCACTGAATAAAAATTCAGCATTTAAAAGCAATTTTCAAACCGTTACGGAATACGCTTCTGCGGCTGAGGCTTTTGCCGCACTTGACAGCGGCGAAATCGACGCCGTGATAACAGAAGATTTTGATTTCTATTGTTTTGACGGTCATGAAAAATATACCGCACTGCCGGGTATGCTTGATAAAATAGAGTATGCCTATCAGTTTGCCAAAAATGATGATTATTCCTGGAGCTTCAACGAAGCAATAAGGGAAATGCAGTCTGCCGATTATGGCGACGGCGATACACTTACACCGCTTGTTGAAAAGCACTTTGGATATAAAGAAGCCTGTGTATTTGAATATTTAACAGACGGAGATAAATAAACTGCAATGCAAAAAATCCTATGCCTGTATTTTGGCATAGGATTTTTTTATGCTTTCCCGCATATAAGCTGCTTATTTACAGATAGTTTATTACAGATAATATTCTAGTATATCATCAACAAGCATCTGTATTTTTTGTGCATTTTTCTGATTAAAACAAAGATAATCCAAAGATTTCATATCGCCGTATTTTTCAGGTATATATTCCATATACTCTACTTTTGAATCTGTTGGAAAATAATACAGAGCTATGTCCGGTCGGGTAATAAATTCATAACACTCCAACTTATTCTGGAATTCTTCATAAAAATCAACTTTATCGGCAAACACAAGATACTGTCTGCCCTCTTGCATAACATTGCTGAAAAAACCGACATTATCAAATATTACCTTGCCTATTCTTTGATCATGTTTCACATGATTTATCTGATGAATTGCAATTTTGCTGCCAAGCAGATTTTGATCTCCTTTAATAACCCTGTTTACCAAAACCGTTGATTTTGTTGCTCTGTTAATTGTTTCATTCTTTTCAACTGTAACAACAAAGGCAGACGATATCATTTTTGTTTCATTCAGCAGTGCTGCCGAATCCAGATTTTCAAATGCCTCATTCATTATTTGCTGACTAAAAAACACTTGGGCATCATCAGGATTATAACTTTTATTATAAACCTGATAGCTGCTTCTTGTTAGAATTCCGAACAAAACCGCCGCAGCCAGCAGCAACAGCATCACCGAAACCGAAGCCTTTGTAACAGAGATTCTCTGATTTTTAACCATTATGTGCCACCTGCCTTTGCGCAGTAATTTTTCCGGAATCCATAAATATAATTTCATCGCAAAGCATTTCTATATCAACACTTGAATGGCTGGCCAATAAAACCGTACCCCCGTTTGCCTTAAAATCCTTAATCCGCTGTCTTAAATAGGCAACGCTTTTTTCATCAAGTGCATTTGTAGGTTCATCCAGCACAAGCAAATCGGGATTGCCCATAAACGCCTGAGCAATTCTTAATTTTTGTTTCATTCCAAGCGAAAAAGCCTTAAAACTTTTTTTGCTGTTCGGGTCCAGTCCAAAATCCGAAATCAGTTTTTTTATTTCTTCCTTGCTTATTTTTGTTTTGCCCATGGAATTCAGAATATCCAGATTTTCAAAAGCAGACAAATCATTCCATAAATCTGCATTTTCAATTAATAAACCCATGCTTTTGGGATGAATTCCTTTTCCCACCTGCACACCGTCTACAATTATTTTTCCGTCTGTTGCGGATATCAGCCCTGCAATTGCGCGAAGAAGCATGGTTTTTCCGGAGCCGTTTATGCCGACAAAACCATAAATTTTATGTTTTTCCAACTGTAAATTCAGATTATCCAATATAACATTTCTCTTAATTTCTTTTGAGAAATTTTGTATTTCAATATAGCCCATATAATTCCTTTAACCCTTTCCGAGAACACAAAGTATTTTCTTAAGCCGCTTACAGCATATCTGCGTTTTTTATAAGGTGCCTGCCGATAAAAAACGCAGCCAAAATAATAAAAGAAATAATCAGATAATATGCAAAGGAAGGAAGCGATTTTACCATACTTACATCCTCTCTTAAATGCCAGGATATAAAATAGTTTATAAACAAATGATACTGCCCGTTTTTCGTTGTGGCAAAACTTGCAAAACCCACTGACGCAATAAAAACAGAATAGCTTATGATGGCACTGATATGGGGCTTAAACACAAGACTGCATAGATTGTTTAAATAAACAAACATAAAAAGTATAATGCAGTTTGCAAAAACGCCAAACAGAAAATAAAAAATAATATCTGCCGTGCTGTCTGCTTTATAACCCATGGCCGCGGCAGTAAGCAAAATGGCAAGATTGTTCCAGAATGAAACATGCAGGCAATAAGCAAAGCTTTGAAAAACCTTGAAATAATACCATTTTGCATTGCTTTTCATTCTGAACAGAATATAAGATTTGGCAATGTTATAATCATCGGAAAAAATTCTTGAAACAACCGGATAAAGCATAAGAAGCGTAAAAGTAGTCAACAAAATTTCCGCATTGTATTCACCGTCGCCGAAATTCATATTTCCGTCTCTTGCAAGTAAAAAGGCATTTTCAATATTAAATTCCATATCCGCCGGAAGCAGAATACATGTCTTAAATATTCCGAACAAAACGCTTAACCCGAATAAAGACAATACATCTTTTCTTTTAAACAAAATCTTATTCATAAAAATTATTCAGCCTTTTCTTTGCAAACGGTATCGGAAGAATGGCAGCCGCTGCAAGAAGCATAAAAACAACAATCATTCCTCTGATGGATTGACCGCGAATCGGCTGCGCTCCAAAAATATAAGTGGATGCGCAAAATTCGCTTAAACCAAAAGTTTCCAATAATATTTCAAGAAACGTATAAATAATAAAAAACGAACATATCAGCATAATTCTGCTTCTTTTATAGAAAAAGGAAAGCTGATAAACAACCGCGGCCGCAAGACCGCTGAATAATGACGCAAAGCACGTATGAAGCAGATTATACAAATATATATTTTCTAAAAAAAGATTTTTAAATATATATTTTCCCGCATAATCTGTAAATATGCCGGCATTTACATATGAAAAATTCGTAAATGTTGCAGTTGAATCCAACGGAAAGGCAATAAAATTAAGCAGCATATTTAAAAGCAGCGGCAGTGCAGCCACGATAACACCGGAACAGAAGACTGCAAACAGCTTGGAAAAATAGTATGTATGATTTGATAACCGTGCCATACAGAATTCCGCCGTCCGTTTTTCCCGTTCCTCAAAAAAAGAATCTGCAAACGGAATAACAGCAATAAACGGAAAAAGCGTAAAATAAATACTTTTTGGGATACTCTGCCCGAAAGATGAACCCAGAAAATAATATTTTGCCGCCCAAACATCATTCAGATCCGAATGAAATTCACTGATGCAATTTAATAAAAAAAATATTACAGAAAATATGATTGCCGCCGAAATTGTAATTACAAATGTCTTCTGCTTTGCCATTAGCTTTAATTGAATAACAAAATTTTTCATTATGTAAAATCCTTTAAATTATTTAATAGCCCCATGCCTCAAAAACTGCATTTTTTGATTTAATATTGCCCTGGTCCCCAACAAAACACACTTGTCCGCCTTTAACAATAGTTATATCTCTGTAATAATAGATAAACTGATACTTATTACCCGGTTCAAAATAATATTTTTCAGCAATATAATTGATTAAATATCTTTCATAACCGTTGTATATAATTTACAAAAAACATTAATATTAATGTTTTTTATTTATACTAATTATACATTAAAATAAACAAAAAGTAAAGTCACGTTTTATGCAAAAGCGCATCTGAATTATGTGAAACCGCAATTTCGTAAAAAAATAAAAGCCTCTTTTCAGAGGCTGTTACTGTTTTCTGCTTGTATGCATATAGCAAATTCACTTTCCGTACGCAAAAGTTACTGTTTCAAAAATCTTAAATAAAACGCATATCGGATTCTTTTTGTATACAATTCGGAAAAGGAACAAAACACACCAGACTCAGTAACCTAATTTTTCATTTACTATAATAACCTTGATTCTGTTTTTATGCCTTTGCTGTGCAGAAACAACATAATTGCAGCAAATGCGCTGGGGGCTTTTACAGCCATCACACATAAAGGCATTTTCAGCATTAAGACTAATACATTTTCCCGTTTCGGCACACGGTGTTTTACAGTTTAGGCGCCGGGTATTCGGCGGGGCGGCACAATCCTTTACTCGCTTTATTGCCGCATTTATATCGGGCACAATTTTATTAATGCCAACCACCATAATAACCTGACGCGGTCCGAAAACAATGCAGGCTACACGGTTTGAATTTCCGTCCACATTATAAAGTTCACCGTTTTCCGTAACAGCGTTTGAAGAACAGAAATATGCATCGCATCCAAAGGCTTTTATATAACAGTTTCTAAGCGCTTCTCCCTCCAGTCCTCTGCGGTCTGCAAAATCATAATACCCGCTTTCCAGCAGTGCCGATACGCCTGTTTCGGCAAGACTTACACTGCCGCCGTTTGAAACAGAGCTGCCGCAAGGCACAAGTTTCTTTATCAGCGGCACTACCTCCTCTTTGGTTTCAACAAAAAAAGGCTGCATGCCGTTTTTTTCAAGATTTTCCATTGTTTTTCTTATTGTTTCTTTCATTTCAGTCTCCCCAATACTTTCTGTCCAAGCTTCTGTACTGTATGGCTTCCGCAATATGTGAAAGCTCTATTTTTTCACTTTCTTCAAGGTCTGCAGCCGTTCTTGCAATCCTCAGAATTTTATCATATGCCCTGGCGGATAATCCAAGCTTTTCAAAGCTGATTTTCAGAAGATTTGATGCATCTTCGGTAAGCACACAATATTCCTTTGTTATCTTTGGGCTCATTTTTGCATTGCAGGATATATCTGTGCCTTCAAATCGTTTTCTTTGAATAGCCCTTGCCTTTTCCACACGTTTTCTTATTTCTGAAGACGGTTCTTCCCTTTCCTTTGATGCAAGCCTTTCATAATCTACAGGCTCAACTTCTATATGCAGATCTATTCTGTCAAGCACCGGACCGCTTACCCTGTCCCTGTATCTTTTTCTTGCCGCTTCCGTACAGGTACATTCCCTGGAGGGATGCCCGTAATATCCGCACGGACACGGATTCATTGCCGCAACCGCCATTAAATTTGATGGATAGGAAACAGACCCTGCCGTTCTTGTAATCGTAATTTTTCCGTCTTCCAGCGGCTGACGCAGTGATTCCTTTGCGCGTCTGTCAAACTCCGGAAATTCATCCATAAAAAGCACGCCGTTATGTGCAAGGGAAATTTCACCGGGTCTTAAATTGTGACCTCCGCCTGCAAAGCCCTGCGGTGAAATGGTGTGATGCGGGCTTCTGAACGGACGTTTTGTGATAAGCTGTATTCCGTTTTCAAGTTCGCCTGCAATTGAATAAAGCTTTGTGGTTTCAAGCTGTTCTTCAAAAGTCATATCCGGAAGAATAGACGGAAGCCGCTTTGCAAGCATGGATTTTCCTGTTCCCGGAGGACCTATCATAATGCAGTTATGCCCTCCTGCCGCTGCAATTTCAAGCGCCCGTTTTGCATTTCTTTGACCTTTAACATCTTCAAAATCCAGCATTTCGTCTTCCGTAATAAGCTGTTCTATACTCTTAAAGCACGGTTCAATTGTTTTAACGCCGCCGAGATGCTGCAAAATTTCAATAATACTTTTTACGGGAAAAACATCAATTCCGTTTACAACACTTGCTTCATTTCTGTTTTCAAAAGGAATAAATACTGCGCCTATATTTTCCTCTCTTGCTTTAAGAAGCATTGGCAAAATGCCGCTGCAGCCTCTGATTTCTCCATCCAGCGACAACTCACCCACAAAAGCAAAATCACTTAAATCTGCTTTAATCTGCCCTGTAGCCCGCAGAATTGCAACCGCAATAGGCAAATCATAAACCGGACCTTCTTTTTTAACATCCGCAGGTGCAATATTTACGGTTATTCTGGAAACAGGAAACTCAAATCGGCAGTTTTTAATGCTGGCCCTTACCCTTTCCCTGCTTTCTTTCACTGCTGTGTCAGGAAGCCCCACGATATCAAATCTGGGCAGACCGCTGCTTAAATCCGCTTCCACAACAACCGAAAAGCTTTCCATTCCGAATATACCAAGACTTTTTGCTTTTGCAAACATATATATTCTCCCTGATAAATGAAATAATAAATATATTATACTAAACAGAAGATATATTGACAATAGATTTTAATAATATTAAAATAGGTTTATACCTTGAATTAATGAAATATTTGGAGTGACGATTTATGAACACAAACGAACTTTACAATGAATGGCTTGAAAAAGCGGTTTATGACCCGGACCTGATAAACGAACTTAACGGCATCAAAGGAAATGAAGACGAAATTCTTGACCGCTTTTACAGAGAACTTGAATTCGGAACGGCAGGACTAAGAGGCGTTATCGGCGCAGGCACCAACAGAATGAATTACTACACAGTTGGAAGAGCAACACAGGGACTTTCCGATTTTCTGAATAAAAACTATGAAAATCCAAGCATTGCTATTGGATATGATTCCAGAATCAAGAGTGAATATTTTGCAAAAGAAGCCGCAAAAATACTTGCCGCAAACGGAATAAAGGTTTACCTTTATGATGAGCTGGAGCCTACTCCGTGCCTTTCTTATGCAATAAGAAAATATCATACTTCCAGCGGAATTATTTTAACAGCATCCCACAATCCCGGCAAATACAACGGATATAAATGCTATGACAGCAACGGATATCAGATGACAGATGAGGAAGCAGAAGAAACATACGCCTTCATTCAGAACGTTGATTATTTCACAGGCATAAAAACGATGGATTTTGACAAGGCAGCGGCAGACGGACTGATTGAATATATAGGCGAAGAAACAATTGAATCCTTTTTGGATGAGGTTCAGAAACAGTGCGTTAACCCGGGCATATGCAAAGATGCAAAACTCCGTGTAATATATACACCGCTTAACGGAACAGGAAACAAGCCTGTAAGAGCTATCCTTAAACGAATCGGTATTGACGAGGTATATGTTGTTCCCGAGCAGGAACTGCCGGACGGAAATTTCCCTACCTGTCCGTTTCCGAATCCGGAAATCAAACAGGCATTTGAATGCGCCCTTGAAATGACAAAGGAAATCAAAGCAGACATCCTTCTTGCAACAGACCCGGACTGTGACCGTGTGGGAATTGCCGTGCCTGATAAAAACGGAGAATATGTACTTATGAGCGGCAACGAAGTTGGCGCAATGATGCTGAATTATATTCTTTCTCAAAAGAAAGAAAAAGGCGCCCTTTCAAAAGATGCCGTGGCTGTTAAATCCTTTGTTTCAACAGATTTAGCCGAAGAAATTGCCAAAAAATACAACTGCACATTTAAAAACCTTTTAACAGGCTTTAAATATATAGGCGAGCTTATTACAAATCTGGAAGCACAGGGAAGAGCAGATGATTTTGTTATGGGCTTTGAAGAATCCTACGGTTATCTTGCAGGAACACACGCAAGAGATAAGGATGCTGTTGTAGGCTCCATGCTTATCTGTGAAATGGCAGCATTTTACAAAACACAGGGTAAATCGCTTGTAGAAGTTATGGAAGATCTTTACAAAGAATTCGGTTATTACTGCAACACTGTAAAAAGCTATCAGTTTGAAGGTGCGGCAGGAATGGAAAAAATGGCAAACATTATGGAAACCTTACGCCAAAACCCACCGGCAGCTTTTGCAGAAATGGCTGTTACCGTTGTTGACGATTACAAAACCGGCATTTCAAAAAACACCGAAAACGGAAGCGAATCAAAAATTGATTTGCCAAAATCAAATGTTCTTTCCTATAAAATGGCAGGGGGCAACGGTGTAATAATCAGACCCAGCGGAACAGAACCCAAAATCAAGGCTTATATTACTGCCATCGGTGAAACAATGGCTGATGCGCAGGCACTGGCAGATAAACTGATTGCCGAAGCAAGCAGTTTTATGGAGGTATAATTATGCACAGAGGATGGGTAAAGGTAACAGCAATTATTCTTGCTGTTTTAATGGCAGGAAGCGGCCTGATAGGCGGCTTGTATGCGCTTTTCACAAGCATATAAAATGCTGAGCGCTTTCATCTTTTTCAAATTCAATAATCAAAAATGAAGAAAGGCAGTGCATAACGCACTGCCTTTCCCCTCTCTGTCTATAACAAACTATAGGAGGACAAGATACTTAAGGAGCGGTTGCGGCTCCGTCCTCAAGGTAAAATACATTATATTCTATTTTGCACAATTTGTCAAGTGATATGTTGAAAGAATTTGTTTATTATTACAAATCAGTTTATCTGTAACCCTTTTCGCCATAAAACTGCAAATTATATGATTTTTGTTAAATTTTTCCTACAAGCTATTGACAAAGAACATACGTTCTACTAATATGAGATTGTAGCCGAAAAAAACCGCCCTTTCCGACTGCATATTACAAGTTACGGCATATTATATGGATGATATGCCAATGTAAAAGAAAGGACAATCAAATGACAATTGATGAATTAGCGCAGGAATACAGACAACAGTACAATGTTCTGAACGCAAAAATAGAAGGCCTTCGTCCGCTTCTTTATATTTACACAGGAGAAGATTTGTATTTATTAAGAAGAAGGCTAAAGGTTTATTACGATATGGCTTGTGAATGCAGAAGAATATCCAAAATGCTTACACACTATTACGATGAGGAGGAAGCATAAAATGAAGGATTTGATTGAGAATTACTATAATAAAGACGATGCCTTCAGCTGCGATATTGATTCACAGGTTATAAGCAGACGGGCAATTTCAACCGTTTTGCCGCTTATCATGAAAAATGACCTGACGCCGCGGCAGCAAAAATGCTTAAAGCTGAAATATGTGAACAACCTGAACCAAGCACAGATTGCAGATATGCTTAATTTATCCCAGCCAACCGTGTGCCGGCATATAGCTATTGCAAAGAATATTGTAAACAACAGGCTTTCCTACTGCCTTGTTGCACTGAACAAAGCCAACCGTTTATGGATTGAAGCTGAAAATGCCGACATAGTATAACCTGCAAAAATGCCGCCGGATAAAATCCGGCGGCAAAACCATTCTTTATATAAACAACCCGATACAAAAGCTGCTGTTCTGAGGAATTAATAAATTCACAGCTTTCAGTCAGATTGGAAAGCACACCTTTCTATTTTATGAAAAAGTGTGCTTTTTTGTTTATAGAAATATTTTTATAAAATACATAATTCCGTAAAGTACAGGCTGATGTGCCAAATAAATCCAGATGCTGTTTTTGCCTGCTTTCCGAAACAGACTTGCATGGCTTTTATATGCGAATGCCGGAAATTTTTCTTCAACGGCATACTTTCCGAAAAATGCCCCGAAAAGAAACATAAAAACCCAGGGAAAAATCGGAAAATAATCTGCAGACTGAAATGTTTTTCCTATAATACCCAACGGAAACAAAAGATTGCTGCTATATAAAATATCCGGCAATTTTACAAGACCGAAAAGTAATATTTTATCACTTATACTATAGGTTGCAAAAAATAAAAATGCACAAACTGCCATACCGACTTTTTCATTTATTTTTTTTATCAGCGGCATTGCCGTTCCTGTTATAACCATACTGCACCCAAGGCAGGAAAGAATTCCGAAATATATTTCTGCACCCGAAATATTTATCATAGGCATAAGCACTGCCGTTACAAGGGTAATTACCGCACCTGCTGCCAGCAGAAACAGCCCGCGTTTTATTACATTTCTTGACATTCTTGAACAGATTCCCGATGTTAAAATAAACACAGCCCAGAAAAGCGGCTGAAAAACACAAAGAAAATCAAAAATTCTGTTTCCCCATTCAAATCCCAGGATAAAACCGACATCATAAAACATATGATGAAAAACCATACAAATAATTGCAAATCCGCGGATTTCATCAAGAATCAGTATTCTTTTTGCCCCGTTTATCATTAAATCACCCTGCTTTTTGTTTCCATATCAATATCAGATTGTACCATAAATTTTTGCGAACCTCAATATGCTTTATATTTATTGTATTATTATAAATTATATGCTATAATATTAAGCCGAAATCGAAAATAAAATTAAAATTTCAGGGGTAAAACAGTATGAAAGAAATGATTATCGGCACTTCGTTTGAAGCAACCACAATTGTGAATTCCACAAACACAGCCATAACTGCCGGCAGCGGTTCACTGCCGGTATTCGGAACTCCGTTTCTGATTGCATTAATGGAAAAAGCAACCTGCGATGCGGCAGCGGATTTTTTGGAAAAGGAAGAAACAACCGTTGGCACAGCAATTCATATTTCTCATTCAAAAGCAAGCGGCATAGGCACTGTTGTTACGGCAAAAGCAGTTATTTCAGAAATCAGCGGCAGAAAAATAACATTTGATGTTTCCGCATCTGACGAACACGGCGATTGTATAGGCAGCGGCAGAATAGAAAGATTTGTTGTTTCAGCAAATAAGTTTATGCAGAAAGTTGGCGGCAATGAGATATAAAGCAATCATTTTTGATTTTGACGGCACAATTTGCAACACTGGCAAGGGAATCATGAAAAGCGCGGCATATGCACTTCGGGAGTACGGCTATCCCGTTCCCGAAAATCTGAATGATTTATCTTATTTCATCGGACCGCCGCTTTTGATTACCTTTCAGGAGCAGTACAATGCAGATCCGGTGCAGGCAGAAAATCTTGTAAAAAAATTCCGAGAAAGATATTCTGAAAAAGGCATATATGAAAGCGAATTATACAATGGGATAAAAGCCCTGCTGCATAATCTGAAAGCAGACGGTTTCAAGCTTGCAATTGCATCTTCAAAACCGCAGCAATATATTGAAAAACTGCTGAAACATTTCAATATAAGCAAATATTTTGATACTGTTACAGGTGTATCCTTTGAAGCAGACTGCGAACCCAAATCCGATATCATTATGCGATGTTTAAAAAAACTGGATACAGAACCCGATGCTGTGCTTATGACAGGCGATAAGCATTATGATATTGACGGAGCCAGAATGAATCATATAGACAGTATGGGCGTTTTATGGGGATTCGGAACGAGGTTTGAATTTATTGAGGCAGGCGCAACATTTATTGCCGAAAAACCCGGTGATATTGAAGCTGCGGCGCTTGGTTTTTTTGAGCAGACAGAAGAAACCTGCGGCATTTTCAGCGGCAGAATTATAACCGTGCATGAAGACACCGTTATGCTTACGGACGGTTCGCATACCAAAAGAGAGCTTGTAGACCATAACGGCGGAGTAGCTGTTGTACCGTTAACAGATAACGGCAGTGTTATTATGGTCCGCCAGTTCAGATCTCCGTATAAGGAAATCATGTATGAAATTCCTGCCGGCAAGCTTGAAAAAGCAGAAGACCCATATCTGGCCGGAATGCGTGAGCTTGAAGAAGAGTGCGGCGTTACCGCAGATACTGTTTTTGAACTGGGAAAAGTTTACCCAACACCCGGATACTGCAATGAAATCATTCATATTTACGGCGCAGTAAATCTTAAAGCAAGCAAACAACACCTTGATGACGGTGAATTTCTTGATGTATCGGAAATCCCGCTTGAGGAAGCATTTAATAAATGTATGAACGGTGAATTCAAAGATGCAAAAACCGTTATAGGAATAATGAAAATCAGGGAAATGAAAAACAATGGCAGTTTATCTTGACAACAGCGCAACAACAAAACCCTGCAAAGAGGCCGTAAAGGCTGTATGCAGTGCTCTTGAAGAAAACTACGGAAATCCTTCAAGTCTTCATAATATAGGCATTGCAGCCGCCAAGGCGGTGATAAATGCAAGGCAAAGCATTGCCGACATGATGGACTGTGAAAAAGAAGAAATCTTTTTCACAAGCGGCGGCACTGAGGCAAACAACCTTGCCGTTTTCGGTGCGGCATATGCAAACAGGCGCAAAGGAAACAGAATTGTTACCACGGCAATAGAACATGAAAGCATTATGCAAAGTATGGATGAGCTTGAAAAAGAAGGCTTTGAAATTATAAGACTTCTGCCGGACCGGTTCGGATTTATCAGCATTTCTGACTTTGCGAAAGCAATAAATGAAAAAACGATACTTGTTTCAGCTATGTATATAAATAATGAAGTCGGTTCCGTTCTTCCCGTTGAAAAAATAAAAAAAATTACCGTGCGCGCCGGTGCACCTGCGCTGATTCATACTGACTGTGTGCAGGCTTTCGGAAAAACAGAGGTAAAGCCAAAAAAACTCGGTGCAGACCTTGTAACCGTTACAGCGCATAAAATACACGGTCCAAAAGGCTGCGGCGCATTATATATTAAAAAGGGTACAAGAATCCTTCCGCGTACTTTCGGCGGCGAACAGGAAAAGAAAATTCGCCCCGGAACAGAGGCTTCCCCTCTTATTATGGGATTCGGTGCGGCGGCGGATGCCCTGCCCGATTTAAAAGAGCAGAGCATGAAAACGGCACAGCTTAACGATTATGCAAAAAAACAGCTTTGCGAAATAGACGGCATAATAATAAACAGCGCCGAAAACGCTTCACCGTATATCATAAATTTTTATGTGCCCACCTTTATGAGAAGCCAAACCGTTCTGCAGGAACTTTCGGCCAACTACGAAATATATGTAAGCAACGGTTCTGCCTGTGCGAAAGGCAAAAAAAGCCATGTGCTTACGGCGATGAAACGCAGCAACGAAATCATAGACAAAAGCATTCGCATAAGCTTTTCAAGATATAATACCAAAGCAGATATTGATGAGCTTTGCTTCGCATTAAAAGATATAATAAAAAAACATCCGAGGACATGAATATGAAAGAAATAATACTTGTAAAAAACGGCGAACTTGTACTGAAAGGGTTGAACAGAAACTCTTTTGAAGACGTGCTTATTAAAAATATGAAACGGCATCTTTCCGATATCGGCACATTTGCTTTCACAAAAAGCCAGTCTACAATTATGGTGGAACCCGAAAACAGCGAAACAGACCTTGACGATGCGGCTGAAGCGCTTCAAAAGGTTTTCGGAATTGCGGCACTTTCACGTGCAGCAGTCTGCGAAAAGGATATGACCGATATTATTACCACAGCAAAAAATTATCTTGAGGATGACCTTTTAACTGCAAAAACCTTTAAGGTGGAAGCCAAAAGAAGCGATAAAAAATTTCCGCTCAATTCACCGCAGATTTGCAGAGAACTCGGCGGACAGATACTGAAAACATTTAACCATTTAAAAGTGGATGTACATAATCCGGATATTGTTGTAACTGTTGAGGTGCGCGACAGATATGCTTTTGTGCGCGGAAACAACATTAAGGGCGCAGGCGGTATGCCAACCGGCACAAGCGGCAGAGCTGCAGTTTTAATCAGCGGCGGTATAGACAGCCCTGTTGCCGCTTATATGATGGCAAAAAGAGGTATTGAGCTTATTTCCATTCATTTTGCATCACCGCCTTATACAAGCGAGCTTGCTGAAATGAAAGTAATGGAGCTTTTGAAAAAAGTTGCGGCCTACAGCGGAATAATAACAACCTATGTTGTGCCGTTCACGGAAATTCAGGAAGCAATACGTGATTACTGCCCTGAGGATTACTTTACACTTGTTATGCGCCGTATTATGATGAAAATGAGTGAAAAAATAGCTGAAAGCCAAAATTGCATGGCACTGATTACCGGCGAAAGCGTGGGTCAGGTTGCAAGTCAGACAATTTATGCATTGGGCTGTACAGACAATGCGGTAAACATGCCTGTTTTTCGCCCGTGTATCGGTATGGACAAGGATGAAATTATTGCTGTTTCACGAAAAATAGATACTTTTGAAACATCTATTCAGCCGTATGAAGATTGCTGCACCGTTTTTACACCAAAACACCCGAAAACCAAACCAAAATTGCAGGATGTTATTGACGCAGAAAACAAAATTCCCAACCTTGATAAAATGATGGAAAACGCAGAAAAGAACGTAAAAAAAATATTTATAAAATAAAACAGACAAAACACACGGGATATAGGAAATTCCTTTTACAACAAGAATGAAAAAACGTCACAGTTTATAAAAACTGTGACGTTTTTTATTACTTTTGTTTCAATATTTCAGTTACCTGTTTTCGGAGTCGGTCAGGCACTTTCTCTATTGTTTTCTTTCCTTTTCTGATAAGTTCTGCATATATTTTCACCATACTTTATTCTCCAATCATTTCATATACATCGCATAGCGCAAGCTGAGTATCTATTATCTTCTCCTCAAGCTGTGCATTTCTTTCATCAACAAGGCTGATATATTCATCCTTGGTATACTGCTTTTGTGTATATTCATATTCTGTATGACTGCCGTTTTCATCCGAAACGGTTATTTCCCGTATATTTTCATTAATCCACACCGAATATGCATCAAATGCCTTTTCCTGCGGTCTGATTCTGCTTCTTACATTTTCATACTGCGTCATCTTGCTTATCCTCCTTATTCTGCCGTTGGTATATAGACTGTTCTGCAGCCCGTTGCTACTGACTTATAGGTTGCGCTGTATCTGTAGCTGGTGCAGAAAGCGCCCGCACCTGTGTTTTCCGCCCAGTGTGCTCCGCTTCGCAGAACACCGCTGCTTCCCAGATAGCAGTTGTCTCCTACCGGCAGATTGCTGTTTCCGTTTATTTCCGTAGGCATAAACATCCAGTCATATTCTTCGTTCCCATAACCCATTGCACTGATATAGCCGGCAACAGTCTGATTCTGAACGGTAAAACCTGCAAATCTGTAATTCTCGTCATAACAGTTTTCCTTAAAATCAAAATCATCGGCGGCATAAACCATACTCTGACCGGAAGACATACTTTTTCCTAAGTTGATTCCCTGCGTCCATTTCCATGTATTGCCCCACGGATTTTCAATGCCTCTGTATGAAACTGCTGTTTTTCCGTTTTCACTGTAATGAATTTCAGGCGTACTGCTGTCTGTTTTAAAGCTTGTTTCTTCCGCTGTGCCTGTTTCATTTCCAAGCGTATTTGTGGCACCCGTATATCCTGCACAGTTTTTTCCGGACACATTGTCCGCATTTACAATTCCTTTGCCGATTGCATTCTGCAGATTCATTGTTCCGTATTCAATCATCATAAGAAGCTGATTTGCCGAAAGCGTTTTTATGGTTTCACAATGCCAGCCCACACCAAAATTTCTGCAAAGCGTTTCTGCATTCTGCCTTGTCAGCGTTTTTTGCATTCCCGTAACCGGCTTTGCGCCGCTTACCGAAAGAATACAGTCCTCCTCCATATTGATTTCCGAAGATACATCTGCTGCATCGTTAAACAATTCTGCCTGCTGTACTTCAGAAAAATAATGTACCGCATACGCTCCTTCAAATGCCGAATAAAGGATATATTCAATTTCTTTTCCGTTTTCATCATAAAAGGCAGGGTGAAGCTTAAAGCCTGCTTTTGGAGTATCCGAAACATAATAATTTGCCTTGCGGATATGATAGCCTATGCCGTTTTCAATTTTATCTGTCTTCAGCGGCACAACCCTATAATAAAACTTAGGCTGATATACCATTGTCTGCACCGAAATATCATCCGGATTATAATCATTTTCTCCGAAAAATGCTTTTACGGTGCCGTCTGCCTTTACAGTACAGCGCCTTCTTCCGCCGTACATATTGAACACATCAAAATCCGGTCCCGCACTCTTTCCTGCTGCGCCTGCCAGACGTGTAAACTGATTGTTTTCATAATCCACACACAAGCCCAAAATATCGTTTTCGGCATAGCCTATATACGATTTAATATCGCTTATGCTGTTTTCCGCCCGGTTCATATCTGTTTTTATTTCTTCTGTTTTTAATTGAACGTCTGCAACATTTCTGTCTGTATTTTCAATACGCGAATGCAAGGCTGTTAAGCCGTTTTCCGCCGATTCCACATCACTGAGTGTCTGTTCAACATCTTTTTTTAATTCCTTAACCTCTTCCATTTTTTCTGTTAACGCCAGAAATTCATCTGTACTTAAAACACCCCCTTCCAATATCGGTGCTGCTTCTACCTGAATAAAAAAGGTTGCTGCCGATAACACAGTGTCTCCCTCAAGTAATGATATATCTGCTCTTACAGTGCCTTTAACCGCTAAAACCTGCTTTGTAAGGCAAACGGATATGCTGCCGTCATCGTTTATTACAGTATGGTTAAAACAAATGCGTCCATCCGGTTTCAGGCATCTGAAAACGGCGTTGCATGCATTTCCCGGAACAATTCCGTTTCCGTTTTCCGTAAGTTGAATTCTAAGAAACCTTGCATTGTCATCCCCCTGCTTTGCATGAATATATTGATATTCCATGCTGTTATTCACATCAAGTGTAATATTCTGATAGTTAATCATTATAAACTCCTTTTATAAATTTTTGCAGAAACAGCAATACAAATATTGCCTTACAGATATCCGAAACCGCCCGCAATATCAAAAGGCAAAATAAAAAACGCAGCTGATAAGCTGCATTTTTAATATATCTGTTTCACTTTTACCGCTCTGCTTTTTCTACCATCTTAATTTCGTTTACACTTTTGCGCGCCTCCGATTTTTCATATTAGTTAAAAATCCCCGCATTGTCAAGCATTATTTTAAATTGAAGGTAAAAATATTATATCAGTCTGATAATTTCCTTTAAAAAAGCAGAAAATTTCTTTTCAACAGCCCTGCCTGTTTCCATAACCTCCTGATGTGTAAGCGGCTGGTCCAATATTCCTGCCGCCATATTTGTCATACAGGAAATGCCAAGAACATTCATTCCCGCATGCACTGCCGCAGTAACCTCCGGCACAGTGGACATACCTGCCGCATCCGCGCCAACCGTTCTTAAAAATTTTATTTCTGCAGGCGTTTCAAACATAGGCCCTTTACAGTAGCAATAAACACCCGCTTTTACATCTGTTTTGGAATTTTCCGCCGCCTTTTCGGCAATATGAATCAAACTTCTGCTGTACGTTTCGCTCATAGACGGAAAACGTGTGCCAAACCTTTCATCATTTTCACCGGTTAAAACAGACGGGCAAAAAAGCCCGATATGATCTTTGATTATCATTAAATCACCCGGTTTATAGGAAAGATTTATCGCACCTGCCGCATTGGTTACAATAAAATTTTTTACACCCAAAAGCTGTAAAACTCTTACGGGCAATGTAACCTCTTCTGCGCTGTAACCCTCATATAAATGAAAACGACCCTGCATGGCAGCTATTTTTTTACCGCCTATTGTGCCGAAAATAAACTTGCCTGCATGCCCTGCCACCGTTGAAACAGGAAAGCCCGGAATATCACAGTAATTCCATTCGGCATCAACAGCTATTTCATTTGCAAATGCGCCCAATCCGCTTCCAAGCACAACAGCCGCATCGGGAATATAGTCTATTTCAGACTGAATGATTTTTTTTATGTTTTCCGCTCTGTCATAAAGTTTCATGTATATCACCGTACAATTTAAGAATATAACCAATTATAACAGATAAATAAATTTTTGTACAGAATCATTATTTCCAAAAACCGCATATCTGCACAACAAAAAAAGCAACCGCCGGAAAACCGACGGTTACTTTAATGGAATGTCATCTGCCAAAGAAAGGAAAATTGAAACAAAACAGACAACATATTTGAAATTTAAACACCGATGATACAGATATCAAAAATTATTTTCTGGTAAGACCTCTTGATTCCATAAGATATTCATCAGATGCCGGGAAATGCTGAATATAATCAAGCACAAGTGTTGCACTCTTATCCTTAACAACCGAGATAGATGCATGTGTAACAGAAGCAGTAACCTTCATATCATAATCAGCTTCAACAAATTTCTGTGTAGCTGTGTTGATTTTTACAACTGCTGTACCGTCTGCATAAACTACACGGCAGTTCTGCGCTGTATCACCCTCTGCCCACGAAAGCAGTTCAATGGCTTCAACGGTTTCATCAATCGGTCCGAGCGCATTAAACATATTACCCTGCGCATCAAGACCCTTATGGCTCATATTGCAGTCAATCGGAATAATGGTAAGCGTAATCGTGCCGTCATTATTATCTTTAACAGAACATTTTTTTATATCTTCCGCCTTAATGCGTGATGTTAATAGCGGATTGTTGTGTTCATCAACATCATATTTTGGATCACGGTTGGAAGAAGGAGGAAGACCGCCCACATTGGCATTGAAAATACTTGAAACAATAGTAGGACCAAGCTTTGTAATAACAACATTTTCTTTTCCTTCAATAAGAATAGATGTCGGAATCAGTTCTTCATCGCCTACAAATGCGTAATATTCCTGTTCATTTCCGTCTTCATCAATGTAAATTGCCGTTTCTGCCTTTGTTTTGTTATATGCTTCAACATAGTATTTTGCAACATCTTCAACAGAGTTGAATTCTATGCCGCCGTATGTTCCCGGCACAAACCCGGTATCTGCAACCGATACTTCAGGAGCTTTAAGTTCATCTTTCCATGTACCGTCGCTGATAGAAACCTGAACCGCATGCATTTTAGAGAAGAAAAAGTTTATTTCCTCGCTTTTTACAAAGCCAAATGCGGCAGCTCCGATTACGATGCAGACAGCTAAGATTACTGAAATAATTTTTATCGCTTTTTTCATAATATTTGCCTCCTTATCTCACTTCTGTATTTTCTGTTTCTTTTGCCTTCTTTTTTCTGAGTATAAAGTACAGACCTATTCCTAAACCAACAGAAACTGCTGCAAGAATCACCCAGTAAGCCCAATAGAAATTACCCGGAATAAACGGAACAAAGCCTTTTCCGTCATACTCAGTATCAGGCGTTATATCAACCAAGCCTGATTTAATATCAAACAGCAAGTCTACCAAAAGCTCAATTACTGCATCCACATCTTCCGTTGCCAAAGCTTCAAGAACCGTATTGATAATCTCAAGAACATCTTCAGATATATCAAGTCCGGAAAGCAAGCCGTTAATAGCAGTTAAATTGGTTTTCAGATTTGAAACGATATATCTTAACACGCTTATCATTACAGCAGGTTTATCCGCAACAATTCTCTTTGCTGTCATTCTGCTGCCGTTATATGTGCGCACAGATACATACTCTTCCAGGCTGCCCCTGCCGGCAAGTGCCATCAAATCTATATTTGAAAGTACCAAACCGAGCTTTTTGCCGTTTATATCTATTGTTGAAAGCAGGGAATTAACAAGATTTGCAAGATCAAGATTTTTTAGCATTGATAAATCTAAATCCAGCTTATAAATCGGTGCAATTTCATCCAAAATATTTGTAACAGGTTTAATTAAGTTAGAAACTGCATTGTATATTCCGTCATTCGCAACGAAGTAAGCAAGATTCGGTAATGTTTCGGTTAAAGCAGATACAGGTGAATTCAGTATTGTTTCCACTCTGTCAAGAAGCGGATTCAGAATATTTGTAAGAAGCTTATCGCCGTCCGCCTGCACAGCATAGGCTGCAACAGATACAAGTGCATCTTCACTGATTCCCAATGCTTCTGCGATAGGCACAATTGCTGTGTTATAGCCGTTTCCGCCCTTAATTGTAATTGCATCCAGTACAATTAAATCATCTGCCGAAAGCACGGCACGAAGAACAGGGAACAATGGTCTTAATACAGCCGTAAGTGCATTTACAAATCCGGCTCTGTCGCCATCGCTGAAGCCCCAGTTAATATTTTCAAACTTAACATCGCTCCACTTGGAATACTTGGCAATTGCCTTTGAAGCAGAATTGTAATCGCTTACAGTATCTGCAACGGCCTTTGTTGAAATATCCACACCAAGCATGGAAAGAACCGTGTTAATATCCACACCGATATCAAGCTTTTCAAGATTTGTATAAACAAGTTCGGCAACTGTATTCACAATGCTGTTTGTGTATACAAGATTTGTTACAAGACCGCTTAATGACTGACCCGCAAAATCAGCAAGCAATTCATTAATCATCGGATCAATCTGTTCAAGAACCGTAACAAAATCTTCTCTGCTTAGATTTTCCGTATATTCAACAGCACTTGGAAGAATATCTCTGAACGACCATTTGGCATTATTTACAGCAGACATTTTAAGAAGAATCTTAACAATAATCTGTGTTGCCTTATCCGGTCCGCAATTAAGAACATTTTTAATAATCTGATTTACGGTTGCGTTGTTTCCGGTTAAACTCATTACGGCATTCTTGTTTGCATAAAGCGCCTTGAATATATATCGAAGCAGAACCATAAGTTCCTTATTTGCATCTGCCTTAATGGAGGACTTGCTCAATTTTCCGCAGCCTGCAAGCGTGCCCCAATTGATTGCAGGAAGTGTAATTGCAAGCTTTTTGCCGCCGATTTCAATGCCGTTGAGAACATCTCTGTTCAGCATCAGAACAATATCGTTGTGCAAATTCTTCCAGTTGATATCAAGTCCGAGCAAACCAAGAATGAAATCAAATACAGTTTCGTCTGTAATTACAGAAACAAGCGGACTTACAAGATTGGTTACAGGATACAGGAGGCTTTCAACTGCATACTGAACGCCGCCCTTATCAATGAAGTTTGCTGCCTGCGGCAGAATTTCGGCAATCATATTTACCGGATCTGCAAGAATTTCATCAACCAAATCAAGAAGCGGATTGATAATGTTCAAAAGAAGATTATCTGCATTTTTCTTTGCATCCGAAGCATACTGTGCCGCTGAAACCGTGCTGCAGCCAAGTGCATCAAGAAGCGGTTTAACTGCATTTTCGTATCCGTTTGATCCCTTGAAATCAACAACATCTGCTATATTGAGTTCACCGCTGTTGAGAAGAACATTGAGAGCCGGTGCAAACGGACGGAGAACTGCCGCAAGTGCTTTTGCAAAGGAAGCTTTGTCCTTAACATTCCACTGCCATTTTGATGCATCAAGTTTCGCTAAGGATTCTGCTTTGTTAATTGACTTTGCAACGGCAGGATAATCTTTTTTCAGTGAAGAAACAATTGCTTCTTTTGATAAATCAACTCCAAGCATGCTTAAAACAACCGAGAATGTTTCATCCTCTCCAAATGCATAAACTGCTTTTGCAAGCGTTGTTACCAAATCATCCGTATAAAGAACGCCGCCTACAAGCTGTATAAGAGAACTGTCAAGCAAAATGCCAAGCGCATTTTGAACTGCTTTTGTAAGAATTTCTATTGTTTGTGTAAGGTCTGCCGAGGTTACTCCGTCCGGAAGCGCAACGGCTGTTTCTTTATAGTTTTTATAAAGGAACGACCAATCTGCCCTGAAAGAGGAAGCATCAAGACCTTTTGTTAATTCAACAAGAATCTTTATAAGTGACGACGAATCAAGTGCAAAAATCTTATCAGTATAAACAGCAAAATCTTTATATGAATCACCGGCAAGTTCTGCAATCAGATTCTTTATGGTTTTTTCATTCAGTTTAACGGTGCGCCAGATATAATCAACCAGTACGGTTGTTGTTTTTGCCGTATCTGCCTTTATGCCGCCTGATACAAGGCTTCCGCAGCCTGCAAGCTTTGACCAGATAATTTCAGGAATGCCAGGCTGAGCTTTGTGCCGTCTATATCAATCTCTTTTATAAGACCGTTAATCATAGGAATGATATCATTGTGCAGATTCTTCCAGTTGATATCAAGTCCGAGCAAATCAATTATAAAATCAAATACGGTTTCGTCTGTAATTACAGAAACAAGCGGGCTTACAAGATTGGTTACAGGATACAGAAGGTTTTCAACTGCATACTGAATGCCGCCTTTATCAATGAAGTTTGCTGCCTGCGGCAGAATTGCTTCAATCTTTTCTACAGGATTTGCAAGAATTTCATCAACCAAATCAAGAAGCGGATTGATAATGTTCAGAAGAAGATTATCTGCATTTTTCTTTGCATCCGAAGCATACTGTGCCGCTGAAACCGTGCTGCAGCCAAGTGCATCAAGAAGCGGTTTAACTGCATTTTCGTATCCGTTTGATCCCTTGAAATCAACAACATCTGCTATATTGAGTTCACCGCTGTTGAGAAGAACATTGAGAGCCGGTGCAAACGGACGAAGAACCGTTGCAATCGCCTTTGTAAAGGATTTTCTGTCTTTAATATTCCATGTCCATTCGCTTGTATCAAGATTTCCAAGCGATTCTGACACCTTGATTGCTTTGGCAACCTTTGGATAATCCTTGCTTAACAGCTTAACAACTGCATCTTTTGAAAGATCAACACTCAAAACACCGAGAACAGTATTTACTGTGCTGTTGTCACCAAGCGAGAACACAGCGCCGGCAAGTAATGTAATTACATCATCTGTATAAAGCGATGTGCTGATTAAATCATTCAGTGAACCATCCAGCAGAAGTTCTATTGCCTTATTCAGAATTTCCGAAACGGTTTTAACGGCTGTTTCAATATCCTTTGCTGTTACGCCGGCAGGATAGGAAACCGTTGTTTGTTTATAATTTTTATAAAGGAATGACCAGTCTGCCTTGTAGGATGATGCATCCAGACCCTTAGTTAAATCTATCAGAATTTTTACAAGAGCAGAGGAATCAAGTGCAAGGAATTTATCAATATACTGTGAAACGTCTGTGTAGCTTTCACCAAGCAGTGACTGAAGCAACGTTCTTACTGCTTTCTCATTTGCCTTAACAGTGCTCCAGATGTAATCAATGATTGTTACAGCCGAATCAGAAGTATTTGCCTTAAATGCATTTCCGTTTTTGTCAAGACAGCCTGCTAATTTGCCCCAGTCAATATTATTGAGTTTCAAGCTGAGTTTTGTGCCGTTGATGTCTATATTATTAAGAACTTTTTCATTAAGAAGCGGAACAATTTGGTCCTGAAGCTTATTCCAGTTAAGCTGTGCACCAAGCATGCCGCTTAACAAATCGTCAACAAGCCATACATAAACATTATCCGTTCCGATTAATGAACCGACTGCTCCGAGAACATTGTTAAGAGGAGCAAGAAGTTGTTCAACAGCAGTCTGTATTCCGTTATTGTCCACAAAAAGGGAAATGCTCGGAATAATGCTGATTACGGAATGAAGCGGATCGTCCGCAACGCTTTTAACAAGACCTAAAAGCGGATTCATCACATTAAGAACGGTATTATTATTGTCCTTCTTTGCCTGCGCATTGAAATCAGCCACGGAAACTGTTTTGCATGTAAGTGCATCCAAAAGCGGCTTAACTGCATTGTTGTAACCGTTTGCGCCGTAAATTTCAACTGCACCGTCTGCAATGCTTACTGTCATTCCCTTGCCTGCAAGAAGAGCCGTTAATACCGGTGCTATAGGAGCCGCAATGGATGCAACAGCATTTGCAAAATCCTTTTCATCTTCAATTTCCCAGTCAGATGCATTAATAACTGCGGCAGAAATGCTTTCTGCTTTATCAATTGCTTTTGCCACCTTCGGGAAATCAGACTTTAAGTTATCAGCAACTGCATCTTTTGAAATATCAAGCACAGTAGTTCTGCCGTCTGCATCCGTAACTGTGATAAGTGAGAAAATCATTTCAACAGTCGGATTGTCAAGCAAACCGTAAACGGTTTTGAACAGTGTCTGAACTGTATCGCCTGTATAAAGCGCACCGCCGATTAAATCATTCAGCGAACCGTCAAGAAGAAGTGCAATCACCTTGTTCAGAATGGTTGAAATCTTATCAACCGTATTTTTCACATCTGCTGATGTGAAGGATGAATAGTCAACATTCGTTTTGCTGTAATCAAATGCCGGCCATGTATAATCAGGTGCATCATAAGGTGTAAGAAGCTGCACAAGCGCACCTGCAAAGGTTTTCTTGTCTTTGTCAAGAACCTGAAGAATAATATCTTTAATTTCAGGGCTCAAACTGTCGCCTAAAAGCCCAAGAATTGCATCTTTATTTGCAGCAACAACATCATGCACATAATAAAGAAGCTGAACAAGTACATCCGGCTCTGCCGCATCAATATAGTTGCGTATGCCTGACGGGCGCATGGATACACCGTCTGTATGATATGTGCCGATACCTGCAAATTCTGCCCAGTTAAGAACAGGAAGTGTAATGCCTGTGCTTCCAAGGAAGCCGTTGATTGTGCCGATAAGATTTGTTAAATCTATACCTGCGTCCTTCAGTGTCTGAACCAAATCAATTTTATCGCTTAACGGCCATAAAAGATCTGCAACACCTGCATTGAGCATATCGTTACTGATTACAAAGGAAAGATTTGCAATAATATCAAGTAAATCTGTAACTGTATTTTCTTTGAGAAGTTCTTTTACTCTGTTAAGCAAAGGATATATAATATATCTGAGCATCTGCGGCACATCACTCATTGATGCATTGAAAACAGCCGTTGTCACCAGACCGTGCGTTTCATTACAGCCAAGCAGTTCAAGAAACGGCAGAATATCCTTTTCATATCCGGCATTACCCGGAAGAATATTTAATATTAAAGCTTTTCCGTTGAGAAGACAATTAAGAATAGGCGTTACACCTGAAAGTGCCTCTCCGAGCGCATCAATAAAGGTTTCCAAATCTTGTACAGGAACACCCTTTGAATTTACCCAATCAAAAAGTTCCCAGTCCACTTTGTTCCAATCATCGCCCGCTGCACAAAGCGCTGCTTTAACAGAAGGATAATGTGAAATGGAATTTTCTCCGAGTTTATTGGGCATAACATAAATTTTTGCTATACTTGCTATGCTTGCATCACTGCCTAAAGCATCTTTAACCATTGGATAAAGCGCTTTCACAAGTGTAGTTACAATGTCTGCTGTGAAAAGACCGTTGAGAAGTCCGTCAATTGCTTCATCAAGCGGCTGACCAAGCAGATTTTCAATAAGGTCTCCTGCGATAACGCCATCAAGTCTGGAAATAATATCCTGCACCTGTGCCGGTGTTGTATTTTTAGGATATTCCACTGTGTACGGATGGAATTCCGGCGGATTTGTTAAAAGTGTAATTCTTTCCTGAAGCATTGAAACAACTGCCATATAATTTACAACAAATTCGTCAATTCTTGCTTCATCGGATAAATCGCCGTAAATCTTATTGATTTCAGCCATTATCTGCTTAATGTTTGCAATATCAAAGGTTGAAAATTCAATAATCTGTGCGTTTTCAAGATTGCCCGTATAAAGCGGATCCAGCTTTTCAGGCGCAGTTTTCTTGAATTCTTCAAAACGATATGCTCTGAAAACAGCATCCATTGCTTCGTTCAGCGCAGACAAATCATCAAAAGCCTTAACAACATCTTCCATTGCCTTGGTTTCTTCAGAAGCATTATTATAAAAATCAAGAATAGGAGCTAAATCAGCATGGAAAGCATCATAAATGTTGATTTCAAGGTCTTTTTTCGGATATTTATCTTTAAAAGCCTTTACCATTTCAACAAAATCTTCCGCATCTGCTTCATCAACGATAAGTTTAACAGAGGCTTTTAAATTATTCAGTTTTTCTACATGTTCTATAACAGATTCATTTGCTTTAACAGCATCTGTAAGTTTATTATAAGCGCTGTCTATTGCTGCAGCTTCTGTAAAGAAAGCCCTTGCTTCTTCCGCAGTAACTTCTCTGTTTCCGTATGCATCATAAACAGCATTAATCATTGCATTAAACAGTTCTGCAGCTTTTATTTCGCACTTGCTGTTAAAATCCATTGCCTGATTATACTTTTCATTTCCGAAAAAGTGTGCGATTTCTTTTTCAGAATAAGCTGAAATATTTTCTAATATAAATACAGCTTTTCTTATAATAAGAGAAATTTCATCAAATGAATATGCTTCAATATCAGAATGAAGCAATTCGTCTGTAAACAAATTAAAGAAGGTAGAAAAATCACCCTGAACATTTTCATCTTTAAGTGATTTTACATTTTCAGCACAGCAAGGCGAGTAACTGCTGGCTGTATTTCTGATTGAGAAGTCAGACATGCTGTAATTAATACTGTCTGCCGCAAGAAGTTCTTCAATTGAATGAAATTTGTAAAGATACGGCTCTTCAATCTGAACATTTCTTGTTGATGTTGCTGAAGAAGCAGCATTTTTTCCATAAAGGCAATCAATTATATCTGACGCTCTTTTCTGCTCAAAAGCATCATCGCCAATCTTTGCCTTAACATCTTCTTTGACTTTATCAACCGCTTTTGCAAGTGTAGAAGCTTTTCCGTCTGTAAAAATCAAATTAATCATATTGGTAAACGCTCTTTCAGCATTGAGAACACTGCCTTCAGCATCATCAACAATAAGAAGCGTATTTGATTTAATAACTTCTGCTGTTTCAGGAATATTGGATACGGTTTGATTATCAAAACTCTTTATCAGGTTTTCCAAGCATTCGTTATATTCCAAATTATTATAATACTGAAAAGCCGCATTGTAGTTTGCCAGCGCTTTGTCATAAACAGCTTTTCCGTCTATAATCGGCTGATAATGAATCGGCGTTAAAAATTCCTTATATTTCTTTTCAATTGCATCCAGAAGCGCTTTAACGGCAGGAAGTTCCTCTTTTGTAAACGGATACGTATCTGAAGCATACTTTTCAATCTTATCTATTTCCGTTTTATAATCAGGATATTTGTTGTAGTTAAAAGAATCCTGATAAAATGTTACATATACATCATATTTTTCACGAGAAGCTTTAACCGCATCTTTCTGAACCTGAACATATTCGTTGTAAACTTTATTAATATCGTCCAGTCTCTTCTTTAGCGCTTTAAGCTGATCCAAATTAAATTCAGATACATCTTTTCCGTCAATTTCACTGCCGATAGCAGTAATTTCAGCGGCATATTCGTTGTTGGCTATAAAAACCAAAACACTGTTGAGGTAAGTCTGTGCAGCTTCAAAAGTTACACTTTCGCCTAAAAATTTCTTGATGTTTTCTTCGGAAACTCTTGCGGATTCGTCAATAACCGTCTGTCCGTTTTCATCATAATCTTTAAGCTCTGCTTCAGTCAGCAATGCAACATCTTTAGCCATTGCATCTGCAGAATACAACTTCGCAAAATCATTGAAAACCGATAATGAAGCTGCTGTCTGCTCCTGCTTAATATCTGTGGAATACGATGAACTGGAACCTGTCTGAACGTATGTATAAAGAAATGCTCTGTCTTCTATAGATTCAGGCACATCATCCAATACGTTGTATGATTCCAAAAGCTTATTAATATTTTCATTTACGGTTAATTTTATTGTGCTGTTGCCGGTATACTTTGAAACCGAACCATAACCGCAAAGAAAACCGATAGCTTTGTTCATAGCCGTTGTATAATCCTTGCCCATAGCAGCTTTTAATGTATTCTCAACAGCCGTAACCATCTCTCCGTAACGTCCGTTGGCAGTGTTTTCTATACATTTATAAAAAGCTGCTGCTGCTTTTGCAATATCGCCCTGTTCATTATCAAAAGCAATATAATTGTAATTTGCAGCTTTTTTATAGTTGTTTACATCCACAACATAATCAACCTGCAAAGCAGCGGCAAGCGCCTGGTGGTTTTCATCAAGCCCGTCATATGTTTTAACCGCATCAGCTGCAAAGGCTGTTAAGCCAACTGTAACTGATGATAAAATCATAAGAAGTGCAAGAAAAACACTAAGCATCTTTTTCGTTTTACCCATAATTGTTCTCCTCCTGTTAATAAAATTTGTGCGAAATGAACAATACGAATTCTCTTCTATTCTATGTTGGGTAAATTAATCAAAAGTAAACTTTTTATAAACCTATTATCAATTTTTTATAAAGTTTGTTTACTTTCAGTTTACCTTACTATATATACTTATATATATACAGACGTATACATCACGTTTACTCTTCCAATACAGGAGGTTTATTATGTTTAATATGCTGGTTATAGAGCAGAATGATAACCTGCGTGAATTATTATGTACTTTTCTCAGAAGAAATCATTATAAAGTAACTTCCGTTTTAACTATACAGGATGCGCAGAAACAGCTTGAAAAGCATTTTATTGATATGTGCATTATAGATATTGATACAAATACAAAAAATAACGATTTGGAATTTCTGAAATCACTTGAAATACTGGAATACCATATTCCCGCCATGGCCTTTTTATCGGCAACAGATTTAAAAACAAAAGCCATATGCTATAATTATGGGGCAGACTGCGTACTTCCGAAACCGATTGATTACGAGGATTTTCATTTAATTTTAAAATCAATTCTTCGCTGTTCAAAAAAAGCATCATCAGACATCATCAAATTCGGAAACACAATTATAAATTACGGCGCATTGTCTGTAAGCTACATAACGGAAAAGAAAAATGAAATGATTATGCTGCCGCCGAAAGAATTTTATCTTTTATATACCATGCTGCGTTCGCCAAACCGAATTTTCACAAGAGCACAGCTTATGGATGAAATTTGGGATTATGACTGTGAAAGCGGCGAAAAAACAGTAAACACGCATATCAACAGGCTTCGCAAAAAGTTTAAAAATAACAAGGATTTTGAAATTATAACCATAAAAAACCTTGGCTATAAGGCTATTATAAATAATATCTACCCCCCCCCGCATTTTTTAACACTTGATGGCAATATGTAACAAAAGCAGATACGATAACGTATCTGCTTTTTATTTTTATATACTTTTTCAGTTTTCCGGGAAACAAAGCTTCAGGGCATTTTTTTCAATTTTAAAATGAACCTCACTGTAATCAAAATTTTCACCGTCACAGTTTCCAAGAAGCGCAGAACCGTCAACAGACCAGATTCTGCCGCCTGTAATATAACCCACATTCACTTTTTCGGAATGAAGATGTGCCGTACCCTCACTGTATTTCGGAATAAGCGGCAGCGCTTCGGAAAGCGAAACTGCGTCAACAAGCGCATAATCCAGCAGTCCGTCATCAAGCTTTGAATCAGGAGACGGACAAAAGCCGCCGCCGTAATAACTGCCGTTACATATGGCAAAAAGCGTATATTCCATAGGTGTTTTCCGGATTTTATACGGCTTTCCTCTGTCATCAATACAATCAAGGTCAAGATTAATTTGATATTTAAGAGAACTTAATATGGACGGAAAAACAGCAAGGCTGTAGGCCTGATGACCAAGTATCTTAAATTTATCTGCCATTTTTCTGCCCAATATCGCTACCTTGGTATCCAAACCGTAACTCATAACATTTATGCACTTTTCACCGTTATAATCAATTAAATCTATCGGCTTTACGCTGTATTTAATATTACCGTTGTGCAAACCGAATGCTTTTACAATATTAAGAGCATTAAGCTTCTTTGTGCCGTAAACCTTTTTTGCAAAATCGTTTCCGGTGCCGAAAGGAAGAATCATAAGAGGTGTCTGCGTATGTGCCAGACCGTTGGCAGCCTCATGAACCGTGCCGTCACCCCCGCAGGTTACAACCACACATTCATTTCCGTATTTTTCCGCATAGGAAGCTGCGATATCCTTGGCATGCCCCTGATAAAGCGTTTCCTCAATAATCATTTCTGCATTGCTGTTCCATCTGAATGCCGACTGTACCTCTTTAAAAAGAAGCTGCTTGCTTTTACTTCCCGCAAGGGGATTTTCAATAAAAACATACTTCATTTTTATATTCTCCCCGTTATTACATCACTTTTGTTCCGCCAACCGGACGAATAATAAGAACGTGGCAGTTTCCGATACCGAACACACTTTCCATGGTTGTTTTGTATTCATCAAGCATATCATTGGGCACAAATGCCTGAATCGTGCCTGCAAAACCGCCGCCGTGCACACGGTATGCCCCTTTGCCTTTCAGCAACTCTTCTGTAATGCAAAGCGCAAGCGAAAGCTTTTGATCAGTGGGATTTGCCGGCGAATACACATTTTGATTCAGCATATAAGACGATTTTCCGCTTTCAACAATAATTTCCTTAAACAAATTGAAATCATTGCTTTCAAGGGCTTCAACAGCCTTTTCCACACGAATGTTTTCTCCGTAAAAATGATATGCTCTTAAAAGAGCCCTGTCATTCACCTTGCCGTTTAACTGCGCAACTGCATTTTTAAAATCATCATATTCAATTTCACGAAGCACACTTTTGCCCATTGCTTCGGCAACGCTTTCCATTTCATCCCTTACAGCGGCATAATCATCTGTTAAATCACTGTGACTTCCGCCTGTATCAACAATACAAAGAGAATGACCGCTTTGCGAAAAATCAAATTCTACCTTTTTAATCACAGGATTTTCTGTTGACTTAAAATCTATTGTTACAAACGTGCCGACGGATGATGCCATCTGATCAAGCAGACCGCAAGGCTTTCCGAAGAAAACATTTTCGCTGTACTGTGCAATTTTGGCAATATCAACAGCACTGATGTTCCCGTCATTAAACAAATGGGAAACCGTTGTACCAAGAAGCACTTCAAATGCCGCCGAAGAAGAAAGACCGCTTCCGCCCATAACATCTGAAGTGGTTACTGCATCAAAACCGCCGATATTATAACCAAGATCTTTTATTTTGGCTACAACACCTCTTACCATTGCAGTGGAATGACCGAATTCCTTTTCATCGGGAAGAAGCTTTTCAATATCAACAACATTAAGCACATGACCGATAGACTGTACGCGAACAGTATTATTATTGCTTACAGCGCATACTGCAATAGCATCAAGATTAATAGAAGCAGCCATTACCTTTCCGTTATTATGATCGGTATGATTTCCGCATACCTCTGTTCTTCCCGGTGCGGATGTAATAATAATATCCCTGTCTGCTCCGAAAATATTAATGAATTCCTTAATGGTGTTTATGTAGCGTGTTTTCTGCTGTTCTACAGCCGAATCAAGCACATAAACTGCTTTCAGATTTTCATCCATTCTGCCATCGGAAATGGCATCAATGTATTCCTGTGGTTTCATATATATACTCCTTTCAAAAGGGTAACCCCTTCTATATCACTGATTTAAAATTTTCTACCTTCCTGCTGTTTAATAATCAGGAACTGCAGCTTTGAAAGCAAACAATTATTTGCGCAATAAAATGACCGTTTGCTATAAAACAATTCTGTATTTTTGCTTTTGCGAATAAATCAGCAGCGACTGCGTCATCTGCCTGGATCTTATTCCGTAAAAAATATTGAACATAAGGCTTGTTATTCCTGTAAATGCAACAATAATCATAATAAGAATGATAAATTCCTTTGAAAAAGGATTATAAAGCACCGAACCGATTCTTGTATAAATATAAAGCCTTGGCATAAATCCCAGCACACTGAGCACAAGATAATAAATAAAGTCATAGCTCATGGAGCCGTAAAGTTTTGAAATCATACCAAGCGGAATAGAAGGCACAAGACGTGAAACCACCAGAATATAAGGATTTCCCGAACCTTTGAACATAACCCACTGCTTTAAAAAACGGATTTTGCGTATATTAAGTATCATCATTGCCCAGCCGCCGCCGATCCAGTTTCCCTCAATATATTTTACAATAAAGAAAAATGCAAGAAACGCAACATTCAGAATAATTGCATTCGGCAGTGAAAATACCATTCCCGATATAAGACACAGTACGCCCATTGGTATCGGAAGCTGACATTTGGCAATATAAAGCGCAAACAGGCATATCAGTATTTCAATATGCGTATCAAGGTCCGCAACGGCACGTTCAAGCTTTGAAAGCCATTTTATAACCGCTTCAAATCTTACTGCAAGGCTTGGCTGTTTATATAAGCATAAAGCAAGAAGCACAAGAATTGCAACCGTTATCACTATAATAATAAAAGATATTAAATTTGTCTGATGGCGTTTGCTACTTTTCAAATGCCATCACCTCTCTTTAAATGTAATTAATACTCGTGGTAATTTCCCAAAAATTTAAAATTGGGAAGCTCGCATGATAATGCGCAAAGCAGGTCCATCGTTTTTCCGTCTTTCAGATTGCCAAGAAAATCGGTGTAAAAATAATAATCAAAATCACCGTTGCCTATCGGCCTTGATTCCAGCTTTGTAAGGTTAAGCCCCGCCATGGAAAATCTGCCAAGCACTCTGTAAAGCGAACCTGTTGTATGAGAAACCGAGAAAATAAGGGAAATCTTATCTGCATTTTCTTCGATAATAAGCTTTTTGGAAATAACAATAAACCTTGTTCTGTTATTACTTATATTTTGAATTTCTGTTTTTAGAATTTTAAGACCGTATTTTTTAGCCGCATCCTTTGGGCAGATGGCTGCAATATCCGTTCTGCCGCTTTCGGATATGTATTTCGCCGCCGCAGCCGTGTTCGAATAGTTAACACCTGTAAAATCAAAATGTCTTAAAAATTCCGAGCACTGTGCCAACGCCTGCGGATGGCTGTAAACCTCATTAATTTCTTCATACTTTGCGCCTTTATTTGCACAAAGGCAGTGATTTATTTCAAGCGAATATGCACCCACAACATAAAACTTATATCTCATCATAAGGTCATATGCTTCATGAACGGAACCTGCGGTTGAATTCTCAATCGGAATAACGCCGTAGGGTGCTTCGCCCCTGTTTACCGCTTCAAAAACATCTTCAAAACGGCTGTAATATTTAATTTCCGATTCCGGAAAAAGAATTCTTGCCGCCTTATCCGTATTTCCTTCACTTACGCCTGCACATGCAACCGATATACGGGACGAAGAGATTTTTTCCTTCGTAATTGCTTCATGAACAGCATTTCTGAGTTCTTTTCCGCCACCTATAATTCTGTGCTGAAGTTCACGGGAAGCATCCATTGTGGCAGCAAAAACAGTTGAAACAGCATCCCCCTGTTCGCCGCACCGTTCTTTTACATTATCAAGAATTTCTTGTTCTCTCTGCTCATTTAAAACAGGCATGCCCCTTTTTACCTTATATTCGGCAACCTTCTTTGATATTCCCATTCTTTCAAGAAGAAGCGGAATAATTTTACTGTCTATCTCATCTATTTTTTTTCTTAATTCAAGTAATTCCATTAATAAAAAAATCCTCTTTTTACATCATTAAATCAAGCAGAACAAAGGCTGTTACCGCTTCAATAACGGGAACCGCACGCGGCACTATACACGGATCATGCCTGCCGCTGACAACAAGCATTTCATTCTCCATTTTCTGCAGATTAACACTTTTCTGCGGTTTTGATATAGACGGAGTCGGTTTTACAACAGCAGAAAACACAATCGGCGCACCATTTGTCATTCCGCCGAGAATACCGCCGTTATGATTGGAAAGTGTATGCACGCCGCCGTTGCAAACTTCATATGCATCGTTGGCTTCACTTCCCAGCATTTCCGCAAAGTCAAAACCGGCACCGAACTGAACGCCTTTAACAGCGGGAACACCGAAAAGTGCTGCGGAAAGCCTGCTTTCAACTGTATCAAACATATTTCCGCCAATACCTGCCGGCATACCGGTTACGGCACATTCTATAACGCCGCCGGCGGAATCTCCGCCAAGCCTTGCCTTTTCAACAAAATCACGCATTTCCTGTTCTTTACTACTGTTTATAACCGCAAAACTTTTTTTGGCAAGTTGCGCAAGCATATCTTCGGAAATATTATTTTTATCAAACGGACAATCACATACATTTCCGATTTTACTGATATGCGCACCGATTTGAATTCCCTGATTCTTTAAAATCTGCTTTGCAACGGAACCGGCAAAAACAACAGGCGCAGTAAGCCGTCCGCTGAAATGACCGCCCCCTCTTATATCATTATTGCCGCCGTATTTTACATATGCCGGGTAATCACTGTGTCCCGGTCTGGGCACTGTCATTAAATTGCCGTAATCTCCGCTTTTGGTATTGGTGTTTTCTATTATCATTGCAAGCGGCGCACCCGTAGTAACACCGTTCAGAAGTCCGCTTAATATATGCGGCATATCATTTTCTTTCCTTGCAGTTGCAGTTTTATCTTTTCCGGGAGCACGGCGTGCCATTTCCCTGTTGATTTCATCAAAATCAAGCTTTATCCCTGCCGGCATACCGTCTATTACACAGCCGATTGCCGCTCCGTGGCTTTCGCCGAACACGGACAATTTCAATTTATTCCCCAAAACCGATGACATCTGCCTGACCTCCCAGCCTGTTGTAGTCTTCAAAAAACGAAGGATATGATTTATTTATACTTTCAGCATCCGAAATAACGGTTTCTCCATCTGCAAAAAGAGCGGCAATGCTGAATGCCATAACAATTCTGTGATCATTGTAACCGCTGAGTTCTGCGCCGATAAGTGTATTTTTTCCGTTAATAATCATTCCGTCTGCCGTTTCTTCAACATCTGCGCCCATTTTTTTAAGATTTGAAACAACACTTTCTATTCTGTCTGATTCTTTATATCTTAATCTTTCTGCGCCTTTAATAACGGTTTTTCCGTCTGCAAATGCAGAAAGCACAGCAAGAACAGGCACCAAATCCGGAATATCTGCCGCATGCACCACAGTGCCTTTCAGCCTGCTTTTAAAACAAGTAACGCTGTTTTCATTTATTTCAACATGCGCGCCGAAGGATTTCAGCACATCAATAATGTTTTTATCACCCTGGGCTGTATTCATATCAAGACCTGTTACGGTTATATCTCCGCCAAGTGCGCCTGCGGCAAGAAAAAAGGCCGCCTGAGACCAGTCTCCCTCCACCGTATAGTCTGTTTTTTTAAATTTCTGACCGCCGTGAATTAAATAGCCGAAATCTGTTTCTTTTATTACAACACCGTAATCTGCCATTATTTTCACTGTCATATCCACATACGGTTTACTTTCAAGAGGCGTTTTAAGTATAACGGCACTGTCGCCCTCAAGATTGGCAAGTGCAAGCAACAGCCCTGTAATATACTGACTGCTTACATTACCCGAAACCTCATAGCTTCCGTTTTTCAGCCTGCCGCTGATTTCAAGCGGCAGTCCGCCGCCGCTTTTGCATAAAACGCCGTGCTTGGGAAGCAAATCAAGATATTCTCCGATTGGGCGTTCAGGCAGTCTGCCGCTTCCCGTAAACACAACCTCTGCACCCATCGAAGCGGCAACGGGTATCATAAATCTTAACGTAGAACCGCTTTCAATACAATCAAGCGTTTTTTCACCGTTTTTCAGCGCTTCCGTTACACCCAAGGTAGCCAGCATATCTTTTGAATTTATAATCGGCTTAACCGTTCCACCGCCTGAAAGAAAAGAACAAATCAGCGCTCTGTGCGCCGCAGATTTGCTTGGCGGGGCAGTAACCGTTCCGTTTAAATTTGCTTTTTTTAGTTTAACTTTTTTCATTTATTTTATATTCCAAACAATTCTTTGATTTTTTCATTTTCAACAGGATGAATAAAACTGTTTCCGATGGAAGACAGCATAACAAAATTAATACCGCTTCCGGTTCTTTTTTTATCACTCTGCATCGCTTCAATTATATCGGCTGCCGAATTTTCATCTTCGGTTTTAAGATTGTATTTTTCAAGCACCTTTTTTATTCTTTCAGCCGTTGAGCCTTCCGTTAAACCGGCTTTTTCGCCTGCTTCGCTTATCATAAGCATTCCTATACCAACAGCTTCGCCATGCGAAATACCTGTAAAATTATGCAGCTTTTCTATCCCGTGTCCTGCTGTATGACCGAAATTCAGAAGGGCTCTTTCGCCCTGTTCCTTTTCGTCTCTTTCAACCACACCTTTTTTAATATCCACACAGGCATAAACGATATCCTCAATATTCTCTGCTGTTATATCTTCATTTTCTATTTTTTCAAAAAGCTGTGCAGATTTAATACAGCCTGTTTTAATAACCTCGCCCATGCCGTCGCTGAAAAAATGCACCGGCAGACTGCGGAGCGTTGTTGTATCAATAAGAACCAGCGAAGGCTGATGAAATGCACCGCAAAGATTTTTTCCCTGGGGCAAATCGACACCTGTTTTTCCGCCAACCGATGAATCCACCTGTGAAAGCAGTGTTGTGGGAAGCTGAACAAAATCTATTCCCCTGAGGTATATGGCAGATGCAAAACCGGCCATATCTCCGCATACACCTCCGCCGAGTGCGGCAACCATATCATTTCTTGTCAGTCTGTTTTCGGCAAGAAATTCTACCATTCGCATAACGGTTTCTGCGGTTTTGGAACTTTCGCCTGCTTCAAAAATATAATTGATTACCTCAAACCCCTCTTTTACAAGGCTTTCTTTAACCGTTTCCAAATAAAGCGGCGCAACATTTGTATCTGTAACAACAGCTATTTTTTTTGCGTTTGAAACATTTTTTATATATCTGCCGCAGGACTTCAATATTCCTTTTTCAATCATTATTTCGTAGGTATTACCCACATGAACAGTAAGCTTTTTCATCAGCCTATTTCCTCTTTAATTTTATTTGCATCTGCCATTAAATCCATAAGAACATTTCTGTTTTCACGATCAATCGCGTCTTTGAATTTTTCAAGATTAGAAACAAGATCATCAATTTCTCTGATCAGCGGTTCTTTATTGGCAATAAACAGTTCACTCCACATTTCACCGTTAATTCTTGCAACACGGGAAACATCACGGTAAGAGCCTGCCGAAAATCCGGGATGATACGGAGCAAGCGGGCTTAATACATAAGAGCAGGCAAGCACATGGGCAATCTGAGAAGTAAATGCAATCATTTCATCATGATGCTCAGGTGTTGTAACAACCGTTCTTTTAAATCCCATTTCTTTTGCCAGTTCAACAAGCGTATCTGTTTTTGATTTTTGGGCATTTGTGGGTGTGCATATAAACGACGCATTGTCAAAAAGTGTGGGCAGGCTTGCATCATACCCGGAAACCTCGCGCCCTGCCATCGGATGTGCGCCTATATATGTAAAATCAAATGTTTCTTTTTCAAGTTCACGGCATATTTTCGTTTTAATACCGCAGCTATCTGTTACAATACTGCCCTTCTTAAATTTATCTCTGTTTTCAAGAATAAACGGCACAATGGCATCTGTATAAAAATTAATAATTGTAACATCTGCTTTGGGCAAAAGTTCATCAAGGCTGCCTGTTTCATCTATTGCACCGTCAGCAACAGCCTTTGCCGTAACAGATTCTGTTCTGTTCCAGCCATATACATAATGCTGTGTGTTTTTCTTTAAAGTTTTTGCCAGGCTTGCGCCGATTAAACCAAGTCCTAAAACCAAAATCTTCATAATGACATACTTCCACTAATAAAATACTTTTATTATAATAATATATATCTTCATTAAAATCAAGAATTTTAGTGATTAAATAATTATAAACAGGGGCAGATTATATCCGCCCCTGTTTTTCTAAATCCAGCAGTTTCTTTTTAACATCCGTTCCGCTTGCATATCCTGTTAAACTGCCGTTCGCCCCGATAACTCTGTGACACGGCACAACAATCATCAGTTTGTTTCTGTTATTTGCTCCGCCTACAGCGCGCACCGCTTTCGGATTTCCGATGATCCGTGCTATTTCCTTATAGCTTCTTGTTTCACCGTACGGAATGCCGCAAAGCGCATTCCATACCTTTTTCTGAAATTCCGTTCCGTGCAGTTCAAGCGGCAAATCAAAGCGTTTTCTTTTACCTCCGAAATATTCGCCAAGCTGCAAAAGCGCTTTTTCCGTCAGCGCAGACATTTCACCGCTTTGCATTTTTTCACACATATATACCGCTGTAACGGCCGTTCCGTTATCCTCAACACATACCATGCCGATTTCCGTATGAATACAGCCCCTGAACATTATTGTTTAAACCGTCAGAACATTGTTGAATCTGAAATTTTCCGTTTCATCCGAAACACTGTGTCCGTTAAAACGAACCAGTTCCAGATTTTCAACATTTTCCGCATCAATTGCATATTTATAATTTTCGCACAGTTCTCCCCACAATGTTTTTGTTTTCATTATGGTAATATCCTTAACATATCTGAGGAAAAACGCCGAATTATCATATTTTTCAACACCCCAGTCAAGGCACGGTCTTAAATCATACAGACCGCACGGCCATTTGCTGGTTTTTGTAAGTTCAACGCGGCAGTTTTCAAAAGTTATATCCTCAATCACATTTTCTGCATTTCCGTGAATAAGCACACCGTTTTCACCCTTTGCGGTAACATTGAAAAACCTTATATTTTTAATTTTGCCGCTTTTTGTGTTTTCATCCCTGTTGAATGTGGTAATCGTTATCGGCTCGGCAGTGCCCCACCAGTCCGGGCAGAAACGGCGTGTCTCAATTATAATATTTGAATATGTAACATTTTCAACATTTCCGCCGTCACGTATCTGAATGGAAATTCCCCTGTTTGATTTGCTTATTGTGCAGTTTGAAACAATAATATTTTTGAAATCACCGACTCCTTCTGTGCCGATTTTAATTGCAGCAGAGGTTGAAATCAGTGTACAGCCGTCTATTACAACATTTTCCGTCGGTCCGTATTCGCTGTTGCCTTTTGATGTTTTAAGGCATATACAGTCATCCGCACAGGTAACATGGCAGCCTAAAATTCTAACATTGGTGCAGTGATCAGGATCTATCCCGTCGCTGTTTGCAACATCCAAATCATTTAAAATTCTGATTCTGTCAATAAGAACATCGTCGCATCCGGCCGGGTGAAGCGTCCAGAACGGCGCATCCACAACCGTGAAATCCTTAAAAGTGATATGGTTGCTTTTTTCAACATACATAACTGTGGGGCGCGGATAGAAATCGCCTGTTACATAATATCTGTCTTTTCTCTGAACAAACGCATGCCCGTTTGCATCAATTGTTCCTTCTCCGCTTATTGTGCAGTTATCAGCTTCATAGCCGTAAATAAAAACAAAGCTCGGCTTGCCTGTTACAGGATTTCCTATAAGCGCTGTTTTCGGATCGTTTATCAGCTTGTTCGGACGGATATACCCGTCTATATTCGAAGTGGCTTTTATAGATGCACCTTTCTGAATATGCAAATCAACATTCTTTTTTATCCGGATGGAATCGCTGTAAAAAACATGACCGCTCTGAAGCACAACTCTTCCGCCGCCGTTTTTTGCACAATCATCTATTGCATGCTGAATGGCAAAGGCATCGTTTGTTTTTCCGTCCCCGGCAGCTCCGTACTGCAAAACATTATATTCCTTCATATCATTCTCCTTGCTGTAAAAACTTCACAAAATATCAATTAAATAATATCACACAGAATTTCGTTTGACAAGAGCAATAAGTTATGGTAATATTCAAATGAAATATAAATTCTGCGGCTGCCACGATCTCCTCAGTCCAACGGAGATTGCTGACGGCTCATTTTTTTGAGGATGGAAAAGATGAAAAAATATGATGTTGCAATAATCGGTGCAGGTCCTGCCGGAATCTTTACTGCGCTTGAGATGCTGAAAAAGGGTTCGAAAAAAAGTATTGTAATTATTGAAAAAGGAAAATCTGTTGAAAACAGAAAATGTCCGAAATCAAAAACAGGCAGATGCATGAACTGCAAGCCTTACTGCCATATAACTACCGGTTTTTCGGGCGCCGGCGCCTTTTCTGACGGAAAACTGTCGCTTTCTTACGAGGTTGGCGGGGATTTGCCGCAGCTTATCGGCGAAGATATTGCCCAGCAGACCATAGATTATACAGATAAAATTTATCTTGAATTCGGCGCCGACACGCATGTGGAAGGTGTTGGAAATACAGAAGAGGTTAAGGAAATCAGAAAACGGGCTATTCAGGCCGGTCTTAAACTTGTTGACTGCCCTATCCGCCATCTTGGAACGGAAAAGGCACAGGAACTGTATTTTGCAATAGAAAAATATTTAATTGCACACGGTGTTGAAATTATGTTTGACAGCCAGTGCAGCGATTTGATTTTGGACGGCGAAAACTGCCTTGGCATTAAAATTTCCGGCAGAAACGGCGCCGAAGAAATTTATGCAGACCATACAGTTGTTGCTACCGGAAGACGCGGTGCCGACTGGCTTGAACAGCTTTGCACGGATCACGGCATCGCACACCAGCCCGGCACGGTTGACATTGGTGTTCGTGTTGAAGTAAGAAACGAGGTTATAGAAAAGGTTAACAAGGTTCTTTATGAATCAAAACTTGTCGGTTATCCCAAGCCTTTCAAAAATAAAGTACGCACCTTCTGCCAGAATCCCGGCGGCTTTGTGGCGCAGGAAAATTATGACAATGATTTAGCAGTGGTAAACGGTCATTCTTATAAAGAACTGAAAAGCGACAACACCAACCTTGCCATTCTTTGTTCTCACAATTTTACAGAGCCTTTCAACCAGCCGATTGCCTATGCGCAAAAGGTTGGCGAATTAACAAATATGCTTGGTGCAGGGCATATTCTTGTTCAGCGCTTCGGTGATATTCTGGACGGAAAGCGCACCTGGCAGAAAGAACTTTCGCGCTCCAACCTGAAGCCAACACTGCCTGATGCCGTAGCGGGAGACATTACTGCTGCCATGCCTTACAGAGCAATGATTAATATTATTAATTTCATTCAGGCAATGGACCATGTTGTACCCGGTTTTGCTTCTCCGGAAACACTTTTATACAGTCCGGAGCTGAAGTTTTATTCAAACCGTGTAAAAATGGATACGGACTTCAATACCAATATAAAAGGGCTTCATTGTCTGGGCGATTCCAGCGGCTGGACAAGGGGACTTATGATGGCAAGCGTACACGGCGTACTTATGGGAAGAATTCTTGCATAAATCAAAAAGCAAAACAGGCAGAGTGCATCTGCCTGTTTTTTGTATATTTTTGCATTTTATTTGAATAATATACAGATTAAATGCATATTTTAACAAATATTTGTATATTTATACAAATATAATAAATTTGCTTGACGGCGCTCAATATCAAATATATAATAGGTATCAGTTAAAAAACAAAAGCGTTTATTCCTATCAGCGCTTACATTAAAGGAGAAATATATTATGGCAAAGGAAATAAAAAAAGTAGTGCTTGCTTACAGCGGCGGACTTGACACATCTATCATTATTCCGTGGCTTAAAGAAAATTACAACAACTGCGAGGTTATTGCGGTAAGCGGCGATGTAGGTCAGGGCACCGAACTTGACGGACTTGAGGAAAAAGCAATCGCAACAGGCGCATCAAAGCTTTATGTGCTTGACCTTAAAGAGGAATATGTTGAAGATTATATCTGGCCTTGCTTAAAGGCAGGTGCTGATTATGAAACATATCTTCTCGGCACTTCGCATGCACGCCCGTGCATTGCAAAAGGACTTGCCGAAATTGCAATAAAAGAAGGTGCTGACGCAATATGCCACGGATGCACCGGCAAGGGAAATGACCAGGTAAGATTTGAGCTTACATTAAAAGCATTTGCACCTGAAATGGAAATCATTGCTCCGTGGAGAGAATGGGATATAAAATCACGTGAAGAAGAAATTGAATACGCCGAAGCACACAATATTCCGTTAAAAATAAACAGAGAAACAAACTATTCCAAGGATAAAAACGTTTGGCATCTTTCACACGAGGGACTTGACCTGGAAGACCCGGCAAACGAACCGATGTATTCAAAGGAAGGCTTCCTTGAACTGGGCGTTGCTCCGGAGCAGGCTCCGGATGAACCGACTTATGTTACCGTTCATTTTGAAAAGGGTGTTCCAACCGCTGTTGACGGCAAAGAAATGAAAGCGCTTCAGATTGTTGAACTTCTTAATGAAATAGGCGGCAAAAACGGTATCGGTCTTCTTGATATTGTTGAAAACAGACTTGTAGGAATGAAGAGCCGCGGTGTATATGAAACACCCGGCGGTGCAATTCTTTATAAAGCGCATGAACTTCTTGAAATGATTACGCTTGACCGTGAAACATCTCACTACAAAAAGCTTGTTGCACAGAAATTCGGCGAACTGGTTTATAACGGCTTATGGTTTACACCGCTTCGCGAAGCACTTTCGGCTTTCGTTGATAAAACACAGGAAACGGTTACAGGTGATGTTAAGCTCAAGCTTTACAAAGGAAACATTATCAATGCCGGCATTACCTCACCATATACACTTTATGATGAAAACATCGCTTCTTTCGGAGAAGACGGCGGCGCATACAACCAGGCAGATTCCGCAGGATTCATTAACCTGTTCGGTCTTTCAATAAAGGTTAAGGCACTGCTTGATGCACAGAGAAACAATAACGACTGATAAATCCAAGGGCGGCCAACGGTCGCCCTTTAAGCAGTAACAAAACGAAAACGGAGATATAATTTATGGCACAGTTATGGAAAGGCAGATTTAAAAAAGAGCTTGCAAAGGAAACAAACGATTTCAATTCTTCCATCAGCTTTGACTGCCGCATGTTTGAGGAAGATATTAAAGGCAGTATAGCCCATGCCGCAATGCTTGGTGCGGCAGGAATTATCGAAAAAACGGAAAGTGACAAAATTACTACGGAGCTTGAAAACATTCTGAACGATATAAAAAACGGCAGCCTTAAAATAGATATGCAGGCTGAGGATATACACACCTTTATTGAAGGCGAACTTACCGCAAGACTTGGTCAGACCGGTAAACGGCTTCACACTGCCCGTTCAAGAAACGATCAGGTGGCACTTGACATACGCCTTACATTAAGAAAAGAAATTGAAGAAATTGAAAATAAGGTTAAAGAACTGATTTCTGTTATCTGCGCCAAGGCAGAAGAAAACAAAAACACAATTATGCCCGGCTATACACATCTTCAGCGTGCGCAGCCAATTACCTTTGCACATCATATTATGGCATATGCATCCATGCTGTGCAGGGATTTAAGCAGACTTGCCGATACAAAAAAAAGAATGAATATATGCCCGCTCGGTTCAGGTGCGCTTGCAGGCACCACCTATCCCCTTAACAGAGAAATGACCGCCGAACTGCTTGGATTTGACGGAATCACGCTTAATTCGCTTGACGGTGTTTCCGACCGTGATTTCTGCATTGAACTTGCCGCTGCGCTTTCTCTGATTATGGTTCACCTTTCAAGATTTTCCGAAGAAATCATTATGTGGTGCAGCTGGGAATTCAAATTTGTTGAACTTGACGATGCATTTTCAACAGGCTCTTCCATTATGCCGCAAAAGAAAAATCCTGACATTGCAGAGCTTGTAAGAGGAAAAAGCGGCAGAGTATTCGGCGATTTAACAGCACTTTTAACTGTTATGAAGGGAATTGCGCTTGCATACAATAAAGATATGCAGGAAGATAAAGAGGCAATTTTTGATGCTGTTGACACAGTAAAAATGTGCCTGAATGCATTTACACCTATGATAGACACAATGACCGTACTGAAAGACAATATGAGAAACGCAGCCGCAAAAGGTTTTATAAACGCAACAGACTGCGCAGATTATCTTGTCGGCAAAGGTCTGCCGTTCCGTGACGCATACAAAGCAACCGGCGAACTGGTTGCACTTTGCATAGACAAAAATCTTACCCTTGAAACATTGGAACTTGAAGAATACAAAAACATCTGCGATTTGTTTGACAACGATATTTACACAGCAATAAATCTTGAAAAGTGCGTTGCCGACCGGCTTGTTATCGGCGGACCCGGCACAGAAAGTGTTGAAAAGCAAATCCAAGCCGCCAAAGCAATTATTTCCTGAACAATTTGTTACAACTTAATGCAATTGTAAACATTTTATTTCGATTTGTTGACTTATTGCCACGCAAAAGTTATAATAAATAAAAAACTTATAAAAGGAAAAAATTATGTCATATAAAATTGTTGTTGATTCTTGCTGTGATCTTACAGAAGAAATGAAAAAATGGAATAACCTTTCCGTTATCCCCCTTACTCTTCAAATCGGAGATTACACAATTTCTGATGACGAAAATTTCAACCAGGATGATTTTATCAAAAGAATGCTTTCATCAAACGAGCTTGCGAAATCAGCCTGCCCTTCCCCTGATGCGTTTGCAAAAGCCTGTGAAGGTGATGAGGATGAGGTTTACATCATCACAATTACAGATAAATTAAGCGGCTGTTATAACAGCGCCGTACAGGGTGTAGCCCTTTATAATGACGACCACCCGGAAAGCACAAAGAAAATTCATGTTTTCAATTCGCTTGCAACCTCCGGTCTTGAAACCATTATGGCCTACAAAATCAAAGAACTTGCCGATAACGGCACTGCCTTTGATGAACTGGTGAAAGAAGTTGAGGACTTCTGTGTTAACAGATGCTTTCTTTATTTTCATCTTGAAAGCTTTGATGCACTGAAAGGCAACGGCAGACTGTTCAATCTGGGAGCAAAGGTTATAGAGGCACTGCGCGTAAAACTTGTTTGCCGCAGAACAGATTACGGAAACATTTCACTTGCCGGAAAAGATTTATCCGAAACAAGAATTCTTGCAAAACTTGCCGGTTTTGTTCAAAAAGAAACAGCAGGCAGTGATTTAAGTGACAAGATGGTAGTAATAAGCCACGTTTGCTGTGAAGAAAAGGCAAATACAATTGCCGGGCTTATTAAAGAAAGATGCGGATATAAAAATATAATTATATTAAAAGCAAGCGGTCTGAATTCGCTTTACGCTTCAAACCGCGGTGTTCTGGTTTCATTCTCAAAATAAGATATAAAAAAGACAGGAGGCAGCTTTGCCTCCTGTTTTCATTTTTAAAATCTGAAATCTCTGTCGCCGTCTGCAATTTTCACAAGACGTTCACGCACAATATCCTTAACCTTTTCTTTGCCTATATTGTCAATTTCTTTTTCTATCATTGCTTCTCCGATTTTTCTTGTATCCTCAGAAGCATAATCCATCAGAAATTCTTTCAGCGTCATCAAAGCATTCGGATGACAGCAGTTCTGTATCTGACCGGATTTGCAAAGACTCATAAATCTGTCCCCCGTTCTGCCCTCTCTGTAGCAGGCAGTACAGAATGACGGAATATATCCTGCTCTCATCAGCCAGTTTACAACCTCATCAAGCGTTCTGTTGTCCGAAACATCAAACTGTTCTGTATCGTGCGGACGTTCCTGTTCACAGTAACCGCCTACAGATGTTCTTGAGCCACCGCTTATCTGGCTTACACCAAGGCGGATAATCTGTTCACGAACCTCAGGGGTTTCCCTTGTTGAAACAATCATACCCGTATACGGAACAGCAATGCGTATGCAGGCCGCAATTTTGCAGAACATTTCATCGCTCAGCGAATTGTCAAATTCAGTCGGGTCAATATCATCTGCCTTTTTAACACGCGGCACACTGATCGTATGAGGTCCTACGCCGTGAACCGCTTCAAGATGCTCGGCATGCATTAAAAGTCCTGCAAATTCATAACGGTATTTATCAAGCCCAAACAGCACGCCTATACCAACATCGTCTATTCCGCCTTCCATGGCTCTGTCCATAGCTTCCGTATGGTAATCATAATTATGCTTCGGTCCGGTAGGATGAAGAATTTCATAATTTTTTTTATGATATGTTTCCTGAAAAAGAATATATGTGCCGATTCCCGCATCCTTCAGCTTTCTGTAATTTTCAACGGTTGTTGCCGCTATATTTACATTGACACGGCGGATTGCGCCGTTTTTATGCTTTATGGAATAAATTGTTTTAATGCAGTCAAGTATATATTCAATCGGGTTATGAACAGGATCTTCGCCTGCTTCAATTGCAAGACGTTTGTGCCCCATATCCTGAAGTGCGATGACTTCGTTTGCAACCTCTTCCTGCGTGAGTTTTTTACGCGGAATATGCTTGTTTTTTGCGTGATACGGACAGTAAAGACAGCCGTTTACACAATAATTTGAAAGATACAGCGGTGCGAACATAACAATTCGGTTTCCGTAAAAATCCTTCTTTATCTGCTCGGCAAGGTCATAAATTTCTTTTGTTTTTTCTTCGTTCTCACAGGCAAGAAGTACACTTGCTTCTCTGTGGGAAAGACCTTTTCTTTCCTTTGCCTTTTCAAGAATTTCATCTATAAGTTTTAAATCATTTTTATGCGTTTCTGCATAAGCAAGGGTATCCAAAATCTCCTGATGATTAATAAATTCCTCTGCTTTTAATGATTTGGGATTATAGTTTGCCATATATTAAACATCTCCTCAATATCAAAAAGCACCTGTTTTTCAAAAGTGTTTTCAAATGAATATTATAATACTTTTTCATTTTTATTTCAATATTTAATTGCATTGGTACAAAATAAAATGTATACTAAATTTTGTATGAGAAAGATAAATTTTGAAATATCTGAAGCCCAGAACGGCTGCATGATTAAAGACTTTTTAAAAAATTTCGGCGTTTCATCCTCCTTGCTTACAAAATTAAAACAAACCGAAAACGGAATAACGGTTAATAACCGTTTTGCCAGAGCAATAGATGTGCTTTACACCGGAGATGTACTTCAGATAAAAATTGAAAACAGGGGAACCATGCCCGCACCCTCTGCCGCAGAAGTTCATATTCTATATGAAGATGAAGACCTGCTTGTTGCGGACAAGCCACCTTTTATGCCCGTGCATGAAAGCCGCAATCACCGTGGTGATGCACTTTCCAATGCTGTTGCCAACCATATTGAAAACACTGCCTTCCGTTCTGTTTACAGGCTGGACCGAGATACAAGCGGTGCCGTTTTAATTGCCAAGCATGAACTGTCCGCCGCCAAACTTGCAGGCAAAATAAAAAAAGATTATTATGCCGTTGTAAGCGGCGTTCTGTCAGAAAGCGGCACAATTAATCTGCCGATTAAAAGAATGAATGAAAGCATCATAAAACGCTGTATCGGTGAAGACGGAGAATATGCAGTAACCCATTATGAGCCCGTCAGCATAAAAAACAACTGTACACTTTTAAAAATAAATCTTGAAACTGGCAGAACACATCAGATACGGGTACATTTTTCACATATAGGCTATCCGCTGCTTGGCGACACGCTTTACGGCGGCGACCATAAATATATAAACCGCCAGGCTTTGCACTGCAGGGATATTTACTTTATACACCCTGTTACGGAAAAGCCTGTTCATATAACCAGCCCTTTTCCGCATGATTTCAAACAACTTATACAGGAGAATTTGTAATGCCCGCTTTTGCATCACACTATATTTTTGCCATGGAAATGATGGAAACATTAAAAGAAATCTCTGATTTCAAATTAAATGACAACGCCGTTTTAACCGGTGCTCAGGGACCGGATATTTTCTTTTTTCACCGCGCGCTGCCTTGGCAGTCAGGCAAACCGCTGAGAAAGCTGGGTTCTGCCCTGCACCGTTCCAAACCGGCCATATTGCTGGACAGGCTGTACGAATACTGCTGCAAAACACAAAATGCCGACATTGCCAAAAGCTATGCCCTGGGCTTTATACTTCATTATTCGCTTGACAGAAACTGCCACCCTTTTGTTTATTTTCTGCAAAATAAAATCACCGAAGGCAACAGCAGGTTTAATGCAAATTCCGCTCATAATATAATTGAGCATTCCATAGACAGTATTATGATAAACAACCGGCTGGGCATAGAAAAACCAAGATTATTTGAAACTGCAAAAACCATAAAACTGACTGCCGTGGAATTGAATGAAACCGCACAAGAAATCGCCTTTTTAACAGGGATTTCTTCTTATGATTCAAAAACGGCGGTAACGGATATGAAACATATGCAGCATATGCTGTTTGACAAAAGCGGTAAAAAAGAAAAAATAATATCCGTACTTGAACAGGCTGCCGCACCGTTTACAAATAACTTTCTGCTTTCATCATACTTTCGCACAGATGACTTGGAAAAAGCACAAAAATATGTTAATATAGAAAACAGGCAATGGGCATCTCCGTTTGACAATAAAATTCACAGCAGCAGCTTTTTTGATTTATTTGAAAAATCAAAAAAAGATGCCGAAGAAATGATTTTAAAATGGCAAAACGGTGCTGACGGCGTAAAAGTAACAAACAATCTATCATTTTTAACAGGAGTTGAAGTAAAATGAAAACCATACCAAGCTTTCAGATTGACCATAACAAACTTACAAAGGGAATTTACATCAGCAGAATTGACGATGATATTACCACCTATGATATACGCATGCGTGAACCGAACAGGGAAACAGTAATGACCAATGCCGCCATGCATACAATTGAACATCTTTTTGCCACTTATGTGCGCAATACAGAATTCGGGGATAATATTATTTATTTCGGTCCGATGGGCTGCCGCACCGGATTTTATTTTCTTACACGTTCCTTAACCGATAATTATACAATTAATCTTATCAAGGAGGCTTTTTTGTATATTGCGGAATTCTGGGGAAAAATCCCGGGTGCATCTGCCAAAGAATGCGGCAATTATATTGACCATAATCTGCCCCAGGCGAAGGAAGAGGCAAAAACCTTTTATGAAATTATCAAAAACTGGACAAAAGATGATTTGAAATATCCGGAATAAACAAAACCAACATATTATAAAACAGCCTTTTCCGCAATGGAAAAGGCTGTTTTTATCATTCTTATTTTCAACAACAAATCTTTTATAAAATTTTATTGTTAATCTGCAAATTTTCCTTTAAAATTCGGTTCAAAAATAGGCAGTCCGAACAGCTTTATTGCACCCTTAACAAACGCTTCGGTGCTTTTAAGTTTTATGGGCATACCTGTAAAGGTAAAATTATAAATCGCAAGTTCCTGGAAGGTTGGATTCATTTCATTTTTAACCTTTACCGTTCCGTTTTCCTTAAACCTGAATGTAAACTTTCTTACATGCGCTGTTTCAACAGGTCTTATCCAAACTTTCAGCGAACCGTCTTTCTGCCATGCCGCTTTTGAAAAAACATGATAATGCAGGTCGCAAAGCTGAATTTCACTTTTTCTGTATTCACCGTCCATACCGACATCAATTGTATTGACATTATTTTTTTCACGCCATGTAAACTTCATGCCGTCTTCATCAAAATCAAACCGCATTTCGCTGATTTTTCCGGGCTTGTCATAAAGCATCTGCATTACGGAAATTGTTATAACCGATGTGTTTCCGTTTGTTTTACAGCGAATGAATCTTCCGCTGATTTTCTTTTCTGTTTCCGTGTTTCTCGGTGCCGCCGGCAAATCTTCAACATGACAGGCGGCAATGGTTTCAAGCAGTTTTGAATAATCTGCTTCGTTTTCCTGAAGCGGCGCATCCTTAAAGCATTCGGGAAAATGCTTCCAAAATACCTTCATAATTTTATAATCTTCTGATTCGCCGGAATTCAGTACAACAAGCGCATTATAATCAGGAAACATAAAACAGCGCTGACCAAACAGACCGTCACAGCGGTAGCTGTTGGGAGCAGGATTGCGCCAGAACTGATAGCCGTAACCGCACATATTATCAATAAAGCCTGCGTTAACGGAATCTGTTTGCTTGGCAGTGGCCTCCTTAACCCATTCTGCGGGAACAAGCTGTGTGCCGTCCTTCCATTTTCCGCCGTGAATATACGGCAGGAAAAACTTAGCAAGGTCCTCTGACTTCATATAAAGACCCCAGCCCGCAACATTATTTCCTGCACCGTCCTTTTCCCAAAAAGGCTTTTCAATTCCCAACGGTTCAAACATTCTGGGATACAGATAATCCAGCATGCTCATACCCGTTACCCTTGAAATAATGGCTGAAAGCATAAACGTGTTTTCAGATATGTAGTTGAATTTTGTATCGGGCTTGCAGAGGAACCCTGCATCAAAAAAACTTTTTATCCAGTCACGTCCGCCTTTTTCATCGGCAACCGTAATAAATTTATCCGTGCGCATTGTAAGAAGCATTCTGATTGTAAGCATCTGATTTTTTGGCTTTTGCGCAGATTGATATTCAGGAAAAAAATCCGCAACCTTGTCATCAAGTGAAATCAGACCTTCGCTTACCGCAAAACCAACTGCCGTGGAAGTAACCGACTTACTCATAGAATATAAAACATGCGGATATTGCGCAGCATACGGTTTCCAGAAACCCTGTGCGCACACCTTATCATTTCTTACAATTGTAAAGCTTTGCAGCCCCAGTTTTTTTTCATTTATTTCATCTATAAAAGCCTTTATTGCACTGCTGTTAATTCCCACCGATTCGGGAGTAACATGCTCAAAATCCGAAGTCAATAATTTTTCCATAGCCATTCCCCTTTAAATTATATATATTGATTTTATACCAAAAAAAACATTTTTTCAACATATAAATAGATAATGTAAAGCCGCAGATGTTTTTTTGTGAATTATTTATAAAAATCAATACAAAATATTTTTACATAAAAACATTTAAACCTATTGACTTTTTCTATTTTTATGGTAAAATATATTTCACTTGGGAGCATAGCTCAGCTGGGAGAGCATCTGCCTTACAAGCAGAGGGTCACAGGTTCGAGCCCTGTTGTTCCCACCATGAACAGACTGTAAAATACAGTCTGTTTTTTTATTTTTTGAAGGCAGGAACCTGTAAGGCATGGTTTGCATTTTAATTTGGCAAAAAACAGTAGACAATTATGCTTGCTTTATATTATACTTTATTTGATAATCAACACTGGAGGTGCTTGTTTTGATAAATCATGACTGGAAATTTTATAAAGGCAAAACAGAAAATGCCTTTTCAGATGAATTGGATGACAGCGCATGGGAAACGGTTTCCATTCCACATACATGGAACAATATTGACGGGCAAGACGGCACAGTCGGCGGAAAAAGCATTAAGGACACAGACTATTTCCGCAGCGATTGCTGGTACAGAAAGAAAATTTTTATTGAAAACAAGGACAGGGAAAAACAGATTTTTCTTCGTTTTCAGGGCGCAAATACGCAGACCGAACTGTTTGTAAACGGAAAATCCGCCGGTATTCATAAAGGCGGATACACTGCCTTTATATTTGACATTACACCGTTTCTGATTTTCGGCGCTGAAAATTTATTGGCTGTAAGAGTCAATAATGAATACACGGAAGAAATTGCCCCGCTTACTGCCGATTTCACATTTTACGGCGGAATTTACAGGGAAATGGAATTAATAAAAAAGAACAGAATTCATTTCAGCTTCGGCGAATATGCAGCAAGAGGAATAAAAATAACAACGCCGCTTGTTACAGACAATACGGCAGAATGCATAATCAACGCTGAAATTGAAAACAACACAAACAGTGAAAAAACACTGAAAGTGATTGCAAAGACAGAAAAAAACACCGATTTCCCGGAAAACCCGTTTATAGAAAAAACGGATTTTTCCGAAACATCTCTTGAACAGAAAGAATTTGAAGAGGAAAAAAGCAGTGTTATAATCATACCTGCAAATTCAAAACAGGAAATTTCGTTTTCCTTTACCATAAACAATCCGCATTTATGGAACGGCCGAAAGGATCCGTTTCTTTACAGAGGCACGCTTGAAATTCGTGAAAACGGAGAACTGCTTGATAAGGTTTCCGACACCATGGGGTTAAGATATTTCCATGCAGACAAGGAAAAAGGATTTTTCTTAAACGGAAAAAGCTATCCTTTACGCGGAGTAAGCCGCCATCAGGACCGTGAAGGGCTTGGAAATGCGCTTACAGTAAAAGAGCATAATGAGGATTTTGCAATTATTTACGATATGGGTGTAAACTCCATCCGGCTGGCCCACTATCCGCAGGCAGAGTATTTTTACCGCCTTTGTGACAGCTACGGCATTGTTGTATGGGCAGAAATTCCCGTTGTTGACTTAATCGGCGGAAATGGAACTTATGAAGCCCCGGATGAAAAAAGGAAAGAATTTTTCCATACAACAAAACAGCAACTTAAAGAAATGATTCATCAGAATTATAATCATGCGTCAATTGTATGCTGGGGAATTCAAAATGAAATTATGGCTAAGTTTGACGAGGTTATGCGCCCGTTTACCAAAGAACTGCATCAAACGGCAAAGGCAGAAGACGCATACAGATACACTGTAATGGCAACAAACCACAACAAGGCGGAAAACTGGACAAGCGATTTAATTGCATGGAATGTTTATCCCGGCTGGTATGGAATGAGCAGAAAACAGCTTGGCTGGTTTATGGATAAAAACAGATTTAACAGACCAACCGGAATTTCGGAATACGGCGCAGGCGGAAATTACAGGCAGCATGAATTAAAGCCGAAGCATCCTAAACATGACGGTCAGTGGCATCCGGAGGAATATCAGACAATCAGCCACGAGGCATTCCTGAAATCCATAAACGAGCGTGATTATTTATGGTGCACTTATGTTTGGAACATGTTTGATTTCGGTTCAGACGGCAGAAACGAAGGCAGCCGTCCCGGAATGAACGATAAAGGACTTGTAAGCTTTGACAGAAAAGTGAAAAAAGACAGCTATTATCTTTATCAATGCGCATGGAGCAGTACCCCTATGGTGCATATTACCGGAAAACGCCTTGAAAACAGAAAAAAGAAAACCTTTTTCAAAATATATTCAAACGGCAGTGCCGTTACACTTTTTGTAAACGGAAAAGAAAATAATACACTTCACGCCGAACAATGCAGGCAAAAAGGTATATTCATTTTCAAATCCGTTAAACTTGATAAGGGTGAAAACGAAATAAAAGTTACTGCCGAATGCGGCAGCAAAAAAACAGAAGACAACGCAATATTTACTGTATAACCAAAACTGCCTGCACATGCAGGCAGTTTTTTGTTTGACTGTTTTAAATAAAAGAGATATAATATTTCAGAAAAGACCAATGTTTACAGCTTATATGGATTTGTTGCGCAGCCTGCTGCAGAAATACAAATCTCGCTTCTAAAAGGATAAATTATGACTGAAACCACATTATATGAACTGTTGGCGGCACACCCTGTTATTTCTGCCGTTAAGGACGATGCCGGACTTGAAAAATGCATAAAAAGCGATTGTAAAATTGTTTTTGTGCTTTACGGCACAATAAATAATATTGCAAATACCGTGTGCAGACTGAAAAATACAGATAAAATTGTTTTTGTTCATGCAGATTTAATAGACGGACTTGCAAACCGGGAAGCCAGCATTGATTTTTTAAGCAAAGCTGTTAACCCGCACGGTATTATATCAACCAAGCTTCCGCTTATTAAACGGGCAAAAGCGCTGGGCATGCTTACGGTTATGCGTTTTTTTGTTATTGATTCAAGAGCAATGGAAAACATACGCCACTGCGATTTAAAGCAGTATGCCGATTTTATTGAAATTCTGCCCGGTCTTATGCCGAAAATTATATGCAAGGTTTCAAAAATGACGAAAAAACCCGTTATCGCCGGCGGAATGATAGAAGAAAAAGAAGATGTTGTTACTGCGCTTTCAAACGGTGCGGTTGCCATTTCCACAACAAATGCGGCGGTTTGGTTTTTATAAAAAAACACTTGCAAAAATAATTGAATCGTAGTAAAATTATTTTGTTAAATAAATATGCCTGATGAGTTTTGAGTAACGGGAATATAAGGCCGCGAGAGCAGGTCTTGTTTTTCTGTTGCTTTTTTATTTTTATCGGGCTTGATTTTAAGGGGGAAATTTTTATGTATGATGTTGCAATTATCGGCAGCGGCATTATCGGCTCGGCCTGTGCATACAGATTAAGCCGTTTTAAACTTAAAACCGTTGTCATTGAAAAAAACAACGATGTTTGCTGCGGAACAACAAAGGCAAACAGTGCCATTATCCACGCAGGGTATGACCCGGAGCCGCACACACTTATGGCAAAGCTCAATGTTGAGGGCTCGGCAATGGCAAAGGAAATATGCGAAAAGCTTGATGTACCTTTCAATCAAATCGGTTCGCTTGTTGTTGCTTTTTCAGAAGAAGAGGCGCAAACCGTTAAAGCACTTTGTGAAAGAGGCATTGCAAACGGTGTTCCGGGTGTAAGAATAATAGAACGGGATGAGCTTAAAGCGCTTGAGCCAAATCTTTCAGATGAAGCTGTATGCGCACTTCTTGCACCTTCTGCTGCTATTGTAAACCCATGGGAATACGGACTTGCCATGGCAGAAACAGCCGTAAGAAACGGCACTGAAATCATGCTTGAAGCAGAAGTAAGCAGCATAGAAAAAACAGACAGCGGCTGGAAAATCCACACTGCCAAGGGCGATGTGGCAGCAAAATATGTTATAAATGCTGCCGGCGTTCACAGCGACGATATTCATAATATGGTTGCAGATGAAACCTTTAAAATTATTCCGAGTGCCGGCGAATATTATCTGCTTGATAAATCAGAAGGAACAAGAGTTTCGCATGTTGTTTTCCAGTGCCCGAATAAAGACGGAAAAGGTGTTTTGGTTTCTCCCACCGTGCACGGAAATCTTATTGTGGGACCGAATGCCATAGGCAGTGAAAAAGACGATACGGCAACCAAAACAGCCAGCCTTGATTTTGTAAGGGAAAAAGCCGTTAAATCTGTTCCGTCCATTGCATTTCGTGAAAATATCAGAAACTTTACCGGTGTACGCGCCGCAAGTACAATTGATGATTTTATTATTGAATTTGCGGCTGAAAATTTCCTTGATGTTGCCGGCATTAAATCTCCCGGTCTTTCCGCAGCTCCCGCTATTGCTAAAATGGCAGAGGAAATGCTGATTGAAAACGGGCTTAAAGCAGAAGAAAAAGACAGCTATATTGATAAAAGAACACATATTGTGTTTAAACATCTTTCTGCGCCTGTGAAAAACCAGGTAATTTATCAGAACCCCGCTTACGGCAGAGTGATATGCCGCTGCGAAACAATAACCGAGGGTGAAATCCTTCAGGCGCTCAACTCTCCCATTCCTCCCGTTTCTCTTGACGGAATCAAGCGCCGCGCCGGTTCGGGCATGGGCAGATGCCAGGGCGGTTTCTGCGGACCGAAAATTCTTGAAATTATGGCTAAGTTCAAAAATACAGATTATGAAAATATTCTTCAGGATAATACGGGAAGTTATATACTTACTGCGCCTACAAAAAACGGAGGTAAAAACTGATGTGTTATGATTTAATCGTTATCGGCGGCGGTCCGGCAGGGCTTGCGGCTGCTTTAAGCGCTTATGAAAACGGGCTTAGAAACATTCTTATTATTGAAAGAGACAAGGAACTTGGCGGCATTTTAAACCAGTGTATACATAACGGCTTTGGGCTTCATTATTTTAAAGAGGAACTTACAGGACCGGAATATGCAGGAAAATTCATAAAAATGCTTGACGATACCAATGTGAAAGTTATGACTGACACAATGGTGCTTGAACTTACGAAAGACAAAAAGGTTCACTGTGTAAACACTGCAGACGGGTATCAGATTTTAAACGGCAAATCCATTGTGCTTGCCATGGGCTGCCGCGAAAGAACAAGAGGCGCCATCTCCATTCCCGGTACACGCCCGGCAGGTATATTAACAGCCGGTGCGGCACAGAGATATGTGAATATTGAAGGTCATATGGTAGGCAAAAAGGTGGTTATTCTCGGTTCAGGCGATATCGGGCTGATTATGGCACGCCGTATGACACTGGAAGGCGCCAAAGTGCTTGCCTGCGTTGAGCTTATGCCTTATTCCGGCGGTCTTCAGAGAAATATTGTTCAGTGCCTGCATGATTTTGATATCCCGCTTTACCTTTCCCATACAATTATTGATATTGAGGGCAAAAACAGAGTTGAGGGCGTTACCATTGCCGAAGTCGGCGCAGACAGAAAGCCTATTGCCGGCACGGAAATTCATTTTGATTGCGACACAATTCTTTTGTCTGTCGGTCTTATTCCCGAAAATGAGCTTACAAAAACGGCTGATATTGAAATGGACGGCAGAACAAACGGTTCGGTTGTTTATGAAAATATGGAAACCTCTGTTGACGGCATTTTTGCCTGCGGCAATGTTGTGCACGTGCATGACCTTGTTGACTTTGTAACCGCTGAAAGCCAGAAAGCAGGAAAGGCCGCCGCAGATTATGTTTTAAACGGTGAAAAAGAGAAAAGCGATTATATTTCTCTTGCAAACGGCAACGGCGTTGGCTACACGGTACCACAGAAAATAAGAAAATCTGCCGATGAAGCAGAAATCTTTTTCAGAGTAAGGCAGATATTTAAAAATTCTGCTATTGTGGTTATGGACGGTGAAACCCGGCTTGCAAAATTCAAGCGCGAGCACCTTGCTCCGGGTGAAATGGAAAAAATAAAAATTCCAAACGCACTTATGAAAAAAATAACATCTGACAAACTTACAGTTCTGATTGAGGAGGCATAAGGAAATGACAGAATTAATTTGTATCACCTGCCCGAAGGGCTGCCATCTTAAAGTGGATGAGGATAATGACTATGCCGTAACGGGCAATGCCTGTCCGCGCGGTGCCGAATACGGAAAAAACGAACTTAAAAATCCAAAAAGGGTTATAACCTCCACCGTCAGAGCAAACAGCAAAGAATACTGCCGCTGCCCCGTTAAAACAAACGGCGCTGTTCCGAAAGGAAAAATGTTTGAGGTTATGGCAATGCTTGATGATGTTTCGCTTACCGTGCCCATTCATGTGGGAGATGTTGTAATAGAAAACCTTTTTAACACAGGCGTTGATATTGTTGCCTGCAAAGAAATTTTGAAATAAGCGATACCGCCGGTTCTGTACCGAACCGGCGGTTGTTTTTTTGTTTAAAAAAAGCCAAAAGCGTTTTTTACATATACGGCTGTCAGATAACGCATGCATCGCCTGAAAAACATAGAATACGTTTTATCGGTCAGAATCATTGCGTTTTTGACTTTTTTCGTTACATTTTTGTATGTCTTCGCCAAAATCACCCATAAATCGTTTATAACAACTGTAAATGATTTTAGAGGGTGATTCCGATGGTTTATTAAGAATCTATTGCAATAAACAAGAATATACGTTATATTAATTGAAAGGATTTCTATTTTATGAAAAAATTACTAAAAAAATCTTCTAGAACCAATAAAAATCCGTCATCGCTGCTTTATTATTATTTATCTTTATGCTTTCAATAAGCAGTGTTGTCTATGCAAGTTCATACAACACTACGGTTAATTTCAGAAAAGATTACAACGGAGCTGTAAGAGAGTTTAACGGGCAAAATATACGCTATTTGGCAACAATGAGCAGCGATAAATCGAATGATACCGGAAGATATACGGTCCGTCTTGATCGTTCAGCAGGTCTTTGGTCATATGAAATTGGCAGGAAATCTTTACTACGTGTTGGAAAAGGACAGGCTGAATGGACAAATGTTGGACCCGGTAAATATCGTATAGGCTTTGAGAAAGCCGATGACGACATATGGTTATCCAGCAAAGATGTGGTTATTTCTAATTTTTAAGCTTAATTATAGGGGGAAAACGAAATCATGATGATAACAAGAGAAGGCATTTTACAGTTGGAATTTGCACTGCTTATACTTTACGGCGTTATAATGATTTTCAAAAAGGTAAAATTAAACAGAATATTAATTTGTTTATCTTTTGGACTTTATATTTCACTGATAATTGCAGTTTGTTTTTTCCCAATGGAAATCAAAGAAATCGGACAAAGCATACCAAACAATTTTATTCCGTTTAAAAGTATTTATCAAAGTCTTGCTGAAGTTTTCAAGGACAAAACACCATACGGACTGATTTCGGTTTTCGGAAACTTTGTTATGCTGATGCCACTTGGAATTTTCCTTCAGTATTATACAAAAGATTTAAAAAGCAGATTAGTGGATATAATTTTATTTGCTGTTTCAATAGAAACTATACAATTTATAATAGGACTTCTGATCGGATATAATTACAGATGTATAGATATAGACGATGTAATTCTGAATTCCGCAGGTGGAATATTATCCTGTATCTGTATTCATTTTATAACGAAAAAATGGGCAAAGAAACACGCTTAACAGCTTAAAAATTATGAAAAAGAATAAAAAAATCTCAGCCGCACTTGCAGCCATATTATTGCTTGTCTCCATAACAGCCGGTCCGTTTTCCGCATATGCAAAATCCGCCTTCGGTTCGATAACCTGTGCCGGGCAGGGGGCTTCTTGCAGTCTGATTTCAGATAACAAAAACATCGCCAACGCCAAAACAACTTCATTTTATGCTTTCGATTCGCTTTCTGCCTATGTATTAGGCTGTGAGGTTGATAAAAACGGAACTGTTGTGCGATACAAAGGAATAACCGCAAGAGATAAAACAGACAAAAATTCCGGAGATGCAATCATTAACACACTGTCTTCAACAAATAAATTTGAAAACATTACTTCTGTACATGGCGTTGTGAAAGGCTCAAGCGAAGCTGTATTAAACAAACCGCTTGAACTGCATTGGTAAAATATGAACACTGTGCCTGCGTTCAAACGCAGGCACAGCAACAAAGGTGAAACGGAAAGGAGATCACAGTTTGAAACATAAGAAAACGATATTTATACTGTGTGGGCTGCTCTTTGCTGTTTTTACAGGGCTGATTTCCGCATACTGTATTCATGCCCAAACGCTTTTAAACGCATACAGCGAAGAAACCATTATACGCTCGCTTTCTGAAGATAAGGATAACCCTATTGTACTGATCGGCACGGAAAAATATGAAGATTATCTTGCTGTATTTTATAAATCTCCTTTTGATGATGATTCCTACGATGACTATGCCCATTTTGAAACTTATAAAAAATCCAAATTATATAAAAACCGATATAAGCGTGGGGGCTACGGATACGGAAATATCACCGGTCCAAGCGTTTCTCAAGTGGGCACACAGGAATCAACACAGGCAAAATGCTTTTTTTACGATGTTGCACGGGAAGAAACCACCTGCGTTGTTTATGAAACGGATCTGGCAGGCAACTATGTAAGAAAACTGGATGAGTTTGAAATTCCGAAAACGCCTTATATTATTGTTAAAGAATATGAATTATTGGATATTATGAATTCCGTAATCTGCCACGGTGCTTTAATGGATTATGAACATGAATTCAATGAAAATTACAAAGAAACAAACCAAAAAGAGATTGAAAAAGTAATTGAACTGGATAACCGGGCAAAAGAAGAATATAAGAATAACACACCGTTTTTCCAAAGACTGCTTGATTCCGTAAGGATATAGTGTGAAAAATCACACGAATCAAATTATATTGCCATCAAAATTTGCCTGTGTCATAATTTTGAGATGGCTGAAATCACCACTTACGCCTGTTCAGGCAACATAGGCGGGTGATTTTTATTAAACTATTTGTTGCCTGAAAGGCTATGGTGATTTATATGAAAAAATCATTAAAAAAAGTCGGCGTATTACTTTTGGCATTTATAGTATGTATGGCGGCAGCAGGCTGCACATCCGATAAAACGGAAGTGAATATAAATCAAACTGCAGAAAACTTTGTTGAAAACGAGGATTTTCAATATTATCTTAATCAAAATTCAGCCTTTGTTAAAGCAAACAACGGATATTATTTTGTAGCAGATTTAAAGGTGCATTTTTATGATACCGAAACGAATCAGGCTTATCCTGTTTGCAGCAAAGCAAACTGCAGCCACAGTGATAAAAATGCCAGGCATTTTTATCACCAAAAAAATTTTTCCCCGAGCTGGATATAGATTATTATAATAACAGCATATATACTTTTGGCTATGAAACAGACGGTACTATTCAGCACAATTATCTGTATCAGATTGATACAGATAATTTCAAGCAGAAAAAATCAGCATTTTTGTATGACAGCGGCGGCGGTGTTTCCATTGTATATATGGTTCACAGAGGATATGTTTACTACACACATGACGGCGCAGTAATGAAAAACACAACAGCATCTGTTTACCGAACAAAGCTTGGCGACACGGGCAAGAATGCGCCTGAAAAAATATATGAATTCAGCGGAATAGGCGCAACCGTACACAACTTCAGTGCATTCGGAAATCATTTGTTTTTTTACACATCATCCTACGAGGATGAAAGCGGAAACGGTTATCGTTATGCATTAAAATATATAAACATACATACTTTGGAAAGCAAAGAAATTACCGATGTGCGTTATTCCTATTTAGCTGACAGCGGAAAAATTTATTATGAAGAAAATGATAAAAAAGTAAATTGCTTAGATATGCGCACAGGTGAAAACACTGTGTTCTGCAATATAGACGGACCGGCATATATATCGGCAGACAGCAACTATATTTATTTTGATAACAGACAGAAAATGTATACAGATGAAAGTTTTGATGACCGAAAAATTTCCGTATATGACAAAAGCGGCAATTTTATAACGGAGATTATACCGAAAAACCCGAAAGATTACTGTTATTTCGGCGGGGATGATATAATGATTTTCAAAGAAATATCCACAGGTGAAGTTATGGAATCTGGCGGAGTAAAAAGTTTTTATGTGCTTGACAAATCTCAGTTACTGTCGCCTGACAAACAGTTTGTTGACATGAAATCGTAAAAGAAACCCGCTTATGCATTAAAAATTACATATGATTCCATTTTTCATTCCGCAGCCTGTATTTATTTTATAATGAAAAACAGGAAAAAACACTTAACGTCTTGAAATATATGAAAAAACAGACAGTTTGTAAATAAACTGTCTGCTTTTTATTTTTATTCATTGATTTTATGAAACAATTCTCTTATTCTTTCAAAATTTTCACTAAGATAAAGATAACCGAAAAGTGCCTCTACACCGGTTGCCGTATGATATTCGGCGTCGCTTGCGCTTTTGGGTGAATGCCCGGTTTTAGCATTTCTGCCCCTTTTAAACTGCGCAGTTTCCTCTTCTGTAAGAATATCCTTTATTCTATTAAAAGCCTCTGTCTGTGCCTTTGCCGAAACATACTTAACGCTTTCACGGTGCAGTTCATTTACCGGTCTGTTTGCTTCGCACACAAGGGTTTCGCGCACAAGCATTTCATACACACAATCGCCTACAAATGCCAAATTAAGCGGGCTGAGCTGCCGGGGATTGATTTCTTTTTCAATAAATCTCATAAAGCATTACGGCACGTATTCAAATTCAATATCATAAATTGAAACCGTGTCGCCCTCCTGAATTCCTTTTTCACGCAATGCGTTAAACACACCGCTTTTTTCAAGCACACGCTGCATATACTGCAGGCTTTCATAATCTTCAACATCTATGCCGCGAAGCACGCGCGGAAACCAGCCTGCTTCAACAATATATAATCCTTCTTCAGGCTGTGTGATTTTAAAGCCGTCATCATTTCTGATAAGGCTTTCCACGGGAATTTCCTCTGCCTCATATTCCTTAATCGGGGGCAGTGTCTGCAGTTTATTCCAAACGGCATTCATAAGCTCCTTTGTACCCTCAAGAATCGGCGCACATATTGAAAAATATTCGTATCCCTGTGCCTGCACCCAATTTTTAAAATCTTCAATCTGTTCCGGTTCTGCCATATCAATTTTATTTCCGGCAACAATCTGGGGTCTGTCGGCAAGTTCGGGATTAAATTTAACAAGTTCTTCATTTATCTTTTCAAAATCCTCTTTCGGATTTCTGCCTTCATGACCGCTTACATCAACAATATGCACAAGCAGGCGGCAGCGTTCAACATGCTTTAAAAATTCATGACCGAGACCGATACCGTCGCTGGCGCCTTCAATCAGTCCGGGAATATCGGCAATAACAAAGGAATTATTTTCGCCCATATACACAACACCCAGATTGGGAACAAGCGTGGTAAAATGATAATCGCCTATTTTTGGCTTTGCCTGCGAAACCACAGAAATAAGGCTGGATTTCCCTACAGAAGGATATCCGAGCAGTCCTACATCTGCAAGCAGCTTCAGCTCTAGGCTCACTTCCCATTCCTCACCCGGAATACCGGGTTTTGAAAATCTGGGCACCTGCCTTGTAGAGGTTGCAAAATGCTGATTTCCCCAGCCGCCTTTTCCGCCTTTCGCGGCAATAAAACGTTCTGTTTTGCTCATATCCGCCATAACAGCGCCGCTGTTTGCTTCTTTTATAACCGTTCCGCGGGGCACACGTATTTCAAGACTTTCGCCGTTTTTTCCATGCCGTCTGCCGCCCTCGCCGGGAAGCCCGTTTTTTGCCGCATATTTTCGTTTATATCTGAAATCTGCAAGTGTTGCAAGATTATCATCCACAACAAAAACAACATCGCCGCCCTTGCCGCCGTCTCCGCCGTCAGGACCGCCTGCCGCCACATATTTTTCACGGTGAAATGCAACGGCACCTGCGCCGCCGTCTCCCGCTTTAATTTTAATTTTCGCTATATCAACAAACATATTTTTTATTCCCAAATCTTTTTATTTAAGCAAAGCTATTATTTCCTTGGCAATTATTTCAAATGCCATAGCATTTACATGCAGTCCGTCATACGTATATTTTGAATGCAGCATTCCGCTTTCATCGGAAAGCACCGCTGTTAAATCAAGGTAATGAACATGATGCTTTAATGACAGATCTTTAATTTTTGCATTCAACACGGCAATATCCTTGTTTTTTCTTCTGCCCTGTTTTGAAATCTTTGTATTAACAGGATAAACCGCTTCAATAATAATATTTATATTTTTGCATCTTTTTCTTGCCTGTTCTATTATTTTTTCAATATTTTCGGCAATAAAATCCGAATCTGCACCAACGCCCAAATCATTTGTTCCGATAAGCAGAACCATATTTTCCGGTTTGATATTAAGCACATTTTTCTCAAGACGTTCAAGCAGTCTGTCGCTTGTATCGCCGCTTATACCCCTGTTATATACAGAAACACCCGTTTTTTCCGTGTATTCTGCGAAAAGCTCGGTATGATTAAACATTTCGGTTATCGAATCACCCACAAGAACCGTCTGCCCTTTTTTGCAGTAATTTTTGTTCAGTAACTCAAAATTTTCGGCTTTATTGATTTTGTCTGCGCCATAGGCAGTTCTTTTTCTTACTGTTTTTAAATGCATTTCATCACCCTTATATAGAATAATAGCAAATACATTGAAAATAATCAACAGTAAAAAAGCACGGACTGAAAACAATCCGTGCTTAGCTTTTGTAAATTACTGCTCAACCGGGTAAACAGAAACTTTCTTTCTGTCTTTACCCATTTTTTCAAATCTTACAGTACCGTCAATAAGAGCAAAAAGTGTATCGTCAGAACCAATGCCAACATTATTGCCCGGATGGATATGTGTTCCTCTCTGGCGGTAAAGAATATTTCCTGCAAGAACAAACTGACCGTCTGCTCTTTTTGCGCCAAGTCTTTTAGATTCGGAATCACGGCCGTTCTTTGTAGAACCCATACCTTTTTTATGAGCGAAAAGCTGTAAATCTAATTTAAGCATTATTACACCTCCGAAATAATCACATTAATATTTTCAGGATAATCCTTCTGAAGTTCCGTTAAATGAAGCTTTAACCCGTTCAGAATATCCTGCGCCGAATTTGCAGAAGTTTTAATCTTCAGTTCAAGATAGCCGTCCTCAGCATATGCGCCGGCATCAAGCCCGATTATTTCCGTAACCGTATTGGCTGCCATAAGACATGCGCTTGAAACAAAGGCGCAAAGTACATCTTCGCCTTTCGGAGCACTCATAGAATGACCCGATGCTTCAAAGCCGATTAAAACATTATCTGCTTTATAAAAATTAACTTTAATCATGGGTAATTAAGCGTTGATTGCTGTAATTTCAACCTTAGTGTAAGGCTGACGATGACCCATCTTGCGTTTTTCGTTTTTCTTTGGCTTGTAAGTAAATACAGTGATTTTCTTGCCTCTGCCGTTTTTAAGCACCTTTGCGCTTACGGTTGCCTTTGCACAATCCTTGCCTGCTTTAAAGCCTGCATCTGTGCTGACTGCAAGAACAGTATCAAATGTGATTTCCTCATCAGCTTCTGCGCCGAGCTTTTCAATATAAAGCACATCGCCTTCAGAAACCTTATACTGCTTACCGCCTGTTACGATAACTGCGTACATCAAGTTTACCTTCCTTTATCAAGACTCGCTACGATAGGTGCATACATTATATATGACTTTCCAACCCATAATATGCGGCTTAATTATTATAACAGAAAAATATCTGTTGTCAAGGCTTATTATACAATAATTTATAATAGCAGAAATTCATATAACATTTTATTCATTAGATATCAAATAAATATCAAAATCTTTGCGCTTTCCTTCAACTACTACGCGTTCAACCTCTTCATCCCGGAAAGGCAGTAAATAATTTTCATATGTGTTTTCAAGATTTTCTTTTTTCAAATTCTTCCGTTGTCATTCTGTATAATGTATTCATAACGATACCGCCTTTAAATATAGCCGATAAAAATGTTATCAATAATTTCTCTGAGCCATTTGCCGTAGAAAACCTGTTCACGCTCCATTTGCAAAATGTCATCGTATTCGCTTTCTTTTCCGTTATGCTCAACGGTTATTTTCCCTCCTGCGTTTTTAATGAAATATTGTTCGTTTTCAAGAGAAATCACAACGGTTTTGAATTGCGATAAAGCTGATTTTACATCTTCAACAGTATTTTTAACTAATGGCAATTTGTGGTTTCTCTTTATTAGTTTGTCAAAACATTCTGTGCAAAACCATGTCCATCCATCAGTTGATTCATATCCTTGTTTTTCATTATCTGAAATATTATAATTACTGATTCGCTTTCCATCAAAAAGGCAGTGCTCGTGGTCTCTGCCTATCCACGCAGATTTTCTAAATTTTTTGCTTTGTATCCAGTGCTTTTTATAGGCTTGATAACAATCTTCTACCCAATCAAATTTATTTTCCATATTACACTATCCTCCATTTCTATGATTTTTCTTTTCCAAGAACCATCAGCGAATATTCTATAGCCATCTTTCCACCCATTAGGATTCTTATAATCCCAGTGAGGCTCAATGCCTTTAGGATGTTCTATATCATAATAGTATTTTTCCCCTGTCCTACTATTAACCCAGTTACCTTTATTACTTTCAACAGAACCGTTTCCTCTCCACTCAAAATCCTTACCAGGTGCTTTGTTTTCATAGCCCGGGAATTTGGGCATGTCAATATTTTCATCAAATTCATGTTCAGGATTTCCCGAGTTTTGACCGCTTGCCGAACCGCCGCCTTTTTCAATAAAACCACAAACCTTTTTCACAAAAAAGCCTTTGCTTAAGT
>CAOKRT010000002.1 GCA_948471205.1 uncultured Oscillospiraceae bacterium | reverse complement strand
GCCGCGATTTCACCGTGGCGGTTATACAGGTAGTCGCCAGGACAAGCCTTGTTTGACAGGATTTTGTTCTTCCTGGGCTTTTGCCTGGGCCATGCTCACGCTTTCGCATTGTGTAGGGTCAAACATTTCGAATTCCTCCTTTCGTTTAGGCGAAACGGATCGTCGCCTGGGTGATTTCGATTTCCTGGGTTCCCTTCGTGATATAGAAGCGATAGCCCAGGCCATAGCCTTTCGCGGCGGTCGTATTCGTGAAGACGTGGACAAGTCTGTTCGCCTTGTCAGTGATGTCTACCCACACCGGCGAAGTGTCGAACGGGTTGTTCGTGACTTCCAGGTGAAGGGTGGCGTCTGCCGGAATCGTCGCCGGATAAAGGGAAACAAACCGGATTCAAGATGTCTTGTTCGGTAAGAAGGGGAATCGAAAGTTCTTTCATTGCGGTTCCTCCTTATTTGATTTGAAGGTTTCGGTTCTCCACAAGGGAAGCGCCGGACACTTCCTGGCCGGACTGGATCGCTTTTCAGTTCAGCGTTTTCGATTAAAATATCCAGGACGAATGCCTTCACGGCGTCGGTGTCATAAAAATTCAGTTTAGCCATTGTTTTTCACTCCTTTTCGTGATATACTGTTCGTAGACTTTTTTGAAAGGGCCGTTTCGGTTGTTGTGGTGACGACGAAACGGTCTTTTTCTGTTTCTTCAATGGTGATCTTGCGTTCACCAAGCAGAAGAAGACTTTTGACGGCTTGTCCGACCTGGACGGCCGACAGTGTCGCGGTGTACTTCATGTTTTGACCTCCTTTCCGTAGGATTTCGGAAGGCGCCGCCTACAAAGGCGAAGCCGGTTCCAATGAACAGAAGGCCGAAGGTTCTGACCGTTCCTTCTACCAGGGACACCGCGTCGGTTTCTATGGCGCCGATCGTTCCCCAGGCAAAGAAGAAGGCAATAGCCGCCGCCAGGGCTGACGTCCTTCTGATCGCCAGACGGATTCGGCGTCGTTTCCGCCTGGTTGCTCTGTCCGGTGTCATTTCTTGACCTCCTTTCTTTTCGGACCACTGCCGCGACGACGAATGTTTTCCTGATAGGTTCTTTGTGCCAGTACCGGATCATAGGCCGGTCGCTGGTTCTGATCCAGTTTTCCAGTCGCGCCGCGTTTCAGTTCGACATACAGTGTTCGAAGGGCGACGCCCACTTCGTCAGAAATGTCGGAAATGGACATTCCTTTCGCGTACAGGGCCGCGATTTTCTTTCTGTTGTCGAAGGTGATAGACTTATAAACTGCCACGTTCTCACGCTCCTTTCTGCTTGCGGCCTTATAACCACGTATCGCCCTTGTCAGGATCGCCGTTGACCTGTTTAATGTTTGGGTCGAAGATTACGACGAAACGGTCTTCGTAAAACTTTTCAGAAATGACGGTTACTTCCCACAGGATATTCCAGTCTGTCAGTGTTCGGATCAGGTCCACAGCGAATTCCGCTTCCACGATTTCGCCGTCGGTGCTGACCAGAACTATATTCTTCGCTCTGCGTTTGTTAGTTGCGACGACGATTCTTTCAAGCATTTTTCTAATAGTCATTTTCTTCATTTTTAGGGTCCTCCGTGGTAAAAAAAATAAGTTGCGAAGGATCATTTGAACCTTGCAACTTAATACTACTCCTCACATCGCCGAAATTTGTAACATTTGAGTCTTGAAAGATTTTAAAATAAATGTTAAAATGTATATATTGAGGGATTTCAGCCCTTTTTATATTAGCAAAGGAGGCAAGGTTATGGCAGCAGATTTACATTGTCATACAAAATTAAGCGACGGCTCAGTTGGCATTGAAGATTTAATCGTTATAGCACAGAAAAGCGGAATAGATACTATTGCCATAACAGATCACGATTGCCTTGCCGGCACTGTAAGAGGGCAGGTAATAGGCAAACGCTACGGCGTAACGGTTATACCGGGTGTTGAAATTTCGGCATTTGATTTTGAAGCCGGAAAAAAGGTTCATATTTTAAGCTATCTTGCTGATGCTCCAAACAGGCTTGAAGCTGTGTGCAAGCGCATTTCAGTTGCAAGAAAAAGAGCAGGTCAGATTATGATGCTTAAAGTTGCAAGCCGTTTTCCGATTACTTCGGATTTTATCATTAATCATGCTTCGGGTTCAACCAATCTGTATAAGCAGCATATTATGCATGCTCTGATGGATGCAGGGTATACAGAAAAGATTTTCGGCGATTTGTATTATGCTCTTTTTGATGCTTCTAACGAAACAAATATTCTTGCTCCGACAAAATACCCAAGCGTGGAAGAGGTTATCAATGAAATTCACGGCGCAGGCGGCATTGCGGTTTTAGCTCATCCTGCCCAGTTCAATAACTTTAATGAAATTGAAAAATATGTTTCCATGGGGCTTGACGGTGTTGAGGTATGGCATCCGTCTGCAGATGAGGAAACAATTACAAAGCTTTCGGCGCTTTGTAAAAAGAATAAACTTTTATTAACGGGCGGTTCTGATTTTCACGGAATTTACGGTCAGAAAACCGTAACACTTGGTGCATGCGCAACACCGCAGGAACATTTAGATAAGCTTATGGGTTATAAGGCAAAGAAAAAACGTGCAGAGCGCAAGGCCGAAAAGGAAGCAGCGCTTAAAATTGCAGAATAGGATATTTAAAGCAGAAAGGAAATTTTCCTTTCTGCTTTTTTAAATCAATATACTTATTGACTTTAACTGTAAATCCTTTATAATTTAATTGATATTGCAGATAAAAACAGGTGATGATTATGCGCAAAAAACTTGCAAAAACGCCTCCGTTGGGCTGGAATAGTTGGGACTGCTTCGGGGCGGCAGTTAATGAAAAACAGCTTCGTGAAAATGCAGAGTATATGGCGGAACATTTGAAACCGTTCGGTTGGGAATATATTGTATGTGATATTCAATGGTATGAACCAAAGGCCGAAAGTAATGATTATAATAATTTTACAGAGCTTAATGTTGATGCATTCGGCAGGTTAATGCCTGCTGAAAACCGCTTTCCGAGTGCCGGAGGCGGAAAAGGGTTTAAGGAAATTGCAGATTACTGTCACAGTTTGGGTCTGAAATTCGGAATACATATTATGCGGGGCGTGCCGCGCTGTGCCGTTCATGCAAATCTTCCGATCAAAAACAGCCGTTATACCTGCCGTGATATTGCGCATCATTTTTCCGTTTGTTCCTGGAATACAGATATGTACGGCTGTAAAAATACACCAGCGGCACAGGAGTATTATAATTCTGTTTTTGAGCTTTATGCCGGCTGGGGTGTGGATTTTATTAAATGTGATGATATATGTGTAACAGAATTCAGGCAGTGGGATAATCCGTATTCAGCAGATTATGAAATTGAAATGATCAGAAAAGCCATAGATAACTGCGGCAGAGATATGGTGCTTTCTCTTTCCCCCGGTCCTGCGCATATTGAAAATGCGGCGCATCTTGCAGAAAATGCCGATATGTGGCGGATGACAGGCGATTTTTGGGATCAGTGGGAAAAGCTTCACGATATGTTCAGCCGATGTTATCAGTGGCAGGAATATGTCGGCAACGGCAGATGGCCGGACTGTGATATGCTGCCGCTTGGTAAATTGTCTAAAAATGCACCCTGTCACGGAAAAGCAGACAGATACACGAATTTTACAAAAGCAGAGCAGATTACAATGATGACCTTATGGGGTATTTTCAGAAGTCCGCTGATGTTCGGCGGAAATATGCCTGAAAATGATGAATGGACGCTTTCTTTGCTTACGAATAAGGAATATATGTATATGCACCGCACATCCTGCGGCGCACGCCGGCTTTTTGCAAATGAGAAAAACGGAAAAGGAACAGTTGTGTGGCACAGCATTGGTAAAAAATGCAAATATATAGCTGTGTTTAATACAGATAACAGGAAAAGAAATGTTTCGGTTGATTTAAAATCCATTCTTATGCCGGATACGTATTATAATTTTTATGATATATGGACCAATAACAGTGAGGGAAAAATAAAAAATACATTAACGGCGGCAGTTGAACCTCACGGTGCACGACTTTTTAAAATTACAAATTTATAATTGTATATGGTAAAAATACAAAAGTGGTTGTGTGTAAAAATTTAATCGGGATTAAAATAAATCTTTCGGTTTCTAAGAATTAAAAAATTCGCCGCAGTATTTTCAGTATTTTTATCTTGGTGAAGCGGTATAAAATTTTGCATAGCATAACTTTTTTAGGAGTGATTATGACAACAATAAGATTCGCCGAATTGGCTGATATGGCAATGCTTCAGAGCAGAGACTGCCACATTAAAAAAACCATTTTGGAAAAAGCAATCACGGATAAGCAGGTGTTCATACTATTTTCTGACGGTGATTTTGCAGGCTGGCTCAGATGGAATTTGTTTTGGGATGAAATTCCGTTTATGAATATGCTTTATTTACTGCCGGAATACAGGGGCTTGGGTTTGGGTACACAGCTTGTTTCATTTTGGGAACATGAAATGGCAGGGCTTGGCTATGATAAGGTTATGACCTCCTCGCAGGCAAACGAGTGTGCACAGCATTTTTACAGAAAACTCGGCTATCAGGATGCAGGTGGATTTTTTCCGTTCTGCAATGTGTTTGAAATTATTTTTACAAAAGAGTTGTAAGGTTATTCCTTTTACAAATGAAGAAAATATCGTTATCACGTCTCTTTATGTTGAAAAGAGAGGTACCGGAGAAACGAACAAAAAGGGGGGTGTCAGCTAACGCTTCCAAGTCCTCTTAGCAAACCCCCTTTGCTTCGTGCGGCGGCATACGCTGTGTAATGCCGCAAGTCAGATAAATTGAATCAAGCTGTCTTTGGCGTGTGCGCATTTGTTTGCTTGCCAAAAAACAGAAAATTTTAAAAAAACAGGACCGCACAGATGTACGGTCCTGCTTTTTAACTTTTGTTTTCTTTTGGATAAAAGGAAAAATCTTTTTTCAGTTTTGCATTAACTGCGGCAAACATTGCTGCCGCAAGTACAATACAAACAAGGTCTGCTGCCGGCTGTGCATAGACAATTCCGTTAAATCCGACAAATCTGCTCATAAAAATCAGCAGGGGAAGAAAAATCGCGCCTTGTCTGCCGAAGGAAAGCACAAGGCTGGGTATGGATTTTCCCATTCCCTGAAAGGCAAAGTTGTAAATGAACAGAATTCCGATAAACGGTCCTGCAACCATCAGTCCTCTCAGAATTTTAACGCCGTATTCCGTTACCTGTGCATCTCCTTCACCGTTAAATACATTGATAATATCTGCTGTGAAAACAAAATATATGATTGTTAAAACAGTGCCTAAAATAAAGGTGCACAGCATTGTAAATTTCATGGTTTTCTTTAGCCGGTCCATATTTTTTGCGCCGTAGGAATAGCCAATCAGCGGCTGAATGCCCATTCCAATACCCATCTGTACAAAAACAATAAGCATATTTACCTTCATGGCAATTCCAAGCGCCGCTACGGCAGATTCGCCGTAATCTTTAATAAAATTATTCAAAATAATGTTTGAAAGGCTCATTAATATATTGTTTAAAGCAGCGGGTATTCCTATTGGTATAACATTTCGTGCAATGCCCTCTTTAACGGAAAAGCGCTTCGGACTGCAGGAAAGGCTTGAACCGCCTTTAATCAGATAAACTGCATAGTAAAGCACGGAAGCTATATTTCCTATTACAGTGGCAATTGCCGCACCGCCCACACCCATGTCAAGTGCAAGTATCATAATCGGGTCAAGAATAATGTTTGTAACCGTGCCTATCATCATGCCTATCATAGATTCCTTGGCGGCGCCTTCGCCTCTTATAAGATTGCTGGCTGTAATAGAGGTAACAATCATCGGTCCGCCGATTGCAATATATTTAAGATAATCGTAAGCATAATTGTAAACGGAATCGCTTGTTGCACCCAGTGCGGAAATAAGCGGTTTTATAAAAATTAAAATAAGCGTCAGCAAAACAGCGCCGGAGAATAATGAAGAATAAATGGAAAAAGAACTGATTTTTTTTACCCGGTGTTTTTTGCCCTCACCCATGGAACGTGAAATATATGCAGATCCGCCCACGCCGAAAATATTTCCGAATGCAACGAAGAAAAGAAAAACGGGCATTGTAATGGATACGGCCGCTGTTGCATTTGTGTCTTTCATCAGGCTTACAAAATAAGTATCTGCCATATTATATATAACATTAACAATGCTTGACAGCATTGACGGAACGGCAAGCGCCGCCACAGCTTTTGGTATAGGATAAGAGGAAAATATATTTTCTCTTTTTTCTTTTGATGCCATATTTTTAACCTCCTGATTAAATTTGTATTATTAAATTATTTCTGAAAGTTGTGCAAAATCCTCCATTGAAAAGTTTTCGGCTCTTGCTTTTTCGTCAAGGTTCAAAGCTTTCAGTGCGTCTGAAACTTTGCTTTTTGAAATTCCAAGTCCATTTGAAAGGCAATTCATTGCTGTTTTTCTTCTTTGAGCAAAGGCTGCTTTTACAACGGCAAAAAAATGCTTTTCGTTTTTTACATGAACCGGGGGATTTTTTCTTAATGTAAGCTTTATAACCGCGCTGTCCACTTTCGGGGCAGGATAAAAGCATTCTTTCGGAACTTCAAAAAGTATCTGTGCAGACGCATAATAATTAACGGCTATGGTTACTGCACCTGAATTTCTTGAACCTATTTCAGCGCAAAGGCGTTCTGCTGCCTCTTTCTGCACCATGACAACAATTTCGTCTATATCCAGTTTGCTTTCAAGCAGTGCCATTATAACGGGGGAGGTTATATAGTACGGAAGGTTTGCACATACTTTAACCGAGGACATACCGCTGAATTTATCTTTGATAACAGCATTAAGATTAAGTTTTAAAACATCACCTTCAATGATTTCAACATTGCTGTATTCGCCAAGCGTTTCTTTCAGCACAGGGAAAAGCCTTTTATCAAGCTCTATGGCAATAACCTTTCCGGCTGTTTTGCAAAGCTCTTTTGTAAGCACGCCAATTCCCGGGCCGATTTCCATAACGCCGGTTTCTTCCCCTGCACAAAGATTTTCTACCATTTCCGGGCATACATCCGGATCAATAATAAAATTTTGCCCCAGGGCTTTGGAAAAGGTGAAACCGTGTGCTGTCAGTATTCTGTTTACAGTGTTATAATCGTATAAATTCATTGGATTTACCTCAATTCAAACGGTTATTTTAACATATAAAAAAATGTTTTGCAAGATATTGTTAATTTTTAAAAGAATGTATTGACAAAAGGAAATGTGATGTGTAAAATACATGTTAGTCAACTAACATTAGGCACATAACATTGTTGAAGGGAAGATTTTTTATCATGAATGAAAAATGTGAAAAAGAGTTTCCGCTGTTTCCGACAGTTAATTACCTTTCAAAAATCGGCAGGGATAATTTCAGGTCTGTTTTATCCGAAAACGGTGTTTTTCAGGGGCAGGAAGAAATTTTGTTTTTAATTATGTTTAAAGAAGGGTTAAAGCCGTCTGAAATAGCAAAATATCTTCACACAAGCCTTGCAAGCATATCCGTTTCTCTGAAAAGGCTTGAAAAACAGGGACTTTTGCAAAGAGTAGATGATGAAAAGGATGCCAGAATAAGCCATATTTATCTGAATGAAAAGGGAAGGGCGGCATTAACCGATATACATAAAAATCTTCAGGCGTATCAGGAAAAAGTATTTTCCGGGTTCAGCGCACAGGAAATCGAATTGTTCAGAACATATCTTGACAGAGTTATTTATAATGCCACGGGCGAAGAAAATTATTCGTATAAACGTCCGAATAAATTAAAAGGAGATGAGGATAATGGCAGATAAATTTAAGAAAAAGAAAAAAACAAAATTATTAAAATATCTAAATGGTTTATGGTTTGCATCCATTGCAGGCTCGCTCGGCATGGTGATAGAAGCAGTATGCCAACTGTATCTTCCCAAAATTATGGGGCGCATTATTGATGACGGGGTTACGCCGGTTATCAACGGCACTGCCGCTGCAGCAGAGGGCAATGCGTTTATTCTGAAAGAAGCGGTTATAATGATTATTGTTGCGCTTGTTGCAATAGCAGGCGGTATAACATGTATGAAGCTTTCATCAGATGTAAGCCAGAAATTTGCCGCAAGAATCAGAAATTCCATGTTTAAAAAGATTTCTTCATTTTCATTTAAAAATATAGATGAATTTTCAACGGCATCGCTTACCACAAGGCTTACAAACGATGTTACGATGATTCAGAATATGACGATGATGATTTTAAGAATGATGATTCGTATGCCGGCGCTTCTTATATTTGCATCGTTTTTTGCAATTACCATAAATGCCGAGCTTGCTTCCATGATGCTGTTTGCGCTTCCTGTAATTCTGATTGCAGTTGGCGTTATTATGAAATTCGGTTTTCCCATGTTCAAAAAAATGCAGAAGAAGATTGACGCATTAAACAGCGTTGTGCAGGAAAATCTTATCGGCATCAGAGTTGTTAAGGCGTTTGTGCGCGAAGACCATGAAAAAAAGAAATTCAAAAAGGCAAATGATGAACTTTCGGGAATGGGTGCAAAAGCGGCAGGAATGATTATTCTTGCAATGCCGCTTATGATGCTTATATTCAACCTTGCAATGGTGCTTGTGCTTTATAAAGGCGGTATTTCAATCAGCATCGGTGAAATGACAACAGGTGATCTCATAAGCTTTGTTTCATATGTTATGGAAATTCTGATGAGTCTTATGATGATAGCCATGCTTCTTGTTATGATGGCAAGAGGAAAGGCCTGTGCAGACCGTATTAAAGAAGTACTGGATGCAGAAATTGATATTGTAAATAATCATGAAACAGCCACAGTGAAAATGCAGGGTAAAGTGCAGTTTGAAAATGTAAAATTCAGATACTCAACCCAAACAGACGGTGATGATATTCTGCATGATATCAGTTTCACGGCACAGCCGGGGCAGATTATCGGCATAGTAGGCGGTACAGGCTGCGGAAAATCAAGTCTTGTATCGCTAATTCCGAGATTATATGATGTTTCGGGCGGACGTGTGCTTGTGGATGATGTGGATGTACGTGATTATGATATTGAAGAACTAAGAAAGCTTATAGGTGTTGTGCTTCAGAACAATACGTTGTTTACAGGCACGATTAAAGAAAATATCCGCTGGGGCAAAAAGGATGCATCGGATGAAGAAATTATTGCAGCCTGCACGGCCGCACAGGCACATGATTTTATTATGCGCCAGCCAAACGGTTATGATACCGTGCTTGCGCAGGGCGGTTTAAACCTTTCCGGCGGACAGAAGCAAAGGCTGTGTATTGCAAGGGCAATGATTAAAAATCCCAAAATACTGATTCTTGACGATTCAACATCAGCGGTTGATACTGCAACGGAAGCCAAAATCAGAAATGCCTTTTATAATGAACTGAAGGATACAACTGTATTTATCATTGCACAGCGTATTTCGTCAGTAAAGGATGCAGATGTGATTCTTGTGCTGGATGACGGTGAAATTAAAGGCATTGGCACGCACAGCGAACTTATAGAATCCAATGAAATTTATCAGGAAATTAATAATACACAGCAGAAAGGAGTGATTGAATAATGGCTCATCAGGGACCTAACGGCGGACCGGGTATGCACGGCGGGTTTAAAAAACCGAAGGATACAAAGAAAACTGTGTCCAATATAATGCGTTATATAGGAAAAAGTAAATATCTGCTTATTGTTGCGGTTGCAGCCGTGCTTGCTTCAACAGCATGCACCGTGTTGGCATCGGCAAGGCTTCAGCCGTTAATAGATAAAGCTATTTTTCCGGTTTTTGATAAAAGTGAACTCATAAAACAGCTTGTTATTTTATCAGCATTTTATATCGGCGCTTCGATCCTCAGTTTTGTTCAAAGCAAAATAATGGTTAAAATTGCTTACGGAACCTCCAATATTATCAGACGTGATTTATTTAATCATCTTCAGTCACTGCCGTTAAGATATTTTGACAGTAAAACACACGGCGAAATTATGAGCCGTTTTACAAATGATATAGACAATATGCAGATGATGCTGGAGCAATCGGTTGTTCAGCTTATTTCATCGCTCTTTACAATGGTCGGCATTATTGCCATGATGTTATATTTTAACTGGCGTTTGTTTCTGATTATGCTTGCTTTTCTTGCATTGATGATTTGGGTATCTTCATTTATAGGAAAGAAAACCAGAAAGTATTTTCAGCAGCAGCAAAGCAATCTTGGCAAAATGAACGGTTATATTGAAGAAACGGTTGAAGGAATGAAGGTTGTAAAAGTTTTCAATCACGAAGAAGATGCAGTTGCGGAGTTTGCGGAACTTAATGAAAGTTTCAGGCAAAGTGCAACAAAGGCTAACTTTTATTCCGGTATAATGGGGCCATGCTCTGCGGGAATCAATAATACCGCTTATGCGGTTATAACCATTATCGGGGCACTTCTTGTTATTGCGAATCCGATTACCTTTACAATCGGTAAATTAACTTCTTTTTTAACGTATACAAGGCAGTTTTCACAGCCCATACAGCAGATTACAAATCAGATGAATACCATTTTTTCGGCTCTTGCAGGCGCTGAACGTGTTTTTGAAATTATGGAAATGCAGCCGGAAACAGATGAGGGCACTGTTACTCTGAAAGAAGAAACGGAAAACGGTGAAAGAAAATGGTATTGGAATGATAACGGCAATTTAACAGCCGTTGAGGGAAATGTTGTTTTTGAAAATGTAACCTTTGGCTATGTTCCGGAAAAAACAGTGCTTAAAAATATAAGCCTTTATGCAAAACCGGGGCAGAAAATTGCATTTGTGGGTTCAACAGGTGCAGGTAAAACAACCATTACAAATCTTATTAACCGTTTTTATGATATTCAGGACGGTGTTATTACCTGTGACGGAATAGATATAAAACGCATTAAAAAGGCAGATTTAAGAAAATCTCTTTCCATTGTATTGCAGGATACCCATTTATTTACGGGAACGGTTATGGATAATATCCGATACGGAAGGCTTGATGCTACGGATGAAGAATGTATTGCCGCAGCAAAGCTTGCATCTGCGCATAGCTTTATCCGCCGCCTGCCGGACGGATACAATACGGTTATTTCCGGTGACGGAGACAATCTTTCTCAGGGGCAGAGACAGCTTCTTGCCATTGCCAGAGCGGCTGCCGCCAGACCGGCAGTGCTGATTCTTGACGAGGCAACTTCTTCTGTTGATACAAGAACAGAACTTCATATTGAGCACGGTATGGATAGGCTTATGATGGGAAGAACGGTGTTTGTTATTGCCCACAGGCTTTCAACGGTAAGAAATTCAGATGCCATTATGGTGCTTGAACATGGTGAAATTCTTGAACGCGGAAATCACGATGTACTGCTTGAATTGAAAGGAAGATATTATGAGCTTTGCACGGGAAAAGCAAAGCTTGCATAAAATGTATTTTTCGTTTAAAATATCAGTAAGCCTGCTGTATTATGCAGCAGGCTTTTGAATTGTAGGTGATAGTATGAATAAAAAAGCAATTTATAAAACCGTACTGATTATTTCGGCAGCAGTATTTGTTTTGTCTGCTGTTTGTTTGGGTTTTAATCTTTATAATCAGTTTAGGGCAGAACAGGAATACAAAACAACCGAAGCCGTTTCCGTTATAACAACACAGGAAAATGAAACGGCTGTATTCAATCCTGTTCCTTTTAAAGACTTGAAACAGAAGAATGATGAAATATACGCATGGATTAAAATAGATAATACAAAAGTGGATTATCCGATTGTACAGCACGGTGCGGACGATACTTTTTATTTAAATCACAGCGCAGTTGATAAATCCTATCTGCAAAGCGGTGCGATTTATACAGAAAAATGCAGTGCAAAGGATTTTTCGGATGCGGTAACGCTTGTTTACGGTCATAACAATTACGGGGATACAATGTTTACCACACTTCATCATTTTGAAGATAAAGTTTTTTTTGATTCCAATGAATATTTTTATGTTTATTTACCGCAAAGAAAAATTACATATCAGGTAATATCTGCTTTTAAATACGATGACAGGCATATTCTGAATACAAATGATTTCAGCGACAAAGCACAGCTTTCGGAATTTCAGAATATGATTATGAATCCGGATTCTTCTTTAAAAAATGTGCGTCAGCAGTTTGATAAGCCTGTTGATGAAAACAGCAGAATCCTTGTTTTGTCAACATGCGTAACCGGGGATAATTCCAGCAGATATCTTATCTGCGCCTTGCTTGTTCATGATGAAAAAACCGATTGATTATATCTTTCTTATTTTATTAAGATGAAATATATTTTTTCTATTGCAGTATTTGTTGATTAATGTTAAAATAATGCGGTAGTAAATGTGATAACATAAAAAGGAGTTAAACTTATGGATAATAAGCTTAAAAAAGAACTTCAGATTCTTGCGGCGCAGATTCGCCTTGGAATTATAGAAGGTACATATAATGCGAAAGCAGGTCATCCGGGCGGAAGCCTTTCCGCAGCAGATATTCTTGCTTATCTTTACGGTAAGGAAATGAATGTTGATCCTAAAAATCCGAAAATGGAAAACCGCGACAGATTTGTTCTTTCAAAGGGTCATGCCGCACCTGCACTTTACAGTGCGCTTGCTTATACGGGCTTTTTCCCTGCAGAAGATTTAAAAACACTTCGCCACATCGGTTCTTATCTTCAGGGCCATCCGAATATGAACACTGTTCCCGGTGTTGATATGAGCACCGGCTCTCTTGGTCAGGGCATCAGTGCAGCATGCGGAATGGCAAAAGGCGCAAAATATCTTGGAAAAGAAAATGTACGTGTTTATACTATGCTTGGCGACGGTGAAATTGAAGAAGGTCAGGTTTGGGAAGCCATGATGTTTGCCGCCCATTATAATCTTGATAATCTGTGTATCATTGTTGATGTTAACGGACTTCAGATAGACGGAAAATGTGAAGATGTTATGAGCGCAGAGCCTATTGATGAAAAGGCCGCCGCTTTCGGATTTGATTATGTTGTTATAGACGGAAATGATTTGGATGAAATTGAATCGGCTTTTGAAAAATTCCATCAAAGCACCAAGCCTTTTGCAATTATTATGAAAACCGTTAAGGGCAAGGGCGTTTCCTATATGGAACACGAAGTAGGCTGGCATGGAAAAGCGCCGAATACAGAAGAATATGAAATTGCAATGGCAGAGCTTAATGCAAAGCTTGCAGAATTACAGGAGGCATAAGGAATGGCAGAAGTAAAAAATGTTGCTACAAGAGACAGCTACGGTACAGCGTTAAAGGAACTTGCGGCAGAAGGTGCAGATAATATAGTTGTTCTTGATGCGGACCTTTCGGCAGCTACAAAAACAGGTATTTTTCAGAAAGAATATCCGGAAAGACATTTTAACTGCGGTATAGCAGAAGCAAATATGGTTTCGGTTGCGGCAGGATTAAGCACAATGGGTCTTGTTCCGTTTGCTTCAAGTTTTGCTATGTTTGCATCGGGCAGAGCGTTTGAGCAAATCAGAAATTCAATCGGTTATCCGCACCTTAATGTTAAAATCGGTGCAACACATGCCGGCATTTCTGTTGGCGAGGACGGTGCCTCCCATCAGTGCTGTGAGGATTTTGCTCTTATGCGTGCAATTCCGGGCATGGTTGTTATTTGTCCGGCAGATGATATTGAAGCACAGCAGGCCGTTAAAGCAGCATATAAATATGAAGGTCCTGTTTATCTCAGATTCGGCAGACTGGCTGTTCCGGTATTTCACGATGAAAGCTATAAGTTTGAAATCGGCAAGGGCGAAGTTATCAAAGAAGGCAAGGATGTTACAATTATTGCAAACGGTTTAATGGTTGCTGAAGCAATTGAAGCAGGCAAGATGCTTGCGGCAGATGGAATTGATGCTGAAATTATCAATATTGCAACAATAAAACCTCTTGATGAAGCGCTTGTTGCTGCCTCAGCAAAGAAAACAGGCAGAGTGATTACAGTTGAGGAACACAGCATTGTGGGCGGACTCGGAGAAGCTGTTTGTGCTTGCCTTTCAGAGAAATGTCCTGTTCCTGTTAAAAGAATCGGCGTTAACGATGTCTTCGGTCACAGCGGACCTGCAAAGGATTTGTTAAAGCAGTTCGGATTAAGTGCAGAAAACATTGTTTGCGTTACAAAGGAATTTGTAAAATAATAAAAGAGCAGAGAATATTTCGCTTGCGTAATATTCTCTGTTTTATTTAGCTGTAAAGGAATGGAAAATGGATATATCTTTAATTGCTGTTGATATGGACGGCACGTTGTTGAATGATCATTCTGAGGTAAGCACGGAAAATCTTGCAGCAATCAGACGGCTGAGCCAAAGAGGAATTATAACAGTGCCTGTTACGGGGCGTACATATCATGAAATACCTGAGGCAGTCCGCAGGGAAAACTGTATTAAATATTTTGTGTTTTCAAACGGTTCGGGAATTTATGAAAAGGAAAATGGCATCCTTTATTCCTCGGTAATGCCGCGGGAAACGGCTGTGGGAATTTATAAACTGCTTTGTTCATATGAAACGTATATAGAAATATACAGCGGCGGTTATCCCTGGGCAATCGGAAGTAAAATGACGGAAACGTGCTTTGAATATTATAAAATTAATCCGCGTTTTCGCAAGGTTATTGCACACAGCAGAAAACGGGCGGAGAATTTTGAATCTATGCTTGATAATGAAACGCTTAAACCCGAACTTTTTGACGCTTTTTTCAGAAACATGGATGAAAGGTCCGATTGTCTTGAAAAACTTGCTGCGCAGTTTCCCGATGAACAAGTGGTGAGTTCAATGGGTAACAATCTGGAAATAATGAATAAAGGCACTAATAAAGGAACAGGTCTGAAAAGACTTTGCCATATTCTGTCAATTGATACAGAAAAAACGCTTGCGCTCGGTGACAGCAAAAATGATATACATATGTTTAAAGCGGCAGGCTGTGCCTATGCTGTTTCCAATGCATGTGATGAACTGAAAGCAATAGCAACAGGTGTGGCCTGTTCCAATAATGAAAATATTATTGAATATGCGGAGAAAAATATAATATGATAACAACCGTACTGATTGATGTTGATAATACCCTGCTTGATTTTAATGAATGTGCCGGGGCAACAATCAAAAAGCAGTTTGAAAAATGGAATTTACAGTATAATGAAAAGGTTTTTCCTGTTTTTAAAGAAGTAAATGACATGCTTTGGCTGAAAATTGAAACAGGTGAAATAGATAAGCCAACGCTTTACAAATTGAGATGGAAAACGATTTTTGAACATCTTGGAATTGATGCAGACGGACTGCAGTTTGAAACGGAATTCAGAGAAGCGTTTTCAGACAGTAAGCAGGCAGTGGAGGGCGCATATGAAATTTTGGAATATCTTGCTGATAAATATACGGTTTGTGTGGCAAGCAATGCATCCTATCAGCAGCAGATAAAGCGGCTTACGAATGCCGATATGATGAAATATTTAACGCATATTTTTAATTCAGAACAGATAGGGGCGCCCAAACCTGAAAAGAAATTTTTTGATGTCTGTTTGGAACGGCTTGGAAATATTCCGAAGGAAAATATCATTATGATAGGCGATTCGCTTTCAGCCGATATTAAGGGTGGTATACAGTACGGCATCAAAACGCTTTGGTTTAATTATGATAAAATGCCTGTAACAGATGCTGTTAAAGCAGATTATATTGTTGATACGCTTGAAGAAATAAAGAAATATCTGTAAAACAAAAAGGGGCTTATGCCCCTTTTATTTTCTTATAGCCCATAAATTATTTATCTGGTCTTTTATATCCTCATATTCCCATTGTTTTTCTGAATTTTTACGGCTGTTTGGGTCGTTTACACGGATTTTCCCGTTTTCATAGCCTGTTAAAACAATAAAATGTCCCGTGGTTGTGAAATCACCGGGTCCCATAGAGCAAATAATGGGATTGCCGACTTCAAGATTTTTAACAATTCTGTTTTTATCAAGCGGAAGTTCTGTTACATCCAGCCCAAGCTTTTTTCCGCCCTCGCTGATAAGGGTCCAGGATGAACCCTTATCTGTAATTCCGTTCAGCGCATAGCCGTTCTTTTTTGCGAATTCTATCATTTTATCGGGTGACATATCCTCGTCTTCAGTAAGGTAATATGCTACCATTGAAAGGCACACGGGTCCGCAACCTGTAAGTCCGGCAAGATCACCGCTGTATTTTATGTATCCCCAGCGTTTGTCCCACTGCATAAACAAAGGAACGGTTGAACCGTTTTTATATTCACGCATGTCCATAGTATGTTCCTTATTATGTTCTTTCGGATAGGAAAGCACAAAGTCTTTGGTTTCTGGATTCTTTTCAAGCAGTTCAATCAGTTTTTTGGGGTATTCATTATAATTCAGTCCGTGGTTGTCGGCATAGTTTTTAATCATAATCTGAGGACTTTCTTCTGAAAATAAATCAAAATTATCCGTGTTTCGTGAACTGAAAAACAAAAGCAGTGCAGCAGTTAAAATTATAAGTGATACTATCAGAAAAACGGTTACTTTACCTGAATGGGATTTTCTTCTGTGTTTTACTTTCATTTTCTTTATCCTTTCTTTTTTCATTATCAAAAAGCACACAGGAACTCTGTGTGCTTCATTCTAATATATATTATTTTTGTTTTGCTTAAGAAAAAATAAAGATTTAATTAAGATATAAAATAATCTTGTTGTGCTCCAATGTTTTTTTTACATCGATAACACGCTGGTTTTCAGAGCCGCGGAATTTAAGACTTATGTTTTTTAACACCTTTTCATATCTTCCGTCAACAAGAACATCCAGCATTTTTAACAGCTCAACCGATATTTCGGTAAAAGCTCTTGAAGGGATTTTTCCGGTTATTTCTTCAATTGTAAAACCGCTGTAACACCAAATACTTTTATCCGGATACTGTTTCTTTAATTTTTTGATAAAAGGCAGAAGCTCGATTTGATTTTCAGGTTCAAACGGTTCTCCGCCAAGAAGCGAAAGACCGGCAATCCAGTTTGGCTTCAGTGATGTAAGGATTTTATTCTCGGTTTCTTTTGTGAAAGGCTTGCCGTACTCAAAATCCCATGCCATATAATTGAAGCAGTCAGGGCAGCGATGGCGGCAGCCCGATACAAAAAGAGAGGTGCGCACGCCCTCTCCGTTTGCGATATCGTTTGTTTTTATTTCTGCAACATTCATATTATAAATGCAAAACTCTTTCTTTAATTTCCTGTGTTCTTCCCTGATTCCAGAACTGTGTGCCGATATATCCGCAGGTGCGGCGTGCCACATTCATTTTGTCCTGGTCTTCGTTTCCGCAGTTCGGGCATCTCCATACAAGCTTACCGTCTCCGTTGTCAACAACCTGAATTTCACCGTTGTAACCGCAGCTTTGGCAGTAATCGCTTTTTGTATTCAGCTCGGCATACATAATATGGTCATAAATGTATTGCATAACACTTAAAACGGCAGGAATATTGTCCTGCATATTCGGAACTTCAACATAGCTGATTGCGCCGCCCGGTGAAAGTTTCTGGAATTCAGATTCAAATGAAAGCTTTGTGAAAGCGTCTATTTCTTCTGAAACGTGAACATGATAGCTGTTTGTAATATAATTTTTATCTGTAACGCCCGGTATTTTTCCGAAACGTTTCTGAAGACATTTTGAAAATTTATATGTAGTGGATTCAAGCGGCGTGCCGTAAACAGAAAAATCAATGTTTTCCTGTTTCTTCCATGTCTGGCAGGCATCGTTCATTTTCTGCATAACAGAGAGGGCAAAATCCTTTGCTTCATGGTCTGTATGACTTTTTCCGGTCATATATTTAACACATTCGTAAAGTCCTGCATAGCCAAGTGAAATTGTTGAATAACCGCCGAAAAGAAGTTTGTCAATCGTTTCACCCTTTTTAAGCCTTGCAAGTGCGCCGTACTGCCAAAGAATAGGCGCTACATCGCTTGGTGTGCCAAGCAGTCTGTTGTGGCGGCACATAAGCGCACGGTAGCAAAGGTCCAGTCTTTCTTCAAAAATATTCCAGAATTTTGTTAAATCTCCGCCGGAAGAGCATGCAATATCAACCAGATTAAGTGTAACAACACCCTGATTAAATCTGCCGTAATATTTTGGTTTGTTTGTTTTGGGGTCTACATACGGTGTAAGGAAAGAACGGCATCCCATACAGGTGTAAACATTTGAATTGCCGTTTTTGTCCACTTTAAGTTCCTTCATTTTTTTAGCGGAAATGTAATCGGGTACCATTCGTTTTGCCGTGCATTCAGCGGCAAGGCAGGTAACATCCCAGTATTTGGAGCCTTCTGTGATATTATCTTCATCAAGTACATAAATAAGTTTTGGGAAAGCGGGTGTAATCCATACGCCGCTTTCATTTTTAACACCCTTAATACGCTGGCGCAGAACCTCTTCAATAATCAGTTTAAGGTCATCCCTTGTCTGCCCTTCTTCAACCTCATCAAGATACATAAACACTGTAACGAAAGGAGCCTGTCCGTTTGTGGTCATAAGTGTGATAACCTGATATTGAATCATTTGTACACCGCGGTTTATTTCATCTCTTACACGGATTTCCGTAATTTTATTAACCTGTTCGTCCGTTGGCTCAACGCCTGCCGCCTCAAGCTCTGCACGAACATCCCTTTTGAATTTTTTACGGCTTAAATCAACAAACGGAGCAAGATGAGAAAGGCTTATACTCTGTCCGCCGTACTGGCTGGATGCAATCTGCGCAATAATCTGTGTTGCAATATTGCAGGCAGTTGAAAATGAATGCGGTTTTTCAATCATTGTTCCGCTGATAACTGTGCCGTTTTGAAGCATATCTTCCAGATTAACAAGGTCACAGTTATGCATATGCTGTGCAAAGTAATCTGCATCATGGAAATGAATAATTCCGTTTTCATGCGCTTCAACAATTTCTGCCGGAAGAAGAATTCGTTTTGTAAGGTCTTTTGAAACCTCGCCCGCCATATAGTCGCGCTGAACACTGTTTACAGTGGGGTTTTTATTGGAATTTTCCTGCTTAACTTCTTCGTTATTGCATTCAATAAGGGTAAGAATCTGATTATCAGTGGTATTTGCCTTTCTGATAAGTGTGCGGTTATAACGATATTTTACATATCTTCTGGCAACCTCAAATGCGCCCTGTGCCATAATCTGATTTTCAACGATATCCTGAATTTCCTCTACTGAAAGAGCACGGTTGGATTTTTGGATTTTAAATTCAACATATTCAGCAATATCGGTTATCTGAGAAGCGGACAACTCCTCTTTTTCACAGGCTGCATTTGCTTTTGTTACGGCAACAATTATTTTGTTTAAATCAAAATCTACTTCAGAGCCGTTTCTTTTAATGATTTTCATAATTTAATACCCCATATTTCCAAAGCAGGCAAATACATACTATTATAGGTAAATCCGTAAGTTTTGCCTGTTTAATTATTACAAAAAGGTTACACTGCAGTTGCGGTGCGTTACCATAATACCAAAATATAGTGCCGCTGTCAATAACTTTCTTTGAAAAAATACAAGATATTGTGTAATATTTTGGAAATGACAGAAAAATAAACAATATGTAGATTTTGCTTTGCAAGTATGTATAATTGTTTTTTTGGCTTAAAAAGGGCAGAAACAGAAGTGATAAAAGCAATTTTAAGGAAAATGTTACAAAATAGTAAATACAGATTGTATAATTGAAAAGAAAACATAAAACCACAATATGTAACAACAGAGCGAGAGTAATACACAATACGTTGTGGTTAGTCGTAAATAACTGTAAGTTTGTGCAAATTTACTATAATTATCGGAAAAAGATGTTTAATTTCCAAATAAATATCAATTGCTTTATCATTGTAAGTCTGCTATCATTATATTTAGCAGCAGATGCTGCCGGATAAAATGATATACAGCTTATGCTGATGATATTAAGGAGGATAAATGTATGAATAATGCATGGAGAAGCTTTAAAACAGGTGCTTGGTGTGACGGAATCAATGTTCGTGATTTCATAAATAAAAACTACACTGCATATGACGGCGATTCTTCTTTTCTTGAGTCTCCTACCGAGAGAACTCAAAGAGTAAGTAAAAGGCTGAATGAACTGCTTATTGCTGAAAATGAAAAGGGCGGTGTGCTTGATGTTGATACAAGCAAGGTTGTTACCATTCTTTCACATAAACCGGGCTATGTTATTAAGGAAGACGATATTATTGTCGGTTTGCAGACGGACGAGCCTTTAAAAAGAGGTGTGTCTCCTTTTGCGGGATTCAGAAACGCTGTTCAGGCCTGCGAAGCATACGGTTACGAAATGTCTGATAAAATTAAAGATGAATTCATTTACAGAACAACGCATAATGCAGGTGTTTTCCGTGCTTATACAGATACAATGAAAAAAGCGCGTCATGCCGGAATTTTAACAGGACTTCCGGATGCATATGCAAGGGGAAGAATCATCGGTGACTACCGCAGAATTGCGCTTTACGGAATGGATTATCTGATTGAGCAGAAAAAGCTTGATAAGAAAAAACTTTCCGAAAAGGATTTTCTTGATGAGGAAACCATTCATCTTCTTGAAGACCTTGCAAAGCAGATTGAATTTATGAATCAGTTAAAGATTATGGCGCTTGATTACGGCTGTGATATTTCAGTGCCGGCACAGAATGCAAAGGAAGCAGTTCAGTGGCTTTATTTCGGCTATCTCGGCGCTGTTAAGGAACAGAACGGTGCGGCTAATTCCATCGGCAGAATTGCTGAATTTATTGACTGCTATATTGAAAGAGATTTTGCTGAAGGCACACTTGATGAAAAAGGTGCGCAGGAAATTATTGATGACCTTATTGTTAAACTTCGTCTTGTACGTCATCTGCGTACACCTGAATACAACGAACTTTTCGCAGGTGATCCCGTATGGGTAACATGCTCGCTCGGCGGCGTTTCGGCAGACGGAAATCATATGGTATCAAAAACCTCTTTCCGTGTGCTCCAGACGCTTTATAATCTCGGTTCAAGCGCAGAGCCAAACATCACTGTTTTATGGAGCCGTAAATTGCCGCAGGGCTTCAAGAATTTCTGCGCACAGGTTTCTATTGACACAGATTCCATACAGTATGAAAACGATGATGTTATGAGAAAAGATTACGGCGACGATTATGCCATCGCATGCTGTGTTTCGGCAATGAAGGAAGGCAAGCAGATGCAGTTTTTCGGTGCCCGCTGCAATCTTGCCAAAGTGCTTCTTATGGCGCTTAACGGTGGTAAGGATGAGGTGCACGGAGATCAGATTGCTCCCGAAAACAAATCGTTTGATGAACAGGTACTTAATTATGACGAAGTAATCAAGGCTTATAAGGAATATCTTTCTTGGATGGCACGCCTTTATGTAAATACACTGAACATCATTCACTATATGCACGATAAGTATGCTTATGAAAGACTTATGCTGAGTCTTCATGATACAGATGTTGAGCGTCTTATGGCATTCGGTGTTTCGGGGCTCAGTGTTGCGGTTGATTCCCTTTCTGCAATCAAGTATGCAAAGGTAACACCGGTTAAGGATGACAGAGGCATTATTACCGATTTTAAAACAGAAGGCGATTTTCCGAAATTCGGAAATGATGATGACCGCGTAGATGATATTGCAAAAGACCTTACCAGCTATTTCTATCAGGAACTTTGCAAAACACCAACATACAGAAATGCAAAGCACACGCTTTCCATTCTTACCATTACATCCAATGTTATGTATGGCAAGAAAACAGGCGCTACTCCGGACGGCAGAAGAGCCGGAGAGCCGTTTGCACCCGGTGCAAACCCAATGCACGGCAGAGATTGTGAAGGCGCGCTTGCTTCTCTTAATTCTGTTGCAAAGCTGGATTACGGCTGCTGCCAGGACGGTATTTCTAATACCTTCTCCATTACACCCGATACGCTCGGAACAGATATGGATAACAGAATCGAGCATTTAACCACAATGCTGGACGGTTATTTTGAGCAGGATGCACACCATCTGAATGTAAATGTGCTGAACCGTCAGAAGCTGATTGATGCGATGAACGACCCAACGCTTTATCCGTCGCTTACAATCCGTGTTTCCGGTTATGCCGTAAACTTCAATAAGCTTACCCGCGAAAAGCAGGAAGAGGTTATTGCAAGAACATTCCATACATCTATGTAATAAAATATATAAACTCACCTATTCATTGCGTTTAGGTGAGTTTTATGTTATATTTTTTAGTAAGTTAAAGAGCGTTTTCTGAGGTGCAGGCAATGAGAAATTATGAGATAGAAAATGAAATGTATCAGCGTGCAAAACGGCTTGTTGAAAAAAGATACCCGACCGGCTGGGGTGGGGCAGGTATTGTGCATACTTCAAAAGGAAATTATTATACCAGTGTTGCTATTGATACGGCAAATATCTCTGCGGCATTATGTATTGAAACAGGAGCAATGCTTGAAGCTCATAAATTTAATGAAAAGGTTACGCACTGTATGTGTTTAGTCAGAGATAATGAAAAATCTGATTTTAAAGTGTTATCTCCATGCGGCATTTGTCAGGAACGCCTGCGTTATTGGGGAGAGGATGTTCAGGTAGCTGTAACAACTGAAGATAATTCGGTGCTTTTTATAACATTGAAAGAATTGCAGCCCTATCATTGGACAAAGGCATACCCGGCTAATTTACTTGAGCATTATAATGAATAATTTATATATGGAATGGAAAACAAGAAGTCCGAATAGGTTAAAGGGGTTTGATTACAGCAGCAATGGTGCATATTTTATAACCATATGCACACATAACAAAATATTATTGGGAGTTTTAAATCTTTCACAACGAATCAATATGGAAAAATGTTATGGCAGAGGTCTTATTATGATCATATTGTTCGCAATGATGAGGATTATGCCAATATTTATGAGTATATAAACAGCAATGCATTAAAATGGCAAAAGGACAAGTATTATAAAAGGTGATTTTATGGCAAAAATACATTCATTTGAAAGTCTGGCAACGCTGGACGGCGAAGGAATACGCTACGGTGTGTTTTTTACCGGCTGTCCGCTCAGGTGCGTTTACTGTCACAATCCGGACACATGGTTCGACAGCGGCATGGACTATACTGCCGAAGAACTTGTAAAAAAAATCAAACGCTATAAGCCTTATTTTAAAAACGGCGGCGGTGTAACCTTTTCCGGCGGAGAACCGCTTTTGAATGCAGATTTTATAAATAAAACCGCACCGCTTTTGAAATCGGAGAAAATTGATTATTGCCTTGATACCTCCGGCAGTGTTGAGCTTACAGATGCGGTTAAAATCTGCATAGACAATGCCGGCATGATTATTCTTGATATAAAATTTTACAATGCAGAAAGCTATAAAACATATACGGGCGGAGAGTTTCAGAACTTTGTGAACATCGGCAAATATTGTTCCGATAAAGGAAAAAGGCTGTGGCTTCGCACGGTGGTTGTGCCCGGAATCAATGACAGTGAACAGCATATAAGAAAATATGCTGAATTTGCAAAACAGTTTCAGTATGAAAAATATGAACTGCTGGCATTTCATACAATGGGATTTTTCAAATATGATAAGCTTGGAATTGAAAATCCGCTTAAAGATAAAAAAGCGCTGTCAAATGAAAAACTGGCTGAATTTCAGAAAATAGTTGACAATAGCCGATAAAAAATTTATAATAGCAGTAACTTAATAAGTCAGGGGTGCCGTGTGGCTGAGATTATACCCTTTGAACCGAGCATTAGTATGGACGGTGAAGACGATATATACAATAATTCTGTCCTATACTATATTTTAGTATAGGACTTTTCTTTTGACTTGTTGAGGAATACATATTTCAGAAAGGAAAAAAATTATGAAAGCAAGTGTGGCAATTCAGGTTTTGCCTGATGTACATGACGAGGATGAACTTATCAGGATTGTAGACGAGGTTATCGCTTATATCAAAAGCACCGGTCTTAACTGCTATGTTGGTCCGTTTGAAACAACGATTGAGGGAGAAAGCTACGACCAGCTTATGGAAATTGTTTCAAATTGCCAGAAGGTGGCAATTCAGGCCGGCTGTCCCGGTGTAAGCGCCTATATTAAGGTGGTTTATAATCCCGAAGGCGAGGTTCTTACCATTGACAAAAAAGTTACAAAGCATCATCAATAAGCTTGCCCCTGTAACTGCACTGGCGGCTGTTATACTTATATGGTTTATATGCTGTGATTTTGAATGGGTGCCGGCTTATATGCTTCCGTCTCCTATGGATGTTGCAAAGGCGTTTTTCGGTAATTTTACTGTAATGATGAAGCAGGCCGCCTATACGCTTCAGGAGGCTGTTTACGGTTTGGGTGCAGGAATTGTGCTTGCATTTATCGCTGCTGCTTTGATGGACAGGTTTTCTTTTATTTATAAAGCAATTTATCCTGTTCTTATCATAACGCAAACCATTCCCGTAATTGCGGTTGCACCTCTTCTTGTTCTGTGGATGGGCTTTGGAATGGCACCGAAAATTACGCTTGTTGTTATTACCACATTTTTCCCGATTTCCATAGGCTTGCTTGATGGTTTTAAAAGTGCCGGAAAAGATGAAATCAATATGCTTCGTTCTATGGGGGCAAACAGGCTTCATATTTTCAGGCATGTTAAACTGCCGTCTGCGGCATCGTCTTTTTTTTCGGGACTAAAAATTTCTGCTTCCTATGCAGTGGTGGGCGCTGTTATTTCCGAATGGCTCGGCGGATTCAACGGTCTTGGCGTTTATATGACAAGAGTAAAGAAAGCCTATGCATTTGACAGAATGTTTGCGGTAATTGTGTTTATTTCGGTTATAAGTCTTTTGTTAATGGCGCTGATCAGTGTGCTGCAGAAAGCGGCAATGCCGTGGGAAAGAAAAACAGGAAAAAGGAAAAAGAATTATGAATAAAAAAATATTGGCGGTATTTCTTGCTGCAGTGATGGTATTCTGCCTTGCTGCCTGCAGTGCAGATACAAAGCAAAGTGATAAAAATAAAACAGAAATTATAATTTGTCTGGAATGGACGCCGAATACGAATCATACCGGGCTTTATACAGCACTGGAAAAGGGCTTTTATCATGAAGCGGGGCTTGATGTAAAAATTGTTCAGCCGCCTGAAAATGCTGCGGCAACACAGATTTGTGCGGCAGGACAGGTTCAGTTTTCTATTGAAGCACAGGATACGCTTGCCCCGGCATTTACATCAGAAACACCGGTTGGCGTTACGGCTGTGGCGGCTGTTTTACAGCACAACACATCGGGTATTATGTCTAAGGCGGGCGAAGGAATGGATAAGCCTGCAGGGTTAACAGGCAAAACCTATTTAACATGGGATACACCTGTTGATAAAGCAATCATGGAAACGATTGTTTCGGCAGACGGAGGCGACTGGAGCCGTGTTTCGCTTGTGCCCAACATGGTTACGGAAGAAGCAGAGGATGTAAATGCAAATCCGGACCATGCGATATGGGTATTTTACGGCTGGGGCGTTATGAATGCAAAAACCAAAAATATTGATGTAGATTATTTCAGTATCAAGGATATTAACCCGATTTTTGATTATTACACGCCCGTTATAATAGGAAATAATGCATTTTTAAAGAATAATCCCGAAACTGCAAAGGCATTTATTGCCGCAACGGCAAAAGGATATGAATATGCGGCAGAAAACCCCGAGGAGGCAGCGCAGATTCTGATTGACAGCGATGATACCGGTGCGCTTACAGGCAGTGAAGAACTGGTGCGTGCAAGCCAGAAATGGATTTCTCAGCAATACATTGCCGATGCAGAAAAATGGGGCTATATTGATTCACAGCGCTGGAATGGCTTTTACGGCTGGCTTTGGGATAATCAGCTTATTGAAAAGCCAATCGAAAAGGATTTCGGATATACAAACGAATTTTTACCCGAATAGAGAGAAAGAAATGGAAATTTTATCAGTTAATTCAGTTTCAAAGAGCTTTGGCGGCAAGGTTGTCCTCCGCGATGTTTCTCTGACACTGAATAAAGGCGAAATTATAAGTCTGCTTGGTGTAAGCGGTGCGGGAAAAACAACGCTTTTCAATTGCATTTCAGGTATTCTTACACCAGATACGGGGCAGATTCTTTTAAACGGAAGCGATATAACGGGAAAGCCCGGCAGAATAAGCTATATGCTGCAAAAGGATATGCTGCTTGAATATAAAAAAATAGTTGATAATGTTTCGCTTCCGCTTCTTCTTTCGGGTATGAAGAAAAAGCAGGCAAGGGAAGAAGCCCTGAAACATTTTAAGGAATTCGGTATTGCAGGCACGGAAAATATGTATCCCTGCGAGCTTTCGGGCGGTATGCGCCAGCGTGCGGCACTTCTGCGCACCTATCTTGCCTCCGGCGGTGCGGCGCTGCTTGATGAACCTTTCAGCGCACTGGATACCATAACCAAATCGCAGATGCATAAATGGTATCTTTCGGTAATGGAAAAAATAGATTTATCAACGGTTTTTATTACACATGATATTGATGAAGCAATTTTGCTTTCAGACAGAATCCTGATTCTTTCAGGTTCCCCCGGCAGAATCAGCAAAGAAATCATCATTGAAGAAAGACATCCGAGAGGAGAAGATTTTAATTTAACCCCGCAGTTTATCCATTATAAAAAACAGGTTATAGATGCACTGGGAACAATCTAAAAAAAGTAAGGCAGACAATAGGTGAAAACCGTTGTCTGCCGTTTTTATGTTATTCTGTATATATCGGTCCGGTAATTGCAAGCGGCTGTTCCTGTCCGTCAATTGTGCCCCAAAGCTCAGCTCTGTACCAGCTTTTTTTGTTGAGAATAAGCTCTGCACCATTCTGTTTTTCCGAACCGCTGTAAACGGTTTTTCTGCCGTTTGTAATTATTTTTATTGTTTTATATTCAATGTTTTTATTTGATTGAAACTCTTTTCTTGCATCAAAATCAGTTTGAAAGCTGAATACAGTATTCCCGTCTGAAATCGTATCGCCTATATGATAAGTTTTGCCGTTTTGCAGGGCTGTAAATGAAAATTCTGCACCGGTTGAAACAACCATTCTGCCATGTTTTATTGCCGAAAGAGCATTTTTTTCATTCACTTCTCCGTCTATTCCAAGATATGTGCAGCCGAAGAGCATACCGTCCTTCTGCTGTCGGTGCCAGTCCCTACCATAGCTTGCGGCAAGATGATAACCCTTGTCTAACAGGGAAGTCCAAAAATCCTCCGCCCGGCTGTTTTCGGTGTTTCCTTTGTGAAAAGCCTCGTGCCATATTTCAATGTAATCCACATTATTCCAGTTGTGCACATTGAATTCCCATCTTCCGCCGGTGCAAATCGGCGAACCGCACTGAAACGGATGGGCAACGCCAACCAATCCGCCGGCTTTTTTTACATCATTTATTTTTTTATCAATATTATCAGGCACGGCATCGCGCCAGTCAACAAAGCTTTCTGCACCAAGTACAAGCATATGTCCGAAATAAGTTGTCCATTCAATACCTTTTATAAACGGACATATTCTGCTGTCAAGTTCTTCTGTACCGCTGAAGGTGTTATGATCCGTTAATGCAATAAGTGAAAGTCTGTTTTTTACTGCTGTCTGCTGTAGCGAGCAAGGTGTGAAATCTCCGTCAGAATGTATTGTATGGCAGTGCAGTTCACATGGAAAATATTTCATACAGTTTCCTCCGCTGATATTTTAATGCTGTAGTTTACATCACAGGCACAGCAGTGCACATTCAGCACAATTTTCCATGTGCTGCCGGTTATCCTGCCTTTTAGAAAACCAGGAGAAGCAAAGGCTTCTCCGATTTCATGGTGCTGAGTATCTGCCTGGCGGTGAGCGGCCCCTCTGTATTTGCCGTTTTCATCAAGTGAAAGTGTAATCAGATTTTTAACAGGCATAAAATCATCAGGCTCGGCACAGTATTCGTTTCCAAGGTATTTTTCAATGCTTTTTTTCAGAAGCGCATGCGCCGTGTTTTTTTCTTCAAGCAGTTTCGGTCCGTAAGTATAATCAATGATAAGCCTGTTTGTTCCGTCGGGCACGGAAAATGCAAGCGCAATATTGGTTTTGTCCTGCTCCGGTATAACTTTTCCCGTTTTTTCAAAAATAATCATACGGTTTCTCCACAATAATAAGCTAAATATAATTATACATATTTTGAAACAATTTTTCAATCTGTTGAAGAAACAAAATAAACGTGATATACTTTTATTTGGGTGATATTTATGGAAATCAATTTAAGCAGATGGATGGAAAATTTAATCGGTTCAAAGCCTGTGCTGCAGTATAATATTCCCGGCACGCATGACAGCGTAACGCAGTATGTGCAGTATCCGCATATAACGAAATGTCAGAATACGAATATTTATAATCAGCTTTGTATGGGAATTCGCCTGCTTGATATAAGAACGGAAAACAAAAACGAAAGGCTTAAAATGGTGCATGCCTTTGCCAAAGCGTTTAACACGCCAAACCGTCTCGGTAAACAGATGGATATGGAAGACGTTTTGAATCACTGTTATCGTTTTCTTTTAGAAAATCCAAGTGAAACTGTCATTTTTATGTTTAAAAACGACAGCAAAGGTTCTGATGAAGCGTGCCTTTCCAATTTGTATAACACGTATATTAAAGATGATGCGGAAAAGTGGTTTATTGAAAACCGCATCCCTGCGCTTGACGAGGTAAGGGGTAAAATTCTTCTTCTGAACCGCTGTAAATCGGAAAACGGTAAAAATATAGGTGTAAATTGCTCCTGCTGGGAAGATCAGGGTGAAAATAATCCAAAACCTTTGCCGCTTGAAACAGGCGGTCATTTCAGCGAAACATTTATTATTCAGGACAGATACGGCTATAAGCGCGAAGAAAAATGGAATGCAGCAGTTAAACCTTTTCTTGACAGCTCTGAAGCCTTCAGCGGAAAATATATTATAAATTATCTCTCAACGGCAGGCGGAATAAAAGGGCCTTACAGAAATTCAAAATATATTAATCCTCAGTTTATGCAGTATCCTCTCAAAAAAGGAGTTTATTACGGTGTAATCTGCTGTGATTTTCCCACGGCTGAATTAACGGCTAAAATAATAGAAACGAACTTTATAGAAAGTAAATAAAATAAGTTAAATAACAGCATGAAGTTTAAGCAATATGTTAAATTTGCAAAATAATGACATTTTTTATTACTTTGCACTTGAAGATACAGTATTTATTGGTTATAATATGCTTGGTAATTTTATATAAATATAAATTATTATAAAACTGGAAGGAGTATTAAATATGACTTATTCACACGAAGTTGAACAGATGTGTACTGTTAAAAAAGGTCCGCATCATGGTCCGGCTCCAATTCCTGAAGAAGGAAAATGGGTAAAATCTTATCAAATCACTGACATCAGCGGTTTCTCACACGGTATCGGCTGGTGCGCACCGCAGCAGGGTGCTTGCAAAATCAGCCTGAATGTTAAAAACGGTATTGTGGAGGAAGCTCTTGTAGAAACAATTGGCTGCTCAGGTATGACACATTCCGCCGCTATGGCAGCAGAAATTCTTCCCGGCAAAACACTGCTTGAGTGCCTGAATACAGACCTTGTTTGTGACGCAATCAATGTAGCTATGAGAGAAATTTTCAAGCAGCTTGCTTACGGCCGTTCACAGAGTGCTTTCTCGGAAGACGGTCTTGTTATCGGCGCTGCGCTTGAAGATCTCGGAAAAGGTCTCAGAAGCCAGGTTGGAACCATGTTCTCAACAAAGCTCAAGGGTGTTCGTTATATGGAAATGGCAGAAGGCTATGTTACCCGCATGGCACTTGACGAAGAAGGCGAAGTTATCGGCTATGAATTCGTTAAGGTAGGCAAAATGCTTGAAGATATCCGCCACGGTAAAACACCTGATGAAGCTTACAAAGCAAATATCGGAAACTACGGTCGTTTTGCAAATGCTGCAAAATATATCGACCCTCGTGAAGAATAAGATAAGGAGGACTTAAAAATGGCAAATGATGTAAAATTTGAAGGCAAGGAAAGAAGACTTGCTAAAATTGAAAAATGTCTTGCAGAATACGGTCTTTCAAGTCTTGAAGAAGCAAGGGATTTATGTTTATCAAAGGGCATTGATGTGGATGCTATTGTTAAAGGCGTTCAGCCAATTGCATTTGAAAATGCAAGCTGGGCATATACACTCGGTGCAGCAGTAGCTATCAAAAGCGGTGTTAAAACTGCTTCCGAAGCATCTGAAAAAATCGGTATCGGCTTACAGGCATTCTGTATTCCGGGTTCTGTTGCAGAGCAGAGAAATGTTGGTCTTGGTCACGGTAATCTTGGCGCAAGACTTCTCAGCGAAGAAACAAAATGTTTTGCATTCCTTGCAGGTCATGAAAGCTTCGCAGCTGCAGAAGGTGCTATCGGTATTGCAAGAACAGCAAATAAAGTTCGTAAAGAGCCGCTTCGCGTTATTCTTAACGGTCTTGGCAAGGATGCCGCATATATCATTTCAAGAATTAACGGTTTCACTTATGTAAAAACAGATTATGATTTCTACACAGGCGAACTGAAGATTGAAGAAACAAAGGCATTTTCAGACGGAGAAAGAGCAGCCGTTAAGTGCTACGGTGCAAACGATGTTCTTGAAGGCGTTGCTATTATGAAAGAAGAGGGCGTTGATGTTTCTATCACAGGTAACTCAACAAACCCAACACGTTTCCAGCACCTTGTTGCAGGCACTTATAAGAAATGGGCTATTGAAAACGGAAAATCCTATTTCTCAGTTGCATCAGGCGGCGGCACAGGCAGAACACTTCATCCTGATAATATGGCTGCAGGTCCTGCATCATACGGTTTAACAGACTCTATGGGTCGTATGCACGGTGATGCACAGTTTGCAGGTTCTTCTTCTGTTCCGGCTCACGTTGAAATGATGGGACTTATCGGAATGGGTAACAACCCAATGGTTGGCGCAACCGTTGCAACAGCCGTTGCGATTGAAGAGGCTATGAAGTAAAATTAATATTCGGTATAAAATAAAAAGCGTGTTCCGCAGGGAACACGCTTTTTATATATCAGCTAAACAAATTAAAAGCCGATGCATTGCATCGGCTTTCATTTATGAAATTAATATTTACTTCTTGGTGTATAAGTTGTATGAAGAATATGGTGCGCTTTTTCACTGTTTGGTGCGCCGAAATATTCATCATAAAGCATTTTTATAACCGGAGATTCATGTGATTTGCGAAGTTCCATCGAAGCGTCAAGGTCATAAAGTGCTTTTGCACGAAGTCCTTTAATATCAATTGTATTTCTTGTTGCATCTTTTTGAACAGGCTGACCGCCGCCGTTTATACAGCCGCCGGGACATGCCATAATTTCAATGAACTGATACGGCGCTTCACCGTTTTTTACCATTTCGCACAGTTTGGTTGCATTTGCAAGTCCGCTTGTAACAGCAACCTTAATGGTATTTCCTGCAACATTGTATGTTGCTTCGCGTATACCGTCCATACCTCTTACTTCTTTGAAGTTTGTAAAAGAGAAATTGCCGTCAAGCATATTTGCGGCAGTACGGAGCGCTGCCTCCATAACACCGCCTGTTGCGCCGAATATTGCGCCTGCACCTGAAGCAACTTCAAACGGCGCATCAAATTCCTCATCAGGAAGGCTTTCAAAATTAATGCCTGCGCCTTGAATCATCTGTCCGAGTTCGCGTGTGGTAAGTGCAACATCAACTGTGCCTGCCATTTCTTCTCTGATAACTTCAAATTTCTTGGCAGTGCAGGGAATAACGGATACAACATATAAGTCTTCAGGGTTAATTCCGTTTTTCTCGCAGTAATATGTTTTGAGAAGCGCACCGAACATCTGCTGCGGTGATTTGCAGGTTGAAAGATTCGGCAGAAGCTCAGGATAATAATGCTCTGCAAATTTAACCCAGCCGGGACAGCAGGATGTAAACATAGGAAGCGGTTTGCCGTTTGTAATTCTGTCTATAAGTTCGGATGCTTCTTCAAGAATTGTAAGGTCTGCGGTAACATCCATATCAAATACGGCGTCTGCACCGATTCTTCTGATTGCACCGGGCAGCTTTTTCTCAACATTTGTGCCGATAGGCATATCAAATTCTTCGCCCAGTGTTGCACGGATTGCCGGCGCAGTAAAGAAAACAACTTTTTTATCGGGATTTCCGATTGTAGCCCATACGTCTGCAATATTATTTTTTTCATAAAGTGCACCAACAGGGCAGGAAACAACACATTGTCCGCAGCCAACGCATGCACACTGGTCCAGCGGCATATCAAATGCACAGCCAATTGTTTTTTTATGACCTCTCTGGCGCGGACCGATAACGCCGATATTCTGATTTTCACAGGCAGAAACACATCTCATACAATGAATGCACTTATTGTTATCTCTGATTATGTAAGGCGATGTCATATCAACAGGCTGCAGTTCTTCGGCAGACGGGAATCGGTCCTCGTCTACACCGTAATCCTTGCAGAGTTTCTGAAGCTCGCATCTGCTTGAACGGACACAGGAAAGACATTTTTTATGGTGTTCGGAAAGCAGAAGCTCAAGTGTTGTTCTTCTGGACTGACGTACCTGCGGTGTGTTTGTCCACACCTCAAGTCCTTCGGAAACAGGGTAAATGCAGGACGCAACAAGACCTCTTGCGCCTTTTACCTCAACAACACATACACGGCAGGAGCCGATACAGTTTATATCTTTAAGATAGCAGAGAGACGGAATATCAATATGAGCCTGCCTTGCAGCCTCAATAATAGTGGAGCCTTCTTCTGCCTGAACGGGAATACCGTTTATTTTAAGATTTACCATTACTATTCCCCTCCTTATCTTTTAACAATTGCATCAAAGTGGCAGTTGCTTATGCAAAGTCCGCACTTAATGCATTTTTCGGAATCAATAATATGCGGCTCTTTAACTTTTCCGCTGATAGCACTAACCGGGCAGTTTCTTGCACAAAGTGTGCAGCCACGGCACTTATCGGGATTAATTGTAAAGGATAAGAGTGCTTTGCAGACACCGGCAGGGCATTTTTTATCCTTAATGTGTGTAAGGTATTCATCACCAAAAGCATTCATTGTGGAAAGAATCGGGTTTGCGGCAGTTTGTCCCAAAGCGCAGAGTGAAGAACTCTTCATGTGATTTGCAAGTTCCTGAATTTTATCCAGGTCCTCAATTTCACCCTTGCCGTCTGTTATTTTTGTAAGATAATCAAGCAGTTTCTTTGTACCGATACGGCACGGTGTGCATTTTCCACAGCTTTCATCAACAGTGAATTCAAGGTAGAATTTTGAAATATCAACCATGCAGGTATCTTCATCCAGAATAATCATACCGCCCGAACCCATCATGGAACCAATCTGAATCAGGTTGTCGTAATCAATCGGAACATCCAGATAATCAGCGCTGATACAGCCGCCGGAAGGACCGCCTGTCTGTGCGGCTTTGAATTTCTTTCCGTTCGGAATGCCGCCGCCGATTTCTTCAACAATTTCACGGATGGTTGTGCCCATAGGAACTTCAACAAGACCGACATTGTTTATTTTGCCGCCGAGCGCAAAAACCTTGGTTCCCTTTGAACCGTCTGTTCCGATAGAAGAATACCATTGTGAACCTTTAAGTATAATAGGTGCAATATTTGCGTATGTTTCAACATTGTTAAGAATTGTCGGTTTTCCGAAAAGACCTTTAATTGCAGGGAACGGCGGACGCGGACGCGGTTCTCCTCTGTGACCTTCAATTGAAGTCATAAGTGCGGTTTCCTCTCCGCATACAAATGCACCGGCACCCAGACGAATATCAATGTCAAAGCAAAAATCCGTGCCGAAAATATTTTTGCCGAGCAGTCCGTATTTTCTTGCCTGTTCAATTGCAAGCTGAAGACGCTGAACGGCAATGGGATATTCTGCACGTACATATACATAGCCCTGGTTTGAACCGATTGTATATCCGGCAATGGCCATAGCTTCAATTACTGCATGCGGATCGCCCTCTAAAACAGAACGGTCCATAAATGCACCGGGGTCACCCTCGTCTGCATTGCAGCAAACATATTTTGTATCATTATCCTGTGCCATTGCAAATGCCCATTTGCGTCCTGTCGGGAAGCCTGCTCCGCCGCGGCCTCTTAAACCGGCGGCAAGAAGTTCATCAATAACATCCTGCGGGGTCATAGAGGTAAGCACCTTAGCAAGTGCAAAATAAGCATCAGAGGCAATTGCTTCTTCAATGTTTTCAGGATCAATCACGCCGCAGTTGCGAAGTGTTATTCTCATCTGCTTTTTATAGAATGCAGTTTCGGAAAGAGGAATGGTTGATCCGTCTTCATGAACGGTTTCGGAATAAAGATATTTCTTAACAGGTTTACCGCCCGGAACAAGATGGCCGGCAACGATTTCCGGAACCTCTTCAGCAGTAACCTGGCTGTAGAAAGAACCTTCCGGATAAACAATCATAATAGGACCTAAAGCGCAAAGACCGAAACAGCCTGTTTTTATAACAAGGATATCGTCCAGCCCTTTTTCTTTTAGTTCTTTTTCAAGTGCTTCTATAACAAGCATGGAGTTTGATGATGTACAGCCGGTTCCGCCGCATACAAGCACCTGCTTTCTGTAAGCGGTGTTTTCGGCAAGTTTTGCTCCTTCTTCGGCAACAAGGCGGCGAACAGATACAACATCAAGATTTTTTTCTTTAATCTTTTTAAGCTTTTCTATTGTCATTCTTCAGCACCTTCTTCCGTTTCTGTTTCTTCTTCTCTGTATTCATCAAGAATGGATTTAACCTGTTCGGGCGTAACCTTGCCGTAAACCTTGTCATCAATCATAATAACAGGGGCAAGACCGCATGCACCCACACATCTGCAGGTGTCAATGCTGAATTTTCTGTCGGCTGTGCATTCTCCCGCTTTAATTCCAAGCTGTTCTTCTATTTCTTCAAGCACCTTGTCTGCGCCCTTAACATAGCAGGCAGTTCCAAGGCAAACTGAAATTCTGTGCTGACCTTTCGGTGTAAGGCTGAACTGGCTGTAAAAGGTTGCAACGCCGTAAACCTCTGAAAGGGAGATTTCAAGTGCGTCGGCAATCATTCTCTGAACTTCTATGGGAAGATACCCATAAATACCCTGAGCATCCTGAAGCACAGGCATAAGCTTTCCGGGCATATTTTCATATTTTTTGAAAACAGCCTTTAACTCTTTTTCCTGTTCCGGAGTGCCTTCAAATGCAAGAGTTTCCATATTTATCCTCATTTCTGTATGTATTATACGAATTAAGCCGTATTTATTACATTATACAGTAATTAAGCACATAAATCTATATAAAAATGAAAATATTTTTGTTGTTATCATACAAAATAATGGAAGAATTTTGTTAAAAATAACCTATTTATTGAAATATCAGCATTTGCGTTTCCTGCTTTCAATGTCAAGTACAATAACGGCACATCCGATAATCATCAGAACAGATAATGTAATATTGACGCTGAACGGTACGGCAATACTTTCAGCCGAATTTGAAAATACAGCGGTTTCAACAGGAAAAATTTTTAATAACAGAAGGCAAACGAAATAGGATATAACTGCATGAATGATTCTCCAGATAAAAAAGTCAAGATAATGCATACCGATTCTTTTTATAATTGAAAAAAGCTGAAAATGAATGCATATACCTGAAAAAGACAGCAGGGCCGCCGTTTGCGGCAATGAGAAAATACGCCAATTATCCGAAAGACCGCCTGTTATTTCAAGAACGGGGGAAAGATATTCGGGAACGGATAATATATTGTTGAACGCTGAAAAAAGAATAATATATGCGCAAACAGTAAGCACGGCTTTCACAGAGGCATCTGTGCTTTTATTGAGTGCATCGCCGAATGAAACGGATGAGCAGTAAGAATATTCACTTTTTATTTTTTTGTATTTGAAAGAGGAAAAAAAAGCAATTATTACTGCCGATGCTGTTGTGGATGCAAAAAGAAGCAGACCGGCTTTTTCGTTTTTTAAAATTGCTGCTCCTGTTCCGGTAATAATAAATGCCGCACCGCCGTTTATATTGAACCGCAAAAGTCTTTTCGCCGTTTCACGGTCTATATCATCATTCAGAAAAAGCGATTCTGTTAAAAGCGCACCTGTGGGATATCCTCCTATTAGCCCGAAAATAACGGCACAGCCTGCGGCGCGCGGCAAACGAAATATTTTTTCTGTTACAGGTGCAAATAATTTCTGAACGGCATTTCCGGCATCGGATTTTATAATAAGATTAAAAAGAATCAAAAGCGGCAAAAGCGACGGTACAATAACATTTACCGCCATTTCAAAGCCATGAACGGCGCCGTTTTTTGCTTTGCCCGAAAAAGCGATAAGTAAAATGCAGCAGCAGGTTAATAATAACATTTGGATGCTTTCTTTTTTTAGTTTCATAAAATCACCTATATAATTCATATAAATTAATGGTGATTTTATGAAAAAAATATCCTTAAAAGAACTTACGGATTTTCCAATTGAATATTATACGGGCGAACCGCATCTTGAGATAATCGGAAATTTTGAATGTGTTGTTGACGGGCTGAAATCCATTACAGAATATTCTTCGGATAAAATAAAACTGAACATAGGCAAACGTGCTGTAACCTTTTTCGGAGAAGATCTTCATATAAATTCTTTAACTCCTCAGGGCGCCGTTGTACAGGGAACAATTTTAAGTGTGGAGTTTTCAGATGCTGATTAATTTATTCAGATGGTTTTTCGGATACGTTAAATTCAAATACAGCGGCGGTTTCCGTGAGGATTTTATTAATGATTGTTTTCAGGCAGGATTTAATCTGAAAAATATACGGCTCAATGAAAGTGAGCTTACGGCGCAGACGGGTATTAAAACTTATAAACAGCTTCATAAAATTGCTTTTTCACACGGCGGCAGGGTAAATATATATAAAAGAAAGGGATTTCCGTTTCTTTTTTCCTCGCTTAATAACAGATGGGGATTTTTTCTGGGCTTGGTATATTTGGTGTTTTTTGTTTCTTTTATGGGCAGTTTTGTGTGGAATATTACTGTAATGGGAAACAACAGAGTTACAGAAGTTAAAATTGTGGATTATCTTGCAAAAAACGGTTTTAAAATAGGAACACGGTGGGAAAATATTGATAAGGAGCAGCTTGAAATTGCTGTTTTGTCTGATTTTGAAGATGTAGCGTGGATTTCAATAAATAAATTCGGTTCCACTGCACAGATTGAAATAAATGAGACAGTTTCCAAACCGGATATGACAGAGAATAATATAACGAATGTTAAAGCGGAAAGAGACGGTGAAATTGTCCGTGTGGAAGTGCGCGGCGGCTGGGCAGAGGTTCATGAAGGCGATGCTGTTGCAGCAGGCGATTTGCTTATTTCCGGAATACGCGAAAGTGAAGTGGACGAAGAAAACCATTATACACATGCCCATGGCAGCGTTTATGCAAAGGTGAATATTGAGATTCCGATAAGCATAAACAGAAATCAGGATGAAAGAATAACTGTCAGAAGCAGAGAATATAAATCACTTTCCGTTTTCGGTATGAAAATACCGCTTTATTTGAATAAAGAAAAAGGCAGTGCTGTTGAAACAGAGCAGAAAACATATCTTGTGATTAATTCGTACCGTCTGCCAATCGGTATGATAACAGAAAAATCAGATTATTTTGAAACCGAAACGAAGCTGCTGAGTGACGAGGCGCTTGAAACGCTTGCCAGGGCAGAGCTGGAAAAAAAGAAAACGCAGGAGTTGAAGGGCTGTGAGATCCTTGCGGAAAAGGTGGAAATAAACATGGATGAAAGCGGCTGCAAAATTACAGGAAAATATAATTGTATTCAGGATATAGCGCAGGAATCAGAAATTTTATTTGATATAAAAAACGAAGAAGAATAATTCTTGAAACGAAAAAATTTTTGTGATAAAATAAAGCGGAAACAGAAAAATAAAGGAGGTATTGTTTATGCAGATGACTTTTCGCTGGTTTGGCAGGGAGCTTGATACGGTAACCCTTGATCAAATCAAGCAGATTCCGAATGTAACAGGCGTTGTGCCTGCACTGCACAGCCTGCCGGCCGGTGAGGTTTGGACAATGGATAAAGTGCAGAAAATGTATGATGAAATAACCGAATCCGGTCTTTCAATGGAATGCATAGAAAGTGTTAATGTGCATGAAGATATCAAAATCGGACTGCCGTCAAGAGACAGGCTGATAGAAAATTACAAAACATCAATCAGAAATCTTTCCAAAGTAGGCGTAAAATGTATTTGTTACAACTTTATGCCTGTGTTTGACTGGACAAGAACAGACCTTTATATGCCGCTTCCCGACGGGTCCACCTGCCTTTGTTATGACGGCAAGCAGGTGGAAGGAAAATCTCCTGAGGATATGTTCAGAGAGATAGACAGCAATTCAAACGGTTATGCTATGCCCGGCTGGGAAAGCGAAAGAATGGGTGAAATCAAAGAGCTTTTTGAAAAATACAAGGGTGTAACAGCAGATGATTTGTGGGCAAACCTGAAATATTTTCTTGAAGCAATTATGCCTGTCTGCGAAGAATGCGATGTTAAAATGGCAATTCATCCGGATGATCCGCCGTGGAGTATTTTCGGTCTGCCGAGAATTATTACCGGAAAGGCGGCCATCAAAAAACTTTTAAATATGGTGCCCAGCAAATACAACGGAATTACGCTGTGCACAGGCTCTTTGGGTGCAAGTCCCGATAATAATATAGTTGAAATCATCAAAGATTCTGACATCAGAGATCGCATTTATTTTGCGCATCTTCGCAATGTTTCCATTAATAATCAGTGGTTTAACGAAACATCGCATGAAAGCAATGCCGGTTCTCTTGATATGTATGAAATTGTAAAGGCACTTCAGGATGTCGGTTTTGACGGATATATACGTCCCGATCACGGCAGAATGATATGGGGAGAAGTTGCACGTCCGGGATACGGTCTTTATGACAGGGCGCTTGGCGTCAGCTATCTGAACGGTTTATGGGAAGCTGTTGAAAAAAGCAGAAAATAACAGACTTTTAATATAGGAGAAACGAAAATGATACATGAAAATTTGAATGGCAGAGTTGCTGTTGTAACAGGCGGCGGCGGTGTTATATGCGGTGCCTTTGCAAAAACGCTTGCCAAACAGGGATGCAAGGTTGCCGTGCTTGATTTGAACGAAGAAGCTGCGCAGAAATGTGCTGATGAAATTAATGCAGACGGCGGCACAGCGATTGCCGTGGCATGCAATGTGCTGGAATCTGAATCTATGCAGAAAGCAAGAAATGTTATTGCCGAAAAGCTTGGCACGTGTGATATTCTTCTGAACGGTGCAGGCGGAAATAATCCGAAGGGCACAACCACAAAAGATACGCTTGAAAAAATTGATCTTTTGCAGAAGGATGAAAATGTTAAAACATTTTTTGATCTGGATCCTTCCGGCATCAGCTTTGTTTTTAATCTTAACTTTCTTGGTACGCTTATTCCCACGCAGGTATTTGCCCGTGATATGGTTGAAAAGGAAAATGCCTGCATTGTTATGGTAACATCTATGAATGCTTACCGCCCGCTAACAAGAATCCCGGCGTATTCGGCGGCAAAAGCGGCAGTTAAGAATTTCACCGAATGGATGGCTGTTCATTTTGCTCCCATGGGAATTCGTGTAAATGCAATTGCGCCCGGCTTTTTCTCAACAAAGCAAAATAAAACACTGCTTTGGAATGAGGACGGTTCGCCGACAGCACGTACAAAGAAAATTCTTGCGGCAACGCCTATGAACCGTTTCGGAGAAGCAGAAGAACTTGACGGAACGCTTCTGTTCCTTTGCGATGAAGCGTATTCAGGCTTTATAACAGGAACAAGCATAGCGGTTGACGGCGGCTTCAGCGCATATTCGGGTGTTTAAATTTGATTTGCGCCAATCAACAGAAAACATTAAAACCTTCCTGCTGGCAGGAAGGTTTTTTTATTAAAATACACAAGTAAATATTGTTAATTAATTTTTCATGTGCTAAAATATTATATGTAATATTGCAAAGAAAGGGTTGGTAATTTATGAAATATGCAATTATTGCAATCATTGTAATTGTTGTACTGATTGTGCTTTATATAGGTGCAACATACAATGCACTTATCCGAAAAAGAAATTCTGTTGAAGAGGCTTTTGCCACAATGGATGTTTATTTGAAAAAACGCTGGGATTTAATTCCCAATCTTGTTTCAACCGTTAAGGGTTATGCAAAGCATGAAGCAGAAACGCTTGAAAGGGTAATTGCTGCCAGAAACGGCAGATACCAGGATTTATCCGACGATGATAAAATTGCAGCAAACAGTGAACTTTCAAAAGGACTTGCAAGCATTAATGTGCTTGCGGAAAGTTATCCCGATCTGAAAGCAAATCAAAACTTTATGAATCTTCAGAATCAGCTCAGCAAAACCGAGGATGATATTGCGAATGCAAGGAAATTTTATAATGCGGTTGTCAGAATATACAACAATAAGGTGCAGATGTTTCCGTCAAGCATAGTCGCATCCATGTTCCATTTTACTGCAAAGAAAATGTTTGTTGTTGAAAATGAAACCGAAAGGGAAGCAGTTAAGGTGGAATTCTGATGAAAATTTTCAAAAATTCACTTGTTTTTATATTTTCATTTATTATAGCTGTTATATCGGTGTTTCCTGCTTTTGCCGAGGATGCGGTTTTTCCGGCGGCAAAAAATCACCCGTATAAAGATTACTATATAGAAAACTATGATGTGGAAATAAATGTGCTGGAAAACAACACACTTGAAATTACAGAAACGATTTCAGCATATTTTAATCAGCGCAGGCACGGTATATTCAGAAAAATTCCGCTTGTTAACAATATTAACCGTGCTGACGGTTCTTCCGGAACGGTTCGTGCAAAGGTTAAAAATATTTCTGTAAGCGAAAGTTATGATGCTTCTGCAGAGGGCAATTATTATACGGTACAGATTGGCGATGCCGAAAAATTTGTTTTTGGAAAACATAATTATACAATATCCTATTCTTATGTTATGGGCAAAGATATCTGCGAAGGCTTTGACGAACTTTATTTCAATATTATAGGAAGCGAATGGGATACGTATATTGACAATGCGTCTTTTTCCGTTACAATGCCCAAAGAATTCGATGCTGAAAAAGTTGGTCTTTCAACAGGACTTTACGGAACAGTGGGCACGGAAACAGTGGAATTTTCAGTAACGGGAAATGAAATAAGCGGAAAAATAAAAGAGGGTTTATCTCCGAATGAAGCACTTACGTTAAGAACCGAACTTCCCGAAGGCTATTTTTATTTTAATATGGCGGCATATTATGCAAGGCTTGCTTCCATGATTGTTATTCCGCTTGCTGTTTTTATAATTGTTTTGTTTCTGTGGATTAAATTCGGCAGGGATAAAAAAGTGGTTGAAGTTGTTGAGTTTTATCCGCCTGAAAATATGAGCAGTATTGATGTTGCATTTTGGTTTAAGGGTTCTGTAACAGGCCGTGATGTTATTCCGCTTATGATAGAGCTTGCCAACGAGGGATATATAAAAATTAATCAGTTCAGCAAAAAATCCATGTTCGGCAGTAAATCAGAATTTGCAATCGAATATGTTAAAGCATATGACGGCAATGATAACCGCAAAAGGCGCTTTTTTGACGGGCTGTTTAAAAACGGCAGAACAACCGTATATAAAAAAGATCTTGAAAACAGCTTTTATAAAACAGTGAATCACATTGTTACGGATGTAAATTCTATGGAAAACAGAAAGCTCGTGTTTGATTCTAAATCCATGAAACTTGTTTTGCTTGGATTTGTTCTTTCCGTTCTCGGCGGTGCGGCTGCGTGGTTTATTTGTTCAGGTACAATCGGCGGCGGTGAAAAAACCATTGCGCTGCTTATCGGTCTTGCAATAGCGGCAGCTTCGCTTATTCTTTCGCTTTTCATAAGACGAAGAACGGAAAAGGGGCATGACTTTCTTCAGAAAATAACGGGTTTCAAAAAGTTTCTTGAAACGGCAGAAAAGGAACGTCTTGAAACATTGGTAGATGAAAATCCGACATATTATTATGATATTCTTCCATATGCCTATGTGCTTGGTGTTTCGGATGCATGGACAAAGAATTTTGAAGGTATAGAACTTCAGCCGCCTCAGTGGTACGGCGGTTCTGTGTTTGACAGAATGATATTCTGGAGTTTTATGAACAGCACCTTTCATTCAGCGGCAAATGCGATGACATCTTCACCGCAGAGTTCGTCTTCAGGCGGCTTTTCCGGCGGTGGCGGTGGTTTTGCAGGCGGCGGCTCAGGCGGTGGCGGCGGCGGAAGCTGGTAACGCAGGATTTTTCCCGGCAGATAATTCTGCCGGGCATTTTTGTTGATTTTTATGTTTTATTTTAATATAATATTAAAGAGGTGTTATTATGAAAGAAATCAGTATCAGAGATGTAAAAGAAAACATAGTGAAGCTTATCGCAAACGACTGGGCCTTGCTGACGGCAAAGGACGGCGAAGGCTGTAATCCGATGACTGTTTCATGGGGTTCGGTAGGTGAGCTTTGGGGCAAGGATACAGTAACGGTTTATGTGCGGGAAAGCAGATATACAAAACAGCTTATTGACAGTGAAACGCATTTTTCACTTTGCTTTTTCGGCGAGGAAAATAAAGATGTTTTAAAAGTCTGCGGTTCAAAAAGTGGACGTGACTATGATAAGATAAAGGAAACAGGGCTTACGCCTGTTTACAACGAAAATGCACCGTATTTTAAGGAAGCAAAGCTGGCGGTTATATGCAGAAAAACAGCGAAGCAGTTGCTTGATAAAAACGGTTTCATAGATGATGAAATTATGGAAAAATGGTATGCGGACGGCGATATGCATTATATATATTTTGGTGAAATAGAAAAAGTATTGATTTCAGAATAAAAATAGTATATAATACTATTGCTAATAAGCGGTTGCATTTTTAGCGTAGCGTATGGGCCCTGTGCGACGGGATGCTACGAACCTTGTCAGGCGGGGAACCGAGCAGCAATAAGTGGATTATTCTGTGCGCCGCAGACAAGTCTGTACGTTACGCTGAGAATGCAGCCGTATTGTTTTATGTAAAGGAGGGTGGGAATATTGTATCAGGTTTTATATCGAAAATATCGGCCTAAAGTGTTTTCTGATGTTTACGGTCAGGATCATGTTACGTCAACGCTTATTAATGAAATCAAAGAAAACAGAATATCCCACGCCTATCTTTTTACTGGTTCAAGGGGCACAGGCAAAACCACCTGTGCAAAGATTCTTGCAAAAGCGGTAAACTGCGAAAATAATGCAGGCGGAGAACCGTGCGGTGAATGTGAAATCTGCAAAGGGCTTGATTCTGGCAGTATTTACGATGTGATTGAAATTGATGCCGCTTCAAACAACGGTGTTGATAACATACGTGATTTAAGAGAGGAAGCAAATTACACACCTGCCAGGGGCAGATACCGTGTTTATATTATAGATGAGGTTCATATGCTTTCAAAAGGCGCATTCAATGCGCTTCTTAAAACGCTTGAAGAACCGCCTGCGCATGTTATATTTATTCTTGCCACAACAGAGGTTCATGCGCTTCCGGCAACCATTCTTTCACGCTGCCAAAGATTTGATTTCAAGCGTATTCAGTCTGAAACAATGGCTGTCAGACTGAAAGAGGTTGCAGGCTGTGAAGGAATTAATCTTGATGATGATGCGGCAATTCTTATTTCCAGAATTGCTGACGGCGGTATGCGTGATGCTCTGTCTATTCTTGACCAGTGTGCAGGAAGAAATAAAGATATAAATGCAAAACTTGTTTCAGAGGTTGCCGGTATAGCAGGAAGGGAAGCGCTTTATCAGCTATCGGATGCGGTCAGCAATCAAAACAGCGGCGAAGCACTTAATATTATCAGTTCCCTGCATCAGAACAGTTATGATATGGAACATCTTTGTGTGGAAATGATTCATCATTTCAGAAATTTTCTTATTGTTAAAACAGTTAAGAAAAATAGAGAACTGATTATCTGTACAGATGATGAATACAATGCTGTTTGTGCGGGTGCAGAAACATTTACGCTTGCAAAAATAATTTTTGCGCTTGATTTGTTTCAGAATACTTTAACCTTAATCAAGGGCGGTGCAAATGCAAGAATTGAAATGGAAATGAGCTTTATAAAGTTGTGTACGCCGAAACTTGATTCTTCAGCAGATGCAATTATAGATAGGATAGCGTTCCTTGAAAGGGCAGTTAAAAACGGAATTTCTGTTTCACCGGCTGTTTCGGCAGAAAAGAATGTCCAAGAAAATATTTCTGTAAAACAAACGCAGGAGCCCTTAAACACAGAAGCGGATAAGCCGGAAAAGAAAACATTGCCGGATATTGATATGCCCGATAACGGTGCGCCGGAAGAGCAGGATACTTCTGCCGCTTCAGATGAACCTGAAATGCCGGCTGAACCTGCAGCGCCTGCCTCGCAGGAGGTTATTCAGACAGAATTTACCGAATGGGCAGAATTTATGGATGCAATATATAAATCCGATATTGCTATTTACGGTGTTTTGAATGATGCGGCAGGGTATGTAAGAGGAGAGTATTTTCTTCTGGAAAGCAGTAATCCGATGCTTAGAGAATTCATTAAAATGACTACGCACGCAAAGGCAATCAAACAGGCGCTGTTTGATGTAACAGGAAAGCAGTATAAGCTTGGCATTTTCAAGAAAAAAGAAAATCATGTAAAAAAAGATCCTCTTGAAGATCTTATTTTAAAAGCACAGGGAAATATAAATATCAATATTGAATAAATTTTAAAATAAAGGAGATATACTATGAAAGCAAGACTTCCACAGGGAATGGGCGGCGGACCTAAGAATATGCAGAATATGCTCAGGCAGGCACAGAAAATGCAGGAGGATATTGAAAGAAAGCAGGCAGAGCTTGCCGAAAAGGAATATGTTGTTTCATCAGGCGGCGGAATGGTTGAAGTTACCGTAACCGGAAAGCATGAAATTAAGGCAGTCGGAATTAATCCGGAGGTTGTTGACCCGGAAGATGTTGAAATGCTTGAAGATATGCTGGTTGCAGCACTGAATGAAGCAATGCGTCAGATTGAAGAGGAATCAGAACGCGAGCTTTCCTCTGTTACAGGCGGAATGAATATACCGGGACTTTAAACATATCAGGGAGTAGTTATGGCTTATAATTTAGCACCTCTTCAGAATTTAATAGATCAGTTTGAGAGAATGCAGGGTGTGGGGCATAAATCTGCTCAAAGAATGGCATTTTATGTGCTTGGATTAAGCGACGAAGATGCAAAAGCCTTTGCTTGTGCAATTACGGATGCACACACCAAAATAAAGCAGTGCAAAATTTGCTGCAATCTTGCAGATGATGATTTGTGTTCTATCTGTAAAAATGAAAAAAGGGATAAAAGTGAAATCTGTGTTGTTGAAGACCCCCGTGATGTTGCGGCAATAGAACGCACACATGTTATTAAGGGTACATACCATGTTCTGCACGGGGCAATATCGCCTATGGATAACATAGGTCCCGATCAGATAAGAATTAAGGAACTGATTGCACGTTTATCAGACGGCGAAGTAAAAGAGGTTATTATGGCAACAAATCCCACTGTAGAGGGAGAAGCAACCGCTATGTATATCAGCAGATTGCTTAAACCTATGGGCATAACCGTTTCAAGGCTTGCTTACGGTGTGCCGGTAGGTGGCGATTTGGAATATGCCGATGAGGTTACACTTTCAAGAGCGATAGAGGGAAGAAGCCTTATATAATATAGAATAAATGAGCATAATAAGGAGTGATTGGCTTGGATATGAAAAATGCTGAACAAATAATCGCAAGAAATAAAAAAGCTTATCACGATTATTTTGTTCTTGATACCTATGAAGCCGGAATAGAGCTTTACGGAACAGAAATTAAATCCATCAGAAACGGCAGAATTAATTTAAAGGATTCCTTCTGCAGTGTTGATAACGGCGAAATGTTTGCAATAGGCATGCATATTTCACCGTACGAACAGGGTAATATTTTTAACCGTGATCCTATGCGTAAAAAGAAGCTGCTGCTTCATAAAAAAGAAATTATGAAGCTTTTCGGGCAAAGCCAGCAGCTGGGATTGTGTATTGTTCCGCTTCAGCTTTATATAAAAAACGGCAGGGCAAAGCTTGAAATCGGGCTTTGCAAAGGTAAAAAACTTCATGATAAGCGTGATGTTGCCGCTAAAAGAGATGCACAGCGCACAATTGAAAGGGCAATAAAAGAGCGTTATTAAATTGAATATGGGGATGAAAGGATTTCGACTGGTACAGGGAATCTTGGTAAGCGTGTAGCGGAGTTGCACCGCTTTAAAAGTAACACTTTAAAATTAACTGACAATAATAAATCAGTAGCTTTAGCTGCCTAAGTGCGGCTTTCGTCTTATCAGTGAGTGCCGTGGCACTGAATAAGGCGTCGATTTAGCGGCGAACATGAACGGGGAATTGGTTCGGTCTCCGTCAGGTATCAGAACCTACCGTAGCAAAAAGGCTGTTTGCTGCCGTTTTGTGAGGGGAATCTTTAAATAACAAACTGCACACGGAGAAAGCCTTGAGGATATGTTTCAGGACGCGGTTTCGATTACCGCCATCTCCACCACGAAAGGCGGCACACTGTTTAATACAGAGTGCCGTCTTTTATTTGGCCAAATTTGGCTTAAATACAAGGAAAATCAGCACTTTGAAGATTGATTTTGTACTCATACAAACCTGTACAGACTACGCACAAAATTAAAGTTAAGGGGTAGATTTTAGGGGTACAAGGGGTACTAATTGGGGTAGATTTTGGGGTGCTTTTTAACCATTATTTTAGATAGTAATTAATATATAAATTTATACATAGCCACTTATTCTTTTTTTGAATGAGTGGCATTTTTTATTTTATATAGCCGTTATATTAGACGGCTAAATCTGAATAAGGAGGTTAAAATGCTGAAATGGAAAAGGAGGTTATAGAAAGTGAAAAGAAAACATCCGAGTTAAAACATATCCCTTTAGAACTGCTTGACGATTTTCCAAATCATCCTTTTAAAGTCAGAGATGATGAAGATATGCTTGAGCTTATCGAAAGTGTAACAGAGCGTGGCGTACTCGTTCCTGCTATGGTAAGACCAAAGGCTAATGGCAGATATGAACTCATATCAGGACACCGAAGAAAACGGGCAAGCGAATGTGTGGGTAAAGATACATTGCAGTGCTTTGTAAAAGATTTAGATGATATGGAAGCTGTTATCATTATGGTAGACAGTAATATTCAAAGGACCCACATTCCGCCGAGTGAAAAAGCCTTTGCGTATAAAATGAAATTGGATGCCATCAAACAACAAGGTAAGCGAACAGATTTAACTTCTCGCCCACTGGGCAAGAAGTTAAGTGTGACAGAATTATCAAAAGAATACGGAGATAGTGAGCGGCAAATTCATAGATATATCCGTTTAACTTATCTTGTTCCCGAACTGCTTGAACTTGTTGATGAGGGCAAAATGAAAATGCGACCTGCTGTTGAGCTTTCATATCTTGATGAAGATAGTCAGCGTGATTTGGTAGATGCAATAGATGAAGAAGTCTGTACACCTACTCACGCACAGGCTATAAGATTGCGAAAGGCTTTTAATGAAAATGTTTTAACAAGAGATAAAATGTTTACTGTAATGCAGGAAGAAAAACCGAATCAGAAAGACAGGGTTATTCTTAAATCTGACATTCTGAATGAACTTATCCCGAAAAATGTTACGGAAAGTAAAAGGCTTGAATATATCCGCAGAGCTTTGCAGTATTATGGTAAGTTTTTGCAAAGGCAAAGAATTAATGCAAAAGAAAACAGATAAAACATATCGCATTTTTGCAGAAATTGTATTAAGGAAGCTGAAACAAGACTGCTTGGAGTAGAAACAAATATCACAAACTGGCAGAGAAAACAGAATGCAAACAACAATTTCTCTGCAACCATTCCATATGATATGGAACAGCAGAAAAAGGAAATGAAAGAATTTCTTGATGATATTACTACCCGTGACCAGCGAATGATGTTCGGTGTTATTACTATTGTTCATATGGCAGACAGCAAGAAACAGCTTGATGAAGATACAGAAGAAATCTGCAACATTGCAAATTCGTCAATGTGCAAGATGGCTGTTTTCAAACTTCGTGAGCAGATGTATGATGCACTCAAAACAGTATTGCCATATGGTGTACGAAAGATTGATACAATGCGTACACTCACTACCGAATCACTTGCAGTATTTATTCCTTTCAATGTTCAGAACATTTACCACAAGAAAGGTATTTACTATGGTGTCAATCCGAGAAACAGAAACCTTATTATTGCTGACAGATTTTTACTGCTTAACGGAAATTCCTTTATTCTTGGTGTATCGGGCGGCGGTAAGTCCTTTACTGCTAAAATGGAGATTATATGCAGAGCATTGTCAGATACAAATGCTGATGTAATTATCATTGATCCTGAGCGTGAGGACAGAGATATAACAAAAGTATTGAAAGGTCAGCATATTGTAATTTCGGCAAACTCACAAAATCATATAAATGCTATGGACTTAAACAGAAACTATGGTGAAGGTGCAGATCCTTTAGTTGATAAAACACAGTTCATTATGTCCCTATGTGAGCAGATTATGGGCAGCAATGCGATTACACCACAGCATAAATCTATTGTAGACAGATGCACCTACAATGTTTACCGTGAATATATCAGCGGTAACTATACAGGTGAGCCGCCCACCCTTGTTGATTTATATGAAGAACTTTTGAAACAGCCTGAACAGGAAGCGAATCAGCTTGCACTTGCTCTTGAACTTTTTGCTAAAGGTTCACTCAATACTTTTTCAAAGCAGACAAACATTGATCCGAACAACCGATTTATCTGTTATGATATATTTGAACTCGGCAAACAGTTAATGCCTATCGGTATGCTTGTTATCCTTGACAGTATTCTCAACCGGATTACTGCGAACAGAGAAAAAGGCAGAAGAACATATATTTTCATTGATGAAATTTATCTTATGTTTGAACACGAATACAGTGCTGAATTTCTTTACAAGCTGTGGAAAAGAGCAAGAAAGTACGGCGCATGCGTAACAGGCATTACACAGAATGTTGAAGATATTCTGCAAAGCCATACGGCAAGAACAATGCTCTCAAACTCTGAATTTGTTGTGATGCTCAATCAGGCGGCAACGGACAGGACCGAGCTTGCAAGACTGCTGAATATTTCCGATGCTGAGCTTGATTATATTACCAATGCAAAAGCAGGTCACGGACTTATTAAAATCGGAAGTTCACTTGTTCCGTTTGAGAATGATTTTCCAAAGAACACAAAACTGTATAAGCTGATGTCAACGAAACCGGGAGAAGATGAGGGAATGGCTGCATAATTTTATAACATTTCTATGTTCCAATAACTTTTGCGATTATAATCGCAAAAGTTATTGATATTTCGATTTGTTTAGGTTATAATATAGAAAATACTATAATAAGCTGAACATGAGGTGTTATATATGATAAACAGACCGATGTATGTTAATAAGATAATGGCATATACGGACACGCCTTTTATAAAAATTCTGACAGGTGTTCGTAGATGCGGAAAATCAACCATATTGCAAATGATCATTGACAAGTTAAAAGAACGAGGAATTGCTGACGAACAAATTGTTTCCATACGCTTTGATTCTATGGAATATGAGGATATGACTGCAAAAGAAATGTTCTCTATGATAAAGGAAAGATTGTATAAAAACGGAAAAACATATTTGTTTCTTGATGAACTTCAGGAAATAAAAGGATGGGAAAAAGTTGTTAATTCCCTGTATTCCGATTATGAAACGGATATATATGTTACGGGTTCTAATTCAAGAATGATGTCCTCAGAAATATCCACATATCTTACAGGAAGATATGTTTCATTCAGAATATTTACACTATCTTTTTCAGAGTATCTAACATTTAAGAAAGAGTATTCAGAATTACAGGATAATAAAACAGAACTTTCAAATTATTTAAGACTCGGTGGTTTTCCTGCAACACATTTACAGAATTATTCTGATAACGAAATATATACGATTGTAAAGGATATATATAATTCCACTATCTTTTCTGATATTGTCAAAAGGAATAACATCAGAAAAGTAGATCAGTTAGAAAGAATTGTAAAATTTGCTTTTAACAATATTGGTAAAACCTTTTCTGCAAAATCTGTGTCTGATTATTTGAAATCCGAGCACAGAAAGATTGATAATGAAACTGTATACAACTATCTTGAAAAACTTGAAAAGGCATATATTCTGCACCGCTGTTCAAGATATGATATGAATGGTAAGGAACTGCTCAAAACACAGGAAAAATTCTATGTGGCAGACAGTGCTTTTAAATATAGTGTACTCGGATATACAGAAACATCCGTTGCAGCAATGCTTGAAAATGTTGTATATCTTGAATTGTTAAGAAGAGGTTATGAGGTTTGCATCGGCAAAACAAATGACGGCGAAATAGATTTTGTTGCAACGAAACAGAATGATAAAATGTATGTTCAGGTCACACGAGAGATTTTATCAGAAAAAACCGAAAAAAGAGAATATGAAAGATTGCTTGAAATACACGATAATTACCCCAAATATGTATTAACAACTGATGATTTTGCAGGCGGCAATTATGAAGGAATAAAAACAATGCATATTGCCGACTTTTTATTAAGTGAAGAATTTTAAAAGATATTTAAAGTGCTTGTATTTTTACAGGCACTTTATTTTTTGGAGGAAAAATGAAAAACAAAATATGTATTATAACACTTATGGTGCTGATTGTGATTTTTGCAGTCAGCACCTATTTTATTGCAACAAACCAAATAGAAAGCAAGGAGCAAAAAGAAATATTTATTAGATTTTGGTGATGAGGTTGTAAATGATACACAGAGAAAGATTGTAACTGCTGCCACAAATTCAGAGAGTTATGGCATTTCTGCAAAATCAGGTTATTGTCAGGCTTGGGTAGCGGATGTATACCAAGCTGTAACAGGTTCAAGAGGATCAGCACACTGTGCATTATGTGCTGCTGATATGTGGGCAGTATCGAGTGATTGGAGCAAAATTCAAGTCGGTGCAACAGTTTATGGATATGCAAGCAATCCATATGGACACGTCGGAATTTATATCGGCAATGGTAAAGTTATACACAACCTTTCAGGTACAGTTAAAGTCCAATCCCTTGAAAGTTGGGTGAAAGATTTCAAAGGCTTTGCTTGGGGATGGGAGAACGGTGAACATATATTAATTTGATATTAAACTTATTTTATATCAAATTAATAGAAATAAATAGAACTATATATCCCTTTAGTATATATAATCCGTGTATTTGAAGATTAAAACATCATAAAATATTTACAAAGGTATATACGAAAGGGATATAAAAATGGAATTGAATTATATTAAATTGGGAGAGAGAATCAGAAATATAAGAAACCTAAAAAGTTTTATCTTCCTACACATGTTTATATCGGCAGACAATTTGGTTTGCCTGAAGATTCAATGCTGCTGGCAGAGCATATCAGAACAGTTGACAAAAAAAGACTGTTGGGTTTTATAGGGATTGCAAATGCTGAGTTTATGTTAAAGGTTGATAAGGCTCTTGAAATCAGTTTAGGGTTGTATAAAGGTACAGAGATTAAGTCATTTGAACTTTGCTTGTGCGGTACTTGTTTAAATAACTTCTTTTCAACAAAAGACTATGAAATAAGAAGGGTTGATCCTTTTCAGTTAGTAAAAGAAATCTGCACTTACTGTCAGCAGAAAATGGGCTATGATTATTCAATTAAAACAAGAAAATCGCATAATTAACAGATTTTAATATTTCATATAGAATCAGTGTGAAGGAGGTAATTATGAACAGTATAAATGAAAAATATCGTCAGATGTATATATCAAGCGATGTTAAATTCTACACGATTTCCGAGCTTAAAGAAATGCTTGGATGGAGTGAAAGTACTGTCCAAAAGTTATTTAATGATCCGAAGTTTCCATCATCTGATTTTGGCAGAATAAAGGTAGTAGAAGCACATGCTTTGATTGATTACTTTTCCAAAAAGCATTTAAAACAGAATGATGGTTATTGGAAGTAAGGAGAAAGGTAATTATGGCAAAAGCAAAGAAACAAAAGAAAAATGAAAAGGGCGAAGGAACTTTCAGACAACGCTCTAATGGAACATTTGAATACAGAATTGTATATACAGATGAATATAACGAAACTAAAAGGAAATCATTCTATGGACAGAGTGATATTATCTGTATGGAAAAAGCAGAAAAGTTCCTTTATGATTTGGAAAGGAAAAAATCTGGTATAGATATTGATGCTACTATACCAGATATAATTAAAGAAAAGTATCAGTCAGATTTACAGAAAAATTTTGTTCATGAGCAGGGCTATTCAAGGAATATGTCTAATTTGCGTATTATTGAAAAAAGTTTTATTGGAGATATCCCAATATGTGAATTGAACGAAATGCAAATTGATATGTTTCTTCGCTCCTTAACACATTATTCTAATAGTACAATAGGAAAGGTCTTTTTGCAGTTGAAAATGGCTTATAGGGAAGCCTGTAATAGAGATATTATTCAGAAGAACATAATGTTTTCTAATAATTTAAGATGCCCTAAGTCGGATAAACCTGATAAAAAAGTTAAAGCACTTACGAGGAGTGAACAGGCGAAATTTGTTGCTTTTCTGCAAAATTATAAAGGACAAAAAAATCGAAATGATTATAGTAGGCAACTATTAATTGAATTATTTACAGGAATGAGAATGGGCGAAATTAATGCACTTACACCTGAATGTGTTGATTTTGAAAAAGGTGTTATACATATAAGGTCAACTGTAGCACGAGGGGAACATTTTAGGGATTTTATAAAAAATGGCACAAAAACAGATGCTGGTGTCAGAGATGTTCCAATAATGAAAACATTAGAACCTATTCTTAAAGAGGCTATTAATAAGAAAAGTGATAATCCTTTAAATTTAATTTTTTATGATGAACAAAAGAATGGTATTATTAGCACAAGTCAGGTTAATTGTTTTTATAAGAGGGTATGCGAAAAGTGTGGGATTGAGAAAAGAGGACAGCACTCTTTAAGACATACATTTGCTACTCGATGTATAGAAGCGAATGTGCCTGCGATAGTATTAAAAAAATGGTTAGGGCATACAGATATTCATATAACATTAGACACATATGCTGATGTTTTTGATAGTATGAATAATGATTCAATTATAAAGGTAGATGACTATATAGTAAATTTAGCTGGTTAATAATAGGGCAACTTTAATAGTTGCTCTATTGTTTTTATAAAATGTTTTGACACTAATATAATAAATGATTATAATTAATATAAATAAGTATAAGTGACTTGTTTTGTTAATCGAATATTTATTGCTTTTTTACTTTGTGGGGTAGAATAAGGGGTAGATTTTAAAATTTAGTAATGGATTAACTCTAAAAAGTACCGTAGTTACGCCGTTTTTGAAGAGTTCCAATTTTTCAATGTTGGACATCTCCACCATTAAAAAGAGTGCTTTTTGCACTCTTTTTTTAAAACAAAAATCCAATCTTCATAAAAAATAAAAATCCGAAACGCACCGTTGTCGGTGTCACTTTCGGATTTTGTTTTTTATACAATAAACAGGCAGAGAATTTATCTGTCTTTCTGCCTGTTTACCAATTTACAACAGAAAAACCGGCAGCAGCGTGATGACGCTGCCACCGGTTTTGAATGATTACCTAACTTTCTTTTTTCTGTGTGATAAAATGTTTATGCAAAGAGCCGAACCGGAAAGAACGGAAAGGACAGCCCATAAAATAATATGGCTGTTATACCCGGTTTCAGGGACTTTTTCGCCGTCTGAACCCGCATAATCTGCGGCACCGTCTGCCAAAATTTCAGCAACTTCTTTGTAACCGCATACGGAACAGGTGCGCTCCTTGCTGCCGTTTTCGGTTTCAGTGGCATTCTTTGTTACGGTCCAGTCATTGAATTTATGCGCTTCTGTTTCAGCAACATTGCCGCAATCGCATACTTTCCAGTGATTTTCCGCATCAAATTTATAATCCTCGCTGTAAATATGCTCGCCTTTTGAAATTACAATATCCTCTAAAGTAATTTCAACCAATGCATCGGCATCTTTAAACAGCTTATTACAATCGGAGCATGCATAGTGTTCCGAATTTCCGTTTGTGTCATGGGTAGCTTCTTTAGCTTCAACCTTAACCAAAATATGTCCCTTGGCAGGAACTACCGTGCCGTCTGCAGTTTTTACATTACAATCTTTACAGTAAAAATCGCCTGTATAGCCTTCTTCTGTGCAGGTTGCCGGTTTGTCATTGCGGACTACCGTGCCGTTGTGTTCTTTCACTGTACCGTGTTCAAATGTTTCAGCAGATTTTTCACCGCATACAGAACAGCTCTTGAAGTACACTGCTTTTGCAGTACAGGTAGCTTCTGCTTTTAAGTACTGTGCTTCTGCCTTTTCAATATTATTATGAGGTGCAAGCGGCAATTTTGCATCTGAACCGGAAATTACTGCATTGCAGTCATTGCAGAATACATATTCGCCGTGTCCTTGAACCGTACAGGTGGAAGACACTGCAGGAAGCTTTACTTTATTTGTGTGCTGGCAGGCTTCGCTTACTGTTACCACACAGGGAGCACTCATTACATCAACGCTTGCAGTATCTACTGTTGTTGTAACCTGAAGCTGATAACTGCCGGCATCGCTATCTGTAACATTTTGAATATTTAATTCACGGTTTGTTTTTCCGTCTAATTTTTCTCCGTCTTTATACCATTGGTATGTTTGTACACCCGGTGTTTCGGATATGAACGGTGTTATGGTTAATTCATCGGATACATTAAGGCTGCCCGGCAGTGTAACGGTTGCCGGTTCAGCTATTGGTTTTACAGGTGTTTCGTTTCTGTTTGCTTCTTTTTCTGCCACGGATTTGGCAACAAAATTAGCATGAACAATATTGTTTGCATCTGCATCATCATAGCTTACGGTAATATTCATAGCGTTTTTATCGGTAACGGCTATATCTTTTCCGCAAACGGTTACAGATTCTATTTCATAGCCCTCGTTCGGTTTTATGCTGAGTGTTTTGCTGTCTCCGTCAGAAAGCTTTAAAATTTTTGCATCGTTTAAGTCTGCTCCGGTAACAGTGCCGCCGTCAGAAGTGGTTGCAATAACGGATTTCTGCTGTGATGTTGTTGTTTCATCTTTTTCAACTGCTGCAATTGTAAACGGACTGAAGGATTCACAAGTGATTATCAGACCGTAAGGCGTTACCACGCAGTCAATTTCTTCTACGCCGATAACATTACCCTGCGCATCTCTCTTAAAGTGGTAAGCTTTAAATGTAACACCTTCATCTTCCGGTCCGTAACCTGCGGGGAATCCAACCTTAACTTTTACTTTATGACCGGTCTCAACTACTGCCAGTTTACAAACACTTAATGTAATGTTGTAAGTAGAACTTTCAACGATTTTGTCGCCGGCTCCCGGAATATCCTGATTCAAAATATCTTTCATCTGGCTTTCCTGGTCATCTGTGGTTTTTGTGGCCACAAGAGCGATTCGGTTTGTTAACTTATCTGATACCTGTTTTCCGTTGGAAAGGGTCCAATCCTGTACAGACAAATCCTTCTCTTCCATAAGCGTTGGTTTTCCGAAAATATCCCAACTGCCGCGGCGATTCTGTACACTCGGACATTCTGTTTTGGTTGCAACACCATAACTTGCCGGATTTGGAGATTTCTTGCTGTTAACACCAACAAGACCGGTTGGATAGAAATTATAAATTACATTGTCATCTGCGAACATCTGACTGAATTTTACATCAAATTCTACTGTTTTATTTCCATCCCAAACTACATTTGAAATCTTTGAATACTCGGCACCGGACACATCTGCACCTAAAGAAGACTTACAAGTAATCATAATACTCAAATCATCCTCAGAAACACCGTCAGCCAATTCCAAAGCTTCATGATACTCAAGCGTAATATGATACAACGCATTTCCCGGAAAAATTGTGGCTGTCTGAGACGGTGTTGCCCTTAAAATAAACGGGGGTGCTTTGTAATCATTCTGATTTTCATTATAAATTTTACCGGTTCTTGCTATCAATCCAAAGTCATCACCGGCATATGTATATCCTTCAAGGCCCGGACGCGGTTTTACATTCGTTGCCGCAAATTCCATATACATGACTTCGCCTTCCTGAATATATACACTGGTATCATCTTCTTTAAATTCATAACCTTCAGCGAAGTAACACCAACCGGTCAAAGGCACAATATTTCCGTCTTTATCTTCATCATAATATTTTGCCAGTAAATAAATGCCTTCTTTTCTTGCCGTAGACATGTTCATGCCTTTATAACTGATCTGAAATTCTGTAATATCCAATCCGTGGGAACCGGTAATTGTTTTCTGTTTTACGGAAAAACCGTCCATTGTATTTATAACGTCACGGGTTCCGTAATCCACATCCTCAATTGCAGGATAGGTAAATTCATATCCGCCGGCGGCATCTATTGTTTCATCAATAAAATGACGTCCGTTCAATGTAAGCTGTCCTGCCAGGAAATACTTTTCATTCTCAAACCCATCCTTACCGTAGGTATCGAAGTGTTGTGTATAATCAATCCATTCCTTGTCAGTAACTATAAAACATTCAGGGTCGTCCTGTGTCAAATCCATGGCATACCATTTGCCGCCTATCTGACGTGCATTTGTTTCTGTGTCTGTAATTTCAACATAGTTCCACATGTGTGAAACCGCTACTTCACTGTCGTATTGGTGAACACCTTGCACAAGTATGCAGTTGATATTCATTTTATCCATAACAGTTTTAAAGGCGCGGGCATATCCTTCGCATACAGCCTGCTTTTTTACAAGTGCACCATACGGTGTGCCCAGATAAGATGCGTTGGATTTGTTATCATCATCGCCTTCAAAACAAGTATCCTCCAGGCGATAGGATACGTTGTTGATGATTTCATTGTGAACATATCTGATTTGTTCAACCTGTTTGGTTTTTCCTTCCGGAATTTTAAGTGTGTCAGCCCCTTTAACAATTTCGTTTACTCTGGCGTTAAAGGACTGAACAGCGGCGTTCACTTCCGCTTCATTTGAAAAACCGTCTATATAGTAGTTTTCATACCTGCCCGATCCAAGATAAATATGGAATGTTCCGTCTTCACCTTTTGTCGTTCTAAGTGAAAGTTTTGGAAAATTCACATAGAATACTTCAGGATAATCGGCATAGAATGCATATCTTGCCGCATTCATGGCATTTGTTAATTTAGGATTGTTTTTTACGCATTCCTGAAGCTGTTTGTCTGAAAAATGGCCGTTTGCCGCAAGGTCGTAATCCTGCGTGCCTGTTTTTAAAATGCCTTTTTCATACATGGTGTAAATTCCGTCATAAATGCTCTGCGCTGTTTCGTCAAGCTGTGCATAGTGGAATTTATCTGCGTTTTTTGTGATATCTGTTTTCGCATACACGAGATTATCGGTTAGGATAAAACTCATGCATGATAAAAACATGATGGCAGCCAGCGAACCGGCTATTATTTTTTTCATTGTCATAAATGAAATCCTCTCCTTTTTAGATATACATGTTTATTATATTAAAGAGTTATGGGCTTTTCAAGTAGTATTTTTCAAGATTTTGGTATTCAATTCAGTTAATTTAGATTTTATTTAGAAAAAAGCATTGTTCCAAGGCAAAAAACACTCTTGCGAATAGGTTTCTATTGTGCTATAATATTTTCACAAAATATTAGGCGGACAATTTAAGTAATTGTTTTCGTGCAGAATTTTCTGTAAAACAAATAAACATTCGGGGCATTAGCGCAGTTGGGAGCGCACCACACTGGCAGTGTGGGGGTCAGGGGTTCAAGTCCCCTATGCTCCACCAAAAAGGAACGACAACTTTCTAATCGAAAAGTGTCGTTCCTTTTTTACTTTTCACTTTTAATTCATCTCTCACCTTTTTTCACTAAATTAATTGCCGTTTCGGCGAAGAGATAAAAGCGAACAAATAAGAGAAAAAGCAGCTTTGCAAAGCGTTGATTATAAAAATAATTTATGATACAATTTGCAAAGAGGTGATGCCAATAAACAGCGCGATACTTCCTGTTTCTTTCAAAGAATCAGAAGAAATTAAGCGTATGCCCATTGCTTCACTGAATAATGCGAAAGGAAATAAATAAACTTTAATATGTTCATAGAGAATAATTGGGGTACACCATATGGAATATAGGGAGATGCAGCAAACAGCAAAGAATACAATTGAATATATTATAAATTATATTCGTCCCGGGGTGAATTTGCTTGATATCAGAAATCTTTGTGAAGAAAAAATGTTATCATTGGGTGCAGATTCTTTTTGGTATTACAATATAGGTGCTTTTGTTTTTTCAGGAAAAGATACAGTTTTGTCCGTATCCGGAAGAGAATATAAAACTGCAGACAAAATGATTGAAAATAATGATATAATAACAATTGATTTAAGTCCGCAATGCAATTATATTTGGGGTGATTATGCCCGAACGGTAGTTATTGAGAACAGAAAAGTTGTAAAAAACATTGAAAATATATGTAATACCGAATGGAAAGACGGCTTGCTTATGGAAGAAAATCTTCACAGAATTCTGCAGCAGATTGCTTCTCCGGAAACCACATTTGAAGAACTGTTTTTTTATATCAACAAGATTATTGCTGAAAACGGTTATGAGAATCTTGATTATCTGGGAAATCTCGGACATTCCATTGAGAAAACAAAAGATGAAAGAATATATATTGAAAAAGGCAATAAAACAAAACTCGGAAATGTTGAATTTTTTACGTTTGAACCACATATAAAAAAGTGTAACGGAACATTTGGTTATAAAAAAGAAAATATATATTATTTTAAAGAAAACCAATTGGTTGAATTATAATTCCATTAGATAAGTGCCAACAGAATAAATATGATTTGTTTCGTATGTAAGCCATAAAGATTTTATTAAAAAATTAAGCTGCCTGAAAAAGGCAGCTTTTTTATTGTTCCGTTAATTTAATTTTTTAACCGTAAGTGTAGCACTTACACCGTTTCCAAGCGTAATGCCCACAGCAAGCAGTGCGGAAAGAGCCATATCAATTACATCGCCTGCGGTAAGACTGACGATGGTGCTTCCGCTGTACAGCGAACCAACGCCTACCGAAAGAAGCCTTGAAATTACAGTGGACGGAATGTTTGTTCCGTTTTGACGAACTGCAAGTGTTACAGTTGTACCTAAAGCGGCAGATAGGGTTGATGAATAGTTAATTTCATATATACCTGTTTCGGCTACTGTTATGCTGTTTGCGGGTGTATAGGTTACATTGCTTAAAGGCATTGCTTCGGGAAGCGGAACAACGGTTGTTCCTCCGAGTGTAAGGTTGATTGTCTGCGGAGTGGTGTTGTATTTTCCTCCGTATGCCGCTAACCCTAAAGTTGCCGGTCCGGTTGGACCAGTGGCGCCGGTCGGACCTGTTACACCTGTAGCACCTGTGGGACCGGTAGCGCCGACAGCACCGTCTGTACCTGCAGCGCCTGTAGCGCCCGTCGGACCAGTTACACCAGTCGGACCGGTAGCACCAACAGCACCGTCTGTACCTGCAGCGCCTGTAGCGCCAGTTGGACCGGTTACACCAGTCGGACCGGTAGCGCCGACAGCACCGTCTGCACCTGCTGCGCCTGTAGCGCCCGTCGGACCAGTTACACCAGTCGGACCTGTAGGACCAACAGCACCGTCTGTACCTGCAGCGCCTGTAGCGCCCGTCGGACCAGTGGCACCTGTCGGACCAGTAGGACCTGTAGGACCAACAGCACCGTCTGTACCTGCAGCGCCTGTAGCGCCAGTTGGACCAGTAGCACCTGTGGGACCTGTAGGACCCATAGCGCCGTTAGAACCATTTGCACCGGTAGCACCAGTCGGACCTGTGGGACCCATAGCACCGTTGGAACCGTTTGCACCGGTAGCGCCAGTAGGACCAGTAGGACCGGTTACGCCAGTTGCTCCGTTTGCACCTGCAGCGCCAGTAGCACCCGTTGGACCGGTCGGACCAGTAGCACCTGTTGGACCGGTGGGACCCATAGCGCCGTTAGAACCATTTGCACCTGTAGCACCTGTGGGACCGGTAGGACCCATAGCACCGTTAGAACCGTTTGCACCGGTAGCACCCGTTGGACCCGTTGGACCGGTAGGTCCTGTAGGACCGCCTGCCGGACCCGTTGGACCCGTAGGACCAGTCGGACCCGGAGTACAACAGCAAATATGAGGTGTACAGCAGTCGCAGTGATGCTGACAATTACTGCTTGTGCTGTAAATATTTGTATTAAGATTCATAAATTTATACTCCTCTGTTAAATATAGATGTGTAATGAAACACATCTATATTCAATCTATTCAAAATATATCGCTTTGGTGAAGGGATTTAAAATAGTTTAAATTTTGAAGATATGCTGCAGAATCAGGGCGGTATACGCCTGCCATGGTGTTGTATTCTTCAGCCTTGTCATAATTTTTCATTTTATCATAACACACGCAAAGCTGAATACACGGCAGATAGCCGTGACAATCCGCATCACAGAAGCCGCCGTTGTTTTCATTTATTGGAATTGTAAGCGCAAGTTCATACCAGTAAACAGCCTGTGCATATCTGCCCATCTGCATAAAAACATTTCCGGCGGCACAGCATATTTCGGCCCGCGGCGTATCGTATATAAATGATTGAAACAGAATTTTTGCTGCATTTTCCAATTCTCCTGTTTCAGAAAAGCAATAGGAAAGTATTTTACAGGCTTCAATTTTGTTTTCCGACCAGCCGCCGTCATCGTTGAGGAAATTGTGCAGTGTGTTTATTGCTTTTTGGTATTTTTTATGATAATAAAGCTCGCGTCCGTAATAGAATTTATCTCTTGCCTGCAGTGCTGAACCGTCCGCAATCTGCTTTTCGTAAATATCAAGATTTCTGGTGGTGTATATTGTTTTAACAGATTTATGATTTATGGCAATATCACTGTATAAAACGCTTCCGCAAAAAGAAATGGTTTCGTGCACTCGGCCTTTCCAAACAGGATTGGCGGATTTTTTTACAATGCGTTCTCTGTAATATGAAAAAACCGGATTTCCGTTTTCATCAAAAGCCGTGTTATATTTCATCATAACCGCATCGGTGGTATCAAGCTGTTTTTTCAGCTCAATCAGCCGTTGGCAGTTTTCGGCAGTGATTATATCATCTGCATCGAGCCACATTATATAGTCTGATGTTGCTTTTGAAAAAGAAAAATTTCTTGCGGCGGAGAAGTCATCTGTCCATTCAAAATCATATATTTTATCTGTATATTTTTGTGCTGTTTCTTTTGTTTGGTCATTGCTTCCCGTGTCTGCAATAATGATTTCGTCAACTGCATCTTTAATACTGTCAAGGCATCTTGCAAGCACTTTTTCCTCGTTTTTAACAATCATACATAAGCTTATATCTGCCATAGAAATTCACATCGCCTTTCCGGCTACAGATATATTTCAATCACGGTAAATCCCTGCTGTAGCCGGACAAGGCGTGATACGGACTGCATGTCTCAAATTTACGTATCAGGCAGATTTTGAGGAAAATACAACGTTTCAGTGCGGTGTTTTATAACGTTATTTCCTGATACTTCAATCTATAATATGAAAGACAAAGCGAATTGGCACATAAAAAATCCCGGCCGCATCAGCGGACCGGGATAAATGTTTGTTTTTATTAACCTTTTGATTCAACAAGCAGACATTCTATGTCAAAGGTATCTATCTGATTATTTTTAATTCGTGCAACGGTAAGCTTAACCTTGTCTCCTGGTTTGCTTTTTGCAAGCACAGAGGTCATAATATCAACGGAAGTCAGGGTTTCTCCGTTAACGGCAACAATCATATCATACTGCTGGATATCTTTTCCTGCAAGATCGGAATCGCTGTTCACTTCGTTTATAACCATTGTGCCGACAGCATTTTCAAAACCAAGCTGACCAAGCGCGTTGACAATGGCGGTGGCATTTGAATAGGAACCGATAGCCTTGTATGTGATTCCAAGTTTTGCCCTGCCTTCAACATAACCTACTTTAATAAGGCTGTTGGCAGTTGCTACTGCGGTATTGCTTGGGATGGCAAAGCCCATTCCTTCATAATCCGTTGCGGCAATTTTAGAGGAGGTTACTCCGATTATCTGGCCCTGCATATTGAAAAGACCGCCGCCGCTGTTTCCGGGATTTATGGAAGCATCAATCTGAATGCATTCGGTATTATAGCCTATAGTTGATTTAATCGGTCTTGCAAGGGCGGAAACATAACCGCTTGAAAGACTGTTAAGGAAATCAAGACCGCCGGGACAACCTATAACAACAACCTGTTCACCCTGTACCGTTGAATCGGAATCTGCAAATTTTGCAATTTTCAGTCCTGTTGCATTTATTGCAAGAACACCAATATCCGTCTGGCTGTCATAGCCTACCATAGTTGCTTCATATTCCGTTTTGTCATTCAGTGTTACTGTAAATTTTGTTCCGTCGCTTATAACATGTGCATTGGTTAAAATATATGTTTTTCCGTTATCTTCAAGCATCAGAATGCCTGAACCGGCTCCGGATTTAACATTTTCACCGTTATTATTCTGAGAGCCATAGCCATAGAAATTGCTGTAATTGGTGGATTGGGTATAAACTGTAATTCCTACACAGGAATCAGCGGCATTTTTTGCAACGCCGGCAACGGTTAAATCGCCTGCCGCATCTGTAAGCGGAACATCCGGCTGCGTTTCTGTTTCTACCTGTGAAGAGGAATTTGTATTTTCCTTTTTGTTTTCTGTGCCGCTGTTTTTGGAAAATGCAGATAAAAATAATCCGCCGACTGCCAGCCCTGCACAGCAAATAAATATAATGATAAAAATGATAACTGCCTTGCTTTTTTTCTTGGGTGCACCGGCAGACGGACCGCTGTAATTCGGTGTCTGTGTCTGATTACTGTAAGCGGACTGATAGGTGCTTTGCTGCTGATTGGGATCATAATACTGTCCGCTGTTCTGCGTGCCCGGAGAAGTATATGAATAATGGTATGTTGTGTTGTTTTCCGCCGCTGTCTGATTTTGCTCTGAAGTGTTTTGCTCCGGAGGATTAGGCGAGGTAAATTCTTCGTTGTTTTCAAATTCGTTCATAATTAATGTTTCTCCTTTTTATAAATAGGACTGAACTGCTTTGGAAGCGTAAATGTGAATTGGGCACTTTCCGAACTGTCGCTTTCAGCCTCAATTCGTCCTCCGTGCATTTCAATCATAAGTTTAACTATATAAAGACCTAAGCCGGCGCCCTTTGAATCCAGGCTTCTGCTTTTGTCTACTTTATAAAAACGCTCAAAAACTTTAGAAAGTTCTTCTTCTTTTATGCCTTCACCGCTGTTTTTTATGGATACTTTAATGTCTGTGCTGCGTTCTTTCAATGAAACCTGAATATAACCGCCGTCATCGGTGAATTTAACGGCATTGTCGAATAAGTTATAGATTGCCTGATAAATCATATCGGGGTCGGCAACAATGAAAGTCGGTTTCAGATTTTCAAGACCCTTAATTTGAATGTTGTTATTTTCAATTTTCTGTTCAAAGGTCAAAAGAATGTGAATTATCTGATCTGAAATATCATATTTGGACGGTTTCATTTCAAGGTCGCCGCTTTCAATTTTGCTCATATTGAGCATGGAAACAACCAGTCTGGACAACCGCCGTATTTCTGTGCTTACAATATCAAGATAATAATCCTGTTTGCTTTTGGGAATTGTGCCGTCAAGAATGCCGTCAATAAATCCGGCAATGGATGTCATAGGGGTTTTAAGCTCATGCGAAACATTGGAAACAAAGCTTCGTCTTGAACCTTCAAGTGTGTCAAGTGCATCTGCCATATCATTAAAGGCATTGCCAAGATCGGCAAGCTCATCATTTCCTGTTGTTTTCACTCTGTAAGAAAAATCACCAACAGAAAACTGCTTTGCCGCCTTGCTCATCTGCTGAAGCGGTGTAACTATTTTCTTTGTTAAATAGTATATACATATGAAGGCAAGAATAAGGCAGAAAAACGCGGAAATTATAAAAATTCTTAAAAATTCAAGCACAAGAGACTGTATTCCGGTGTTTGCAAGTGCAAAAACAGAACCTATAATTTTTCCGTCTGAAATGATAGGTTTGCCGACAACAAAATACTGAAGGCTCAGAATGTGCGTGGTTTCAACAATTTCGCCTTTTTCTGCAACTGCGTTAATTATGGTGCTGTTCATTTTCAGATTATCATGTTTTGAACAGGGAAGCATAGTTCCCGAAAAGGGAAGCGAGCCGGCGCGTTCACTGCAGAACAGTATGCTTCCGTTAAGATCGCATACAAAAATATCAGCTTCAATTGATTGTGAAATGGTTGAAAGCGTTTCGCAAACAAGCTCTTTTTCAAGGCTGTAATTTATATTCATATCTTCAATGGATATAACATTTTCAACCGTGTTTGAGATAGAAGCGGTATTGTTTTTCAGCAGATTTGCTCTTTCATTAGCCATATAATTGTTAACAAGAAGAAAAAGCGATGACCCAAGAACCGTTAAAACCACAAGGAAAATGGCTGCGAAAAGCACAAAATATTTTGTGAAAATATTTGTATTTGCAACAATAACTTCTGCTATATAGTTTTTAACTGCAATAAGCTTATTTTTTACAGACATTTAATTTAATCCTTGGTTTCAAATTTATAGCCTACACCCCAAACTGTTTTTAAGGTCCACTGGTCGGATACACCTTCCAGCTTCTCGCGAAGGCGCTTAACGTGAACATCAACCGTTCTTGAATCACCGTAATAATCAAATCCCCATACTTCATCCAGAAGCTGATCTCTTGTATAAACCCTGTTTGGGTTTGATGCAAAATGGTAAATCAGTTCCAGTTCTTTGGGCGGCGTATCTACGGCAATTCCGTTTACCTTTAATTCGTAATTGACAATGTTAATTTCAAGTTTGTCATAAACAACGGTTTTCTTTTGGCTGCCTGCATTGTCACTATCTCCTTTTGAACGGCGGAGCACAGCTTTAATTCTTGCCATAACCTCTTTCGCTTCAAACGGTTTTGTAACATAATCGTCTGCGCCGAGTTCAAGACCAAGTACCTTGTCAAAGGTTTCGCCTTTTGCGCTGAGCATGATTATGGGCACAGATGATGTTTTGCGGATTTCGCGGCAAACTTGCCAGCCGTCCATTTTGGGAAGCATGATATCCAGCAGAACAAGATCAGGTGCTTTTGAAGCAAACGTGTCAACAGCCGCCTGACCGTCGTTTGCAACATAAACTGTGTAATTTTCATTTTCAAGATAAAGTTTAAGCAGTTCGCAGATGTGAAGATCATCATCTACAACCAGAATTTTATTACTCATAATTTTTTCTCCTTTGCAGCTATATTATCATTTGTTTTTGTTCATATTTTTATGTTTCGGTAAACAAACAGTGAAATTTGTTAAGATTTTTTTAACTAAGTGTTTACCATTCTTTTCCGCGCATTTCTGCGCTTTCAACAAAGTCTATAAATTGTTTTGCACAGCGCGGAGACCTTCCGCCTTTTCGTGATGCCCACTGTTCGGCTACAAGATGAAGTTTTTCCGGGTTAACATGAAGCTCCCTGTCTGCTGCAATTTTATCAATAATATCAAGATAATTCTTTTTGTCGGGATTAATAAATGTTACAGATAATCCGAAACGGTCGGAAAGGCTTAACTGTTCCTGCATTATATCGTTTCTGTTAATATCATTTTCCCGGTCTGAAAAGCTTTCTTTAATTAAATGGCGTCTGTTTGATGTTGCATATATTATTGTATTGTGTTTTCTGCCTGAAAGACTGCCTTCCAGTGCGGCCTTCAGTTCGCCGAAGGAATCGTCGTGTGAATCAAAGCATAAATCGTCAATAAAAATAATAAATTTCATCGGGCTTTGCGAAAGCAGTTCGCGTATAAGATTTAAGTCGGGAATATCGCTTTTGGATATTTCGATCATTCTTAAACCGAATTTAGCATATTCGTTTAAAACTGCATGCACGGTAGAACTTTTTCCCGTGCCCCTGTCACCGTAAAGTAAAACATTGTTTGAAGGGTAACCGTTGACGAAACTTTCGGTATTGTCTATTACCTTTTGCCGCTGAAACTCATAATTTTTTAAATCGGAAAGAAGAACGGGGTCTGTGCCGTTAATCGGGTAAAGGCTGTGATTTCTCCATGTAAAAGCAACATATTTTGAATACATACCATAGCCGTTTGTTTTATGATACTGTACAAGTGCATCAATTTTCTCCGTCCATTTTGTGCACAGCGGCGAAAGTGCTTTTCCGGTTTCCCAGGCAGGAAGGGTTTTTAAAATGTTTTTTAAATCCTCGTTTTCAACGGAATTGTAAATATCTTCAGGTTTAATAAATGCAATTGCTTCAAGCTTTTCAAGATCGCTTTTAACACCGTTTATAACGGATTCGGGCAGGGCGTTCAAATCGTCGCTGGCGGCGGCTTTGGTAAAAGCGTTGTCATCTGTCAGGATTAATCCGGAAACGTATTCTGCAAATGATTTATGGCTTGTTACCATTCTGAAAAATTCACTTTGCTTTTCAAGCACTTTTTCATTATTTATATTTTGCAAAAGGTTCAGCAGAGAGGAAATTACCTCGTCCTTTTTTAAATCATAAACGCAAAGCGCTTCTATATAAAATCTTAATTCCTGTGCTTTATTCATCATTTCTCACTTCTTAATTTAAAAATAATATCTAATTGTTATATTACTACTATTTTCTGTGATTTACAATAGAAGAAACAATAATCGTTCATACAATTGCAAATTCATTCCATTTAAAGACATAAGATGTCTGACAACGTATTGACATTTGAAAGCAATGTATGCTATGATTGTGAAAAGAGGTGTAGATATGAGTAATTCCGCAATGCTTGCAGACAGTACTGCACAGCGTATTATTAAAATGATAGATGAGGAAAACCGTTTTTCAGCCGGTGACAAGCTGCCGAACGAAAATGATTTGTCAAGCGAGTTGGGTGTAAGCCGTTCCACATTAAGAGAAGCTGTAAAAATACTTACCACAAACGGGATTGTTGAAATCAGAAGAGGAAAGGGAACGTTTGTTACTTCAACCACAATCATTAATTCCGGAAATTTAAATGACATAGCTTCGGGGCTTGAGGATTTGTTTGAAATGCGGCTTATGTTTGAACCTGAATGCGCCTATCTTGCGGCAGAAAGGGCAACTGATGAGGAAATTGAAACCATCTGCTATTATGGTGAAGAAATTGAAAAAAAGATACTAAGCGGTGAGGACAGAACATTTGAAGAACAGAAATTTCATGAAAGCATAGCAAATGCCACCCATAATTCCTTTGTTAAGCAGTTTATGCCGGTTATTTTTAATGCAATAAAAAAAGGTGTGGTGGTTCTTACAAAGGATCAGGATGTAAGCGAGGATAATTTGAAGGATGACAGGCTGATTATGGAGTTTATCAAAAAGCGGAATCCCGAGGGTGCAAGAACGGCGATGAAGCTTCATATTATTCATGCAATTGAACGGCTGTAAAAATATTTTTAATTATATATTGACATTAGACATCGTGCAATATATAATATGAATTAATAAAAAAACAGACGGGTAATCATACAACCCGCCAAAATAAATATACGGAGGAAAACAAAATGTCAGAAGCAAAGATTTATTATCAGTCAGACTGTAATCTTGATTATCTTGCAGATAAAACAATTGCTGTTATCGGCTATGGTTCTCAGGGTCACGCACATGCGCTTAATTTAAAGGAATCAGGCTGCAAGGTTATTATTGGTTTATATGAGGGCAGCAAGTCCTGGTCAAAAGCAGAGGCACAGGGATTTGAGGTTTTCACAACCGCAGAGGCTGCTAAAAAAGCAGATGTTATCATGTTCCTTATTAACGACGAACTTCAGGCTGATGTTTATAAAAATGAAATCGAACCAAACCTTGAAGAAGGAAATATGCTTATGTTTGCGCATGGTTTCAACATTCATTTCGGCACAATCAAGCCGCCTAAGTTTGTGGATGTAACCATGATTGCTCCAAAAGGACCGGGACATACAGTTCGTTCCGAATATCAGGTTGGCAAGGGCGTTCCGTGCCTTGTTGCTGTTGAGCAGGATGCAACTGGTCATGCTCTTGATAAAGCACTTGCTTATGCACTCGGCATCGGCGGTGCGCGTGCAGGTGTTCTTGAAACCACTTTCAGAACAGAAACAGAAACAGATCTTTTCGGTGAGCAGGCTGTTCTTTGCGGCGGTGTTTGCGCACTTATGCAGGCAGGTTTTGAAACACTCTGCGAAGCAGGCTATGATCCAAGAAATGCTTATTTTGAATGTATCCATGAAATGAAACTTATAGTTGATCTTATTTATCAGTCCGGTTTTGCAGGAATGAGATATTCTATTTCAAACACTGCTGAATACGGCGATTACATTACAGGTCCTAAGATTATCACAGAAGATACAAAGAAAGCAATGAAGAAAATTCTTACTGATATTCAGGATGGCACATTTGCCAAGGAATTCCTTCTTGATATGAGCCCGGCAGGCCGTCAGGTTCACTTCAAAGCTATGAGAAAGCTTGCAGCAGAGCATTCATCAGAAGCAGTTGGTGAAGAGGTTCGTAAGCTTTACAGCTGGAACAGCGAAGAGGATAAGCTTATCAATAACTAATCTAATAAAAATGAAGGCGGATACGAAAGTATCCGCTTTTTGTTTAAGGTATTATATAAATCTTTAATTGTTTCTTTGCTGTGTTATATAAAAAAGAAATGCAGTTAAGCAGCAACATTATAATCACCGCTGTAATAAATTTTTTTATTTTTAAATACGCTGAAATGCTTTGTATGATTATTCCATATCCATGAATTGTTTTACAGGTGAGGTTAACTGTGTTTTGTCAAGCACATAATATCTTTTTGCTTCATTATCCGACGAGTCTGTTGTTGTGGTTTCGCCTGCAATTCTTTCTTTAAAAATCATAACGTCATCGCCGCCGAAATAACAGTCATCCTTTGGGTTTTTCGGCACGATTTCTGTTATGTAGTTTCCTTCTTTATCATAAACCAGTATTTTTCTGTCTTTTTTATCTGTCTTACCTATATAAATTGCCTGTATATTATCAAAATAAATATACTTGCTGTCCGCTGAAATATATGCTGGTCCGTCTATATTACAGAAAAATGTTTCTTCATTTGTATCAAGGTTAATACAATTCACTGTATCTGTTCCGTTTTCATAATAAATATTATTTTCATTTGCAAATAAATAATAGGTCTCCTTTCCGGCGATTCTTTTTGTTTCTAAAGAATGAATGTTAATAAGATTATAGGATGTTTCATAATGATTTCCTTCTGTATCACCATAACAGCTATTGCTTACAATAATATTATTTCCGCTTGCTTTTAAGCCGTTTACAGAGGCACCGATTCCGCTGAATTCATAAATCCTTTCCGCATCATCCTTTTTGTTTGTATTTCCAAGCTTGACTCTGTATAAATAATCGGTTGTTTCCTCAAGCTTACCTGAACCGCCCCTCAGAAAATACACATAACCGCGGTGTATGATAAAGACTACAGAATCTGTTGAAGCTGTACTGTCAAATAAATATGCTGCTTTTTTTCTCTTGTAATTATCAAGTGATACCTCATAAATATAGTTGTGGCGGAGATTGTTTCCTTCTTGTTCCCAACCTAATACATATAATGAATTATTATAATAGGATAATTGAAAAGGATAAAAACTAAAGATATTAAAAAATGCCGTACAGTCACCTTTATGATTGCAGTTCGGCTTGCTGCAAACAGGATAGGTATCTTTTGTTTCCGTATCAAAATAATATAATTTCATATTTTCAAAAAAGTAATAGCCGTTTTTTACTTTTACAATATTATAATAATCGCCAAGAAAATTTTGAAAATCTTCCCTTTCAACATAGGAAACAGAATTCTGTTCGGTATTTATTTTGTTTTCTTCATTTGAGCAGCCCGTTAATCCTATAAACGAAAGCGTTAAAACCAGCAGACAAGCACAAAAATTATATAGTATTTTACGCATTATTTTTTCCTTTCAAATAAAAATCGTAGTATTCTTTAATTATTACATCCGCTTCTGCCATCATATCCTGTTTTGCCTTTTCTTCAGTAACCGAACCATCATAAATCAGCATGTCTTCATAAGGATAATCTAAATCATAGGTTTTGGTTATGATAAAAATATTATTATTTGGCAGTTCAATTTCATCAATTTTTTTTAATGAAGCTGCCATTGCATTCATTTTTTCAGTGATTTCTTCCGTTTTTGTGATTTCTTCATAATTTATGACATTCTCTGTACGGTTATATGTAAAAATGCTGCATGTGTCATATGTATATCTATTTTTTCCGAAGTAATGAAGAAATATATCCGTTTTGTTTTTCTCTTCGTTAGACGACTTTATTGGGGTAAAATCCAAAATTTCACTTCCTGTAAAATTTGAACATGACCCAATATTATAATAGCGGTTTTTATAAAACGGAGATTTTGTTATGTATCTGAAGCTATAATCATATTCTTCATTTGAAGGATCCTGATACAGAATTCCAAAATAATCACCGACTTTTGCTGTTTTTAATATTGTAATAGGTTTTTCGGGTTCTATTGCAATATGTTTATTAATTGATTTTTCACTTGTAATATCAATCAGCGTACTGCCATATATGGAATAAGCAGATATCATTCCTGTAACGATTATTAATAAAATTATCGGAATAATAATTTTTACTTTTTTCATAGTCCATATCTCCTTACAGGGCAAAGCGTTTCCACTTTGCCCTTTTTGCATTACTACTTTAATTATTTATTTGATGCTGCCAATTCAAATAGCAAAATCAAAATTCATATGTGAAATCAGCACTTGCACAGTGATTCAAATTGTTGTCATATATTGCTGCACACAAAATATAGACATATTCAAAATGATTTCCGCTTGTTACAGAAGCAACGCCTGATGTTTTTGAATAATCTTTTGCCTGATCTGCAAATTATTACCGCTTTTGGAAATACTTAATTTGTAATCCAACACCTAATAACGTTGATAACGGCAGAAGCATTGTTATCAATGCTTTCCAAATATTAGGTTCGCCAAAACAAGCTAACATGAGGTTGCCATAGCCTGCTATATTTTCGATTGCTGTAGGTGTAAAAGGCACTTCTCTTGTTGCGAATATATTTATCGCTCCGCAAATAATAAACTGAAGTTCAACGATAATTATTCCGATATAAATCTTTTTCAGTTTATTGAATAAGCCCATAAGGATATTAAGAATCAAAAATGTGCCCCACAAAATAATGCAAGTGTTTTTCCAGCTTAAAAAATCGAAAAAGTTCATGATATAGAATATCAAAACGCTTAACCAATATACAATAATGGGTTTTAAATTATTCATATAGTCCACCATCCTTCCGGTAGTATTTTTGGAAATACTTGTAAATAGAATGTTTATTTTAAGATGTCTTTATACTTACTAAGCCAGGTTTTTGTGATACTAACTGCTGCATTGTATCTTTTTTTGCTTCCAGAGACACTTTTAAGTTCATTTCTGTTGCTGTCAGTCCATTCCCACCCAATCGTGTCATCAGCATGATGCCTATTACTGCCATATGTATAAGTGTGAGAAGGAATTGCTTTTCCTCTGCCAATTTGTCCGTGAGCCTCTTTGTCTTGTAACGGATGAAGGGCATAACCTAAATACATATATGCATCCTCTTTATTTCCGTTTTTCCAGCTCAGACTGCATGCAACAAACCATGTTGATGCTGCATAATCTCTACTATCGTCACTGCCAGATGCATATTGATTGAAGTGTATGTATTGGTTTTGTTGATTTACAATTGCACCTACTCCGGATGAATATTTAACATCAACCTCTCTATTATATTTCCCTATTTTTTCAGCAACAGCAGTAGTGAAGTAGGCTTTGGCAAGTGATGCTGTATCATCTCTGTGCACATCAGCTCCCCATAAAGGCTGAATACCGCCGTTTAATGTCAGCTCTTCAGAAAATAATCCACCTATATTGTCAAAAGGAAAGAATCCTTCTGTTGCATCGGCAATTTTTTCTTCTTCAACATATTCATTTATTTCAAAAATGTTTTTAAGAATGCAAATTGTTTCTTCGGTATTCGTATTCAAACCCAATTCTGAAATGATATTATCAATATTCAATGTTTCAATTGACTGAAAATCAGTTTTTACCACAACATCATCATTAAAATATTCAGTTAGTTTTTCAATATCTTCATGATTATCAAAAAACAGTCTGCTAAATAAAATATGATTTTCTTTGGTTACAGAACAAACTGTTGCATCATCTGTATTTGCCACAGCTGATACGGGTATGCATAAACTGGTTATACATAGAATAAATGCTGCCAGTGAGCAAAAAACCTTTTTAACTTTTTTCATAAATTTACCTCTCCTTTATTTTAATTAAAATAAATATTTAAAACGAAAATGTTATATATCATACAACATTAGTATTTTAGTACATCGGAAACACCTCTTTCATAATAGAAAATTATTCAAGAAAATATCCTCTCAAATATATAGTGTCAATTTTTGGAAAAATGTGAACAATTATTTTAATATTTTTTCAAAGAAAGTAATGACGGAACAATTTTGCCATTAAAATGTATGTATTCAAAATGTTAAATAACCTGTTGCTGAATCAATTTTTTGAGTTGAAAATAAAGATTTTTTTGCGTAATGTGTTGCAGTCACTCTGTATTGATAGCCTTTTTCAACAGTAAGTGATTTATTTAAATTATATTTATTACTTTCTGAATACAGATCATTATATGTTTTATAATTTGACCATAATCCACTTGAAGAAACTCTTCTTTGTATAACAACTTTTGTAAATCCGCATTTCATTACTTCGTTGTTTCCTTCAGTTGTTCCTTTAATTATTAATGTGGTTCCGTCTTTTGCTATAACAAGATTTTTATTTATGATTAATCCGGTTGAATAAAGAGATGTACCAACAGCACAAGTATGCTCAAGTGAATCAAATTTCTCTTGTGTACAATAAATATTATCTTCTGTACTGTCTGCAGCAAAAACTGTAGCAGGTGCAAAACAAGAAATTATCATTAGAATTGCTAAATATACAGATATATACTTTTTCATAATTTTATCCATCCTTTATTTAATTGATTTTGCCAATCTAATTGCATATTGAAAATCACATTCTAAATAAATATCATAACTTGTGAGATTGTCTTTGTATTTAATTTTACAATTTCTTTCTTGTTCAAATAATAAAACATCCATACCGTTAATATTTATCATCTGTCCTGATTTAACGTCCATAACAGTACTGACACCTGTTGATTCAAGTTCTTTTGACATTTGTTCAATAGTTAAACAGCCATGTTGATTATTATAATCAAAATCAATACTGATAATCTTTGAAAAATCATCAGAAGATATACTTTCAATTTTAGTTATCTTACAATTTTCTTTTATCATCTCCTCAGGAAATGTAACAGGAGTAATTCCATAATCTGCAAGCTGTTTTGCCAAATTAGTATCTAACAATGCATATCCGTCAGCCGTTGTATCAGCATTTTCTAAATTATAGTCAATTTCAGCATTGCCGTTAATTAACTGCGCTATTTTCTGCGGAATATTTAAATTGAATTGTGCTGATACGGTAATTGTTGAAATGAATATAACCATTAATACCGCAGCAGTTAATAAAACTTTGGCGGCTTTCGTAAATTTAATTTTTCTTTTATTCGTGTCATTATTTTTTATGGACAGCAATTCAAAACAAAGATCAATGTAATCGGTGTCTAACGCATCAGCTCCTTTATCAACCTCCTTTTGTATAAGTGCTTTTATTTCTTCTGTTGATAAATCAGTAAAATCAGAAGTTATCATTTTTTTCAGTTTCTTTTTACTTAATTTTTTCTTCACAGTATTACCTCCTGTTTTTATAGTGTCAATTAACCGAAAAATGTGAAGGATTATTTTTAAAAATCTTCGAAATCTTTTATTTGTTTATATAACTTTTTCTTTAGTTTTCCGTTTCGCTTTCGTATTGTATCGTATGTAACATTCAATTCAACAGCTATATCCTTTAACTTTTTATGTTTCCAATAATACGATATATATAATTCTTTTTCATCAGGACCAAGCTGTGAAATAATATATAATGCCTGCTCTTCAATCATTATATCAGTTGTCATTTGGTCTATGTAATCAGGATTATACGATTTTGAATTTTCAACTGCTTTATCTTTTTCTTCATTATCGGCAAAATGAAATTCATTGCGTTTGATTTTATCTTTAATTGTTTTGTTTTTGTAATTGAGAACAACAGCATACAGCCATGATTTATAATTTTTTATTTCAACACCGGTATTAAGATTTTCAAGCAATGCAACATAAGCATCTTGAACACAATCTTCTGCATACTCGTATTCATAATTAAAATACTGTAAGCAATACTGCATCAATTGTTCTCGGTATTGTTCGCAATAATTCATTATTTCTTCAACGGACATTGCTTTATCTGTGTTTTTAGATTTTTGTTTAAATTTAATCAAAATATTCTCCTTGCTTTATATTGCTTGGCTATATATAAATGTTCTTGCAATACTATATCCTTTAAAATTCCATTTTTTTGATAAACAATCCTAATTTAATTAAAGAATATTGAAAATATTTTGTCAAGAGATTTTGCAAAAATGCACAATATTGTGGCATAAATGCAAAATTTATATTTTTATAAAATTTTTCTGCCAACAATAGCATATAAAATGAGGCAGGAAAATCCTGCCTCAAAATTAACGAATCAATATAAAATTATTTTATCATATATTTCTCTTGCCTGATTTGCAAGTTTGAGGAAACCGTCGTTATCAAAGGTGTCCGTACTGTTTGTTTTTTAATAATTATCGGGATTATAATTTATTTTGCCTTCAGGGGTATCTCTGTAATACTGCGTAAAAGGTTTAAAGCGTTCCTTTTCTTCCCAAATTTCCTTTGCTTTTGAAGCCCAGCTTTCTGCGTAAGCGTCACATTTGGAGCAAAGCGCATCTGCACTTTCAGCTTTCAGCAGATTTGTTGATTTCGCACCGCTGCGGTTAACCATTTTTCGCAGTGCCTGCGGATTTTCAAGCATAGGACAAGGACGTAGCATGTTTTTATTAAAAGGCTGCCCTTTATAATACTCATTAAAAAGCGGAGATTTCAGGCATTCCAAAATAGATTTTTCACGGATGTTGGAATCTGAATAGTGGATAAATACGCAAGGCTCGGCATCGCCCTCGGAATTGATATGAAAATAATTTCTTCCGCCTGCAATACAGCCGCCGACAAACTCTGCATCATTCTGAAAATCTACAGTGAAAATCGGCTTGCCGGTTTTACTGTTTCGCTTTGCACGGAGTGTGCGGTAAACATGTTCACGCTGCTCCGGTGATAAAAGCAATTCCGTGTCTGCATCACTGCCAACAGGCATATAGTGGAAATACCACATATATTTCGCGCCGCATGCAATCATTTTATCAAAAAATGCATCACTGGTTACAGCTTCGCAGTTCTTGCTTGTGTAGCAGATTGATGTGCCGAAAATACAGCCGTGCTTTTTCAAAAGCGCCATTGCATCAAGTGTGGTTTTATATGCACCTGCACCGCGCCTGTTGTCGTTTGTTTCCTCTGTTCCTTCGATGGAAAGAGCAAGTCCGAAATTTTTGCATTTCTTTAAATCTTTGCAGAATGCTTCATCTACCAGCGTTCCGTTTGTATAAGCAAGAAAAATACAGTCCGGGTTTTCCAGAGCAAGGGTTACCAGTTCTTTTTTTCTTATAAGCGGTTCACCGCCTGTATACATAAAGAAATGTGTTCCCAATTCTTTGCATTCTCTGATAATTTTGCGCATTTCGTCAAGCGTTAGATTGGACTGATATCCGTATTCCGCCGCCCAGCAGCCCTTGCATTTTAAATTACAGGCCGAGGTCGGATCCAGCAGAACCACCCACGGAATGTTACAGTGCATTTCATCTCTTTTTTTACGAAGTGTGGATGTTCCGATTAAGCCAAGGTCAATTGCGAATGTAAGAACGGCATGCGCAAGCAAATCCTTATCTACATCATTCATTCCGTTAAAAAGATATTGGTGCCATATGTTGTTTTCGTCTGAAATAATATCAATAGGCGTTTTAAATGTGCTTTCAGGATACATTTTTCCCGCAAATTTTTTCCCGAGCTTAACAAGCCTGAGCATATTTTGCTTTGGGTTTTTATAAATATATCTGAATACGCTGCCGCCTATTATATGAAGCAGTCTGCTTCTTACTGATGACATAGTTTGCCTCTCTTTTACGGTTGATTACATTGATGATGGAGCATCAATTTTAAGCATTGTAAGAATGTTTCTTATAGTATCTTTGACAGCTATGCAAAGATTTAATCTTGCCTGCATAATTCCCTCGTCATCACACATAACACGCTGTGCATTATAGAACTTATGGAAAAGCGTTGCAAGTTCTATCACATAATGCGTAATTTTAGCGGGATCGCATACCTTTGCCGACGTGATGATTTCATCTGTTAATGCCGACAGATGGCGGATTAATTCAAGTTCTTCCGCAGATTGAAGAAGATTCAGTTCTTTATCCGAAGCCTTGCGAATTTTAACACCGTCATTTTCAGCTTTTTTCAGAATAGAACATATTCTTGCATGTGCATACTGTACGTAATAAACAGGATTCTGGCTTGTTTCCTGTGCGGCCAAATCAAGGTCAAAATCAAAATGTGAATTGGGCTCACGCAGGTTAAAGAAAAATCTTGCAGCATCAATCGGCACTTCTTCCAGCAAAGTAGTAAGTGTGATTGCTTTTCCCGAACGTTTTGAAAGCTTAATTGTTTCGCCGTCTCTTACAAGTCTTACCATCTGCATAATAACACAGTTCAACCGGTCTGCGTCTATTCCGAGGGCAGTAAGCGCTGCCTTCATTCTCGGTACATAGCCGTGGTGGTCTGCACCAAGAACGTCAATGGCAATATCATTTCCTCTTGTTACAAGTTTATTATAGTGGTAAGCAATATCGGGTACAATATAAGTCGGCAGACCGTTTGCACGGATAAGCACAATATCCTTATCATTACCGAATTCAGATGCTTTAAACCAAAGCGCTCCGTCCTGTTCGTATGTAACACCAAGCGCTTTAAGCTTGTCTATCACTTCGGTTACAGAACCGTCATTGTGCAGGCTGCTTTCTTTAAACCAACGGTCATATTTAATGCGATACTGCATTAAATCCTTTTCAAGTCCGGCAATGTTTTTCGGCAGTGCAAAATCAACCAATGCTTTTCTTCTTTCGGCGCTGTCTGCGTCTGCATATTTATCTCCGAATTCTTCGGCAAATGCTTTTGCATGGGCCGTAATGTCTGCCCCGTGGTATGCATCTTCCGGAAGTTCAATATTATCCTTATAAAGCTGCAGATAACGCACCTCAAGGGAAGTTGCGAATTTTTCAATCTGATTTCCTGCGTCGTTTACATAAAATTCACGGCTTACGTTATATCCTGCGTAATCAAGCACGGAAGCAAGGCAGTCTCCGATTGCGCCGCCTCTTGCGTTGCCTATATGCATCGGACCGGTAGGGTTGGCGGAAACAAACTCAACAAGCACCTTTTTTCCTTTTCCGAAATCGGATTTACCGTAATTTTCGCCTTTAGCCGAAATGTCTTTTAAAATTTCGGTGTAGTACTGCTGAGAAAGGAACAAGTTAATGAAACCCGGGCCTGCAATTTCTGCTCTGTCAAAAAGCGTATCACCCAGGTCAAGATTGTTTACAATGCTCTCGGCAATTGCACGGGGCGCCTTTTTAAAGGCTTTTGCACCCGCCATTGCAACGTTAGTTGAAAAATCACCGTTTGCACTGTTGGAGGGTCTTTCTATAATAAAATCGGGAATGATTTCTGCACTGAGCTCTCCGTTTGCAACGGCTCTTCCAAGTGCTTCCATAATTCTTTCTCTTAACGCATTTTGTGTTTGTTTTACAATTAAAGACATTTTAATTCTCCTGTGTTTTAATGAATTTGATTTTTACTGAAGATCATTTCAACGGTGTTTTTTGATGTAACGGCACCGTTTATATCAATATCATAGCAAAAGGTAAAACTTCCGCTTTCCTTTTCTGTATTTGCTTCAATTTCTCTGCCGTATATTCCCATAAGCAGATTTCCTGCCTGTGTTGCATAATGGCAAAGATTGCGTTTTGATTTTTCAATGAAAAGGCAGCTTGCAAATTCTCCCGACCGGGTCATTTCGACTGCGCTTTCATCTTTCTGTATTCTGACCGTTACTTTTACCGGGGCAAACGGCGGTTCCTGCTCTTCTGTGTATCTTATAATGTATGCGGTGCCGTCGTCGCGCAGTGTGCCGGTGGTGGTAAGCTCAATACAGTCCTTCTGTCTGTCCACAAGCTGTGTGCCTGTTATTTTTAAAAGTATTTTATCCATAAATCAATTATCATTCCGTTATATTTCTGTATTCAACTTTGTCTGAAATATCTATTCCAAGCAGGGTGTTTGCCATATTTGAAAAATTCTGGATTTTATCGGAAACAAAATATCTTGCTTCACCCTTTCCGCTGATATTGGACATTTTATTGTTGCTTAAAATACGCTTTGCTTCCATAACGGCTTCATAGCCGCTGTCAATCAGCGTTATATCACTGCCGACAACGCTTTGAATAAGCGGTGCCAGGTGCGGGAAATGGGTGCAGCCCAGAATTATGGTATCCACACCTTTTTCAAGAAGCGGTGCAGAATAGCGTTTTATAATCTCGCGTGAAATATAATCATCGGTGTCTATCCAGTTGTTTTCAACAAGTGTTACAAGAACAGGGCAGGAAACCCCTTCCACAAAAGCATCCGGGTTTAATTTTTTTATTTCTCTTATATAGGCGCCGCTGTTAATGGAAGCAGAAGTTGCCATTACACCGATTTTGCCGTTTTTTGAAGCCTTTACCGCAGCAGCGCAGGATGGTTTCACCACACCCACAAATTTTTCTTTTATCTGCGAAGTGGCATTCACTGCAACAGATGAAACTGTGCCGCATGCTGCCATGATAAGCTTGCAGTTGAATTTTTCAAGAAAGGCTATATCTTCTTTGGCAAAAGCCTCTATTGTCTGTTCGCTTCTTGAACCGTACGGAACACGCTGTGTATCTCCGAAATAAATAATGTTTTCTTCCGGCAGATACTTCAGCACGGCTTTGACTGCCGAAAGTCCGCCAAGTCCGGAATCAAATATGCCGATCGGCCGTTTATCCATCAGATTTTTCCTCCTCTTGCCAATGCAAGCTCAATAAGTCTGTCAATAAGCTCTGAATAGGAAACGCCTACCGCCTCAAATAATTTTGGGTACATACTGATAGGTGTCTGCCCCGGAATGGTGTTTATTTCATTCAGCAAAACTTCGCCGTTGTCTTTTCTTACAAAGAAATCCACTCTTGAAAGCCCTTCACAGCCCAGCGCTTTATATGCGCGCAAAGCTTCAGACTTTATCTCACTGCGTTTTTCATCAGAAAGTCTGGCGGGAATAAGCGTCTGCGATTCGGGGTTGTTGTACTTGGCGTCAAAATCGTAAAAGTCGGCTGCGGCAAGAATTTCACCAACCTCAGCGGCAACCGGCTCTTCATTTCCAAGCACGGCGCATTCAACCTCAAAGCCGTCAATAAATTCTTCCAGTACAACCTTTTTATCCTCTTTAAGGGCTGTTTCAATACCTGTTTTCAGCTCATTGTAATCGGTTGCCTTGGAAATGCCGACAGATGAACCGGCATTTGCAGGTTTTACGAAAACAGGAGAAGAAAGCTTTTCAAAAGCATTTGTTATGTATTTATCGGGGTTCTTTTTATATTCATAAGCAGAAAAGGAAATCCATTTTGCCTGTTTTATTCCAACAGCATCAAGCACGGCGTTTGTAATTCCTTTGTCCATACATACGCCCGATGATGTAGCGTCACAGCCTACAAAAGGTATCTGTGCAAGCTGAAAAAGACCCTGTATAGTTCCATCCTCTCCGTTTTTGCCGTGAAGGACGGGGAAAACAGCGTCAATATATATTTGTTCGCCGCTTTCTGTAACAATTCCGTGAATGGCGGTATCAGGAGAAATAAATGCCTTTTTCAGTGTTTTGGATTCAAGCCATTTGTCCTCCGGAAGAAGATTGATGTCATCATCAAATAAAAACCATTCACCTTTTTTTGATATTCCTATAAGAACAAGATTATATTTTTCTTTATTGATGTTTGAAAGAATTCCCTTTGCCGAAACAGTGCTTACATCATGTTCTGATGAAACACCTCCGAAAAGAACAGCAATTGTTTTTTTGTTCATATACGGGTTCACCTCTTAAATATTCATAATATTGTATCATATTAAATACATCAATTCAATATAAAAGCAAAGTATATTTTAAAAAATATATAGTGACAAATTGTCTTTCTGCTGATATAATACTAAATGTATGCAAATTAATAAAACAGGGAGAGAAGTTTTATGGAACTTATTGAAGCCTATAAAATTATAGAAAAATATCTTACGGATATAAATAACGAACTTGGATTTTCCAAGGTAAAAACAGAAGAAGATTATTTAACATTTAAAGGCAATAAAGGTCTTTACCGTCTCAGCCACGATGATGAAACACAGATTTTATCATTTGAATGTGCTTATGAGGATAACGGTGCGGATACAAAGTTTGAAACAGTTTCAAAATCGCTTTTTGAAGCAGCCTATGCGGATGAGCGTGCATGCCGTTCGGCGGCAAATGAAATTGCCGATGAAATCAAATCTCTTTTCGCTTCAAGAAAAAAGGCCGATATAGATAAAATAAAAATGCCAAAGGGTGTTTCAAGAGGTCAGGCGAAAAACGGTATGGTAAGCTATGATGTTGATTCGCTTGCAAATCGTTTTGGTGTTATGTTTCCGGATTTGAAAGAGGATATAAAGCGCAATATTGTGGAATACGGCGATTTTCTTCCTGAAACATTTTTTGCTGAAATCGGCACCCCAAGAGTGCTTGAAGTTATAAAAAACGGCAGCAGTGCAGAGCAGAAAAAGCTTTTTAAAATGCTGAATGAGGTTTATGAAGACGGCACAAACGAGGTGCAGGATATTATAGGTGTATCTATTCTCGGTGAAATGAAAAACGATCCCAAAATGATGGCTGTTGCAGATGAATATATGACAGAATATATGTCCGGACCTGTACATGAAATAAATAAGATTACAGGCAAAAACAACAGATGGACAAGAAAACTGAAAAATCCGCCTGCATATAAGCCGAAAAAACAGAAAAAATCACGTTTTCAGAGTGCACTTGCCAATGCACAGTCGCAGCAGAGATGAATATAATAGAATGAAGATGTTTATAGTTGCAAACTGCTTTGGTTTGCAGCTATTTCTTTATGCTGTTTTTCATATCTAACGCACAATATTGATAAAAAATTAACAATCTATGGTCATTTTTTACAAAGTTGCAGTATAACCATTGACAAAAAGTTAAACATCTTTATAATAAAACGTATGCTTTTCAGTAAGCTATATGAAAGAGAGGTTATTTTTATGGCAAGAGTTTATAATTTCAGTGCAGGACCTTCCACACTTCCTGTATCCGTTCTTGAAAAGGCAGGGGCAGAAATTCTTGATTACAAGGGTTCGGGCCAGTCTGTTATGGAAATGAGCCACCGTTCAAAGGTGTTTGATGAAATAATTAAGGACGCAGAGTCCCTTATGAGAGAACTTTATCAGATTCCGGATAATTATAAGGTTTTATTCCTTCAGGGCGGCGCATCTGCGCAGTTTTCAGCAATTCCGCTTAACTTTATGAACGGTTCAGGTAAGGCGGACTATATTATTACAGGTCAGTGGGCTAAAAAGGCTTATCAGGAAGCGCAGAAATACGGTGATGTAAAAGCAGTTGCTTCTTCTGCAGATAAAACCTTCAGCTACATTCCGAAAACAAAGGCAGAGGATTTCAGAGAAGACGCAGATTATGTTTATATCTGCCTTAACAATACCATTTACGGTACTGTTTATAAGGAACTGCCGCCTGTTGGAGATAAGGTTCTTATTGCCGATGTTTCTTCATGTGCGCTTTCAGAGCCGCTTGATATTTCAAAATTCGGCGTTGTATATTTCGGCGCACAGAAAAATGTTGCACCGGCAGGTCTTGTTGTTGCAATTATCCGTGAAGATTTGCTTGGCAAAGCAAGAGATATCTGCCCGGTTATGATGGATTACAAAATTCAGGCGGATGCCGATTCTCTTTATAATACGCCTCCTTGCTGGACAATTTATATCTGCAAGCTTGTGCTTGACTGGATTAAAGAAACATTCGGCGGGCTTGAAAAACTCAAGGAATATAATGAAAAGAAAGCCGCAGTGCTGTATGATTTTCTGGACAGCAGTGAAATGTTCAAAGGCACTGTTGTGAAAGAGGACCGTTCTCTTATGAATGTTCCTTTTGTTACAGATAGTGAAGAGCTTAATGCTAAATTTATCAAGGAAGCATCTGCAGCAGGCTTTGTTAACCTGAAAGGTCACAGAAGTGTTGGCGGTATGAGAGCATCCATTTATAATGCAATGCCTATTGAGGGTGTTGAAAAGCTTGTTGCGTTTATGAAGAAGTTTGAGGAGGATAATAAATAATGTTTCATATCAAAACCTTAAATAAAATTTCCAATGTGGGTATTTCAAAGTTTGATACTGAAAAATATATCTGCGGTGATACTGTTGAAAATCCGGATGCAGTTATGGTACGTTCCGCTTCTATGCATGAAATGGAAATGCCGCAGTCTCTTCTTGCAATTGCAAGAGCAGGCGCCGGTGTAAACAATATTCCTGTTGCAGACTGCACGGAAAAAGGCATTGTTGTTTTTAATACGCCGGGTGCAAATGCAAATGCAGTAAAAGAACTTGTTATCTGCGGTCTTCTTCTTTCAAGCCGTAAAATTACAAAGGCAATTGATTGGTGCAAAACCATTAAAAATGATGAAAATGTAAGCAAAAGCGTTGAAAAGGGCAAATCTGCATTTGCCGGTCCTGAAATTAAGGGAAAAACGCTTGCAGTAATCGGTCTCGGTGCTATCGGCAGACTTGTAGCCAATGCTGCGGTTGACCTTGGAATGACTGTTATCGGTTATGATCCGTTTTTAACAGAAGCAGCGGCTGAAACACTGAATAAAGAGGTTGCTGTTAATAACAATCTGGATGAAATTTTTCCTGCTGCAGACTATATAACCGTTCATGTGCCGCTTACTCCAGAAACAAAAGAACTTATCTGTAAAGAAAATATTGATAAAATGAAGGATACAGTAAGGGTGCTTAATTTTGCCAGGGGCGATCTTGCAAACAGTGCAGATGTTGTTGCCGCTCTTGAAGAAGGCAGAATGGCAGCTTATGTAACGGATTTTCCGTCTGCAGAGCTTATTGATATAGACGGTGTTATTGCACTTCCTCATCTTGGTGCATCCACGCCTGAAAGTGAAGAGAACTGCGCTTCTATGGGTGCGCTTGAGCTTATCGATTATCTTGAAAACGGAAATATTAAAAATTCAGTTAATATGCCGTCTGTTTCTTCTGCAAGAGGCGGTGTTGCAAGAATTACGGTTATACACAAAAACCAGCCGAATATGATTGCTACCATTACAGATACAATCAGTAAGGACGGCATTAATATTGCCAATTTTGAAGATAAAAACCGCGGCGAAATAGCTTACAGCATTATTGATGCCGATTCAGAGGTTTCTGAAGCAGCCGTGGAAGATATTAAAAAAATAGACGGGGTTATCAGAATCCGAGTTATTAAATAATTCATTCTGTTTTTGCGGGAGAGCATGAAGTTCTCCCGCTTTTTTTGTTTTACTGCGCACTTGACAAACAGATGCACCTTTGTTATAATATGCACTAATCCGATTTAAAGTGCTGGGGCTTTAAAGCGTTAAAGTTTAGGAGATGTTAATTATGGCACCAAGAAAAGGGAATTTAATGACGGTGCGCACGGATGTAAAAGTGCTTGATGCAACAATAAGAGACGGCGGACTGTGCAATAATTTTGAATTCACAGATGAATTTGTAACAGAACTTTATAAATCCAATATAAAAAGCGGTGTGGATTATATGGAATTCGGCTACCGTGCTTCAAAAAATCTTTTTGACACAGAAAAATTCGGAAAATGGAAGTTTTGCGATGAAGCGGATATAAGAAAAATCGTGGGCGATAATGTTTCTGATATGAAAATCGCCGTTATGGCAGATGTGGGCAGATGCGATTATAAAACGGATTTTGTTCCTAAATCCGAATCTGTTATTGATATGGTGCGTGTTGCCTGTTACATTCATCAGATACCTGCGGCAGTGGAAATGATAGAATATTTTCATGATTTGGGCTATGAAACCACCTGCAATATTATGGCAGTAAGCCAGGCGGGCGGAGAACAGCTTGATGAAGCGCTTGAAATGCTTGGTGAAAGCAGTGTGGATGTTATTTATCTTGTGGATTCCTATGGTTCGCTTTATCCCGAAAATGCCGGAAATCTTGCAAAAAAATATCTTGAAGCCGGTGAAAAATACGGCAAAGCAGTAGGCTTTCATGCACATAACAATCAAAATCTTGCTTTTGCAAATACAATCGAAACCATGTCTTACGGTGTATCTTATCTTGATGCAACAGCAATGGCAATGGGAAGGGGAGCGGGCAACTGCGCAATGGAGCTTTTGCTTGGATTTCTTAAAAATCCAAAGTATAATCTGTACGGAATTCTTACCTTCATTGAAAAATATATGCTTCCTCTTCAGGCAAGCGGTGTTGTCTGGGGCTATGGTATACAGTATATGCTTACAGGTCAGTTAAATCGCCACCCAAGAGAAGCCATGGCGTTTACGGCAGATGAACGCAATGATTACTGTGAATTCTATAAATCGTTGCTTGATAATTTTTAAAAGCTAAGTATACCGGATGCTGTTAAACCTGTCTGAGCAAATAGTGCTCAGGCAGGCTTTTTTAATGCCGCAATTATTGAAAGGACAGCAGAAGCAACCAATTAAAACGGGTATTAATCAGATTGTTGATGTTGACAATTTGGTTATAAAGTAATAAAATAATTTCAATTTTAAAATATACGGTGAACGCTATGGAAATTGTTAAAGATAATTCGATGAAAAATATGAGCTTTGTGCGTAAGCTTCCGATACCCAAAGAGGTTAAAGAGCTTTATCCGCTTAGTGAAAAATCATCAAAGATTAAACAGCAGAGAGATAAAGAAATTGCAGATGTTTTTAAAGGAAAAAGCAGTAAACTGCTGCTTATCATAGGTCCCTGTTCGGCAGACAGGGAAGAAAGCGTGCTTGACTATGTGGGCAGGCTTGCTGACGTGCAGGCTGAGGTTAAAGATAAAATAATTATCATTCCAAGAATATACACAGGAAAACCGCGTACAACGGGTGCAGGCTATAAGGGGCTTATTCACCAGCCCAATCCGGACGGAGCACCTGATATGTATGACGGTATTATTGCTGTCCGTTCCCTTCATTCCAAGGCCATTGAGCAAACAGGGCTTACCTGTGCAGACGAAATGCTTTATCCTTCCAACTATCGTTATTTAAGTGATTTGCTTTCCTATGTTGCCGTGGGAGCAAGAAGTGTTGAAAACCAGGACCACAGGCTTACGGCAAGCGGAATGGATATTCCGATAGGAATGAAAAACGGCACAAGCGGCGATTACGGTGTAATGCTTAATGCAATAACAGCCGCTCAGGGATGCCATACTTTTGTTTACAGGGGCTGGGAGGTTAATTCAAAGGGAAATGAGCTTGCACACGCTATTTTAAGAGGCGGCGTTGATAAGCATGGAATATGCCACCCGAATTATCATTATGAAGATCTGATAACGCTTTATAATATGTATGCCGCAGACAGCAGCTTCAAAAATCCTGCTGTTATCGTAGATACAAACCATTCAAACAGCGCAAAAAAATATAACGAGCAAATAAGAATTGCCAATGAAGTGCTTCATTCCATGCGTCACAGCAATGATATAAGCAAATTTGTAAAAGGATTTATGATAGAATCTTATATAGAGGACGGCTGCCAAAGAATAGAGGACGGTATTTACGGTAAATCAATAACGGATCCCTGTCTTGGATGGGAAAAATCAAAAGAACTTATCTATTCCATTGCAAACCAGTTATAATGAAATTTTGCACAAATGAATAACTGCTCAGTTGGTAATGTATACAAAAAAGCTGTCAAACAAATTATTTTGTTTGACAGCTTTATATTAATATGATAATATATCTTTAAATCGCAATCGCTTTAACACTTTAAAGTGGTTGGAAAAATACATATTTAAGGAGATTATTATAATGAAAAAATCTGTAAAAAGATTAATTGCAATTTGTCTTGCGGTTATTACCATATCTGCCTGTTTTGCAGCATGTTCCGGCAAGGAGCCGTCTGAAAACAATTCATCAGATAAAAAATACACAATCGGTATAGCACAGTGGGAGGCACATGAGGCTCTTGATGCTGCAACAGAAGGCTTTAAAGCTGCTGTTACAGAAAAGCTGGGTGCTGAAAATGTTGCATTTGAATATAATACAGCACAGGGGGAAACCACCAACTGTTCAACAATTGTAAACCGTTATGTTTCCAATAAGGTTAATTTAATTATGGCAAATGCTACCCCGGTTGTTCAGGCTGCGTTTGCTGCTACAAAGAATATTCCTGTTGTGGGAACTTCGGTTACAGAATACGGCGTTGCGCTTGGTATTGATAATTTTACAGGAAAAACCGGTGTGAATGTAACCGGTACATCAGATCTTGCGCCGCTTAAAGATCAGGCGGCTATGATTAAGGAAATCTGCCCGGAAACAAAAACAGTGGGTATTGTTTACTGTTCTGCAGAGCCGAATTCAAAATATCAGGCCACAGAGGTTTCAAAATATCTTAAAGATCTTGGAATTACAGCAACCGAATATCCGTTTGCAGATTCAAACGAGCTTCAGTCCATCGTATCAAAAGCTGTTGCCGATAATGATGCGCTTTATGTGCCGACAGATAATACCGCCGCTAAAAACACAGGTATTATTGATGCTGTTGCAAGACCGGCAAAGAAGCCTGTTTTTGCAGGTGAAGAAGGCATTGTAAAAGGCTGCGGAATTGTAACACTTACAATCAGCTATTATGATATCGGCTATGCCGCAGGCGAAATGGCAGCACAGATTCTTGCAGAAGGCAAAAATCCTGCAGAAATGGAAATAGGCTATGCACCTAAATTCACAAAGAAATATAATGCTGAAATCTGTAAGGAACTGGGCATTACGGTTCCGGAAGATTATGTTGCTATTGACACAGCGCAGTAATCGTTTTACAATATAACAAAGCGGGAGCGGTAAGATGTTCTTATCGCTCTTTTAATTGGAGGTACAATATGCTTTCTGGATTTTTAGATACCCTTCCCGGTGCGGCGGCACAGGGTATTATTTGGGGAATAATGGCAATCGGTGTATATATTACATACCGAATTCTTGATTTTGCAGATTTAACGGTTGACGGTTCAATCGGCACAGGCGGTGCTGTTTTTGCTGTATGCACCATAGGCGGATTAAATATTTATGTTTCGCTTATTATTGCATTTATTGCAGGCTGTATTGCCGGTCTTGCTACAGGAATTTTTCACACTGTGTTCGGAATTCCGCCTATTCTTGCGGGAATTTTAACACAGCTTGCGCTTTATTCCATTAATCTTGACATAATGGGTCAGTCAAACCAGGCGCTTAATTCAAGCAAGTACAGCTTTCTTGTGAATATGCTGTATACAAAAAAGTCCATTTTTGTCGGTTTGATTTTTGTTGCAGTTATTATTGCCGCTTTGTACTGGTTCTTCGGCACAGAGCTTGGTCATTCCATACGTGCAACAGGAAATAATCAGAATATGGCACGTGCAAACGGAATAAATACAAATGTGAATAAGGTGTTTGCACTTGTTATTTCAAACGGAATTGTTGCTCTTTCGGGTGCGCTTTTAGCACAGTTCCAGGGATTTTCGGATATCAATATGGGCAGAGGCGCAATTGTTATAGGTTTGGCGGCCGTTATAATAGGCGAGGTTATTTTCGGAAAGATTTTCAAGAACTTTGCTTTAAAACTGTTTGCAGCGGTTATAGGCGGTGTTATCTATTATATTGTTATTTCTCTTGTTATATCTCTTGGACTTCCTGCAAACGATTTAAAGCTGTTTTCCGCTTTGGTTGTTGCGGTTTTCCTTGGTGTTCCTTATTGGAAAAACAAGGTTTCGGGAAAAAGACTGAAAAAAAAGGCAGGAGGTGCGGCAAATGCTTGAAATTAAAGGTGTTTACAAAACCTTCAATCCGGGAACGGTTAATGAAAAGCATGCCCTTAACGGTATAGATTTAACACTTAATGAGGGCGATTTTGTAACGGTTATCGGCGGAAACGGCGCAGGAAAATCAACAATGCTTAATATGATTGCAGGTGTATATCCTGTTGACTGCGGAACGATTTCTATTGACGGACAGAATGTAACAAAGCTTGCCGAATTCAGAAGGGCAAAATTTCTTGGCAGAGTTTTTCAGGACCCTATGACGGGAACAGCCGCTGATATGCAGATACTTGAAAACCTTGCGCTTGCTTCGCGCAGAGGAAAATTCAGATCGCTTTTGCCGGGCGTAAGAAAAAAAGAAAAGACTGCATATGTTGAACTTTTAAAATCACTGGATCTCGGACTTGAGGACAGACTGACATCTAAGGTTGGTTTGCTGTCCGGCGGACAGAGGCAGGCAATCACGCTTCTTATGGCAACACTTAAAAAGCCGAAGTTGCTTTTGCTTGATGAGCACACAGCTGCACTTGATCCTAAAACAGCACATAAGGTGCTTGACCTTACACAGCGCATAGTAGAAAAAGATAATCTTACTACGATTATGATAACGCATAATATGAAGGATGCAATTGCAATCGGTAACAGACTTATTATGATGAATGACGGAAAAATCATTTATGATGTAAGCGGCGAAGAAAAGAAAAAGCTTACCACTGCGGATCTGCTTGAAAAATTCAAGATAACCAGCGGAAACGAGCTTGATAATGACCGTATGCTTCTTTCAGCAGATAAATAAGGATATAAATAAAAAGGAAGTGATTGCCACTTCCTTTTTTTGTGATTTATAATTACGCAGCAGGGGCGATTGTCAAGTTTCCGCTTACGGAATCAAAATCAATCTCGGTGTTTCCGTTGCCGTAGGTATAAATGCCGTTTTTGCCCTTATTGTCTGTAATGCCGTTTATGTTTTCAAAACCGGAATTATTAAAATGTCCGGATACAGTATTAAAGTTTAATGTAAATCCGCCGATATTCTGCGGAATTGTAATGGAAAAGTCACCGCTTACCGTATCTGAATCAATGTTTTTGGGAACCGTATATGTTATTATATCTGCATTTCCGCTTACACCGTTTATATCTATATCGGTAAAGTTTCCTGTTGCTGTAATCTTTCCGCTTACAGTATCAAAGTTTAATTCGTTCGTATTTATTTTGTTAATATTAAGATTTGATGAAACGCTGTCAACATCAAGCTCTGCAAGATAAAGACCGTCAGGTAAACGCAATGTCAGCTTTTTGTTTTCCGGTCTCTTAATTTTCAACCCGGATTTACAAAACTTGATTTTCAACTCGTTTGCATCAATGCGGTATCTCAGCGAATAGTTCGGGTCGCTCTGTTCGGGTTCTACAATTGAAATGGTTTCGCCGTCATAATATTGAATATCAATATCACTGCTTATCCAGTCAACAGAAATCTCTGTTATTCCATTTGCCGGAATTTCCGCGTTGCCAACGGAATATAATTTTTCGTTATCATAATCATAATCATGAAATTCAGTAACATTGTCTACTATATCGGGCACATAATCCCCAATCCAGGCAAAGCCTTTTCCGAGAAATGCAAAAGTACAACTGATTGCAACAACAGAAACAATTGTTATTCCGCATATTATGGAAATAATAATGGCTGCCACAGTTCCGCCTTTTGATTGCTTGTTTACAGGATAAGCGTTTCCGTTTGGGGAGTAATATGTTCCGTTTGCCTTATTATATTTGTTGGGATGTGTTTTTTTATACGCATCGCATATAAGATAGTACATGGGTATGGTTATAAATAAAATCCATGTAGGATGCCATACACTTAGGCACATTCCGCCAGTAAGATACAGTACCGTAACGAAAACAGGATATGCAAAGTGAGATGGATTTTTTGTTTTAAATGCCGTTACAGCCGTTTCAATTACAGGAATTAATAAAAATAATATCCATCCCCACGCCCAGCCTTTGTGTGTTGTAAAGCCTAACAGCAGATAAAGGATAATTACAGAAATCGGAAGAAGTGCATGAAGCCACGGATTTTTAGCAGCTTTCTGCCTGCTGTCATAATAAACGTGGTCGCCGTTCTGTACATGAACACCGCTTCCGCTTACATCAACATTATCACCGTTTTTGCTTTCAACATGAATTCCGTCCCATCCGATATGAACCTTGTCTTTTCCGTCATTAATATGAATGCCGTTGTCAAACTTTATTTCGGGTTCGGGTTCACTGTTGTCTTCATTTATTGTATTGTTTTCTTCGCTGTTTTCAGTTTTTTCATCGGGCTGTTCATCAGGCGCTTTTTTCGGTTGTTCTGTACCGTTTAATAATTCGTCAATCGTAACACCGTACAGATTTGCTAAAGAAATCAGATTATCAGTATCGGGACTGCTTTCGGAACGTTCCCATTTTGATATTGCCTGTCTGGATACTCCTATCTTTTCAGCAAGCTCCTCCTGTGAATAACCGTTGGCCTTTCTGTATTCAAAAAGCCTTTTTGCTGTTTCAATATTCATCTTATCACCTCACCTAAAATTTTAGCAGTAGCATTGGTTCATTTCCATAAACTTTGCTTTTCAATTGCGAAATTCCAGTTTTCAATTCCGCAACTATTGGTTGCAAAAGCAGTAATAAAGTCATTTATTTTACGGAAAAACGAAATTCTGTTACAGTTTTGAATGCTTTGTTCGGCTGTACATAATCAAAAGGAAAAACATCTGAAAGATTAACGCTGTTGGGATAAAACTGTGTTTCAAGCGCAACGCCTCTTCTGAAAGTAACATTGCCGTTTTCCTTTCCCGGATTTCCTTCTTTTGCCAGCCATCCGCCGCAGTAAACCTGTATGCCGGGCAGATCTGTATAAACTTCAAGCTGTCTGCCGCTTTCTTCATCATAAAGCACGGCTGCTTCGGTGAAATCACGGGGCTGCTTATTTAAACAGTAGTTATTATCATAGCCTATTCCGTCAATAATAGCACGGAAGGGTTCATCAATTTTATCACCTATTTTGTGCATGTTATTAAAATCCATCATTGTGCCGTCCACTTTTCCAAGCACGCCTGTGGGAAGCTGATTATCATCTGTTTCGGTAAAATAATCGGCGTCAATTTTTAAATAATGGTTTTCGATTGTTGACTCCGGATTTCCGGAAAGATTGAAGTAAGCATGGTTAGTTGGATTTGCAACCGTTTTTTTATCGCTTAAAACAGTATATTCAAGTTTTAAAATATTATCATCCGTAAAAGTATATTTAACTGTTAAAGTAAAATTGCCGGGAAAGCCGTCTTCCCCGTCCGGAGAAAATTTTTCAAATGTAACTGAATGATCGGTTGTTTCTTTAACATCCCATACGTTGAAACTGAAACGTCCGCCGCCGTGCAGCGTCCATGTGCCCTGATTGCTTGGAAGATGATATTCTGTGCCGTCAACGGAAAATTTTGCATCCCTTATTCTGTTTGCAACTCTTCCCACAAGCAGTCCCTGGTATCCAAGGTCGCTGTCTTCATAATATTCCGGCTTGTCAAATCCCAAAACAACATCGGCAAGCTTGCCGTTTCGGTCAGGCACATGAATAGCCTGAATTCCTCCGCCAAGGGTCTGAAGTGATACGAAAGCACCGCTATTATTGGTAATTGTATAAAGATAAACCTCTGTGCCGTTCTTCATTGTGCCGAATAATTTTTTTGCAATACTCATAATTGTTTTACCTTTCATATTTTTATAGTTTGAGTATAAACCGAAATGTAAACAAATTCAATAGAATCTTGACATTTGGCTTTATAAAATATATTCTTAATATAATAAAATAACATTTTTTAATGTACAGAAAGGAATGTTCCTTTTGGAAAATATTATGGTGATTTTTACAACTGTAATGCGATATGTTTTTCCGGTTATTGCCATTGCGGTTGTTTCGGTGTGTGTTATTTCTCTTTTCAGAAACCGCCCGCGCACGCATAAAATGGCACAGCTTACAGATAAAAACAACGGTTCGGTTATTGATATTAACCACTGGGAAACTTCTATCGGCAAATCAAGGTCAAACGATATTGTTCTTCCGGTTCCGTCTGTATCTCGTTTTCATGCAGTGATTGCAAAAAAAAGAAGTGAATGGATGATAACGGATACCTTTTCGAAAAACGGAATTAAAATCAACGGTAAAAAAATAGACGGAAAAGCCGCTCTTAATGATGGAGATGTGATTGAAATAGGCGATATTCCGCTTGCGTTCCAGTGTGCTGAAGCGCTTTCAAGCGAAGTAAAAAAGCAAATACGAAATCAGGCACGCAGCACGGCAAAAGTGGTTGCATATGCAGTGCTTGTTGATACAAAAAACCACCGCCCCATTTATATAAAGAAAAAAAATATTCTGATTGGAAGGGAAGAAGATTGTGATATTCAGCTTCTTTCAAACACCGTTTCGGGAAAGCATGCCAGAATTCATCTTACTACAAGGGGATGGGCGCTTTCTGATTTGGACAGTCACAACGGAACGAAATTAAACGGAAGATATATCAGTCAGCCGCAGCTTATATTTGATGAGGATATGATAACTTTTGGCGACAAGGTTTTTGTATTCTATGAAAAGTGAGGTGGGAAAAATGGGTAAAAAAGGGCAGAAACGGCTTCCTAAAATCAAGCCTATCAACAATTTTCTTATGCTGGCATTAATATCTGTTTTTCAGCTTGTAACCGCCTTCAGTGCAGCATATGGCGGCGAAAAGTTTGAAAGCAGGGTTTTAACGGCGGCTTTGCTGCTTGTTGCTACAGAATGGATATACCTGATTGCGTTTTATACGCTGCTTCACAGAAGAAATTTTGAACTTGAGCTGATTGCATTTTTCCTGTGCGGTACGGGTCTTTCAACAATCGGTTCCGTTAATGCCGAAAGTGCATTAAAGCAGTATTTTATGATACTTGCGGGAATTTTAATTTATGTTTTTATGGTGTTTATACTCGGCAATGTGGATTTGTGCATGAAACTTCGTCTGCCTGTTGCAGTTGGTGCGATTCTGCTTCTTATTGTAAATCTTGCAATTGCCAAGGTTACAAACGGCGCAAGAAACTGGATAACAATAGGCGGTATTACTTTTCAGCCGTCAGAATTTGTTAAAATAGCATTTATTTTTGTAGGTGCTGCCACACTTGAAAAAATACAGACAAGCAAAAATATTTTTGCTTACATCGGGTTTTCGGTTGCCTGTGTCGGGGCGCTTGTGCTGATTAAGGATTTTGGAACGGCGCTTGTATTTTTTATTACATTTCTTATTATTGCTTTTATGACATCAGGCGATATAAAAACAATCATTCTTGCTGTTGCTTCCGCAGTGCTGGGAGCAGGAATTGTAGTAAAATATAAATCGTATGTAACAGCAAGATTTTCGGTTTACCGCCACATATGGGAACCGGAATATTATAATGCAAGCGGTTACCAGCAAACAAGAACGCTTGTAGGGATTGCATCTGGCGGACTTTTGGGACTTGGAATCGGAAACGGCAATACAAGGCATGTATTTGCCTCAACAACAGACCTGATTTTCGGTGTTATATGTGAGGAATGGGGCTTTATTTTTGCAGTTGTTCTTGTTCTTACATTTGTTGCCATTGCTGTTTCGGCACTTGTAAATTCCATTGCTTCAAGATCAACCTTTTATTCCATTGCCGCCGTGGCAGGAGCAGGTATGCTGCTTTTTCAGACGGCACTTAACATATTCGGGATAACAGATGTGCTTCCGCTTACGGGTGTAACGCTTCCGTTTGTGAGCCAGGGCGGTTCATCCATGATGTGCTGCTGGGCAGTGCTTGCATTTATAAAAGCATCTGATGTGCGCACCTATAATTATCTTGGGGGTGTGAAGAAAAAATGAAAATGATTACAAGACGGGGAATTTTCCTTTGGGTTTTATCGGTGCTGTTTCTTTGCGGTTTGATTTTTATGACGGCAGCTCTTATTGAAGACGGCGATGAATGGGTTATGAAATTTTATAACAGCCATGTCTACAGCGACGGAAAACTGATTGCGGCAGGTGCTGTTACGGACCGTGACGGCGTTGTGCTTGCAGAAACAAAGGACGGAGACCGGGTTTATAACGAAGATACCAGAACAAGAATGGCAAATCTTCACACTGTGGGAGATATGAGAGGATTTATATCTACCGGTGTGCAGTCTGTGTTTGAATCAGAGCTTGTGGGGTATAATGTTATTACAGGCGTTTACGGAATTGACAGCGGTGAAAACGGAAATGATTTAAAGCTGACAATTGATTCTGAGCTTAATAAAGCGGCATATAATGCGCTTGAGGGACGAAAAGGCACCATTGGCGTTGTAAATTATAAAACAGGTGATATTGTTTGTATGATTTCTGCGCCCACCTATGATGTTTACAATGTGCCACGTGATATTAATACAAGTGAAAAGTATGAAGGCGTTTATATGAACCGCTTTCTTACCGGGCTTTATACACCGGGTTCAACCTTTAAAATTGTATCTACAATCTGTGCACTTGAAAATTTAGGAAACGATGTGCTTGACAGAACATGGACATGTAACAGAATTCTGGATGTTGATGGCATAAAGGAAGATAATATTATCTGCAGCGGAAGGCACGGAAAAGTTGATTTTGAAGAAGCGCTGGCAAAAAGCTGCAATTCGGCTTTCGGTGAGCTTACAATTGAACTTGGCGCAGATAAGCTTAAAGCAACAACAGAAAAGCTTGGTTTAACATCCTCTGTTGCGGTAAGCGGAAAAATTCCGGCTGTTTCCGGCAGATTTCCGCTGGACAGCAAAGCGGCGGATACAACGGTTGGATGGACCGGTATCGGACAGGGAGAAACGCTTGTAAATCCTGCCTCCATGCTTCGTTTAATGTGTGCAATTGCAAATGACGGCAAAGCGGTATCTTTTAATCTGATAGATGATTTTTCCAATCAGGCCGGAAAAACGCTTGGCATATCCTTCAAAGCAGATGAAACGCAGCTTATAAGTTCCGAAACGGCGGCAACAGTTAAAAAACTGATGAGAAACAATGTTTTAGAACAGTATGGTGAATCAAATTTCAAAGGGCTTAATTTATGTGCGAAATCGGGAACTGCAGAGGTAGATGATATATCAGAACATAATACGGCGTGGTTTGTTGGTTTTATTGATGATGCCGAGCACCCGTATGCCTTTGTTGTCGTAGCGGAAAGAGGAAATTACGGTGCAAAGGTTGCAGGTGCAATGGCAAATAAAGTGCTTCAGGCAGTAGTAGAACAGGATAAATAATGAATGGAAGAAATACAGTTTGAAAAAACAGCAGAAAAAGCACTGCTTATATCTGTTGATACAGGTGAATTTGATGCCGAGATTTCAATAAACGAGTTGTCCGAGCTTGCCAAAACAGCAGGGGCAGAGGTTGTGGGTATGATGATTCAGAAAAGACCTGCTCCGTCTGCCGCAACCTTTGTCGGTTCCGGCAGACTGGGGGAAACGGTCGCTTTCTGCAATGCAAATGATGTTGATATTATCATTGCGGATTCGGAGCTTTCGCCTGTTCAGGTAAGAAATATAGAGGATTACACGAATGTTAAGGTGGTTGACCGAACAACGCTTATACTTGATATTTTTGCAAAAAGGGCGCGTTCGGCAGAAGGTAAAATACAGGTAGAACTTGCGCAGTTAAAATATTCGCTTCCAAGGCTTTCCGGACAGGGAAAAAGTTTATCCAGACTGGGCGGCGGAATAGGCACAAGAGGCCCGGGTGAAACAAAGCTTGAATCCGATAAGCGCCATATCAGAAGAAGAATTCAGTATCTGAATGAAAATCTTGTGAAAATAGAAAAACGCAGGCAGGCAATGCACCGCCGCAGGCAGAAGAACGGAGCATATGCGGTGGCGATAGTGGGTTATACCAATGTCGGCAAATCCACACTTATGAACCGTCTTACAGACGCCGGTGTACTTGAAGAAAACAAGCTGTTTGCAACGCTGGATCCAACTGCAAGAAAGCTGACTCTGCCTGACGGAAACCAGGTTATGCTGATTGATACGGTTGGACTTGTAAGAAGGCTTCCGCACCAGCTTGTGGATGCGTTTCGTTCAACACTTGAAGAGGCTTTGTGGGCAGACGTAATACTGAATGTCTGTGATGCGTCAAGTGAAGAATGCAGTGAACACGTTAAGGTTACAAATGATTTGCTGTCTTCGCTCGGATGCGACGGAAAACCTGTTATAAACGTTCTTAACAAATGTGATTTGCTTCCGGATTTGCTGGATTTTCTTCTTGTGGGAAGGAGTGTCCGTATCAGTGCAAAAACCGGATACGGTATTGAAAGCCTGCTGGATGAAATTTCAAAAGCACTGCCGCACACAACGGCGCAAGTAAAGCTTTTAATTCCGTTTTCAAAGGCTAAAATTGTTAATGAAATCAGGCAGTACGGCACTGTGGAAAGTGAAATATATACGGATGAAGGCATCGAAGTTTGCGCGGCGGCACAAACATCGTATCTGGAAACCGTTAAAGAATATATTGTAAGCACCGAGTAGAATAAATACTGCGGTAATATTTTATAAAAATCCATCATAGAATCAAATATGAGGTGGTTTTATGAAAATGCTTACATTAAGACTGAAGCCGAAAACAATTTTCGGTCTTCTTCTTGTTTTAACCGGTATGGTGGTAATTGTAATTACTTTTGCTTCCAATCATATAAAAAGCAATGAAAGCGTAATGAATGCCGTTACGCTTGAAACAAATTCTCAGCGTGAGGAATATTTAACATCCCTGGGCTGGGAATTTAAAACAGATTGTGATGAAAAGCAGGTTAAAATCCCTGCTGAATTCAACGATGTTTATACCAAGTATAATGATATTCAGAAATCTCAGGGCTTTGATTTGGAACAGTATAAGGGGCAGGAGGTTACTGTTTATACATATAATATAACGAACTATGAAGGTTATGAAAACAGGGATTGTATATATGCCAATCTGCTTGTATGTAACAATATGCTTATCGGCGGAGATATCTGCTCTACCTCTGTTTCGGATGGCTTTATGCAGTCGTTAAAAAAACAGTGACTTTCATTATGAAGTATGGAAAGAATAGATAAAATAATTTCAAATGAACTTAATATTGCCAGAAATGATGCAAAAGCAATCATAAAATCAGGCGCAGTTTCGGTTAATGGTATACCGGTAAAATCATCCTCGCAGAAAATTGATGCGGAAAACGATACGGTGATTGTTAACGGCAGGGAAATTAAATTCAGAGAATTTGTTTATATTATGATGAATAAGCCCGAAGGTGTTATTTCTTCAACAGACGGGCGGAAAACCTCTGAAAAAACAGTTATAGATATTCTGCCGCAGGATATGAAAAGAAAAAATCTTTTTCCCGCCGGAAGGCTGGATAAAAACACAACGGGATTTATGCTGATAACAGATGACGGCGGCTTTGCCCACAGAATTTTAAGTCCCAGAAGCCATGTGCCGAAAACGTATATAGCACAGCTTGATAAGCCGTTTGATAATGATATGATAAATGCATTCGGCAGCGGTTTGAAAATAGGAAATGATGAATGTATGCCGGCAAAGCTTGAAGCGGTTGACGGTGATTATAAAACAGCACGTGTTGTTATAAATCAGGGAATGTATCATCAGATAAAAAGAATGTTTAAAAGTTTTGGTATTGAGGTTGTTCAGCTTAAACGGATTAAAATCGGCGGTCTTTATCTTGACAGTAAACTTGCAAGCGGAGAATGCAGATTTATTGATGAAAATGAACTGAAAATGATTGTTTCAGATTAAATATTGCAATTTATGCCACAATGTTATAGTGTTCGGCTTTGTTTTACAGCACTATATATTGTGGTTTTTTATTGGATTTTTACCAGTTTATGCAAGTTTAACAAAAAAAATAATAAAATGCTGTTAAAATGGTTGCAAATTGTTTAGAAGCCTTGTATAATATCAACAAGAGATTTATATGCACTTTGTGCAGTTTTTAATATGCGTTCAGCATTAAGGAGGAGTTCTTTTGCCAAACAGATTATTTCAGAGCATTGTAAACCAGATGAGGGATTCGATAGACCGCAATATAGGTGTTGTGGATGAAAGCGGCGCAGTTATTGCCTGTTCCGAGCTTGGCCAGATAGGTGAAATCAGAAAGGGCGTTGTTGCGGCAGGTGTTTTTGCCGGACTGCAGACATGTGTGGACGGCTGTACCTATAAAGCTTTCGGCAATACGGTTCATCCCGAATATGCAGTGTTTCTTGAAGGAACGGATGATGCCAGCAAAAGATATGCAGATATCATTGCGGTTGCAATGGATCAGATTAAACAGAATAATGATGAAAAATTTGACCGTTCGAATTTTGTGAAAAATGTTATTCTTGACAATATACTTCCGGGTGATATTTATATAAAAAGCCGTGAGCTTCATTTTAATAATGATGCTACAAGGGTTGTATTTATCATTCGTGTTACCCAGCAAACGGATATTTCTGTTTATGATGTTATTCAGAATTTCTTCCCTGATAAAACAAAGGATTTTGTTATAAATGTAAATGAAAATGATATTGCGCTTATTAAAGAAGTTCGCCCGAATGTTGAAATGAAGGACCTTGAAAAGCTCGCAAGGTCTATATGCGATACTTTATCAACAGAATTCTACTGCAGTTCGCTTGTTGGCATCGGCACGTGTGTTACCGGCATTAAAGATTTGGCATATTCGTTTAAAGAAGCACAGGTGGCGCTTGAAGTAGGCAAGGTTTTTGATACTGAACAGCCCATAGTAAGCTATGAAAATCTTGGTATAGCCCGCCTGATTTATCAGCTTCCGACCACACTTTGCGATATGTTTCTGCGTGAGGTTTTCAAAACAGGCTCTATTGAATCGCTTGACCAGGAAACATTATTTACCATTCAGAAATTTTTTGAAAATAATCTTAATGTTTCGGAAACAAGCCGCAAGCTTTTTGTTCACAGAAATACACTTGTTTACCGCCTGGAAAAAATCAAAAAAATCACAGGTCTTGATTTGCGTGAATTTGATGATGCAATCGTATTTAAAGTTGCACTTATGGTTAATAAATATCTTGAATCCAGCCCTGTTAAATATTGATGAAAAAAATCCTTCCTGTTTTCAGGAAGGATTTTTGACTAATTTTATTAATTTTGGAAATAATAGGTATTGAACCTTGTTTTGTTTACAGAATTGTTACATAATTTACAGAAAAACTACAGCAAGATACTTGATTTATATTGTCGAATGTTTTATTATATATTATTGTATAATGATTTTGTTGTGCTGTTTTGTCAGCCTGCGGAATCGGATGGTTTAAAATAAATAATTTTAAAATGATTAGAGGTAAAAATCGTGATTGAATTTCGCAATGTTTCAAAGGTGTACGGAAGCAATAACACCAAAGCATTAAATAATGTGAATATAAAAATTGAAGACGGCGAATTTGTTTTCATTGTCGGTTCTTCCGGTGCGGGCAAAAGTACATTTTTAAAACTTATTATGCATGAGGAGAAGCCTTCCGAGGGCGCTGTTATCGTTGGCGACTATTCATCTGAAACCATAAAGAAAAGGCAGGTGCCTTATTACAGAAGAACAATGGGAATTGTTTTTCAGGATTTCCGCCTTATTCCAAAAATGAGCGTTTATGATAATGTTGCGTTTGCCATGCGTGTTATAGGCGCAAAGGAAAAGGAAATCAGAAAAAGAGTTCCTTATATTCTTCAGCTTGTCGGTTTGTCTCATAAAGCACGTTCTATGCCAAATGAACTTTCAGGCGGTGAACAGCAGCGTGTTTCGCTTGCACGTGCGCTTGTAAACAATCCCAAGCTTATTGTTGCGGACGAGCCTACCGGAAATGTTGACCCGGAAATGAGCCATGAAATTGTGGACATGCTTACAAAAATAAATAATAACGGCACCACTGTTATTATGGTTACACATGAACATGAACTTGTAAGAGCATTTCCGCGCCGTGTTATTGTTATTAAAAACGGGGAAGTGGTTTCGGATACGCCGGATCCCACACATGCGCAGTTTGATGATTACACAGAAGAAAAATCAACAGATATGTTCTTCTATAATGAAGACATAAAACTTGGTGAAGAGGTTGAGGATATTTTTGATTCAATAGATGCAGATTACAGCGGCACAGCCTCGGAGCCTGATGAAAAGGGAGGTAATGAATAATGACAGCATCAAGTTTCAGATACCTTTTTAAAGAGGGCTTCAGAAATACATGGACAAACAGAATGATGAGTATTGCATCCATCTGTGTTTTAATGAGCTGCCTTGTGCTTATGGGCTGTGCCACGATGATATTTCTTAATATAGATTCTCTTCTCGGAAGAATAGAAGATGAGAATGTTGTAATGGTTTTTGTTCAGGATGATACAACGGAACAGGAACTGGACGCAATGGAAAAAAGCCTGAAAAAAACAAATAATATTAAAGAAGTGGAATTTGTTTCAAAAGAAGAAGCCTATGCAGAGCAGCTTGCAACAATGGATGAGGCGGCAAGAACCTTTTTCACGGAAATCAGCTCTGACATACCGCTTCCGAATGCCTTTAAAGTTACGGTTGATGATTTAACCAAATTTGACGGCACGCTTAAAGAAATAAAAGAAATGGAACATATAGAAACGGTAAGGGAAAATAAGGACCTTGCAAGAAAACTTGTTACAATCAGAAAAGGAATAGAAATTATTGCCATTGTTATTGTTGCTGTTCTTTTTGCAATCAGTGTATTTATTATTTCAAACACAATTAAACTTACTGTATATTCAAGAAGACTTGAAATAAGCATTATGAAATCCGTTGGAGCAACAAACGGCTTTGTGCGGCTTCCGTTTGTTGTGGAAGGTATGATACTTGGAATTGTTGCAGGTGTTGTTTCTCTTGGCCTTGTATGGGGATTTTATGAATTTGCCATTACACAGTTTAAGGATCTGATAGATTCTCTCGGACTGGAGGCATTGTCATTTGCAAATTATTCTGTTCCTATGCTTGGTGCGTTTATCGCAATCGGAATGATAACCGGTGTAGGGGGATCCATTATAACAATGAGTCGCTATCTTAATAAGGAAGGCAGTGAGATAAGTGGAGTCTAAGTTTTTTAAAATTTTATGTGTCATTTTCAGTGTTGCGCTTATTTTTTCTGCAACATTTACGGCAGAAGCCGCTTCAAAATCTGATTTGCAGAATGAAAAAAATAAAATTGAAAATGAAATCAGCGCATCGCAGAAAAAAATTGATTCTTTAAAGGCGGAAAAATCACAGCAGACCGAATATTTGAATGCGCTTCAGGAAAAGATAAATCTTATACAGGATAAACTTGATAATCTTGAAGGGCAAAGAGACAGTCTGCAGCGTGAAATAGACGCCATTCAGCAGAAAATAGAAAAAACAGAAGCTGAAATTGAAGAATCCCAAAGAAATATAGACAGGAAAAAGGCAGAATTCAAAGAAGTTTATGAGGTTTACTGCCAGCGTCTCAGAGCAATGTATATTTCGGGAAATGTAAGCACGCTTGAAATGCTGCTTGAAACAGGAATGGATATGTCGGCAATTCTTACCCGTGCCGAAATGGTGAAGCAGGTTTCCTCTCAGGATAAGGAAACACTTGATCAGCTTATGATTAAGATGCAGGAAATTGAGAAAGAAAGACAAATTCTTTCTCAGAAAAAGCTGGAACTGAACGAGGATAAGGAAGTTCTTGACAAGCAGAAGGCAGAACTGCAAAGTTCTATAGATGAAATAGCAGCTTCTAAAAAAGAACTTGATGCCGAAGCGGCAGAAGCAAATGCCTTAATCAGAAGCCTTGACAGTAAAACAACCGGAATTATGGAGCTGATTGAAACAGACCGCAAAAAGCTTCAGCAAATTGAAAACGAACTCAGAAATGCCAATAATTCCGTTAAACCGTCAGGTGAATATCAGGCGGGTACAGGTCAGTTGGGTTATCCCACAAGCTGGCGTCATATTTCAGCATATTATCCAAGATACCCCAGCGGCGGTTATCACAGCGGCGTGGATTTTGACTGCCCTACCGGAACGCCTGTTTATGCTTCGGATTCAGGCTATGTAACAGTTGCCGGATGGACCAATACCGGTTTCGGAAATTATGTAATGATAAACCACGGAAACGGAATTACCACACTTTACGGACATAACAGCAGAGTTGTTGTGAGTGCCGGTCAGGCTGTAAAAAAAGGTCAGCTTATTGCTTATTCGGGCGCAACAGGAAATGTAACAGGTCCTCATGTTCATTTTGAAGTTCGTTTGGGACCGAATTTAACAAGAACCAATCCGCTTAATTATTTAAGATAATACATACAAATCACATTCAGGGAAGTGAAGCCAATGAAACAAATCAGCATATTTAAAAAGCCGATTTCTGTTTTGTTGGCTTTTTGCTTTATTTTCGCTTTGGCAGAATTTTCATCCGGTTCCGCAAGGGCTGAAGAATCAGCTCTTTCTCCGGAACAGGAAAAGGCCGCAATTGAACAGCGGATAAAGGAAGCAAATAACAAAATTGATGAACTGAAGCAGGAATCCGCAGATACGCAGAAGCATCTGGAAGCGCTGAACGAAAAAATCGATTATCTTGAACAGGAAATGAAACTGGTTGATAACGATGTTAAAGAAGGAAAGGCAAATGTGGAAGCGCTTCAGGAGGATTGCGAGCAAAATGAAAAGGCAATTTACAAAGCTGTAAAAGATATTGAAAATCTTACAGTAGAACTTGACAAAGCAACCGAAGAGTTTGATAATAATTATGAGGCGTACCGCCAACGGCTTCGTGCCATGTATATAAGCGGGGATACAAGTATTTTATCCTTTATTTTAACAAGTGCGGATATGTCTCAGTTTCTGACAAGGTATGAAATGCTGCGCCGGATTTCAAAAAGAGACAGTGAGCTTCTTGATACCATAAAAAGTCAGATGAAAGATATAACAGAAGCAAAACAAATGCTTTCAAAAAAAGAAAACGAATTAACGGCAAAGCGAACCGGTCTTCTGCAGTCAAAGGAAGCGCTTGAAAAAAGTATTATTGATTTGGAAAGCAAGCAGAATGATTTAAACGGGAAAAAAACAAACCTTTCTGTTGAACGGGCAAATGCCAATGTTCTTTTAAGCAAACTCAGTGACGAAACAGGTTATTACACGGAATTTCTTGAGGATAATAAGGAATCGCTTGAAGAAGTAGATAAAAAGCTTGCTGCCGCAGCAGATAAATATATAGATACGGTTGTTACAACCACCACAACTACGACAGCAAAACAGCCTTCCGATAATCAGGGTGTCTCTTCGGAAATACCCGAAACCACAAAAAAGAATCCGTCAAATTATATAAAATTAACATATCCCGTTCCGTCGCAAACAAAGATAACATGCGGTTTTTACGGTTATCCGAATCATAACGGCGTTGATTTTGCGTGCCCTATGAATTCAAACGTTGTGGCCGCAGAATCGGGAACAGTTATAATTTCCGATGATTTAACAAATCCGGACGGAACGTACAGAAGCTATGGAAGATATATTGTTATACTGCACGATAAAACCACAAAATCGGGAGAACCGGTATATACACTTTACGGGCATACTTCCGTAAGGCTTGTGTCGGAAGGGCAGAAGGTTGCAAAAGGTCAGCTTATTGCCTATTCCGGTTCAACAGGGAATTCAACAGGGCCGCATTGCCACTTTGAGGTAAGAACGCCGTCTTCATCTTATCTGGACAGAAAAAATCCGGTGGATTATTTACCGTAATATTTAATGGTTGTGATACGAATGAAACGAAATAATATAATAAAATTAACAGCATTATTTGTATCTGTTTCTGTGTTTTTTGTGTCTTTTTCAGCAGGCGGATTTTATTCTTATGCCGATGAAAGCACTTCCGTTCAGTACAGTGGGGAAGAAACCACTTCATCCGTGCAGTCTAAACTTGAAATTCAGAAACAGCTTGAAGCGCAAAAGGAAGAATTTGAAAAGAATATAGCAGCGCTTGAAGAAAAAATTGCGTTACTTGCCTCTGAATCCAAGGATACAGAGGAGTACATAGATGCTCTTGATGCAAAAATAGGGTATGTTAACAAGCAGCTTACGGTTCTTGACACGCAGATTAATGATTATTATGAAGAAATAGATGCGCTGCAAAAAGAAATAGATGAAAAGCAGGAAGAAGCAGATACACTGCAGGCAGAGGTTGAGGCCGTGCAGGCAAAAATTGATAACCTGAAAAACAAGTTTCTTGAAAAGCATGATGAATACCAGCAAAGAATGCGCGCCGTTTATATTGCGGGAAATTACAGTGTTGTGGCGGCATTGCTTACAAGCAATGATTTATCAAATTTTTTAACAAGATATGAAATGATAAAATCCATTTCAAAAAAAGATGCAAAGCTTCTTTCCGATATTCAGGAAGAAACAAAAAGAATTTTGGCAGAGGAATCGGATTTAAATGAGAAGAAAGCAAATCTTGATTTAATGAAGGCAGGTTTGTATCTTCAGAAAAATAATCTGGAATCCAAGAAAAATAAGTTGGCGCAGACGCAGGAAAGCGTGACAAAAAAGAAAATAAGACTTGCGGAAGACAAGGCGGAAAGTGATAAACTTTTTGCAGAGCTTACCGCTAAAAACGGCATGTATTCCGAATTCAGAAATGAAGATGAAGCAATTAAGAAAGCAGTGGAAGACGAAATATTTGCCGTTATAAACGGAATTAAAAACCCTGATGAAGTTACTTTGGCAACAACTTCAGACAGAGAACATGCAACCACAAAGGCTTATAAGTTTACAGAGATTTATGACCGTTCCGATGCAGTGCTGAATATGACTTATCCTGTTCCGGGTCATTATGGTATATCTGCCGGATATCCCAATTATTCAAGCGGAGAATATCACGGTGCAATTGATTTTCCATGCCCCACAGGCTCCAAGGTTGTGGCGGCGCAGTCCGGTGTTGTTTCGCTGGTGAAAAAGCTTGAAACCAGCTATGGGTATTATGTTATGATTTATCACGGCACGGATGCTTCAGGAAAACATATTTTCACATTATACGGTCACAATTCGGCAATTCTGGTTTCACCGGGAGATACTGTTTCCAAGGGTCAGCAAATTGCAAAATCAGGTTCAACGGGAAATTCAACAGGACCGCATTGCCATTTTGAAATCAGAATGGATAACCAAAAGGTGAATCCTAAGAATTATTTAATGAAGTAGTATGAATAAAATGAATTACAGCATTGAAACAGAAAAAATTATTGACTATAATAAGAGAGAGCAAGTAGTGCCCTCTCTTTTGCTTCATGCCTGCTGTGCTCCGTGCTCCAGCGCATGTTTGGAATATTTAAGCAGTTTTTTTAATATAACCGTTTTCTTTTATAACCCGAATATTTCTCCGAAAGCAGAATTTGATAAACGGCTGGCAGAAGAACGAAGGCTGATAACGGAAATGCTGCCGGATAAAAATATAAATGTTATTGAGGGTACATATAATTACAATGATTTTCTTGATGCCATTAAAGGGCTTGAAAATGCAAAAGAAGGCGGAGAACGCTGTTTTAAATGCTATCGTTTACGGCTTGAAAAAACAGCACAGCTTGCCAAGGAAATGAAATTTGATTATTTTTGCACCACTTTGTCAATCAGTCCTCTTAAAAGTGCTCAAAAGATAAATGAAATCGGATTTGAAACTGCTGAAAAATTCGGTGTAAAGTGGCTTCCGTCTGATTTTAAAAAGAAGGAAGGATATAAACGCTCTGTTGAATTATCAAAGCAGTTTCATCTTTACCGTCAGAATTTCTGCGGCTGCGTATTTTCCAAAAAGGAGGAAAACTGAAAATGAAGAACAATCCTCTTGCGGCAAGAATAAGACCGGCAGAGCTTTGCGAGGTTGTGGGGCAAAGGCATTTGCTTGAAAAAGGAAGACCGCTTTATAACTTGATTGAAAACGGAAATCTGCCGAATTTGATTTTTTACGGACCCTCGGGTGTGGGTAAAACCACAGTTGCTTCCATCATTGCAAAGAAAACGCAGAAAACACTCAGAAAACTGAACGGTACAAATGCATCAACGCAGGATATTAAGAATATAGTTGCACAGCTTGATACATTTGAAGCACCGAACGGTATACTTCTTTATCTTGATGAAATCCAGTACTTTAATAAACGTCAGCAGCAAAGTCTGCTTGAATACATAGAAAACGGAAAAATTACACTGATAGCTTCAACGACGGAAAATCCTTATTTTTATATTTATCCGGCTATTCTGTCGCGTTCAACGGTTTTTGAGTTCAAAGCAATTGAATGGCAGGAAATTGTGCCGGCGGTAAAGCGCGGATTTGATATTCTTTCTGCAGAAAATAATGTTAAAGTAGCTGCAGAGGATGCGGTTTTTGATAAAATTGCAAAAGGCTGCGGCGGAGATGTCAGAAAGGCATTAAACAGTGTTGAAAACTGCTTTTTTGTAACAAATACGGAAAACGGAGTAAAGACAATTACGGCTGAAACTGCGGCAGAACTTACGCAGAAAAGCGCTGTTAAATATGACCGTGAGGGTGATGAACATTATGATATTATTTCGGCATATCAGAAAAGTATGCGCGGTTCGGACCCGGATGCGGCAGTACATTATCTTGCAAGGCTTCTTGAGGCCGGCGATCTGCCGTCTGCCTGCAGGCGTCTTTTAGTATGCGCCTGTGAGGATGTGGGGCTTGCTTATCCTCAGATTATTCCTATTGTGAAAGCAGCGGTAGATACTGCGCTTATGGTTGGTTTGCCTGAGGCACGCATTCCTTTGGCGGATGCTGTTATTCTTGTTGCCTCTGCCCCCAAAAGCAATGCTGCCTATGAAGCAATTGGTGCGGCGGCTGACGATATAAAAAAAGGCAATTACGGTCCGATACCGCGAAGTCTTCAGAATAAGCATTTTGACGGTGAGGATGCTGCGGTAAAGGGTCAGTTTTATGAATATCCGCACAATTATGACAATCACTGGATTCACCAGCAGTATCTGCCCGATATTATAAAAAATAAAGTTTATTATAAGCCCGGCAACAATAAAAATGAACAGGCATTTAAAACCTATTGGGATAAAATTAAAGGTGAAAGAAAATGAGAACAATAGCTATCGGAACAGATATTTCGGCCTCTAAGCTTGCTTACGGCTGTATGCGTATAGGAAATAAAACGGAAAAAGAAGCTGAATTTGCCGTAAGAACCGCCATTGAATGCGGAATGAACTTTTTTGATAATGCAGATATTTACTGCGGCGGAAAGTCAGAGGAATACTTTGGGAAGTCCGTGAAAAATACAGACAGAAGCAAAATTTATATTCAGTCTAAGTGCGGAATCAGAAAAGGGTTTTATGATTTTTCAAAGGAACATATTATTTCTTCTGCCGAAGCATCGGTGAAACGAATGAACTGCGGTTATCTGGATGTTTTGTGCCTTCACCGCCCGGATGTATTAATGGAAGGGGAAGAGGTTGCACAGGCATTTGACAATTTGTATGCAAGAGGGCTTGTAAAACATTTCGGTGTTTCAAATTTCAATCCCATGCAAACAGAACTTCTTAAAAAATATATATCTTATCCGCTGATTGTTAATCAGCTTCAGCTTGGTATTTTTAATACAGGCATGATTGATTCGGGTATGTGTGTTAATATGAAAAATGATTTTGCCGCAGACAGGGACGGTTCGGTTCTGCCATACTGTGAATTGAATAATATGGTTATACAGGCATGGGGACCCATGCGAAGCAGAAACGGCTTTTTTCCTGAGGACGTTTCTGTTGCAGAGCAGGCAAAGCGGCTTGAAGAATATGCAGACAGCTTTGGGATTACAAAAGAAGCGCTTTCTGTGGCATTTCTTTCACGCCTGCATAATGTGCAGCCTGTAATCGGCTCAACAAATCCTGAAAGAATAAAAGCAATTGCCGAAAGCGAAAATACAGAATTAACAAGGCGGCAGTGGTATCTGCTTTATAAAGAAATGGGGAATATTATACCGTGACGAAAAAGGAAAGAGCTTTAAAAGCTGTTGAAATTTTAAAAGAATTATATCCGCAGGCAGTTTGTTCGCTTAATGCCGCCAATCCGTTTGAACTTCTTGTTGCCGTAAGGCTTTCTGCCCAGTGCACGGATGCAAGAGTGAATATTGTAACGCCTGCACTTTTTGAAAGATATAAAACGCTGGAAGATTATGCAAATGCAGATGTTAAAGAAGTTGAAAAATACATACATTCCTGCGGATTTTATAAAAACAAAGCAGAATCCATTGTTGGTATGGCACAGAAAATTCTTGGAGAATTTAACGGAAAAGTGCCTGATAATATTCAGGATTTAATTACCCTGCCGGGCGTTGGCAGAAAAACTGCCAATCTTATAGTGGGCGATGTTTACGGCAAGGAAGCCATTGTTGTGGATACGCATTGTATCAGAATAACAAACAGAATCGGTCTTGTAGCGGAAAAAGACCCGAAAAAAATAGAATTTGCATTGAAGAAGCTTATTCCTGCTGATGAGGGTTCGGAATTCTGCCATAGAATTGTGCTGTTCGGGCGTGATGTCTGTTCGGCAAGAAAACCGCTTTGCGGAGAATGCAAAATGAATGAAATATGCAAAAAGGTTGGTATAATATAATTTATGAATTCAAATATTATTTTAATCGGAATGCCTGCTTCCGGTAAATCCACCTGCGGTGTGCTTGCGGCAAAGGCGCTTCTTAAAAATTTTTTTGATACGGATTTGCTTATTCAGAATCTGGAAAACAAACGGCTTCAGGAAATTATAAACGAAAAGGGAAATGCCTATTTTGAAAGTGCCGAAGAAAGTGCAGTTTTATCACTTAATATAAAAGGCACGGTCATTGCAACAGGCGGCAGCGTTGTTTACAGTGATAAGGCTATGAAGCATTTAAAACAGCTTGGAAAAATTATTTATCTTCACCTGGATTATGAAACCATGTTTAAAAGATTAACCAATATTGTAACCAGAGGCGTTGTTCTCAGAAAAGGAAGTTCTTTACTTGATATGTATAAGGAACGGCTGCCGCTTTATGAAAAATATGCAGATTATATATTGAACTGCAGTGATTTATCGGTTGAAGAAACGGTTGCTTCCATTGTTATGCTGGCAAATAAAATTTAGGCTTGAATATGTATGGTGATTTGTGTTATTATATAGAATAATATTTTTTAAGAAATCTAATGAGAAAACGGAGGAATTCAAATGATTGATTACAATGCAAAGTTTGTTAAAGAAGGCTTAACCTTTGATGATGTTCTGCTTATACCGGCAGAAAGCAATGTTTTGCCTAATGCTGTTGATTTATCAACAAATCTCACAAAGGATATTAAGCTTAATATTCCTCTTATGACATCTGCTATGGATACCGTTACAGAATCAAATATGGCTATCGCCATTGCAAGGGAAGGCGGTATCGGTGTTATTCATAAGAATATGACGATTGAGGATCAGGCAACCGAGGTTGATAAGGTTAAAAGATCTGAAAACGGTGTTATTACAAATCCGTTTTTCCTTTCTCCGCAAAATACGGCGCTTGATGCGGAAAATTTAATGAGAAAATATAAAATCAGCGGTGTTCCGATTTGTGAGGAAGACGGAACGCTGGTTGGCATACTTACAAACCGTGATATGAGATTTATGACAGATTATGATGTTAAGATTGCATCTGTTATGACTCCTAAAGAAAAACTTGTAACCGGTATGGCAGGCACAACACTTGAAGAAGCAAAAAAGGTGCTTATGGCATCAAAAGTTGAAAAGCTTCCGCTTGTTGATAAAAACGGAAAGCTTACAGGGCTTGTAACAATTAAGGATATTGAAAAAAGCTTTAAATATCCAAACACTGCAAGAGACAGCAGAGACAGACTTCTTTGTGCTGCGGCACTTGGTGTTACAGCAGATTTGCTGGACCGTGCCAAGGCACTTGCAGATGCACAGGTGGATGCTTTTATTCTTGATTCCGCACACGGTCATTCGGAAAATATAATCAAGGCTGTTTCAAGAGTGAAGGAAGCATTTCCGAATATTTCTCTTATTGCCGGAAATGTTGCAACCGCAGAAGGCACTGAAGCCCTTATAAAAGCAGGTGCCGATGCTGTTAAGGTTGGTATCGGTCCCGGCTCTATATGCACGACCCGTGTGGTTGCTGGTATAGGTGTTCCGCAGATTACAGCTATTTATGATTCTGCTGAAATGGCAGATAAATACGGTATTCCGATTATTGCGGACGGTGGCATTAAATACAGCGGTGAAATTGTAAAGGCAATTGCAGCAGGCGGCAGTGTTGTTATGGTTGGTTCACTTGTTGCCGGCTGTGAGGAATCTCCGGGTGAAACCGAAATTTACCAGGGCAGACAGTTTAAGGTGTACCGCGGTATGGGTTCACTTGGTGCAATGAACAAGGGTTCGGCAGACCGTTACTTCCAAAACGGTACAAAGAAATTTGTTCCGGAAGGTGTTGAAGGCCGTGTGCCTTATAAGGGTGCGGTAGGCGATACGGTTTACCAGCTTATGGGCGGACTTCGTTCAGGTATGGGCTATGTTGGATGCCATAATATTGAAGAACTCCGCGCAAATGCAAAATTTATCAAAATTACAGGTGCCGGTCTTATAGAAAGCCATCCGCACGATGTATATATTACAAAGGAAGCTCCTAACTATTCGGGAAGCAGACAGGATTAATTTATTATAAAAAAGCATTGAATGGCAGTGTAAAAAAATACTACCATTTAATGCTTTTTTATGTTATGATAACAGCAGAGGTTGATTTTATGGCAGAAGAAATTTCAAAATGGCGTTTTCACCTGAATAAATTCAAAAGATTTTTAAAGCGGAATATGACGCCTACATGGGCTAAGCATTTCAGCTATCAGGTTATCTCTTTTATAATCTCTGTTTTTATGGTTATAGGGGTTGCAGAATATGCCGTTACAAAAAGCTATGATGAAAGGAAGCTGAGTTTTGTGCAGGGATTTACAATAACTGCTCATTCCGGTGCATTTGATACGGATGAAAACAGCATAGATTTTATTCATGCTGCAATAAATAATCATGTTGAGGTTGTTGAGCTTGATATCAGGCAAAGACCAAACGGAACACTTGTTATGAGCCATGATCTTGTTGTTACAAATAATGACGGTGTAGAACTTTCAAAGGCACTCTCTTTGCTGAAAGGCACAGGCATTCTTATAAATCTTGATATTAAAGAAACAAGAACGCTGAATGCACTTCATGATATACTCATAGAATACGGTGTTTACGGCAGTTCTTTTCTTACAGGTATAGAGGAATCCGATGTTGCGGCGGTTAAAAACTCCACCTGTTCCGATTTGGAATATTATTTAAACAGTCAGCCGTCCAGGTGGCGGATTTTTACAGAGGACTATCAGGCTAAAATTCTTGCCACACTTGAAGAAACCGGTGCGGTGGGAATCAACTGTCATTTTAAATATGCCGGCGGGCAGCTTTCGGATTTGCTTCACAGCAACGGCTATAAGCTTTCTGTATGGACTGTGAATAAAACCAAGGATATGAAGCGTTCTCTTGTTCTTAAACCTGATAATATAACAACAAAACAGTATGATTTACTGACTGCTACAATTAATAACTGGGGAAAATAATTTATGACAAACAGTGAATATATAAAAGCCATTGAAATGCGGACTTCCAGACGAAGCTATAAAAGCACCGGGCTTGATAACAATACTGCTGAAATAATACGCAGTATGGTGGACTATGTTAATAAAAAAAGTGGGCTTAACTTTGTTTTTATTCAGGATGCATCCTTTGCATTCAGTATATTTTCAGGTCGGTTTTCAGCAATTGCCGTTTGCGGTCCCGATACAATTGCCGCAAGAGAAGATTGCGGTTATTACGGAGAAACGATTGTGTTGCAGTGTGTATATCATGGGCTTGGCACTTGCTGGGTTTCAGGCACATATAATGAAAACAAGGTGCTGGAGGCAATTGATATTCCTAAAAAAACACGGCTTTACTGTGTTATTGTAATCGGCTTTGCCAACTCCAAGAAAAGCCTGAAAGAAAATATAATGTATAAAGCAACGCATAAAAACAATAAATCTTATCAAAAAATGTTTGAAGCCTGTGATGATAAGCTTCCCGAACATTTTGAATATGCTATGCAGCTTGTTGAGGCAGCACCCAGTGCGGTAAACCGCCGCCCTGTTAAATTTCGCTATGAGAACGGTGCGGTTTCGGCATATGTTGATGAGCCGTATTCGGATAAAAGCATTGATTTCGGAATTGCCAAACTGCATTTTCAGCTTGGTGCATCGGCAAAAGGAATCAAAGGGGAATGGATAAACGGCGTTTTTACGGTGGATAAAAACAGGGTTTTAAAATTTCCCGAAACAAATTTTAATATTGAAAAAGGGGATTTGGAAAATGAGTAAAGCAAAATGGAGCAAAGGTAAAATAGCAGGTGTGGTTTTAGCCGTTCTTGCAGCATTGATTGCGGTAATACTTGTTGTCGGCTTTCAGGTTTTCAACAAGGTTTACTGCGAAACAAAAGAATATAATGTTTTATCTCTTTCGGAAATAACCGACAGGGATGCAACACTGGTTGCGCACAGGGGATTCAGTGCCATTGCGCCTGAAAACACAGCGCCTGCATTCAGAGAAGCCGGGCTGGCTGAATTTGAGGGTGCGGAATGTGATGTTTACCGTACAAAAGACGGCACATGGGTCGTTCATCATGACCGCCACACTTACAGAATGATGGATAAATCATCGTTTATTGAAAAAATTACATATGAACAGCTCAGCAAATATGTAACGGATAACGGCTCTAATATTGAAGGTTATCCTGATTTAAGAATCTGCACGCTTGATGAATATCTGGATATCTGCAAGCAGTATAATATGATGCCGGTTATTGAGCTGAAAGGGGCAAACAATACAGAACATTATGATGAAATTGTTGCAAGTGTAAATGAAAAAGGTCTTGCAGACACCGTTGTGTATATTTCTTTCCATCTTGAAAACCTGAAAGAAATGAGAAAATTAACGGAAGCACCGCTTTATTATCTTGCAAGTGTAATTGATGATCAGGCTATTGAAGATGCGCTTTCACTGGGCGGAAAATGCGGAATAGATTTTGACGGCAGAAAAGAAGAAAATACAAAAGAAATTGTTCAGAAATGCATAGATAAAGAACTTCTTGTTGGTGCATGGACAATTGATAAGCCGGAAGATCTGAACAGGATGCTGGATTGGGGCGTAACGCTTATTACAACAAATGCAATCAGACACTGATTTACAGAGTTCATAATGGATTTTTAAAATAATTGCAATCGCCGTACAAAGTACGGAATATTCGGTATAATAAAACCCGCGAACATATTGTTCGCGGGTTAATTATTTATTATTAATTATTTACTTTCGGATAATTTTTCGGGAGAACCGCAGCACTTTTTATATTTTTTGCCGCTGCCACAAGGGCACGGGTCATTCGGTCCAACCTTTTTACCCTTTCTTACAGGCTCTGCTTTTACACTGTTGTCTGTGGCGGCTGATGTGGCTGTTTCCTTAACCACTGCCTTTCTTTCTACGTCCTCACGTCTTCTCGGAATGCTGGTAAGCATCATTTTAACTGTGTTTTCACGGATTGTGGCTGTCATTTCATCAAACATATCGTATGATTCGTTTCTGAAAGCAACAACCGGATCCTGCTGTGCGTAGGAACGCAGGTGAATACCTTCTTTAAGGTCTTCCATTGCATCAATATGCTCCATCCAAAGCATATCAACATTGCGAAGAAGCACCATTTTTTCAAATTCTCCGTAAAGTTCATCGCCAAGAAGTGCACGCTTGTCATCAAGAATTTTATGACCTCTTTCTTTGAGCGTTTCTGCAATCTCGTCAACAGAAATGGTATCAAGATTTTCAAAGTCGCTGTCCGATACCAGCCATCCTTTATATTTTTCTTTAAGACCGTTGATATTCCAGTCTTTTTTATCGGCATCCTTTGCGCAGTAAATATCAATGTTTTCATCAATGCTTGAATCCAGCATGCCTGCAATCTTGTCTGTTAAATCCATGCCGTTAAGCACCATATTACGCTGCTTGTAAATAAGTTCTCTCTGGCGGTTCATAACATCGTCATACTGAAGCGTATTTTTACGGATTCCGAAGTTGCGTCCTTCAACCTTTCGCTGTGAGGATTCAACGGTTTTTGTTATCATTTTGCTTGTTATCGGCATATCTTCGTCGCCGGAAAGAACATTCATAATGGATTTCATTCTTTCACCGCCGAACAGGCGCATCAGGTCATCTTCAAGAGAAAGATAAAATTGTGATTTGCCGGGATCGCCCTGACGTCCGGAACGACCTCTTAACTGGTTATCAATTCGGCGTGAATCATGGCGTTCCGTGCCAAGAATGAAAAGTCCGCCTGCAGCTTTTACCTTATCTGCTTCTTCTTTAATTTCATTTTTATATTTTGCTTCCAATTCGCGGAAAACAGTACGTGCATTCAGAATTTCCTCATTATCGGTTTCGCCGAAACCTGTTGCCTCCGCAATAAGCTCTTCTGTATACTGCATTTTTTTCATTTCTGCTTTTGCAAGAAATTCAGCGTTGCCGCCAAGCATAATATCTGTACCACGGCCTGCCATATTGGTTGCAATGGTAACTGCGCCGAATTTACCGGCCTGTGCAATAATTTCCGCTTCACGCTCATGATTTTTTGCATTCAAAACATTGTGAGGAATTTTTGCTTTTTTAAGAAGCTTTGAAAGAATTTCACTTTTTTCAATGCTGATTGTACCAACCAGAATCGGCTGACCCTTTTCATGGCATTCTTTAATCTGTTCAATGGCATTTTTAAATTTTGCCTGTTCTGTCTGGAAAATAACATCAGACATATCTTCACGAAGAAGTGGCTTGTTTGTTGGAATTTCAACAACATCCAATTTATAAATTTCATTAAATTCGGGAGATTCGGTTGAAGCGGTACCGGTCATACCCGAAAGCTTGCCGTAAAGGCGGAAATAATTCTGAAATGTAATTGTTGCAAGCGTTTTGCTTTCGTGTTCTACTTTTACATTTTCTTTGGCTTCAAGGGCTTGGTGAAGTCCGTCGTTATATCGTCTGCCAAGCATAATACGGCCGGTGAATTCATCTACGATAAGAACCTGTCCGTCTTTCACAACATAATCAATATCGCGGCGCATAACGCCTGTTGCCTTGATTGCCTGGTTAATATGGTGAAGAAGGGTTGTGTTTTCCATATCCATAAGATTTTCAACACCAAAACGTTCTTCTGCTTTTTTTACACCGCTTTGTGTAAGCGTTGCGGTTTTTGCTTTTTCATCAACAACATAGTCACCGTCATATGTTTCCTCAGTGTCCTTCTTTTCGTCCATCTGGGCAACTTTAACCATTTTCAGTGATTTGGCGAATTCATTTGCACGCTTGTACATGTCTGTGGACTGATCGCCTTTTCCGCTTATAATAAGCGGTGTACGCGCTTCATCAATAAGAATGGAGTCTACCTCGTCCACAATGGCAAAAGCATGCTCTCTCTGTACTTTCTGCTCTTTGTACTGCACCATATTGTCACGAAGATAGTCAAATCCCATTTCATTATTGGTGCCGTAGGTAATATCACAGTTATATGCTGCTTTTCGCTCGTCGTTTGTTTTTTCATGAATAATAAGACCTGTGGAAAGACCGAGAAAACGATAAAGCTTTCCCATCCATTCACAGTCACGCTTGGCAAGATAATCGTTCACCGTAACAATATGAACGCCTTTTCCTGTAAGCGCATTAAGATATGCGGGCAGTGTTGCCACAAGAGTTTTTCCTTCACCTGTTTTCATTTCGGCAATTCTGCCTTGGTGAAGAACAATACCGCCGATAATCTGTACTTCAAAGTGCTTCATTCCAAGCACACGCCATGCACCTTCGCGGCATACTGCAAAAGCATCGGGCAGGATATCGTCAAGCGTTTCGCCGTCCGAAAGTCTACCTTTCAGAATATTGGTCTGAGAAACAAGCTCTTTGTCGCTCATAGGCTGATATTTGCTTTCAAGAGCAAGAACTTTATCTGATATTTTCTTGACTTTTTTTACTTCCTTTGCAGAATAATCACCGAAAATAGCAGTAAGAAATTTATTTGCCATTATGTCACCTCGTAATATGGTTAAATTTTAAATTAAAGAATATATTAACATAAATTCCGCATTATGTCATTAATTAAATACGCTGTTGGAAATTATTTTTTTGATTTCTGTTAATGCACCGCCGGAAACGGCATTTTCAGCCGATTCGGTAAAAGTAAATAACAGCCTGTCTTTTTTCTGCTCAAAATGAAGCGTAACATCCGTTGCGTCATCTTTTAATGCGGCATCTTTTATGCCGTTTGTAAGAATGGCAAGATTGCTGTTGAGCCATGAATCATTTGTAATATTTTTGGCAAGTTCAAGCATGCCGGTAAGACCTGAATACTGTTTCAGCAAATCTGCCGTGTAATCTGCAGCCACTTTTGTTAAATCCTTGTTTTTAACGGAAAGTGTAACGGTTTGTCCGTCTGTATCAATTTCTTTGATTTCATAAGTTAAATTTTCAAACATTGCAACGCCGAGCTTTCTGAACTGATCTTTTCTGGATGCATAGGTTAAAATAACATCCAGTGTTTCGGAATCAATGTAGGTTTTAACTGTTTTTGTATCAAAGGTTTTTAAAGCATCAAAAACAACATTTATTGTTTTTGTTATATTTTTTTCTGTTATTTTATTGTTGGGCTTTGAGGAACAGGCACAAAATGAAAGCGCAAAAACAGTAACTGTTAATAAAACCGCAATTATTTTTTTCATATTTATTAATCTCCTTGTGTCAGATAATTAAAACTATTATATATCTTAATTGTTAATTTTTCAATATGGGTATGTAAAAAATAAATAAATAATTGCATAATTTATATATATATGGTATAATTATCAAAATTATCTCAATATATTGATAATATTCGTTAAATTAATCGGTATTTTTCAAATGAATTGTTTTGTCTGATGATATCATTCGTCAGTTGGTAATAAAATGCATATTTTTCGGGTATTTTATGGATACTAAGTTTAATTATTGAATGAAACAGGAGAAGCTGTGCACAATGTTTCATTTCTGCACGGTAATTTAAAATATGAAAGCATTTTTAAAGAAATGGCTGTCGCCTATAAAATTTAAAAGATTGTTTGATATTTTTGCGTCTTTTATTGCTCTTATTATACTTTCACCGTTGTTTGTTGTTATATGCGTTGTTAACTTTTTTACGCCGGATACAAAGGTGTTTTTCAGCCATGAAAGGCGGGGCAGACGCGGCAAACCGTTTAAAATCTACAAATTTCAGACAATGAAAAACAATACGCCGAACTGTGCCACCGGAGAATTGGAAAATCCGGATCAGTATATTACAAAGTTTGGAAAAATTCTGCGAAAGACAAGCCTGGATGAACTTCCGCAGCTTTGGAATATTCTGAAGGGGGATATGAGCTTTGTGGGTCCCCGTCCGCTGATTTCAAGCGAAATCAGAGCGCACAGGATGCGGCTGGAATATAATGTTTACAGATTCAGGCCCGGTCTTACAGGGCTGGCGCAGGTAAAAGGGCGCGATAATATTTCACTTATGAAAAAAATGAAGCTGGATAAGTTATATTGTGATAACTGGAGTATTAAAATGGATATGGTAATACTTTTTCAGTCTGTTCTTGTATGTATAAGACAGGACGGTTTTCATGAGGGAATTTATCACCGAAGATAATTTTTACAGAATTTTAAGAAAAAATGCGGAGAATTTTGAATTATGGAAAGAAAGTTTATTGACGGATATTCGGAATGGCAGACAAATCCTGAAATTGTCGGAATAAATAAACTGCCGTATCATGCAACACTTATGCCTTACGATAATTTTAAAGAGGCGGAAAAATGCAGCAGGTATGAATCCTCGCGCTGTAAGCTTTTAAACGGTAAATGGAGATTTAAGCTGTATAAAAATTATGCTTATAAACCAACTGATTTTGCACAGACAGGATATGATTCCCATAATTGGGACAGCATTCAGGTGCCCGGCTCGTGGACGATGCAGGGGTATGATCAGAACCAATACTGCAATGTTCGTTATCCGTGGGAGGGAAGCGAGGATATTTGCCCGCCCAATGCGCCTACAAAGCATAATCCTGTGGGTTGTTATCTGAAAAAAATTCATATTAATAAAGCAATGCTTGAAAAGCGCATAGTGCTTTGCTTTGAAGGCGTTGAATCTGCTTTTTATCTTTATATAAACGGCGAAAGAATAGGCTACAGCGAATCCACTTTTAACCGAAGTGAATTTGATATAAGCAAATATCTTGTTGAAGGTTCAAATCTTATAGGCGTTGAGGTATATCGCTGGTGCACAGGTTCTTGGCTGGAATGCCAGGATATGTGGCGCATGGCGGGTATTTTCCGGGATGTTTATATTTACACAACAGAGCGTGAATATATCCGTGACTTTATAATCAAGGCAGAGCCGAATGAAACGTTTAAGGACGGGTATTTTGATGTTCTTGTTAAAACAAACGGCACATATGAGGCGCTTTCGATTGACCTGAATATCATTGATGCAGACGGCAATGTGGTTGCGCTTGACAGCCAGTATGCCGAAGAGGATAATATTACAAGCCTTAAAGCAATTGTAACAGATGCCAATATGTGGAGTGCCGAAAATCCGTATCTTTATACATTGGTGCTTACGCTTAAAAACAATGGAACACCGATTGAATATATCAGTTCCAAATTCGGTTTCAGAAAAGTTGAAATTAAGAACTCCATTATTCATATAAACGGTAAACGGGTTGTATTCAAGGGCACAAACCGCCATGAATTTGACTGTCGTACAGGAAGATATATGACAGAAGAAATTATGCTGTCAGATATTCTTCAAATGAAAAAAAACAACATAAATGCCGTGCGTACATCGCATTATCCGAACTGTCCGAGATGGATGGAGCTTTGTGATGAATACGGAATTTATGTTATTGATGAAAATAATATGGAAACACACGGTACAGGCGGTTCCAGAATTCTCGGCTGTCCGCAGCTTCCGGCTTCAAGACCGGAATGGGAAAAAGCGTGTATGGACAGATTAAAAGCGCTTTATAACCGTGATAAAAACCATACCTGTGTTGTGTGCTGGAGTCTTGGCAATGAAAGCCTGGGCGGAGAAATTCCTAAAAAAATGTATAAATGGATTAAAGATGCTGACGAAAGCAGATTTATTCATTTTGAATGTCACAGGGATCCCAATGAAAAATTCCTTTCGGATGTTCAGTCCAAAATGTATGCAAAGCCGGCGGAATGTGAAGAATATGTCGTTATGGGCAGGGATAAAAGACCGTTTATTCTTTGTGAATATACACATGCTATGGGTAATTCCTGCGGTTCAACCGATGAATACACGGCGCTTTGGGATAAATATCCGAATCTTCAGGGCGGTTTTGTATGGGACTGGGTAGATCAGAGTATTTTAACAACGGATGAAAACGGAGAAGAATACCTTGCCTACGGCGGAGATTTCGGTGAAAATCCGCATGACGGTCATTTCTGCGGCAACGGACTTCTGTTTGGTGACAGACAGCCAACGCCTAAGCTTTATGAAATCAAAAAACTTTATCAGAATGTTGATTTTAAAGCAATAGATGCCGAAAAAGGCATTATTGAGATTAAAAATAAATTTATGTTTACAAATCTCAGGGAATTTGAGCTTTATTGGTGCCAGTGCTCTGATAAAGGCGTGTTCCGCGAAGGCACTATAGAACTGGATATCAAACCCGAACAGAAAGCAGTGCTTGATCTTGAATTAACAAAAATTTCAAGCACAGAAAGCTATCTGAATCTTGAACTTCGTACAACAGAGGATTCAAAGTGGGCACAGGCAGGTCATATTGTGGCTGAAGAACAATTTGTAATTAATGAGTTTGAAAACACATATGATGAATTGGAAACCGGTGAAGAGCTTATTGTGGCTGATACGTATGGTTCACTCCGTATTCTTGCAGAGGGTATCAATATTCGTTTTGAAAGAAGAGAACGAAACCAGCTTTATTCCATTAAGGTTGACGGCGAGGAACTTATCAGTGCACCTGTGCGCCTGAACTTTTGGAGAGCATTAACGGATAATGACAGAGGAAACCGTGCGGGCAGCAGGCTTGGATGCTGGCGTGATGCCGGCAATACACCGGGAATTTATAATAATACAAAATTCAGTATAGAAGGCTATAAAATCATTGATAACGGAAAAAAGGTAATTGTAACCTGCGGTGCCGTAATCTGCACTCAGCCTGAATCAAAAGCAACAATTGTTTATACAATTACTTCTAAGGGAATCGGTGTGGATATGCAGTTTTTCCCAAATGCCGCACTTCCCGAAATTCCTGAAATTTCGATGCTTTTTGAACTTCCGGCTGATTTTGAAAATGTGTCTTATCTTGGTGAAGGACCTTATGAAAATTATATAGACCGCAGAAACGGCACAAAAATAGGCGTTTATAACACAACTGTTACAGATATGTATACGGATTATCTTAAACCGCAGGAATGCGGCAACAGAACCGGCGTCAGATATGTAACACTGTTCGGCAAAAAGAAAACGTTTACCATGATTGCCGAACCGGTTATGGAGTTTAATGCAAGCAGATATTATCCCGAAGAACTGGAAAATGCATGGCACAAAAAAGAACTTCCCGCAAGCAGCAAAACAGTTGTGCGCGCTATTGCACGCCAGCAGGGAGTGGGCGGCTATGATAGCTGGGGCGCAAAAACAAACGATAAATATATCAATAAAACAGATAGAACCTACCGCCTTAAATTCCAGATAAGATTTTAATTGTATTTATACACTGCAAATATTAAGAATTAGTAAGAAAAACATATTTTTCTTGACTTTTTGAGATATTGGTATTATATTTGTTTTTACGATTAATTTTGTGTATTATATCGAAAAACAGAAATTTTTATACTTTAATTATTTAAGAAGGATTAAAATTATGAAATCGCTTAAAGAAACAGCAATTACAATAGCCGTTAAAGAAGCAGTTAAATTTGCCAGAAAGGATTTTAATAAAAATGCACCTAAAATTCTTTCGCTTCTTGAAATGGCAGATGTTAAAAAAGTAAACAGAAGCACATATGCGGGGCTTCATAAGGTGCTTGATGATCCGGATAATAACTGGATGCAGTTTGCAAAAAGCCTTGCCTGCGATACAAACACGGATGTGCTTATGAAGCTTATTCCGCCGGCTATGAATGTTGCTATAAACAGCTATTCAATACGTATGAAAAGCATTGAAAAACACGGCTGCAATGTTCCGTGGGCAATTCTTATGGATCCTACGGCTGCCTGCAATTTAAAATGTAAGGGCTGCTGGGCTGCCGAATACGGTCATAACAGCCAGCTTACATATGATGATTTGGCAAGAATTATTGCACAGGGTAAGGAACTGGGCACCTTTATGTATCTTTATACAGGCGGTGAGCCTACTATCAGAAGAGCAGACCTGATGCGCCTTTGCCGTGAAAATCCTGATTGTATTTTTATGAGCTTTACCAACGGAACGCTTATTGATGACAGCTTTGCCGATGAAATCGGCGAAGTGGGCAATTTCCTTCCTGCTTTTTCTATTGAAGGATATGAAGAGGAAAATGACTTCCGCCGCGGTGAAGGCACATTCAAAAAATGCACTGCCGCTATGAAGCGTCTTAAAGACCGTCAGATTCCGTTCGGTGCGTCCCTTTGTTATACAAGCAAAAATACAGATGTGCTTGCTTCTGACGAATATATGGATTGGCTGATTGAGCAGGGTGTTAAATTTGCATGGTTCTTTACATATATGCCAACCGGAAACGGCGCAGTTACAGATTTAATGGTTTCGCCTGAACAGCGTGCATTGATGTATAAAAAAATGCACGAATGGAGACATACAAAACCTATTTTTGCACTTGATTTCTGGAATGACGGTGAATATGTTCAAGGTTGTATAGCAGGCGGACGTCATTATTTCCATATCAATTCAAACGGAGACTGTGAGCCCTGCGCATTTGTTCATTATTCAAATGTTAATATAAAAGAGTGTTCGGTGCTTGATGCGCTTAAAAGTCCGCTCTTTATGGCATATAAAAGAAATCAGCCGTTTAACAACAATATGCTTCGCCCGTGTCCTGTGCTTGATAATCCGGGGGCTATTAGCAAAATGGTGCATGAAACAGGCGCTTATTCAACGGAAATGGAAAATCCGGAGGATGCCAATGTTCTGTTTGATAAAACCGTTGCTGCGGCAAAAGCATGGAAAATCAAGGCAGATGAGCTTTTTGACCGCGACGAGTATATTGCAAAGCATGTTAAAGATGAAAATATGTATAATTTTGAAAAACCGGACGAAGAAAGAGAGTTTTCCGAATTTGAAAAAACAGAGGATTAATCTGTATAAATAATAAAAACAAAAGGGCATATCGCAGGTCGGTATGCCCCTAAAGCGTTATAAAGGAGTAGTAAATTATGGACGGCGAACCCGCACCGTTAATTATTGTAATGGTGATGCTTGTGCTTTTAAGCGCATTTTTCTCATCTGCTGAAACAGCATTTTCATCACTGAATAAGGTTAAACTGAAAGCGATGGCATCATCGGGAAAAAGAAAAAATGCAATTGAAAGGGCACTTTCTCTTTCGGAAGAATATGATGTTGTTCTTTCAACTATTCTGATAGGAAACAATCTTGTGAATATTGCCTGCACATCAATAGCTACGCTTGTGTTTACCGGATTTTTCGGTCAGCAGCTCGGAACAACGCTTTCTACTGTTGTAATGACCGTTATTGTGCTGATTTTCGGCGAGGTTACACCAAAGCAGATTGCAAAGGAAAAAGCAGAAATATATGCTGTTGCGGTGGCTCCGATTGTTAAGTTCTTTATCATTGTTTTCAGTCCGCTTAATCTGTTTTTCAGGGGCTGGTCTAAATTAATCACAAAGCTTTTCGGGCTGAACAAAGTAAGCACTGTTACGGAAGAAGAGCTGAAATCATATGTTAATGAAGCACATTCGGGCGGAGAAATAGATGACAACGAGTCAAAACTCATTCGTTCCTCCATTGAATTTGATGATATTGATGTTTCAGATATATTAACGCACCGTGTGGATGTTGCGGCAGTTGATAAATATTCTTCCTTCGCGGAAATAGAAAAAGTATTTAAAGAAAGCAATTTCAGCAGGCTTCCGGTTTATATAGACGATATAGACCATATTGTGGGGTTGATTCACCACCGTGATTTTGAAGCTGCGAGAGACAGAAATCTAAAATCGTTAAGAACAATTCTAAAACCTGTTCCAACCGTGTCGCCTGATACAAAAATATCAAAGCTTCTTCGTATTCTTCAGAAAAACAAAACGCACCTTGCGGTTGTTGTTGATGAATTCGGCGGCACAAAGGGTATTGTTACGCTTGAAGATATACTGGAAGAGCTTGTTGGCGAAATATGGGATGAGCACGATGAGGTTTCAGTTGATATTGAAAAAATTTCAGAAAACGAATATATAGTTGACGGCTCAGCTTCGCTTGAGGATTTTTTTGAATTCTTTCATATTTTTGCAGAGGAATATGAAGTTTCAACCGTAAACGGATTCGTTATGATGAAAACAGATAAAATTCCCGAAGTTCATGATAGTTTTTCTTTTGAAAATCTTGATATAACAGTTGTTTCCACAGATGGAAAAAGAGCGGATAAAATTAAAATAACCGAAAAAGAAAAGAAGGAAAACGAAAATGTTTCTGAATAAAAAGAAACAATTCGGCAGCGGATATGATTTTATAATTGCAGGGCTTGGAAACCCCGGTGCAAAGTATGAAATGACAAGGCATAATGCAGGCTTTCTTGCTGTTGATTTGTTGGCAGTTCGTGAAAATATAAGCGTAAAAAGGCTTAAATTTCATTCACTTGTCGGTGATATAAAAATAAATAATAAAAAATGTCTTTTAATGAAACCGCAGACCTTTATGAATCATTCCGGCGAAGCAATAGGCGAGGCCGCAAAGTTTTACAAAGTTCAGCCGGAAAATATTATTATAATTTCTGATGATATATCGCTGGATGTCGGTAAAATAAGAATAAGAAGAAAAGGCTCTGCCGGCGGGCACAACGGATTGAAAAGTATTATTTCACATCTTGGCACTGAAAATTTTACAAGAATCAAGGTGGGTGTCGGAAAAAAACCAAATCCGGAATACGATCTTGTTGAATGGGTGCTCGGAAGATTTCCGAAAGAACTTGAAAAAGACTTGAAAATTTCTTTGGAAAACACAGTTAAAGCCATTCCGTTTATTGTAAGCGGTGAAACAGATAAAGCAATGAATTTGTTTAATTCATAAATAAAAAGGAAAAATATATATGTCTTGCTTTTCAAAAATATTTGAAAAGAGCAATGAATTTATAAGCCTCGGCAAAAGCATAAATCCATCGGGAATGCCTGTCGGGGCAACAGGTGTGTCTGATTCGGCAAAGGCGCATTTTATTCATTCTCTTATGGAATTCAAACAAAAAAAAGCGTTTATTGTTATGCCGGATGAAGCATCCGCTGTAAGAATGAGCGAAAACCTGGGCACGCTCCAAAGCGGTGTTCTTTTTTATCCTGCGCGTGAATTTACTTTTCAGCAGGTTGCGGGTGTTTCGCACGAATTTGAGCATATCAGGCTTGGCGTACTGTCTAAAATCATAAAAGGCGAATACAGTGCGGTTGTATGCTCGGTTCAGGCTGCGATTCAGAAAACAATGCCGCCAGAAGAATTAAAATTGCTGTCTCGTGAAATAAAAGACGGTGAAAGCCTTGATATTGAAAATCTTTCATCACAGCTTACTGCCGCTGGATACAGCCGTTATGACCAGGTGGACGGTGTTTCGCAGTTTGCGGTAAGAGGCGGAATTATTGATGTTTTTCCGCCGGGTGCGGCACAGCCGGCAAGAATAGAACTGTGGGGAGATATGGTAGACGGTATAGCTTCCTTTGATATATCTACGCAGAGAAGAACCCAAACGCTTGAAAAGATTGATATTATTCCGGCAAACGAGGTTCTTTTTAAATCCAAGGAAGTATTTGCAAAAAAAATAGAACAGCTTGCCGAATCGCTTAAAGGAAAAGCGATAAAAGCAAGAGAAAATCTTTATGCAGATGCAGATTTGCTTAGAAGCGGCGCTTCTTTGCCGAGCAATGATAAATATCTTCCGCTGGCATACAGCAGTTCGGGAATTTTTGATTATCTCAGCGGAATGCTGTGTGTGTGTGAAAGTGCCAAGGTTAAAGAAAAGGCAAACAATCAGCAAAAGCTTATGGAAGAGCAGATAAAATGGTATCTTGAAAGCGGGAATCTTTGCCGGGGGATTGATAAATTTACAGTTGATTTTGATGAATTGAAAGATATATATCTTCATAACGGCGCTGTTTATCTTGATTCGCTTCCCAGAGGTTCTTTTGATACGCCTGCTGCACATTTATCTTCGTTTACGGTTCAAAGTTTTAATGCATGGAACGGAACGCTTGAACAACTGAGCGAGGATATAAAACCGCTTTGTGATAAAAAATACACCGTTTGTATTATGGCGGGAACAGCAAGAGCGGGAAAGGCATTGCAATATGATTTGAATGAAAACGGATTTGATGCTGTGTATTTTGATCGGTTTCCCGAAACATTTCCGAAAGGAAAAATATCGGTTATTCCCGGTTCGCTTAATGCAGGTTTTCAGCTTTCGGATATTTCATTTGCTCTGATTACGCATACAAAGGCATTTCAGAAAAAAAAGAAAAACAGGGCAGTAAATTCAAAAAATGCCATTCATTCTCTTGATGAGCTTTCTGTTGGCGATTATATTGTTCATAATATTCACGGTATAGGTGTATTTGACGGTATTCATGCACTGGAACTGAATAAGGTTAAGAAGGATTATATAAAGATTTCCTATGCAAAGGGGGATACTTTATATGTACCCGTTACACAGCTTGATCTTGTTTCAAAATATATCGGACCGCGCGAGGACAGCAATGTGAAAATAAACCGCCTTGGCGGAAGTGAGTGGAAAAAAGCAAAGGCAAGGGTGCGTTCCTCCGTTAAAGATATGGCAAAGGAACTGATTGCTCTTTATGCAAAACGAATGAGCACAAAGGGCTATGCCTTTTCGGAAGATACAGACTTGCAGCGTGATTTTGAACTTCGTTTTGCTTATGATGAAACAGATGATCAGCTTCGCAGTGCCGCTGAAATTAAAGGAGATATGGAACGCTCTGCACCAATGGACAGATTGCTTTGCGGTGATGTTGGCTTCGGCAAAACAGAGGTTGCGCTTCGTGCGGCGTTTAAATGTATTTCCGAAGGAAAACAGTGTGCAGTGCTTGTGCCTACAACGGTTCTTGCAATGCAGCATTTTAATACGGCAAAAAGCAGAATGGAAGCATTTCCGCTGCGGATTGAAATGATTTCACGCTTTGTTTCTCCTAAAAAACAAAAGGAAATATTAAAAGCACTTGAAGCAGGAACTGTGGATTTGCTTATAGGTACACATCGTATTATAAGCAAAGATATAAAATTCAAGGATTTAGGACTTCTGATTGTGGATGAAGAGCAGCGCTTCGGTGTTGCGCAGAAAGAAAAACTGAAAGAAAAATTTCCGCGTGTTGATGTTCTTACCCTTTCGGCAACCCCGATTCCCAGAACGCTGAATATGGCAATGAGCGGAATCCGGGATATGAGTTTGCTGGAGGAAGCACCCGGAGACAGACATCCGGTGCAGACATATGTGATTGAATACGATTTCGGTGTTCTTGTTGAGGCAATGGAACGGGAACTGTCAAGAGGCGGGCAGTGCTATTTTCTGCACAATAATATAGATACGATTGAGCATACTGCAGTAAAAATAAAAAAAGAACTGCCGGATGCAAAAATCGGCATTGCACACGGCAGAATGACAGAAGAGCAGCTTTCGGATGTATGGAGCAGTCTGCTGAACGGAGAAATAGATATTCTTGTTTGTACAACAATTATTGAAACAGGTATTGATGTAGCAAACGTAAATACGCTTATTATTGAAAATGCAGACAGAATGGGGCTTGCACAGCTTCATCAGATAAGAGGAAGAGTAGGAAGAAGCTCGCGCCGTGCATTTGCTTATTTTACTTTTTCAAGAGGCAAGGAATTAACGGATATTGCTGCAAAAAGATTGGAGGCTATAAGGGAATATACAGAATTCGGCTCCGGTTTTAAAATTGCAATGCGTGATTTGGAAATAAGAGGCGCCGGTTCTATTCTCGGAAACAGGCAGCACGGGCATATGGAATCGGTTGGCTATGATATGTATCTGAAACTGTTAAGCGAAGCAGTGGCAGAAGAAAAGGGTGAAAAATCAGAAGATGCTGCGGAAGCGGAATGTCTGATAGATCTTCCGATTGAAGCACATATTCCTGAGGACTATATTACTTCAACTCCGCAACGATTATCTGTTTATAAGCGCATTGCCGCAATACGCTGCGATGCAGATGCGAATGATGTTTATGATGAACTTGGCGACAGATTCGGTGCACCGCCGGAGGCAATCTGCGGTCTTGTTGAAATTGCGCTTTTAAGAAATGTTGCGGCGAAAATCGGCGTTTATGAAATAACACAGCGCAACGGCTCTGTTCTGCTTTATATGAATGAGCCGGATATAAAATATGTTTCTGCGCTGAACAAAGAAATGAAAGGCAGAGTTCTTCTTTCTGCTTCAAAAAAGGCATATATTGCAGTGAAGCTTGATTATGAATCACCGCTTGAAACGGTTCAGCAGGCACTTGCAATTATGCATAAAGTTTTTAATGTATAATATAAAACACCTCGGGGCATAATGCTTTTGAGGTGTTTTATATGTCATCAAATTCTAATGCAAAAAAAGGAAATAAAAATTTAAGAGCGTTATTCTCCGTAATATGTGTTTCTATTATTGCACTTGGGCTTATAGTTTATTTTTCTACAAATACAGGAAATGACCCTGTTAATGAGGTAACCACGATTGAGGATACAACACAGCCTGTTCAGAAAAGTGTGACCGTAGAGGATACAACAGCGGAGGATACAACCGAGCAGACGGAAACACAAACCGTTCCCGAAAGCACATCCATGGCGTTGCTTGATACCAATACTCCGTATAAAAGCTTTTATAAATACCCGATTACAGAAGCAGTTTGTTCAGGGTATACAGAGGAACTTGTCTATAATCAGACAATGGGAGATTACAGAAGCCATACAGCCGTTGATTTCAAGGGAGAAGCCGGAACAGCCGTTTATGCAATAAATGACGGTATTGTGCTGGATGTTTATAATGACAGTATGCTTGGAATGGTTATTGAAATTGATCATGGCGGAAAGCTCGTTGCAAAGTATTGCGGACTGGATGTTGTAAATGTTTCAAAAGGAGATCCTGTTATGATAGGTGCAACACTCGGCACACTTGGAAAAGTGCCGTATGAAGCTGCTGGGGAAAGCCATCTTCATTTTGAAACCAAACTGGATGGTTCCAGTGTGAATCCGCTGGATGTTATGGGAAAAACAGAATAATTAAAAGACAAACCTTAATAAAAAAACGGATTGTGATATATCACAATCCGTTTTGTCGTATATAGTATAAATAATTCGGTAAATTATGCAAATACGGTATATCCTACATATGCAAGGTATCCTGCAAGCATAACAATTCCCTGCCAGCGGCGGAATTTCTGGGAAATGATTGTCGGAATAATAGCTATAGCAATTGCAGCAAGGCACACAATCATATCAATTTCAACTGAATTTGCCGAAACGGCAAGTGCGCCTGTGCCTTTACCCATAGAAACAAATGAGCAAATCGGAAGAATAAGTGTTAAGTCAATAATGTTTGCACCGAGAATGTTGCCCACCGAAAGAGAACCGGCTTTTTTGCGAAGGGCTGTAATGGTTGTAACAAGCTCCGGCAGGGATGTGCCGATAGCAATTGCAACTACGCTTATTACTCTCTGCGGCACATTAAGGCTCTGTGCAATTTCTGTTCCGTATTTAACAAGAAGCTGTGCACCGATAACGGTTCCGGCAGCGCCGGCAACAAAGAATGCTATATTTTTGGCCCAGTCAGCCTTGGTTGCTTTTTCCATTGTAGGAACAATTCCGTCTTCCGTCTGAAGACCTATATTTTCAGGACTTGGTTCTATTTGTACATTTTCCTTTTTCATTGAAAGGAAGTTTTCAATAAAGAAAGCAATAAAGATTACAGCAAGTACAATAAGACCTATTGTTGAAAGCTTGTAAAAATAGCCGTCTTCTCCGGAGAAGGTCATTTTTGTTTTGGCTGTAAAAATGCAGCCAAGAACAAGTGCTGCAGATGCAAGAAACATCATTACTGCTTTGGGAGCAAAACTTTTTCGTTTGATAGCAAATGGCATACAAACAATAAATATGCCCATTATCATAGCTGTGTTTGCCGTAACCGAACCGATGGCATTTCCGGCAGCCATTTCCACATTGCCCTTAACCGTTGCCGTTATGCTTACAATCATTTCCGGCAGTGTGGTTGCAATTGAAACGATGGTTGCGCCGATAACAAATTTTGGAACACCGGCTACTTCTGCAATCCAGCTTGCAGAATCAACAAACCAGTCGCCGCCCTTAATAATTAAAATAAGACCAACAATAAACAAACCGTACATTATAACTGTTTCCATTTAAAAATACCCCTTTTTATAATTTGTATTTAAAGGTTCACATGTTGTTTAACAGCAATCCGTATAACATGTGTAGCTTTAATAATATCTTTTATTTTAAAGCTTGTCAATGGATTATTTGAATTATCTTCCATATTTGCTTTAAATGTTGATTTAATATATTCTGTATGATAAAATTATATTAATTATAAAAGAAAAGATGTGTTCAGTTTGAAATATGATAAAAAAAAGCTTTTTGAAATACTGATTCCGGTTATTACCGCGGTTTTAGTGGTTTCCGGATTGGCAATAAGCGGATATGTTACGAAAAGCCTTGACAGCGAAAACCCCACAGCCCTGCCGGTCATGGAATCCGCAACAGAAGAGCAGACAACGCAGGCACCGGTTAATGCAAAAGTAACGCTTGTGGCCGTTGGTGATAATCTGATACATAATACCATGATTACTGCCGGGCAGATGGATGATGGAACGGAAAATTATAATGCATTTTATGAAAATATTAAAAAGGATATTTCTGCCGCCGATATTGCAGTGATAAATCAGGAAACAGTTTTGGGCGGAAAAGAGTTTCCTTACACGGGTTACCCTGTTTTCAATACGCCATGGGCTGTTGGGGAAGCGGCAATCCATGCAGGCTTTGATATTTTTACCTGTGCAACAAATCATACCATGGATATGGGATTTAAGGGCATACAGAATGAATGCAAGTTTTTTGACAGCCATCCCGAGGTTAAGCATGTTGGCTCAAATGATTCAGAAGAGGATTATCATTCTGTTTTGTATTATGAAAAAAATGGCATTACATTTGCAATTCTTAATTATACCTACGGCACAAACGGCATTTCTCTTCCGAATGATAAGCAGTGGTGTGTTAATATGATGGATAAGAAGAAAATTACTGCCGATATAAATGAAGCCAAAAATAACAGCGATGTGGTTGTTGTATTTCCGCATTGGGGAACCGAAAACAGCACAACCGTTTCAGATTATCAGCAGGATTATGTTAAGCTGTTTTCTGATTTGGGTGTTGATATTGTAATCGGCGGGCATCCGCATGTGCTTCAGCCTGTTGAATGGGTTGAAAATAAAACAACAGGCAAAAAAATGCTTGTGTATTATTCTTTGGGTAATTTCATTTCACATCAGGTTAATCTGAATCAGCTTTGCGGCGGTATGGCAAAAATTGAAATACAGAAAAATGCAGACGGGATTTCTATTACATCTGCAAAGCTTGTTCCGGTTGTAAGCTGGTATAAAAAAGTAAATGAGAAATGGACCTATTCTGTTTATAAGCTTTCGGATTATACAAACGATATTGCAGCCGACCATGCGCAATTCGGAAAAGGTGCAACAGCAGATTATTTTAAAACATATGTAAATAATGTGATTTCCGAAGAATTTGTTGAAATAGGATAATGTAATTAAAAATTTCACAAAAGCGGTTCATTGAATTATCCGATAAACGTGCACTTTATACAATTTGAAAAAAATGGTTGACTTTTTATCGAGATAGTGTATATAATAATATTGCAGAAAGAACAAGGGCGTTCCGATTTTTCGGTGCGCCTTTTTTCTTTTAATTTATTTTGGAGGGCTTTATTATGAGCAAATTAACCAAAGAGGACATACTTAAGGATGCGATAGACAAAAATGTTGAATTTGTAAGACTTCAGTTTACAGACGTATTTGGTCTTATGAAAAATGTTTCTATTACAGCAGCGCAGCTTGAAAAGGCACTTGATAATGAATGTATGTTTGACGGTTCATCAATAGACGGTTATGTAAGAATTGATGAGTCTGATATGTATCTTCATCCGGACCTTGACTCATGGGCGCTTTTCCCATGGAGAACTTTTGGCGGAAAAACAACTGCCCGTCTTATCTGCTCTGTTTATATGGCAGATAATAAAACGCCGTTTATGGGAGATCCCAAAAATGTGCTTAAAAAGGTTATGGATGAAGCAAAAGAAATGGGATACGGCTTTAATGTTGGTCCGGAACTTGAATTTTTCCTTTTCAAAAGAGATGAAAACGGAAACCCGACCACTGAAATGACAGACCTGGGCGGATATTTTGATTTGAATCCGATTGACGCAGGTGAAAACTGCCGCCGTGATATTTGTCTTGCGCTTGAAGATATGGGATTTGAAATTGAAGCATCTCATCATGAAGTGGCTGAATCACAGCATGAAATTGATTTCCGTTTCGGAGATGCCATGATAGCTGCAGACAGATGTATGACATTTAAGCATGTTGTTAAAACTTATGCTACAAAGCATGGTCTGCACGCAACATTTATGCCGAAGCCGGTTTATGGAATTAACGGTTCGGGCATGCACACAAATATGAGCCTTTACAGACTCTCAGACGGCTCTAATGTCTTTGCGGATGAAAATGACGAACTTGGACTTTCAAAAGAAGCATATGCATTTATTGCAGGTGTTATTTCCCATGTAAAAGGCATTGCGGCTTTCTCAAATCCGCTTGTAAATTCATACAAAAGGCTTGTACCCGGCTATGAAGCTCCCTGTTATATTGCATGGTCTGCTTCAAACAGATCATCACTTATTCGTATTCCTGCTGCAAGAGGTAAGGGAACAAGGGTTGAACTTCGTAATCCGGATCCTGCTTGCAATCCTTATCTTGAAATGGCACTTTGCCTTGCAGCCGGTCTTGACGGTATTAAAAAGAACATGGCTCCACCGGCACCGGTTGATTTTAATGTCTTTGATTTATCAGAAAAAGAACTTAAAGAAAACGGAATAGACTGTCTTCCGGGAAGTCTTATTGAAGCTGTTTATGAAGCAGAAAAGGATTCATTTGTAAAGGAAACAGTTGGAGATCATGTTTTCAATGCTTATATAGAAGGCAAAAAGCGTGAATGGAATGAATACCGCACACAGATTTCACAGTGGGAAGTAGACAGGTATTTAAAGAAATAATGGCAAAAAAAACGAAATCAATCGGCTTTTGATTCACCCTCTCTGACGGCAGAAATGCCGTATACAGACCGGTGTAAGCACATTGTTTGCACCGGTCATAGCAGATACACAATGGAGTGTGTTTTGCTGTGCTTTGCACGGTAAAATTCACTCCTTTTTTAATTTTTCAGAAATAAATGAGGAGGACACATAATGGAAAAAATTTTAGAGGCTGTGAACAGCAGTATGTTCGGTATATGGTTTTTAATCGGTGCGGCGCTTGTGTTCTTTATGCAGTGCGGTTTTGCTATGGTGGAAACAGGCTTCACAAGAGCCAAAAATGCAGGAAATATTATTATGAAAAACCTGATGGATTTTTGTATCGGAACACCTGTATTTCTGCTGCTGGGCTTTGGATTAATGATGGGTGAAGAAGTTTTGGGCGGCTTTTGCGGAATGCCAACACTTGGCTTGTTTAAAGACTATGCAAATTTCGATTGGTCAAATTTTGTATTTAATCTTGTTTTCTGCGCAACAGCGGCCACAATTGTTTCAGGTGCAATGGCAGAAAGAACAAAATTCAGCTCCTATTGCATATACAGCGCCGTAATCAGTGCCGTTGTATATCCGATAGAAGCGGGATGGATATGGAATCCGAACGGCTGGCTTGCACAGCTTGGTTTCCACGATTTTGCAGGCTCGTGCGCAATACATATGGCGGGCGGAATAACTGCATTTATCGGTGCTGTTATGGTTGGACCGCGTATCGGAAAATATATTGTAAACAAAAAAACAGGTAAAAAGGAAGCAAAGGCAATTCCGGGACACAGCCTTACGCTCGGCGCACTCGGTGTGTTTATTCTGTGGTTCGGCTGGTACGGCTTTAACGGCGCAGCAGCTGTGGATACCAATCAGCTTGCATCTATTTTTCTTACAACCACATGTGCACCTGCGCTTGCAACCTGCACAGCAATGCTGTTCACTTGGATAAAGAACGGAAAGCCGGATGTTTCCATGTCGCTGAATGCTTCACTTGCGGGTCTGGTTGCCGTAACGGCAGGCTGTGATGTTGTGGATGCCCTCGGTTCCTGTATTATCGGGGTTGTTTCGGGATTTCTTGTTGTGCTTGCAGTTGAGGTTATTGACATCAGGTTCAAGATAGATGATCCTGTGGGTGCTGTAGCTGTGCATGCAGTTAACGGAATATGGGGTACGCTTGCAGTGGGGCTGTTTGCCAATACGGCCGTTCCGAGTAATGACACATTCAGCGGGTTATTTTACGGCGGCGGTTTTGCCCTGCTCGGAAAGCAGGCACTTGGTGTTTTAACGGTAGGATTATGGACTGCTGTTACGATGACAGTTGTTTTCTTCCTGCTAAAAAAAACAAACGGACTGCGGGTTTCCAAGGAAGAGGAAATCAAGGGGCTTGATGCAACAGAGCATAACCTGCCTGCTGCATATGCCGATTTTATGCCTGCTTTTGCAGGCGTATCTGATAGCGGAATTCCTGCCGATCCGGAAAAGGATATGCCGAAAGTTTCTGTTGAAAAAGCGGTACCTGTTGAAACCTATACGGCAAATACCGAATCAAAGCTTACAAACATTGTTATGATATTCAATCCTTCTAAATTTGAGGAAGTAAAAATGGCTATGAATGCCATAGGCGTAACAGGTATGACGGTAACAAATGTTATGGGCTGCGGTGCACAGAAGGGGCACAGCAGAATGTACCGGGGCATTGCGGTGGAAGAACTTAGCCTGAATCCGAAGATGAAGCTGGAAATGGCTGTTTCAAAGGTGCCTGTTTCAACAGTTGTTAGCACAGCAAGACAGGTGCTGTATACAGGCAATATAGGAGACGGTAAAATATTTGTTTATGATATAGAAGATGTGGTAAAGGTACGCACGGGAGAGCATGGTTTTGATGCACTTCAGGGAGAAGATGACCTTGCCAACGATTAAAATAGACAAAACAGTTGTGGTTTTATAAATGTCAAAGGCGGCAATGCTCTGCCGAGCATTGCCGCCTTTGGTTATGTTATTATTTTTGTTCTGAAATCTTATAAAGCTTATCGGGATAGTCTGTCATTATACAGTCGGCACCCACTGAAAGCAGATATTCCATTTCTTTTTCGTTGTTAATGGTCCAATACTGAACAGCTATGCCTTTTTCATGAGCATAATTTATCACCTGTGCTGTTCCAAGGTTTGCGGCTATACGGTATGGCATATTGAACGGAATCTGCAAAACCGAATAAGCCGGGTTAAAATCCTTGTCATTTCTAAGGGCGGCAGTCCAGAAAGAAAGTACTTCTTTAATTGTTGCACTGCGCATTAAATCGGGATGTTTTTCATCTACATAATGTGAAACTTCTTCATGGAATGAACCAAAAATTACGCAGTCAAGAAGGTTTTTGTCAACAAGAATATTGTAAAGAATATCAACGCCTTTTTTTCCAAGTTCGCCGCTGTTTTTAATTTCTATTATATAATCGTATTCGCCGGCCGATGTAAGATAGTCAAGTACATCCTCAATTCTTAAAATCTTGATATCATCGGGAACATTGTCCTTGTCTATATCTTTATAAGGCATATTTCCGTTTTCATCGGCAAATTTGGCACCCATATTAAGGGTTCTCAGTTCGTCATATGTATATTCTTCCGGTCGGGCTTCTTCCTTGCCGAAGATTTCTGCACTGTTTGATGTTCTGTCAAGCGTGTCGTCATGAAGAAGAACCAACACATCATCCTTTGTTATGTGCAGGTCAAATTCAAATACATCTATTTCAAAAGCAGGGTTTTCCGCGCAGTTTTTAAATGCCATCATCGTTTCTTCCGGCATTATTCCGCCGCCGCTTCTGTGGGCGCTGATCTGTGTATTGCCCATACCCATAATATAGCTGTTGTCATTTTCGAAAGTTTTTATATTTTTAGGATTGGATTGCCAGTTTATTGAAATGATATCTGCTATAATTATGAAAGCAAGAATAATTCCAATGGCTGCAAAAATGCGCTTCCCAATACCTGCATGTTTCTTTTCTTTTGTTTTTGTTTCCAAAACAATCATCACCTTTCACTTTTGAAATTATAGACGAAAAGTGATGATGTGTCAAATTTATGCAAAAAGAATCCCAGACTTTGTTAATTATAGAAAGCAGTGAAAACTTATATATGTTTAACAAAAGAAATTGTTTTGTTTAAAATTTACAGCGGATTATTTATGCAAAATAACGGCAAAAGCGATTATTTGTAAAATATTCTATATATTGAAAGGCAAACGGATATATTTTTCTATAAAATGATGAAATTTACTGTGTTTTATTGCCATTGAAAAAAGATAGTTTTATAATTTATTTAATTTGAAATAACAGGAGGAGCCATATATGCTGAAAGAAGGACAGATAAGAATTCCGTCCGGCTGTGCTATTGCCGCAATTATAGACAGAAAAGGCGGTAAAATCAACGGATCGGAAATCATAAAATCTATTGCACTTATGCATGACCGTTCAAACGGTCTCGGAGGGGGATTTGCTGCATACGGCATTTATCCTGAACATGCCGATTCATATGCCTTTCATGTGTTTTATGATACACCGCAGGCAAAAATACAATGTGAGGATTTTATGTTCAGGCATTTTAATGTGGATGTTTCCGAAAAAATACCCACAAAAAAGATAGTGGCTATTGCAAACGGCCCTGACATTTGGCGCTATTTTGCAAAACCGAATAAGGTGCGAATGAAGGAAGCAAGGCTGGATGAGCAGGAATATACGGTTCAGTGTGTTATGAAGGTTAATCAGAGCATTGAGGGCGCATTTATTTTTTCAAGCGGAAAAAATATGGGTTGCTTCAAGGCTGTAGGTTATCCGGAGGATGTGGGTGAATTCTATATGCTGGATCAGTATAACGCTTATCTTTGGACGGCTCACGGTCGGTTTCCCACAAATACGCCGGGCTGGTGGGGTGGTTCTCATCCGTTCAATATTCTGGATTGGTCTATTGTGCATAACGGCGAAATTTCATCCTATGACACAAACAGGAGATATATTGAACAGTTCGGATATGTTTGCACAATGCAGACGGATACGGAAGTTATTACATATCTTTTTGACCATCTTCTTCGCCATCACAAGCTTCCGGTTGAAGTTGCAGCAGATGTTCTTACGGCACCCGAATGGGAGGAAATAGACCGAATGGACCGTGATAAAAAAGAATATTTTACTGCTTTGCGTTCTATTTATAATGCTGCACTTGTAAATGGCCCTTTTTCTGTTATTCTCGGTTCAAATAAAGGGCTTCTTGCAATAAATGACAGGCTTAAGCTGCGTTCCCTTACCGCTGCCACAAAAGGTACACGCGCCTATTTTGCTTCGGAGGAATCTGCTATACGGATTATTTGCCCGAAGCCTGACAAGGTCTGGTCTGTAAGCGGGGCAGAGCCTGTTTTTATTCCGCTTGAAATTGCTGCAAAGGAGGATGAAGAGGATGATTGATTATATTCCGCGCAGATTTACGGTTGTTCGCGATAAGGATTTGTGTGTAAACTGCGGTATTTGTGTTAAGGAATGTGCCAACGAATGTCATTTTTTTGCAGACGGCAAAAAGGTTTTATCATTATCGGATAACTGTGTTGCATGCCACAGATGTGTGGCAATATGTCCTAAGAAAGCTCTGCGGATTGAAAAGTATGTATGTGATTACCGCGATAATGCAAACTGGACACCGCAGTATCAGCAGGAAATATGCCGCCAGGCAAATACAGGCTCCACTCTGCTTTCTGCCATGGGAAATCCGCAGCCTTATCCGGTTTACTGGGATAAAATACTGCTTAATGCCTCACAGGTTACAAATCCGTCCATAGATCCGCTTCGTGAGCCTATGGAAATCCGCACTATTCTCGGCAGCAGGCCGGAAAAAATAGAAGTTGAGAAAAAAGGCAAGCTTAATATGCAGATGCCGCCGCAGGTTATGATTGAAACACCGGTTATGTTTTCGGCAATGTCCTTCGGCTCCATCAGTATGAATACGCAGAAAGCGCTTGCCATAGCTGCAGAACAGCTTGGGACTCTGTTTAACACAGGCGAAGGCGGATTTCACAGCGCGCTTTCCGAATACAGCGGCTGTGCTGTTGTTCAGGTTGCATCAGGGCGATTCGGCGTATACAGGGATTATCTTGAAAATTCAAAATTTATTGAGATTAAAATAGGGCAGGGTGCAAAGCCCGGCATCGGCGGTCATCTGCCCGGAGAAAAGGTGAATATTGAGGTTTCAAATGCGCGTATGATTCCCATAGGCTCAGATGCAATATCTCCTGCACCGCACCATGATATATATTCAATTGAGGATTTAAGGCAGCTTATCTGGTCCTTAAAGCAGGCAACAAACGGAAAAAAGCCTGTTGCTGTTAAAATTGCCGCTGTGCATAATATTGCTGCGATTGCATCCGGCGTTGCCCGAGCAGGTGCGGATATTGTTGTAATAGACGGTTTCAGAGGAGGTACAGGTGCTGCGCCTACAAGAATAAGGGATAATGTGGGCATTCCGATTGAGCTTGCTCTTGCAGCAGCAGATCAGAGATTAAGGGACGAGGGCATCCGTTCCAGAGTGTCTTTGATTGCCTCCGGTTCTTTCCGTTGTTCCTCGGATATAGTTAAAGCGATTGCACTTGGCGCCGATGCCTGTTATATTGCAACTGCAGCGCTGATAGCAATGGGCTGTCATATGTGTCAGACCTGCAATACAGGCAGATGTAACTGGGGAATTGCTACACAGCGTCCTGAACTTACGGCAAGGCTTCATCCTGAAGAAGCGGCGCAAAGAGTTGTTAATCTGGTTTCTGCATGGAATCATGAAATAAAGGAAATTATGGGTGGAATGGGTATCAATTCCATAGATTCGCTTCGCGGAAACAGACTTATGCTTCGCGGTATAGGCTTAAATGAAAAAGAACTTTCCATACTCGGTATAAAGCATGCAGGTGAATAAGGAGGATTCATTATGGCAATAGAAGCAGGGCTTGCGCGTTATGAAAAAGTGAATGAGCTGATAAAAGCACAGCTTGCAAAAACAGATAAAGCCGTTGTAAAAAATGTAAACGGTCAGCGCTATATAGGCTGTGCGTTGGAAAAAGGCAAAAAAATAGAAATATACGGAACACCGGGAAACGATATGGCATGTTATCTTGACGGTGGAAAAATTGAAGTATTCGGAAACTGTCAGGATGCTGTGGGCAATACAATGAATGGCGGAGAAATTATCGTTCATGGGCATAGCGGCGATGCAATGGGCTACGGTATGCGTGACGGTCAGATTTTTATAAGGGATAATGTTGCCTGCCGCGGCGGCATACATATGAAGGAATTTGAAGCGATGAAGCCGGTGCTTGTTATCGGGCAGAATGCAGGTTCTTTCCTCGGTGAATATATGGCAGGGGGAACGATTTTGCTTCTCGGGCTTGGTATGAAAAGGGGAGAAAAACTGTTCGGCACGCATTGCGCTTCAGGTATGCACGGCGGAAAAATCATTATAAGGGGAAGTTTTCCCAAGGTGAATCTGTCATCCAATATAAAAGTGGAAGAACTTACGGCAGAAGATAAAAAAGAGCTGGAAGCCCTTGTAAAAAAATACTGCCGCTGTTTTAAAGCAAATTATAATGAAATTATGGAAAAACCGTTTAAAAAGCTTGTTCCTGCCACTTCAAGACCGTATGCAAATTTATATACGGCAAATTAATTTATAAAGGAAGTATAACCAATGTTTCATTCACTACACGAGGAATGCGGCGTTTTCGGCATATTTGAAACAAAAACTTCAGCTGTTGCACATTCGGTTTATCTTGCACTTTATGCACTTCAGCACAGGGGACAGGAGGCATGCGGAATTTCTGTTAATGATGACGGTGTTTTTACGCATCACAGAGGTGACGGGTTGGTTCCCGATGTGTTTACGCAGGAAAGCCTCAAGTCACTCGGACATGGCAATATGGCAATCGGTCATGTGCGCTATTCAACAACCGGCGGGAAAAATCCAAATAATATTCAGCCGCTTGTTATCAGGCATATCAAGGGAAATCTTGCTGTTGCGCATAACGGAAATCTGGTGAATGCTTTTGATTTAAGAAGACAGTTTGAATTGGGTGGTGCTATTTTTCACGGCACCTCAGACACGGAAGCGATTGCCTATTCAATCGTAACACAGCGTCTTGTCAGCAAAAGCACGGAAGAAGCTGTTCAAAAGGTTATGAAATATTTAAAAGGTGCATATTCCTGTGTGGTGATGACAGCTACAAAACTGATTGCTTTCCGTGATCCGATGGGCTTCCGTCCGCTTTGCATAGGAAAAACAAAGGATGGTGCATATTGCGTTTCATCGGAATCCTGCGCTCTGGATGCTGTTAATGCACGGTTGATTCGTGATGTCAGACCCGGTGAAATTATCACAATCAGCCGCAACGGCATAAAATCAGATACAACGCACTGCGGCAAAAAGAGTGCTATGTGTGTGTTTGAATATATTTATTTTGCACGGCCGGATTCCCTTATTGAGGGTGCCTGTGTTCAGCATGCAAGAATGAAGGCGGGCGCATTTCTTGCAAAAGAAAGCCCTGTTGATGCAGATATAGTTATCGGTGTGCCGGATTCGGGGCTTGATGCAGCACTTGGATACGCACAGCAAAGCGGGATACCCTATGGTGTAGGCTTTATCAAAAATAAATATATCGGCAGAAGCTTTATACAGCCCAGCCAGGAGCAACGCACGGATTCTGTTAGAATAAAGCTGAATGCCGTAAAGGAAAATATAAACGGAAAACGCGTGATTATGATTGACGATTCAATCGTAAGGGGAACTACCTGTGCAAGAATTGTGAAGCTACTGCGCGAAGCGGGAGCAAAGGAAGTGCATATGCGTGTTTCCTCGCCGCCGTTCAGGTTTCCCTGTTATTTCGGCACGGATGTGGACAGCCGGGAAAATCTGATAGCCTGTCAGTGCAGCACTGTAGAAGAAATAGCAGAAAGAATCGGTGTGGATTCTCTTGCCTATCTTTCTGTTGAAGCAACGCATAAACTTGCCGAAAATTCCTATATAGGTTTTTGTAACGGCTGCTTTACAGGAAACTACCCTATTGAAGTTCCGAAAGAGCAGCCAAAGGATAAATTTGAAATAAAATTAAATCAGTTTGCAGAAACTCTTGACTAATTCATAAAAATATAGTAAATTATAGGGGCGGATTTAATCCGCCCCTGATTCCCATCATTTTTAATATTTGCAGATGTGTCCGAGCTGGCCGAAGGAGCACGATTGGAAATCGTGTAAACGGCGAACACCGTTTCAAGGGTTCAAATCCCTTCATCTGCGCCAAGCTGATCCCGCATGCAATTTGCATGCGGGATTCTTTTTAGAATAATCAGAAAACACCGTTGAAATTCAGCTCATGGAGGTGGACTAAACGGTGTTTTGCTTTTTGGGGACAATTTCTTCTTTTCATAATAAATATTGAATTTTAAAACTGAAAATTCACAAGACGTTTCATCACAGAGACAGACAATGAGAAAAAGCAAACGGTTATCAGTTATACAAAACCATAAAAAATGCATAGGATAATAGTAATCAATTTTAGCAGAAAAGGAGAATGATTTATGAAGCGATGTGTACCGCTGGAACCCGCAGCGGAGGCTGTTTGCAATCAAAGCTCGGTGCTGCCGTTGATTTTTCAGTTGCCTCCGGAGCAAGGCAGACAGGTACTGGAAGAAGCGCAGAATACACCGGTATATAAATATCCCGCCAATATATCATCAGCTTGTATTGACACAGAAAAGTGGGGCAGTATACCGGTGTATTTTATTGCCCCTGAATGTGAGAAAATCAAAAATATCATATTTTATATTCATGGCGCCGGTTGGGTGTTCGGCAGTTTTCACACCCATGAAAAACTGGTAAGGGAACTTTCGGCAAGAACAGATTCGTTGGTTGTGTTTCCTGAATACACCCGTTCGCCGGAAGCAAAGTATCCTACAGCGATTGAACAGTGCTATTTTATCTTTTCACATTTAAAAGAAATCCTTATGGAGCGGTTTTCAATTGCCGGCTGTTCTGCAGTTACGGTTGCAGGTGACAGCGTTGGCGGAAATATGGCAATTGCAATGGTGCTTATGTCATCTATGCGGTATGGTCCGAATATAAATAAGCTGCTGTTATATTATCCGGTCACCAACGCCTGCTTTGACACACAGAGTTATCATCAGTTTTCGGCAAATTATTATCTGTATCGGGAAGGAATGAAATGGTTTTGGTGTCAATATACTGATTCTGTAAGGCAACGAAATCAAATAACAGCCTCGCCCCTTCGGGCAAGTACAGATTGTTTGAAATGCTTTCCGCCTACGATGATTATCAACGGGCAGGCAGATGTTTTACGCAGTGAGGGAGAAGCTTTTGGTGAAAAACTTCGCTGTGCCGGAGTGGATGTAACGGCAGTTCGTGTGCAGGGTACCATTCATGATTTTGTAATGCTGCATGCATTGGACCGTACAAATGCATGCCGTACCGCTATGGACGCATCTACTGACTGGATTAACCGGAAAAAATAAACTTTTCAGCGGTATTTGTATATATTACTTATAGAATTTTATTTTCATAATCATAAAAAGAACATAGCATCTGCTATGTTCTTTTTTGTATGCAAAGTCATCTATAATCTGAAAATTTTTGTTTTTGCCGGAATACTTATGAAAAATATATAAATCTTTAAAAAGAATTATATATATTTCCACCAAATATATTGTTGTGTAAATATATTTTTCAGAAAATGTAAACTTTCTATTTATTATTTTGGAAAAATTTGGTATAATAATATAAAAATTCAATGATTTATGGTGAATTATGAGAATATTAGTTTGTGACAATGATGATAAGTATTGCAGAATAATAACGGAATACATCATGTCGAATTTAGATGAATCATCGGAAAGCGTTGTTGAAACCTTTAATTCTGCCAAAGATTTAGTTGCATTCTGTTTAGATAACAAGCCCGATATTTTGTTTTTGGATATTGAGCTGGGTGATATAAACGGCATAGAAGTTGCAAAGTATTTCAGAGATGAATTTCCCAATCTCATAATTGTTTATATATCCAGTCATTATGATTATGTATTTTCCTGTTTTGAAACAGAACCGCTCAGTTTTTTGAAGAAACCTATTGACAGAGTTGAATTTAATAAAACATTTCAGATGATTGTGAAAAAATACAGAATGCTGCATAAATTTGTTAATGTAAGATGGCAGAACGAAGTGGTAAATCTTGAAATCAAAGATATTTGTTACATAGAGGGTTACAACAGGCATTTGAATTATCATCTTTATAACGGAGACAGTTATGAAGTTATAGGAAAAATTGATCAAACATATAACGATTTGAAAATATACGGTTTTGTGAAATCTCATCAAGGCTTTATTGTAAATATGATGTATGTTAAAAGTATTAACGATAAAGAAATCTGTTTGAAAAACGGTGAAACAGTACCTTTAAGTTTCAGAAGAAAATCAGCAAGCAAGGAAATATTTTATAATTACATAAACAGGAGATATTAATGGCATTAAATTATGCGGCGGTTATATTCAGCAGTATTTTTGAAATATATATTGCCAGTGTTTTTTCAGGTATATTTATGAATAAAAATGATTTTTCTAAGAAAAACACATTTTTAATCTATTTTATTCCCGCAGTTCTGTATGCAGTAAGTTCTCTTATTTTTAACGGATTTCTTTTAACTGTAGTTTTCTTTGCGGCAGTATTATCCATAATGCGGAATTTTCTTGCCGGGCAACATATAAAACTGCTTGTGGCTGTTTCTGTATCTGTTATCAGCATTGCTGCCGAATTATCTGTAAGCGGTATACTTGCGTTAATTATGAACAATAATTTTATACATGCACAGGCAGACAGTTTTATCTATATACTTGAAATGTTTTTATCAAACTTTCTGTCGTTTATTACGGTTATTTTTGTGAGAATCGTGAAAGAAAGAATAAGCGCTGCAGAAAATAATTTAAAAAATTTATTGGTTTCAAGCGTTTTGCTTTTTACTACGCTGATTATAGGTTTTGCAATATATAAGGTTCTTATTTCCACACACAGTCATTTTGGGAATGCCAAACTTATTGTTTTTAGTATGCTTATGATTTTTTCAAATATTGTTATTTACGAAATTGTAAGCAGACAGAAAGATCAATCAAAAGCAGTTTATGAACTGGCATTATTAAAAGATAATATAAATGAACAGACAAAGCATTATGCCGATCTTCGTATTTCACATGAAGAAATAAGAAAAATGCGGCATGATCTGCAGAATACTTATACCGCTGTAATTGCTTCTTTATATGATGGGAACACCTGTGATGCAATTGAGCAGTTGAAACATGATTTGAATATTATTGAGTTAACGGGAAGAGTGGTTTGTAACGGACATCCGGCTATAGATACGGTTGTTGAAAAGAAATTAAACAGCTGCAGGGAATTAAATATAAAAACAAATATAGCGTATTTGCATCAGAACAAGGTGAAAATTAATGAAATTGAAATAGCATTAATTATTGGAAATATTCTTGATAATGCTATTGAAGCATGCAGAAACTTTAACGGCGCATCAAAAGAAATATGGGGATCTATAGCTTTTGAAAAAAGCGAAATTATTATTACTATAAAGAATACGGCAGTTTGTGAAAAAGATTTAAAAACAATTAAAGATGAAAATAAAAATCACGGATACGGATTAAAAAGCATTTCTCATATCGCAAAGAAATATAACGGATATGCAAAATTCACGTTGGACAGCAATATTTTTACTTCCTTTGTTATTTTAAAAAATTGAAAGCATTATTACAGAATTTTGCTGCATTTAAAGAAATGATCTTTATGTTTTTACAATACGTCCGAATCCTGATTTTTTATCCTTACTAAGAGACTGAGGCAACGAGATAAATCAGCATTCAAAAAAGGAGAGAGCCTTGGCTCCCTCCTTTTTATTTTATTACATTATATTATATTATGTTATATTATCTGCAGTTTACAATACTGTCTATATCAATTTTACATAGGTTTGTTACCTTAATAAATTCTTCCGTTTCAATAAATCGTTTTTTTGAAAGTATGGCCTCTATATTTTCTTTATCCATGTTCACCATCAATGAAAAATCACGAACACTCATATTATTTTCTTCAATTACGGATAAAATAGAATCAATTATTTTCTGCTGAATGGATTTTTTTACGCGTTTTATGGAATTATAAGTAATTTTGTCGGCTGTATTCTGTAAAAGGTTCTGTTTTAATTTGTTTAAAAGCGATTCTTTGTTTATCTGTAAAAAATCCTGTTTTTCCAGTTCGGTTAATAAATCATGGTTATTATATCCGATGTCAGTCAGTAACTGCATTCTGATTCCGTAAACTCTGGAAATAAGCAAAAGAAAATCACAGGAAATATTTACATCGGCTTTTTCCAAAAATGTGTACTTGTAAGAAGATATATTTAAAAAAGAAGATATATCACGCTCGGATAAATTTAATGTTTGTCGGATAAATTTAATTTTTTGATTCATAATTAAACCTCATAATTTCTATTATATATTATCAAAATAATGACTGTATGTCAATAATTGACAAATAGGCAATTAAATAAAATCTGTAAATTGTCTATACTATATATAGTGGAAAGAGGTGCTTGTATGGAGACAGATTATTACAGAAAAGTCATTAAAGAATACCGTCAGAAAGAGAATCTGACACAGGAAAAACTTGCAGAATTATTGGGCTATGATACAACATATATGAGTCATATCGAAACCGGAAAAAGAGAACCGAGTGTAGACTTTTTCATCAGATTTTCCAATTTATCAGGCATATCCTTAGATTATATGTTTTGCTGTGAAACTGCCATTGGTGTAAAAATCAAACTTGACAAAATTTCCCAACGAGCTATGAAGCTTTCCCCTAAAGACAGACAATTTATTTTTTGCGTTATTGAACAATTAATAGACCGTTTTGAACATGATACCAAAAAATAAACAGAATTTTTTTTAACGGTTAAATAATGTAAAAAAAAAATACAAAAGTGCAATAATATATAGTATTTGAGCGCTGTATCAAATGCATTGCACAAAAATTTTTTCAGTTTTTCTTTACAAAAAAGAAATTATATTGTATATTATTTGCGGATGGTATTCTGATGAAACCGTACCGTGCTTAATATTTTATTCATACTGTCTTAAATAAAACCTGTAACACGGCTGTGAGCAGGATTTTAAGGAAAAGAGGGTGGTATGATGAACAGTGAAAATTTATCTATAGGATTTATTGGCGCGGGAAGAGTCGGATGTACTCTTGGCCGTGCTTTTTTTGCGAAAAATCTGCATATCTCAGGCTATTTCAGCAATACATACAATCATGCCTGTACTGCGGCAGATTTTACAAACAGTAAGCCCTGCAAATCGATGGAAGAGCTTGCGGCAATCAGTGATGTTATTTTTATTACTGTGCCGGATTCCTGCATATATGATGTTTATTTGCAGCTTAAAGAATACAAATTAAAGGATAAAATATTATGCCATTGCAGCGGTGCATTATCTGCTGAGGTTTTTAAGAATATTGAATTAACAGGTGCATACGGCTATTCCGTTCATCCTGCTTTTGCAGTAAATGACAGAGAAAATTCTTATAAAGAAATTTCGCAGGCGTTTTTTACGGTTGAGGGCAGTGAAGAAAAAATGCCCGTGGTTAAAGGGATTCTTGAAACCCTTGGAAATCCTTATCAGATTATCCGTGCACATAATAAACAAAAATATCATTCTTCTCTTGTAATGGCAAGCAATTTGGTTATAGGTATTTACCGCATTGCTCTGAGCCAGCTCGGAGAATGCGGTTTTTCTGATTCTACGGCGGAAAAAGTGCTTCAACCGTTGTTTTTAAACAATGCGCAGAATCTTTGTCAGAACGGTTGTTTAAATGCACTGACAGGTCCTGTGGACAGAAATGATATTTCCACGGTTGAAAAGCATTTATCTGTAATTGAAAATGAAGATGCTTTGAAATTATATAAAATCCTTTCAAAGGAACTGATTGATATTGCGGAAAACAAGTATCCAAACAGAGATTATTCTGAATTAAAAAATGTGTTGCGTTAGGAGAATTTTATATGAAAAATACAGTGTTAACTTTTGCAAAGGCAAAACAGGAAAAAACAAAAGTATCTATGCTTACGGCATATGATTATTCCACAGCAAAACTGATAAACGATGCCGGCATCAATTCCATACTGGTGGGTGATTCTCTCGGCAATGTTATGCTGGGTTATGAGGATACCGTTTCGGTTACAATGGAGGATATGATTCATCATACTGCCGCTGTTTCAAGAGGTGCAAAAAATGCGCTTGTTGTTGCCGATATGCCGTTTATGTCTTATCAGACATCCGTTTATGATGCAGTTGTAAATGCAGGCAGACTGATGAAGGAAGGCAGGGCAAATGCAGTTAAGCTGGAGGGCGGAAAAGAGGTTTGTGCGCAGATTAAAGCAATTGTGGATGCTGGAATTCCTGTTTGCGCACACATTGGTCTTACACCGCAGTCTGTTAATGCGCTTGGCGGAAACAGAGTTCAGGGAAAAACAGAGGAGGCTGCCAGAAAACTGCTGGAGGATGCTTTGGCTGTTCAGGAGGCAGGTGCTTTTGCAGTTGTTATAGAGGCGGTTCCCGCAAAGCTGGCTGCGCTCATAACGGATAAACTGCAGATTGTTACAATCGGTATCGGAGCAGGAAACGGCTGTGACGGACAGGTGCTTGTTTATCAGGATATGCTTGGAATGTTTTCTGATTTTTCACCGAAATTTGTGAAAAAATATGCCAATATCGGCGAACTGATGACAGCAGCTTTCAGACAGTATGATGAAGATGTGAAAAGCACTGCTTTTCCGTCTGAGGAGCATACATATAAGATTGGCGAAGATGTTATAGAAAAACTCTATTAATATAAAAGGTGAAATGATTATGAGGATTGTACATACAGTAAGCGAAGTAAGGGAACAGGTGAAAAACTGGAAAAAGCAGGGTTTGTCCGTAGGGTTTGTGCCCACTATGGGTTATCTGCATGAAGGGCATCAAAGTCTTATAAAAAAAGCAGTTGAGGATAATGACAAGGTGGTTGTAAGCATTTTTGTTAATCCTATGCAATTTGCTCCAAGTGAGGATTTGGAAAGCTATCCAAGGGATTTACAGGCAGATGCAAAGCTGTGCGAGGCAACAGGCACCGACCTGATATTTAATCCCGAACCTGAAGAAATGTATGCAGACGGTTTTTGCTCTTTTGTGGATATGAACGGACCGACCGCTGAACTCTGCGGAAAAAGCAGACCCATTCATTTCAGGGGTGTATGCACAGTTGTAAGCAAACTTTTTAATATTGTAATGCCGGATAAGGCGTATTTCGGACAGAAGGATGCCCAGCAGCTTGCTGTTATAAAAAGAATGGTACTGGATCTTAATATTCCGGTTGAAATTATAGGCTGCCCTATTATCAGAGAAAAGGACGGTTTGGCGAAAAGCTCCAGAAATACATATTTGAATGAAGAGGAACGCAGGGCTGCACTTATTTTAAGCAAAACTGTTTTTCTGGGGCAAACACTTGTTAAAAACGGTTTAAAAAATTCTGCTGAATTAATTTCTGCTATGAAGAAGAATATAGAAACGGAACCGCTTGCTGAAATTGACTATATTGAGGTTGTTGATTTTAACGATATTACAGTTAAAGATACTATTTCAAACAATACACTTGTTGCAATGGCGGTTTATATCGGAAAAACAAGATTAATTGATAATTTTATTATTTAAGGACAGTTGATTGATTATGATGATTAATATGTTAAAAGGAAAAATTCACCGTGCGACGGTTGTGCAGGCAGAACTGGACTATGTTGGCAGTATTACAGTTGATGAAGAGCTGATGGAGGCTGCGGGAATATATGAATATGAACGTGTGCAGATTGTAGATATAAACAACGGAAAGCGTTTTGAAACATATACAATTGCCGGAGAAAGGGGCAGCGGGTTAATCTGCCTTAACGGTGCGGCGGCACGGCAGGTTCAGGTTGGCGATAAAATAATTATTATGGCGTATGCCTTTATGAATGAAGATGAGATAAAAACCAATCCGCCGAAGGTTGTGTTTGTTGATGATAAAAACGGTATAACAAGAATAACGAATTATGAAAAGCACGGTTTGCTGAATGATATGGTTTGAGGTTGAAATATGTTAAAGGGAAAAACAGTAGTATTAGGCGTTACAGGCAGTATTGCCGCTTACAAAATGGCGAATGTGGCAAGCGCACTTGTTAAAGAAGGTGCGGATGTGCATGTGGTTATGACAAAGAATGCAGTTCATTTTATTAATCCGATAACATTTGAAACACTTACAAACAATAAATGCCTTGTTGATACATTTGACAGAAATTTTCAGTTTCATGTTGCACATGTTTCGCTTTCTCAAAAGGCGGATGTTATGATGATTGCGCCGGCTTCGGCAAATATTATAGGAAAGCTGGCTAACGGTATTGCCGATGATATGCTCAGCACAATGGCTTTGGCGGCAGACTGTAAAATCATTGTTGCTCCTGCAATGAATACATATATGTATAAAAATTCAATTGTGCAGGATAATCTGAAAAAACTTTTGAATTACGGCTTTGAAATTGTAAAACCGGCAGTCGGCAGGCTGGCATGTGCTGCTGTGGGAGAGGGAAAGCTGCCCGATGAAGAAATTCTGATTGAATATATAAAGCAGGAAATTCAGTTTGAAAAGGATATGAGCGGGCTGAAGGTGCTTGTTACGGCAGGACCGACTGTTGAAAAAATAGATCCTGTAAGATATATAACAAATCACTCAAGCGGTAAAATGGGATATGCTGTTGCCGAAACAGCAGCAGGCAGAGGTGCGCAGGTTACGCTGGTTTCAGGTCCTGTTCATATTAAACCGCCCTTGTTTGCCGAAATTGTTCATGTTGAATCGGCAGCAGATATGTATAATGCTGTTATGAACAGAATGGAAGAATACGATATTATTGTTAAGGCGGCGGCGGTTGCTGATTATACTATCGAAAATATAAGCGATGAAAAAATAAAAAAGAACGGCGATTCGCTTCAACTTGAACTTGCACGCACCCGTGATATACTGAAAGCGGCAGGTTTCAAAAAGAATAACAGGCAGGTTTTATGCGGATTTTCAATGGAAACAAGCAATCTGGTTGAAAACTCAAAGAAAAAACTTATGTCCAAAAACTGTGATATGATTGTTGCAAATAATCTGAAAGACGAAGGTGCCGGCTTCGGCATTGATACAAATAAAATTACGGTTATTACGGAAGGTTTTGTGAAAGAATTTGATATTCTTTCAAAGAAAAAAGCGGCTGAAGAGGTACTGAACCAGGCATTAAAGATTTATCACGATAAGAGGAAAAACGGATGATACTTGGAATAGACATCGGAAATACAAGTATTGAGCTTGCTTTATTATCCGAAAACGGCAGTGTGATGCGCAAGCATCGTTTTGCCACAGAAAAAAAAGAAAGTATTGATTATTATATAAAAAATATCCGTATTTTTTCAGATAATCAATCTGTGTCCGGAATAGCGGTTTCCTCTGTTGTGCCTGAAATAAACAATTTAATTGAAAAATCCTGCGAAAAAATATTTTGTTTAAAACCGCTGTTTGTTACGTGTGATATAAATACGGGGCTGCGTCTGAAATATGATAATCCTGCCAAACTGGGGGCGGATCTTATCACAGCGGCGGCAGGTGCTGCTGTAAAATATAAACTGCCTGCAATTGTGGTTGATATAGGAACAGCCACAACGTTTTCTGTTCTTAATGAAAAAGCGGAATATCTTGGCGGAATGATTGCGGCGGGACCGTGCACATCAATGAAAGCATTATCTGCCATGGCTTCGCAGCTTCCTGAAATTGAGATGACGGCGGCAGAAAAAACGATAGGAACAAATACGCAGGACTGTATCCGTATCGGCACCATTACTGCACATGCGGCAATGATAGACGGAATGGTTGACAGGGTTAAAGAAAGTATTGGTTTTAAGGATATTACCATTGCGGCAACAGGCGGCTTTGCCGAAACGATAATCGGCATGTGTGCCCATAAAATCATATTTGATGAAAATCTGATTTTTACCGGTCTTTATGAAATATATAAATTAAATTCAAAACCGCAGTGATTGGCTTTTGCCTTTCAGTGCGGTTTTGTTGATGATTGCAAAACAGTATTTATATGGTATAATAATCTCGGAAAATGAAATGCTGTAGGAGATACTTATGAAAAAGGTAATTGTGGTTTCAAAAACACATCTTGATTTGGGATTTACCGATTTTGCAAAAACAGTTTATGATACATATCTTAATACATATATTCCGAATGCTGTTTTGCTTGCAAAGAAAATGAATACGGCCGATAAAAAGAAGTTTGTTTGGACTACGGGTTCGTGGATTATTAAAGAAGCGCTTAAAAACGGCACGGATATACAGAAAGAAAATTTAGCCCGGGCACTGATCTGCGGGGATATTGTGCCGCATGCTTTGCCGTTCACCACCCATACGGAACTGCTTGATGAAGACACCATGGATTATGCACTTTCCATTGTTGATAAGCTTGATGCAGTCAGAGGCAGAAAAACCGTTTCTGCTAAAATGACAGATGTTCCGGGGCATACAAAAGCTCTTGTTCCTCTTCTTCATAAGCACGGAATCAAACTGCTTCATATCGGCGTTAACGGTGCTTCGGCTCTTGCAGAAGTTCCGCCGTGTTTTTTGTGGAAATGTGACGGAAGCGAGATTGTAGTGATTTATTCGGGCGACTACGGCGGGGCATTTCAGTGTGATTTAATGGATGAAATACTGTATTTTGACCATACGTTGGATAACCGGGGAACTCCGTCGGCAGATAAAATAGAAGCAAAGCTTCAGGCAATCGGTGACAAATATCCCGGATATGAGGTTGAAGCAGGCACTATGGATGAAATTGCCGGACTGCTTTGGGAACAGCGTGATAAACTTCCTGTTGTAACGGATGAATTGGGAGATACATGGATTCACGGCAGCGCCGCCGACCCATATAAATCAGCGGCACTACGCGAATTGATGATGCTGAAAAGACACTGGCTTGCAGACGGCTCTATGTCTAAGAAAAGTGCGGAATATTCGGATTTTTCAGATGCACTTTTATGTATTGCCGAACATACCTGCGGAATGGATATGAAAAAATATTTTGCGGATTATGAGAATTATCTGAAATCGGATTTTGAAAAAGCAAGAAAAGCAGATAAAGTGAAAATCAGGCATCCTTTAAGGGGTGAAATGCAGAATATACTCACGATTGCTGCACGTTTGCGCGGTGAATACAGAAAAGGTTCCTATTCAACGGCTGAAAAAAGCTGGGCCGAACAGAGATTGTATATTGATAAAGCCTTAAACGCTTTATCAGATATTCATAAAATGCAGGCCCAAAACGCTTTGGAAAAATTAATGCCTGTTCATCCAACCCTCTGTAATGCTGATTTTGATATGAAAACATCGGTAAATATAGGAGATTGGCATCTTGAATTTAACGAATACGGCGGAATCGGACTTTTAACAGAAAACGGAAATACTGTTATAAAACAGAATAATAAGCCGTTTATAGAATACCGTTCTTTCGGCAAAAAGGATTATGATTTCTGGCATAAGCATTATTCCAGAAATTTAAAACAGAATTTCACATGGGCTTACGGTGATTTTGGAAGACCGCTGTTAAAATACGCAGATAAAAAATATCCGCAGGGGCGTTTTGCTTATAAACCTGTAAAGGCGGGACGGATTCATTCTTCGGATTCAGAAATAAAAATATGTGTTGATTTTGAATGTGACAGGCAGTTTTGCAATGTACTTGGCGCACCAAGGCTGATACAGATTATATATACGCTTTCAGAGAAAGGCTTAATGTTTGATTTACAGTGGTTTAACAAAGATGCCAACAGGCTTACGGAAGCAATCTATCTGCATTTATATCCTGAAAATGATAATATAGAATTTTCAAAGATCGGCAGAAAAATTAATCCGCATCAGGTGGTTTCAATGGGCGGTCGAAAACTGCACGCTGTTGAGAATTTCACAATGAAACAATCTGAAAATGAATATGAATTTATAAATTATCATGCACCGGTTATTTCACCCGGCAGCGGAAAAATTTTAGAATTTGATAATCAGATTGAAAGTATAAAGGAAAACGGCATGTCCTATGTTTTATATAATAATGTATGGGGTACAAATTTTCCGCTTTGGTATTCGGATAACGCATACTTTGCTTTTGAAATAAAGAATTGTATAAATAAAAACAGCTCAGAAAACTGAGCTGTTTTTTATGTTATTTATTTGCTTATTCTGTAAACCTTAACGCCGTGTTTGGGCATGGATGTGGAAATAATGCTTGCCGAGAATTTTTCGCCGCTCCATAATTCATGCACGGAATAGGAAGAACGTGTTTCTCCGAAGTTCAGATATTCATCTGTTGCAAGGTCATTGATATTAAATGAAAGACCTTTGCTTTTTGCGCTTGTATTAAAGAAGCAAAGCGCTGTGTCTCCGTTTTCCAGCGGACGTGCAATAATATCAATTCCCTGAACTTTTTTAATTCTTTTCGCCGCTTTGCCAAGTGCATCCTGGTCTATAGCAATAAGCTCTTTGTTTGTAACTATGTTTAAAACAGGGTGATTTTCAATTGCTGTTCCGTCATCATTAACAAATTTTCTGATATCATTGCCAAGAATAAGCGGCGCAGCCATCATACACCAAAGCGAAAAATGTGCTCTGTTTTCATCGGCAGTTAATTTTCCGTTGCCCACCTCAAGCATATCAGGATCGTTCCATGCTCCCGGCTTTGCATATTTGTAAAGTCCGATATTACGAAGGTAAATCATGTACACACTTTTCCAAAACGGCATAATATCATGTGTTGTGCGCCAAAGGTTTCCTGCCTTTGCGCCCCAGTGCCACGGAAATGATGTGCCCCATTCGCAAATTGAAAAAACAATGGGCTTTTCGGGATTTCCTGTTTTGGCTGAAACCTCTGCGGTTGCTTTTTTCAGCTCCCTTGCCATTCTGGAATACTGAACAAACGAACTGTCTGCAAGCGTGCGTACGGGATTTTTTAAAATAATTTCATTTTCACCCGCATTCAGGTTTGCTTTAAGCTGAAGCCTTCCTGTTGGGTTAAAGCCTTTTGTTTTCGGAGCAAAAACCTCATGAATTTCACCGTTGACAATGACCTGTAAATACTGTTCATGATGAAGGTTTAAGCTTTTGTAAATCAAAAGCGTAAGCACATATTCTCCGCTGAGATTAATGACAGGTTTAAATATTGCTGTGCCGGCATTATGATTTAAAAGACCGATTGCTCTGCCGCCGGGAAGCCTGTCTATCTTTACAATACAGGCTCTTCCTGTGAAGCTTGCATCCTCAGGCGTTAATGTGTATTCGGCAACCTGTCCCGGTCTGTTAAGCTCTATTCCTTCAATAACCGGTGCGTCGCCGCTTATTTTTTTGTTGTGGCAGAAATCGTACTTGAAAAATTCACAGCCCCATTCTGCAATTGTTTTGGCGTCAACAGCTTCGTTTCCAAGGCTTGCCGGCAAATCTTCACAGGTAAGTGTGCCGTTTGAAGAGTAAAGCCCAACCTTCATACCCATATGATTAATTTTTTCTATTAAAGAAGGGATTCCCGAAGGGAATTTACCAAGATCGCCCTGCAGTCTGCCGTTTTCATCACGGAAAGAACTGTGCCAGCAGTCATCAATGTTTATATATTTATAGCCTGCGTCCATCAGACCGGAAAGCCGCATCGCAGCGGCAGTGCTCAGAATTAACTCCTCGCTGATATTTTGCTTAAAGGTATTCCAGCTACTCCAGCCCATAGGCGGTGTCAAAGCCGCACCGCTGTTGTAATCTTCTTCTTTTTCGGTATCTATTGTAATTTTGGTTGGAACGCCCATTTTTTCAAGTGCACATAAAGGGCATCTGCCGCTTTTTCTGTATTTAACAAACCAGCTTGCAAATGCCGCCAAAGCAGCAATGATTAAAATAAGCAGCAAAATTAAAAACCACATAATGTTTTCTCCTAAAAAATTTTTTTATCCGCCGAAAACGGCATTTCCTACAACAAGAGAAAGTATTGTCATAATCAGACCCGCAATAAAAACACCTACAGCTATAACGCCAAAGGATTTCTTTTTGTCAAGGTGAAGCAGGGAAGCCAGCAGTGCTCCTGTCCATCCGCCTGTTCCGGGAAGCGGAATAGCAACAAAAAGCAACAGCCCCCAAATGCCATATTTATCTATTTTATCTCTTTTTTTAAGTGTTTTTTCTTCAAGCCAGTAAATGATTTTATTAATTCCGGGCACTTTTTTCAGTATTTCAAATATCCAGTTAATTAAAAGCAGAATGAACGGAATCGGCAGAATGTTTCCGAGAAAGCTGATGATAAAGCCGACAAACGGATTCATCTGCAGCAGCACAATTGCCGTAAACATGCCAAGTCGGCATTCCAATATCGGAAAAACCGAGATGATAAATACAACAAGCCAGTCCGGTATACCGTGTGCTGTTAAAAATTCCTGTATATTTTGGCAGATTTCCTGCATAGTAATCACTCCTGAATTAAATATAATTATGCTGATTTAAAAAATTGTGTGCGGCTGTGATAATGTTTTTATCATTATCAAATTTAAGAAGGCTTAACGCCCTGTCATAAGTAAGCCAGATATAATCTTCTATTTCTTCTGTTTGGATAGAAGTGGATGTATCCTGCGTTGTTCCTACAAAAATGGAAACAACCTTTTCAATTTTATTCTGGATTTTATATTTTGATATACATTCAAATCCGTCTATAATTTTTATGCGTATTCCGGTTTCTTCCAGCACTTCGCGCAGGGCGGTTTCCTCTTTGGTTTCACCCATTTCAATATGACCTTTCGGAAATCCCCAATGTGCAGAGCGCCTGTTTTTAATCAGAAGATACCGTATTTCGCCTTTAATATCTCTGTAAACAACTGCGCCGCAGCTACTTTCATAAAGACATTCAATTTTGTAAGACGGAAAATCCTTTTCGATATCAATATATTCACGGATATCGTTGATAATGAATCTTGTGCTTTTCGGAGCAACAATCCAGATAAATTTGCCGTTTTTTCTGTCACTTAAAATTGCTATAACTCGTCCATCAAAATTACTAACGGGATGATGAATTCCCATTATAAATGCGCCTTGGTTTTCTGTGTTATATACAGTTCCGTAATTAAGTGGATAATTATAGCCCGTAACTTCATCCGTTGAGCCTATAGGTTTAACGACCCTGACTCTAACATATTTTCCGAGCATTATTTCACCACCGAGTAAAGAGTATAATATGGAATTATTATACTATATCACAAAACAATATACAAGAGCTAATGTATATAATATTATATATAATTTTAAATAAAACAGCTTCTTTGGAAACTCCAAAGAAGCTGTTTGCTAACCGTAAATAAAGTCGGAAAGTTTCTGTTTGTTTTTTTCAATGTTAAGACCAATAACAGAAGCGCCGCCTTTTGTTGTATATTCCCATGTGCCGTCAAACGGGCAGGCTTCCTGTTTAAAACCGCCGGAAATATTGGAAGCGGCCTTAAATGCCGTGTTTAATATTTCTGTTGTTGACAAATCTGTTTCAATATACGGGGCAATTTTATTTATCATTTTTAGAGAGGATATGGGAGAACGTGCCGCTTTTTTTATGATTGCTTCCATAACGGTTCTCTGCCGCTCTGTTCTTTTCCAGTCTGTATCAATTTTTCTTATACGGCAGTATGCAAGCGCCTGTTCGCCTGTCAGTTTGTTTTCACCGGCTTCAAGCGTAACATTGCCATAGCGCCCTTTATGATTGGTAACTTCTTTTGCCTCTTCTTCGGTAACATCAATTTTAACGCCGCCAAGGCAGTCCACCATTACTTTGAACATTTCAAAATCAGCCACAACATATCCGTCAATTTTAACGCCGAAATTATATTCAATCGTATCGGTAACACCGCTGTATCCGCCGTAGGAGCATGCGGCATTCAGGCGCTGTCTGGTATCTTTGCACGGAATATAAACCCAACTGTCTCTTAAAAAAGATGTCATTTTAATACAGTTGTTTTTCGAATCCACGGACACCAAAATCATTGTATCCGAACGGCTGGCATCTCCGTTTTCATTTGCTCTTGCATCCACCCCAAGCAAAAGAATGTTTTTTACATCGGAGGATGCTTTCAGGCTGGCGCTGTTTACATATTTGTTTTCGGTTTTATCATTGTGATTGATTTTTAAAAGCGCTGAAAAACCGGTTGCAGTAACAATCACAACAATAGCCAATAAAGCAGACAGCACGGAAATCATGATTTTGTATTTTTTATTAACTGTTTTTTTCTTTTTCTGTTTGCCGCGGTTTTCATTTTCCCTTCTGCGCGGGGGTTGTCTGTCAAAATCATCAATAATGTTTTCGGTGTTAAAATTGCTGAATGTATCGTCAAATGTATTTTTTGTACCGAAACGGTTATAGGGGGTTTCTTCAGAAGCATTTCTGCTGTATTTATTTATAAAATCATCTGAAGCAGCCCTGTTGAAATTTTTGTAAAATTCTTCTGTCAAATCTGTGCGGGAGCTGCTGTAATCAGAACGGTTATATTTTTTGTTGTATTGATCGGCGGGGTTAAATCCGTGTTCGGTGCCGTAATCGGAAGGTTCCTGTGTTCTGCAGAATCTGTTTTGGCTGAAACTGCTGAAATCAAAACCGCTGCCGGCATAATAGTTTTCATCGGGCGGAACGGTTCTGTCCTTATCAAAATCACGGCCGCCGAAATTTTTATCGTTAAAATCCATTGTAACACCTCTGTAAATTTACAGATATAAAATCTATGTTAATGATATTACTATATATTTTTTTCAATTTCAACGGTAAAATAAAAAATTTTACTGCATCTGAATATTTAATTTATATTTATTTTAGTTTTGCGGAAAAGAAAATGATTGACAGTGATATATTTATAAATTAAAATATATAAAGCGAGTTGATTGGGCAGTTGCGCATTTATAATGTGAGGAAAGTCCGAGCAGCACAGAGCAGGATAACGGCTAACGGCCGCCGAGGGTGACCTTAGGGAAAGTGCAACAGAAATAAACCGCCGCATGATGCGGTAAGGATGGAAAGGCGAGGTAAGAGCTCACCGAGCGGATGGAGACACCCGCTGCCATGTAAACCCTATCCGCTGCAACACAGAATGGGAAGCTGTTTGCTCGACACATAATCCCGAAATGTGGCTGGAGTGCATCAGCAATGATGCATCGAGATAGATAATTGCCCCAGACAGAACTCGGCTTACAGATCAACTCGCAGTTTTGTTTATTTTACAGAGGTGTTTGGTAATGCTTGTTAATATGCGTGATTTGCTTGCTGATGCGCAGAACGGCCACTATGCGGTCGGCTCATTTTCGGTAGCAAATATGGAAATGGTGCTTGGCGTACTGAAAGCGGCAGAAGAACTGCGTGCGCCTGTAATTCTTCAGATTGCCGAGGTCAGGCTCAAACAGTCTCCCCTTGAAATCATCGGTCCGCTGATGGTTGCTGCGGCAGACAATGCAAAAACACCTGTTGCGGTTCATTTTGACCATGGAAAAACAGTTGAAAAAATTACATCTGCACTGGATATCGGTTTTACTTCCGTTATGTTTGACGGCAGTCATCTTCCATTGGAAGAAAATATTCATCAAACAAATCTGATTGTGGATCTTGCACAGCAGTATGATGCCTCGGTTGAAGCTGAAATCGGCTGTGTGGGCGGTTCGGAAGACGGCAGTGAGGATATTGCGATAAACTGCACCAAGCCTTCGGATGCTGTACGGTTTGTAAAAGAAACAAATGTTGATGCACTTGCGATTGCAATAGGAAATGCGCATGGAAATTACAAATCGGCACCTATGCTTCGGTTTGATATTCTTGAAGAATGCGAGAAAACAGTTGATATTCCGCTTGTGCTTCACGGCGGAACCGGAATCAGCCCGGAAGATTTTATAAAATGTGCAAAAACAGGAATAAAGAAAATAAATATTGCAACCGCAACCTTTGATGCTGTTGAAAAATCGGTTCGCAATTGTTATAATAATAACGGCATAAACGGATATTACGATTTGCAGGCCGCCGAAGTGCTGGGGGCGTATGAAAATGCAAAGCGCCATATTTTAATTTTTGGTTCAAATAATAAAGCGGAGGTTTTATGATATGAAGTATATAGAATTTGACAATACAAAACCGATTGATTTTATTCCTATCGGAAGAATTGCGATTGATTTCAATCCAACAGATATGTATATGCCGCTTTCGGAATCATCCAATTTCAATAAATATGTGGGCGGTTCACCGGCAAATATTGCAGTCGGTTTGGCAAGGCTTGGATGTAAGGTTGGATTCATAGGCTGTGTTTCCGCAGATCAGTTTGGTGATTTTGCTGTGAATTACTTTGAAAAAGAGGGAATAGACACAAGCCATATCACACGTGCCAAAAACGGTGAAAGCCTTGGTTTAACATTTACTGAAATTCTTTCAAAGGAAAAATCGTCTATTTTAATGTACCGTGACAATGTGGCCGATTTCTGCCTTGCGCCTGCTGATGTTGATGAGGAATATATTTCATCCGCAAAGGCAATTGTTATCAGCGGCACAGCTCTTGCACAAAGTCCAAGCCGTGAGGCCTGCTTTAAAGCAATGATGCTTGCAAAAAAGAATAATGTAAGGATAATCTTTGATATAGATTATCGGGAATATACATGGAAATCAAAAGATGAAATAGCTGTTTATTACAGCCTTGCGGCTCAGAATGCAGATATTATTATGGGCTCCCGCGAAGAATTTGATTTAACAGAAGGTATTGTGGGTATTAAGGAATCTGACCCCGAATCAGCCAAATACTGGCAGTCTTTCGGTGCAGCCATATGCGTTATAAAACATGGCAAAGAGGGTTCAACGGCTTATACAAACGACGGTAAGTTTTATACAATCAAGCCGTTTCCTGCTGTTAAGCTGAAAGGCTTCGGCGGCGGCGACGGGTATGGATCTTCCTTCCTTTACAGTCTGCTTCAGGGCAAAGAAATCATTGACTGTCTTGAATTCGGCTCGGCTTCTGCTTCCATTCTTATTTCAGCGCATAGCTGTTCGGATGCAATGCCGTCTGCTGTTCAGGTAGAACAGTTTATTAAGGAAAGCAAGGAAAAGTACGGCGAAATGGTTGCCCGCGCATAATTTGTTTTTTATCTCCCTGTGTGTTCACAGGGAGTTTTTTATTTTACAGGAGGGAGGCAAATGTCTTTAATTAATGTTTCCGATTTAACTTTCGGATATGACGGAGCATATGATAATGTTTTTGAAAATGTAAGTTTTCAGATTGATACGGACTGGAGACTGGGACTGACCGGCAGAAACGGCCGCGGAAAGACGACGTTTTTTAAATTGCTTATGAAGGAATTTGAATACAGCGGAAAGATAACAGCAGATGTTGATTTCGAATATTTTCCGTATTCGGCAGTCAATGAAGAATATTTTACAATTGATGTTGTAAGGGAAATCGCACCCAACGCGGAGGATTGGGAATTTTCGAAAGAGTTTTCGCTTCTCGGATTGGAAGACGATGTTTTTTACAGGCAGTTTTTTACATTATCAAAAGGGGAGCAGACAAAAGCACTGCTTGTGGCGCTGTTTTTAAAAGAAAATGCTTTTTTGCTGATTGATGAACCTACAAATCATCTTGATATGCAGGCAAGAGAAAAGCTTGCGGAATATCTTTCCGGAAAAAAAGGATTTATTTTGATTTCACACGACAGATATATTCTGGATAAATGCGTAAATCATATTCTTGCCGTTAATAAAAACGGTATAGAGGTTGTAAAAGGAAATTTTTCAGATTGGCAGTATAATAAGAATCTGCGCGACGAATTTGAAATCAGGGAGAATGAAAAACTTAAAGGGGAAATCAGGCGACTTTCCGTTTCAGCAAAAAGAACAGGCGTCTGGTCTGACAAAATTGAAAAATCAAAATTTAATCAGAAAAATTCCGGCTCAAAGATCGACAGAGGCTTTGTTGGGCATAAGTCTGCAAAAATGATGAAGCGTGCCAAAAGTATTGAAGCAAGGCAGAATGCTGCACTGAAAGAAAAATCATTGCTTCTTAAAAATATTGAAGGGTCGGAAGAACTGCAGATAATGCCGTTGAAGTTTTTTGATGATGTGCTTGTCGAATTTAAAAATGTTTCTGTATCATACGCAGACAAGACGGTGTGCAGAAATATCAGTTTTAAAATTAATCAGGGGGATATGATTTCGCTTTGCGGGAAAAACGGAAGCGGAAAATCAAGTCTTCTTAAATTAATTTGCGGCGGGGATATTTGTTATACTGGAGATATCATAAAAAGCAGCAGGCTGGTAGTGTCCTATGTGTCTCAAAGTACAGACAGCATAAAGGGAACAATTTCGGAATATTCGGATGCAAACGGTATTGATGAAAGCCTTTTAAAGTCTGTTTTGAGCAAACTTGATTTTTCGGGTGTTCAGCTTGAAAAGAGAATGGAGCATTTAAGCGAGGGACAAAAGAAAAAGGTTTTGCTTGCAGGAAGCATATGTAAAAAAGCACATCTTTATATATGGGATGAACCGCTGAATTATATTGATGTTATCTCCAGAATACAGATAGAAGAATTGCTTAAAAAATACAAGCCAACCATAATTTTTGTTGAGCATGACAGAATGTTTTCAGAAAACATAGCATCAAAAAGAATTGATTTGCAGTAATAAAAAACAGCTCTTTTTCACTTTCTCGAAAAGAGCTGTTTTTTTGTTCAGCCGAAATGGTTTTTATAAATCATCTGCGTCCTGAACAGGTTCTTCATATTCTCCGTTATAGAAAGTATCGGCTGTCATTCCCGTATAGCTTCCGTTTACATCGCTCTGTACCATATCGGGGCTGATATAGGATGTTAAATCTATTATTTTCGGTTTGTTTTTATTGCGTTTTGTATTGTTTGTCTCGTTGTTCATAAAAAATCACCTCGCTCATATTGTAAGCAGAGGTGATTTCCTTTATTCTGATTTATTTATATTTTTTCCACATCAATTACAGCAATTTTATCCATAAATTTTTTTGGTGTAATCACTTCACCCATTTCAAAAAAATCATCCATATTCAGATTGAAATTATTTACAAATACAGGTGTTTTTTCGTATTCAATATCAATATGCAGTCTTTTGGCATCTTCAAAAATCTGTTCAACATCATAATGGTTGCAGTCATAATATCGGCAGGCCTGAACTTCATTGTTTTTTATATATTGAAGCACAATGTTGCGGCTGGATTTTGAAACGGATATATAAGCGGAATGCTTTTTTGAAAGCGACTGCCCCATTGTAATTTGGGCAACGGCTTTGCAGGCGCCCGAATTCAGAAAAAATTCATTTATAAATATGCTTTCCAGTGTGCTTGTGTCATCCGGCACAACAATTGCAAGTATATTTTTAGACGGTTTGCCGGGATAAATATTTTTAATAAAGGTTTTAAAATAATGTTGGCTTTCAGCTATTTTTTTTGCGAATGAATGATAAAACGGAATATTGGGCTGGCTGGAAATTCCGGGCAGTGCAAAAGCCTTGAATTCTTCGGAAAACTTGTCGTAAACAAGAATATTGGTGTTTGTTATTATAACAGGAATACATTTTGCCATTTTCACACGTCCTACAAATTTTCTATTATTAATATTTTACTACATATTCACGCTTAAATCAAATATAAAAAATATATTGCAATATAAATTAAATGTGATAAAATTATTCTAAAGGAGAATGTGTTATGAAAAATGATAATGAAATTGATAAAATTTTAAGTGAATTAAAATCGGAAACAGATGAAAAGCCGGCTGAAAGCATCAAAAAGAATAACCATCTTTCAGAAAACTTTTATAAAGCTGCCGAAAAAACTGTATTTGATTATGAGGAGAATGGAAATGCTATGGAAAAGCCTGCAAAAAGCAAAAATAAAGCAGTAATCGCTATTGTGGCTGTAATTGCTGTAATCGCCGTTATATGCGGTGTTTATTTTGGATTTTTCTTCGACAGGGGAGATGATATGCCCCAGACTTCGGATGTATCCGCTACCGAACCTGTTTCGCAGATTCCGGCTGCAGTGCTTAATCCGCTGACCGGTGAAACGGGATACAATAAAAGCGCGCTCGGAAAAAGGCCTGTTTCCGTAGTGGTTGATAATGCATCAGGTGCAAGACCGCAGTACAATATTGATAAAGCCGATTTGATTGTTGAAGGCGAGGTTGAAGGCGGAGAAACCCGTATGCTTTGGTTTTTTTCGGATATGACCAATCTTCCCGAACAGATAGGTCCAACGCGTTCTGCAAGACCGAGCTTTGTTGAGTTTTCTCAGTTTTTTGATTCTGTATATGTTCATTTCGGCGGCAGCCACAGCAAGGGCGATTATATCGGCGGATATGAGGTTATAAAAAATAATAATGTGGATGATATAGACGGAATGTCTGTTTCTTCATGCTTCAGAAGAACATCGGACAAGACAAGCCCTCATAATGCTGCTCTTATCGGAAACAAGCTTGTTGCTGCCATTGAAAAAAAGAATTACAGAACAGATATTGATGAAAATTCATTTTCCGCTTTATCATTCAATGAACAGGTTCAGCCGCTTTCTGATACGGTTTGCAGCAATGCCGCTGTTAAAATTTCTTCCAAAACAAATACGCATAAATTAACATATAACAGTTTGGAACAGGTTTATATAAACCAATCAGATTATAAAACGCCTGTAAGTTTTACAAATGTAATTGTTATGTATGCAAATTCAAAATATATAGACAAGAGCAATTATAAAGGTTCGGGTAAAACAGAAACATATCTTAACTATGATTTTACAAATGGCAGCGGAAAGCTTATTTCCTACGGAACAGCAGTCGATTTCACTTGGAATGTAACAAACGGAAAGCTTTCATTCAAAGATGCGAACGGTAACGATTTAAAGCTGAATCCGGGAAAAAGCTGGATTGCGCTTGCATCTGCCAATAACGGCGGCACAGTAACGCTCTCATAGTTTAAGGAGAATCAATTATGAGCATTCCGAGTATGATTTCAACAAACAGAACAGGGCTTAAGCTTTGGCTGAAAACAGCCGGTGTTCTGCTGATTTTGCTTGCAGTGTTTTTCTGTTCAACAAAAATAAAGTATAAATTACCGGAATTTTTTGAAAAGGGAACTGTAAATTTTTCAGAAATGAATTCTGCCGATGTTTATCAGACGGAAATGATCGTTTTTGATCGGTATGCGGTTTATAATACAAAGGAATGCCAGCTTTATTTAATCGGTATTTTTGATAAAGATGATACTTTGAAATTCGCATCGCTTGCCACAGGGTCATATGATGAAAAAGCTGTGTTTGAAAGCGTTAATTATTATTTGAATGATTCAGAACAGCAAATCGGCGACTGTGTATTAAACGGTGGGTTTACGGCAGAATCTTTTGAAAAATTTGAAATGGATGCGGATGCACGGAACAAATTAAAGCAGTTTTACAATGAAATGGCAGTGAGTTTTCAGCAGGATTTTAATGCAGAGCAAACGGATATGGTATTTTCATTTGCTTGCAGTTCTCAGGCGGATTTTTCAGAATACCGGCAGGGCATACAAACGCAAAATGTTAAATGGTGTGCGATTTGTGCAGTGCTTGCCGCCGGCGGAATCGCTGGTATAGTAATAGGCGTTATTATGAGCAGAAAAGACAAACAACGCGCAGAAGAATATTATAATCAAAACGGTGCGGTCTATTATATGCCGGAACGGAAGCCAAATATAGATGATGACAAAACGGCATATGTATCGTGCGATGTTTCGGACAGTGCCGGCAATTGCTGTCATGATGCTTCATATGGCTATCATTCGGATGACATCTCGGTAACAAATAATGCAGACGGTATTTGATTTTAATTGAATATAAAAAGCAAAGCAGATTTACAGTGCGTAAATCTGCTTTGTTGTTATTTTAAATTTTTCAGATACCGAAAGGTTTCCTTTTCACCTTTTTCTTTCAGCATGACAAGCAGTTTTTCAAGCAATGCTGCTGTGTTCGGATGAATTAAAATTCTGCTTTTGGCATTTTGAAAATACTGAAGCGGATGTGCCTGTGTGTAGTTTTTGCCCTGGTAAATTTTGCTTGCAGCAACACGGTCGCAAAACATTTCTTTAACATATTTTATCGGCATTTCAACAGGTTCCATGCGCTTTGTTTTTGGGTTGTAATCCTGCCAGTATTCATAATGATGACGGTTGCGCCCTTTGTGATGAAGCCATGCGGCTGAATAACCCTTTTGTTCCCGCTCCACTTCGTTCGGTGATCTTGTGCCTGCATAATATTTAGCGCCCGGCAGAAATTCTGTGGGAGTGTATTTGGATAAATCATGGCGCAGTCCCTGAAAGAATATTCCGGCTTTTATACAGTGGCGCAAAACACAGTGACGGTGCTTTGTTATTGTTTTAAAATGAGAAAATGCTTTTGACATAGTAATGTTCCTAAAAGAATAAATTAATCTCTGCCGTAAATATCTCTTGTATAAACCTTTTCTTCAACATCAAGAAGTTCATCACTCATTCTGTTTGCAATAATTACATTTGACTGTTTTTTGAATTCTTCAAGATTGTTTACAACAAGATTGTGGCAGAATACAGAGCCGTCTTTAAGTGTAGGTTCATAAACAATAACATTTACGCCCTCTCCTTTCAAACGTTTTACAACGCCCTGAATGGAGCTTTGGCGGAAGTTATCTGAATTTGCTTTCATGGTTAGGCGAAATACACCCACAGTTGCAGGCATATCATCACTGTGACCGGATTTTTTTAATATACTGTTTGCAACATAATCTTTTCTTGTGGCATTTGAATCAACAATTGCCTGTATCAGCTTTTCGGGCACATTTGAATAGTTGGCAAGCAGCTGCTTTGTGTCTTTCGGAAGGCAGTATCCGCCATAGCCGAAGGATGGGTTGTTATAATGTGTGCCGATGCGCGGATCAAGCCCGATACCCTCAATAATCTGTTTTGCGTTCAGTCCGTGTATTTCCGCATACGTGTCAAGTTCATTGAAATAGCTTACCCGCAGTGCAAGATATGTGTTTGCAAAAAGTTTCACTGCTTCCGCCTCGGTTGGCTGCATAAACAGAACCGGTATATCTTTTTTTACTGCGCCGTCTGCCAGAAGTGCGGCAAATGTATGCGCTGCATCTTCAAGTTCGGTATTATTGCCGGGATAGCTTACAATGATTCTGCTTGGATTCAGATTATCGTAAAGGGCCTTGCCTTCGCGAAGAAATTCCGGGCTGAAAAGAATTTTTGCACCGGGATATTTTTTTTCTGCACTTTCCGTAAACCCAACAGGGATGGTGGATTTAATAACCATAACTGCTTTGGGATTGATTTTTAATACCAATTCAATAACGGCTTCAACCGAACTTGTGTTGAAGTAGTTTTTTTCGGAATCGTAATCTGTTGGTGTGGAAATAATAACAAAATCTGCATTTTTATAAGCCAGCTCGGCATCCGTGGTTGCTGTTAAATCCAATTTTTTGTTTAAAAGATAATCGGAAATTTCAGCATCAACAATCGGGGAAATGCCGTTATTAATCATTTTTGTTTTTTCTTCAATAATATCCACTGCATAAACTTTGTTGTTCTGCGATAAAAGAATTGCATTTGAAAGGCCCACATAGCCTGTGCCTGCAACGGCTATTGTATAAGATTTTTCAGCCATGGTTAACTCCTTAAAATTGTAATAGACGGCATGAATAGGTGCCGTCTATATTTATATCATTTTTTTTTGAATTTGTCAAAGAAGCCTTCTTTTTCATTGTTTTTTGGCGGTGTATAATTTTCGTCAAATTTTTTCAAAAGCTCCTTTTGTTCCGGTGTGATATTTTTGGGAATATCCACAATAATTCTCACAAACTCGTCGCCCTTTCCAAAGGAATTCAATCTGTCAATACCTTTGTTTTTCAGCTTGAATACCTCGCCCGGCTGGGTTCCTGCAGGCATGTTGTATTTAACAGCACCATCAAGTGTAGGCACCTGAAGTTCGGCGCCGAGTGTTGCCTGTACAAAGGAAACGTGCTGTGTAAACCATACATTAAAGCCGTCGCGTTCAAAGTATTTGTGCGGTTTAATGTTTATAATGATTTTTAAATCTCCGGCAGGTCCGCCGTTAAATCCGGTATCGCCCATGCCGCGCATGCTTACAATCTGATTATTGTCAATTCCGGCAGGAATATTAACATCAATTTTATTTTTTCGTCTAACCTTGCCCTTGCCGGCGCATTTCTGGCATGCTTTTTCAATAATTTTTCCTGTTCCTCCGCAGTCAGGGCATGCACGCTGTGTATTCATAACGCCGAAGGCTGTTCGGCTCTGAACATTTACCACGCCTCTGCCGCCGCAATGCTGGCAGGTTTTGGGAGCCGTGCCTTTTGCGGCGCCTGAGCCGCCGCATTCACTGCAGTTTTCAACACGCGGTACATCCACAGTTTTTTTGCAGCCCTTGGCAGCTTCCTCAAAAGTAAGCGAAAGTGAGATTTGAATATCCCGGCCTTTTCTCGGAGCATTCGGATTGTTTCCGCCAAATCCGCCGAATCCGCCTCCGCCGAAAAATGAAGAAAAGATATCACCCAAATCAATATCGCCGTCAAATCCAAAACCACCGCCGAATCCGCCGCCCTGGCCGGCGCCGTAATTCGGGTCAACGCCTGCAAATCCGAATTGGTCATAACGGGCTTTTTTATCTGAATCGGAAAGTACCTCGTATGCTTCGTTGCACTCTTTGAATTTTTCTTCGGCAACCTTATCATTCGGGTTCAGATCGGGATGGTATTTTTTTGCGGTTTTTCTGTATGCTTTTTTTATTTCATCTGCCGAAGCGCCTTTCTGAACGCCAAGCACCTCATAATAGTCTCTTTTTTCTTCAGGCATATTTGCCTCCGTAAGTAGTTATTTTAAATACGGTATCCCGTGCAGTAAATGAACGGGATACCTGTTGTTTTATGATGATTAGTTGTCTTCAACTTCGGTGTAATCGGCATCTGTATAGTCTGCACCGCCGTTGTCTGCTGTTTGCTGTGCGTTTGCATCTGCAGCACCGCCCTGAGCAGCCTGTGCTGCCTGGTAAAGCTTTTGAGAAACCTCATAGAATTTGTTCTGAAGATCTTCCTGTGCTGTTTTAATTGTATCAAGATTATCGCCTTTAAGTGCTTCTTTCAATGCTTCGGTTTTTGTTTCAAGAGCACTCTTGTCATCTGTGCTGAATTTGTCGCCGTTTTCGGATATAAGCGTTTCAGTCTGGTAAACCATCTGTTCAGCGCTGTTTTTAAGGTCAACAGCTTCTCTCTTCTTCTTATCTTCATCGGCAAACTGCTCAGCTTCCTTAACTGCTTTGTCAATATCTTCCTTACTCATGTTGGAAGAAGCAGTAATGCTGATATTCTGTTCTTTTCCTGTGCCTAAATCCTTTGCAGATACGTGAACAATGCCGTTTGCATCAATATCAAAGGTAACCTCAATCTGGGGAACGCCGCGGCGTGCAGGAAGAATGCCGTCAAGATGGAACATACCAAGTGTTTTATTGTCTTTTGCAAATTCTCTTTCACCCTGAAGCACATGAACCTCAACAGAGGTTTGGTTGTCAGCGGCGGTAGAGAAAATCTGTGATTTCTTTGTTGGAATGGTTGTGTTTCTTTCAATAATAACGGTGTTTACACCGCCCATTGTTTCAATACCAAGTGACAGGGGCGTAACATCAAGAAGAAGAAGTCCCTTAACATCTCCGCCGAGTACGCCGCCCTGAAGTGCAGCGCCCATTGCAACGCATTCATCGGGATTTATACCCTTAAACGGCTCTTTGCCGCTGAATTTCTGAATTGCTTCCTGAACGGCAGGAATACGTGTTGAACCGCCTACAAGAAGAACCTTGTCAATTTCACCCATTGAAAGTCCGCTGTCTTTCATAGCCTGGCGAACAGGACCCATGGTAGCTTCAACAAGGTCTGCCGTCATCTGATTGAACTGTGCTCTGGTAAGACTTAATTCAAGATGCTTAGGGCCTGTTGCATCTGCTGTGATGAAAGGCAGTGAAATCTGAGCAGTTGTCATGCCCGAAAGGTCAATTTTTGCTTTTTCAGCAGCTTCTTTTACACGCTGCATTGCCATTTTGTCGTTTGAAAGGTCTATGCCGTTTGATTTCTTGAATTCCGAAACAATCCAGTCCATAACCTTTTTGTCGAAATCATCGCCGCCAAGGCTGTTGTTGCCTGCTGTTGCAAGAACTTCCTGAACGCCGTCTCCCATTTCAATAATGGATACGTCAAAGGTGCCGCCGCCAAGGTCATAAACCATAACCTTCTGGTCGTCTTCCTTATCAATTCCGAAAGCAAGGGCAGCAGCGGTCGGTTCGTTAATAATTCTTTTAACTTCAAGTCCCGCAATTTTGCCGGCATCTTTTGTTGCCTGGCGCTGTGCGTCTGTAAAGTAAGCCGGAACTGTGATAACGGCTTCTGTAACTTTGTCTCCCAAATAGCTTTCGGCATCTGCTTTCAGCTTCTGAAGAATAATTGCCGAAATCTCCTGCGGGGTGTATGCTTTGCCGTCAATATCAACCTTGTAATCAGAACCCATGTGTCTTTTAATAGAACTGATTGTTTTATCCGGGTTGGTGATTGCCTGGCGCTTTGCCACATTGCCCACCATTCTTTCGCCGTCTTTGCTGAATGCAACAACGGAAGGTGTTGTTCTTGCGCCTTCTGCGTTTGCAATAACAACGGGTTCTCCGCCTTCGATAACGCTTACGCAGCTGTTTGTTGTACCTAAATCAATACCAATAATTTTTGCCATAATAATTTCCTCCTGAATTAGTTTGCTGATTTGACCATAGCCGGTCTGATTATTTTATCGTTTATTTTGTATCCCTTCTGGAACACATCAACGATTTCGCCGTTTTTATAATTTTCATCCTCAATATGCATAACTGCATTGTGAAGATTTGGGTCAAATTCATCCCCGGGTGTGCCGAAGATTTCAACCCCCATTTTGTTTAGAATGCTTACCAGACTGTCAAATGTCATTTCAACGCCTTTCTTTAAGCCGTCAAAATCTTCTTTGTCATCTGCAAGCGCTCTTTCAAGGTTGTCAATAACCGGTAAAAGCTCTTTAATAGTATCCGATTTTGCAAAAACAAAAGCATCCTGCTTTTCTTTTTCACTGCGTTTTCTGAAGTTTGCATATTCGGCAGTGACACGCAGAAGCTGTTCTTTTGTATCGGATAGCTCCTTTTCACAGGTGTTTTCTTCCTGCTTTTCTTCGGCTGCATCTGCTGCTTCTTCTGCGGCAGATGTTTCGGCCTTTGTTGTTTTTTCTTTCTCTTTTTTACTCAAATGTAACGCCTCCCTTTTGGAGAAATTCTTTAACTGTTTTCATTATATAATCAACTCGTGGAAGAATAGAAGCATAATCTATTCTTGTTGAGCCTATAATGCCTAATACTGCAATTTGGCTGTTGTTATAAATGAATTTCGAAAACACGGTTGAAGTGTTTTTCAATTCATAGTGGTAATTTTCATCACCTATAAAAAGTTCTGTGTCTTTTCCGTGCTTTGCATATTCTTCAATATAAGCGGAAAGTTTTGTTTTATCTGCAAGAAAGGATAAAAGTCTGTAAACGCTGTTTCCGAGTTCTTCGTGTGCAAGCAGGTTCGTTTCGCCTTCCAAAACCAGCGTGCTTTCAGATGCTTCTCTGCAAAGCGAACAAAGGCTTGTTAAAACAGGCAGCATATCAAATACTCTTGCGCCCAAAACAGGCACAGTGCTTTGTATAAGCCCTAGGTTAATATCCGTTAAAGGTGTGCCGATAAAGAATTCTGATGCAATATAATAGAAAAGCGATTTGAAATCGTTATCAGCGGGGCAGTCTAATCTGCAAACGGAGGATTTTATTTTTCCGCCCACAGTAAGCATAACAAGCATAGCCTTGCCGTTGCCTGCCGGTATTAAATCAACACCCTGCACGCTGTCCAGTTCATCCTTTACTGTGTGAAAAAAAGCGGTACAGTTTGTTCGCTCAGCCAAAAGTAATTCGGCATCATGCAGCAGCCTTTCGGGATCACCTGCATTGACGGAAAGATTTTTTAAAATATAATCTTTTTCATAATCCGAAAGCGGCGAAGGGGACAAAAGATGATTAACATAATATCGGTAGGATGCTTTGCTCGGAATTCTTCCTGCGCTTGTGTGCATTTGCTCCAAAAAGCCAAGCTCTGAAAGATAAGCCATTTCATTTCTTATTGTGGCACTTGAAATTCTGTACGGAAGAAGGCTTGCAAGTGTTTTTGAACCAATTGGCTCGCCTGTTTTTATATAACTGTCAATAATAATACTTAATATGGCAGCCTGCCGTTCTCCTATCAAGATTAACACCACCTTATATCCGATTAGCACTCTTGATGTCGGAGTGCTAACGCTACACTTATATTATATCCAATAACATAATTTGTCAACACTTTTTTTGAAAACAATTTATGAACTTTGGCAATCTGCACCATTGAGTGCAAAAAAAGGAGAGCCTAAGCTCTCCTTTAATATAAAACTATATTATATTGTTTTATCAGATAATAGCATTTGTTATCATATGACTGTTCATAAGCAACGGGCGGTTTACTTCTTCTGCCAATCCGTTTTCGGAAAACGGAGAGGTCTGAACAATTTCAAATTCGGATATTTCAGATGTATATCTGAATTCAACAGGCTCTTCCTCTGCCTCTAAAACCGCATCCGAAGCATAAATATATCCGTAAAAGGTCTGATAAAACTTTGTTTTCGGATTTGAGTATGTTGTGGTATCAAAATATCTTCTGCCCCAATGGGATTGTGAAATGGTTACAGTGCTGCCATTTATTTCTTCAACAACTGCAACATGACCGCTCCAGCAGGCAATTGCGCCAAGCTTAGGTTCCTGACCGTATTCATAATAATGATTGCGTTTGTTTGTAAACCACCAGCTTCCGGCATTTCCTGATTTAATTTTAGGTGCCTCGCCTGTAATTTCATAAATTCTGCCGTAAGCGTATGCCGTGCAGTTCGGCATACCGTAGCCGGACTGAGAATATGCGTTAAGACTTCTGTTATAATACGGATTGCTTCTGCTCGGTGAAGATAATCTGGCTTCAAACAGTCCGTCGTCTGCCAATGCGGCAGCAGGGAATACGGTTAAAGCAATGATAAGTGCAGCAGATGCAAGAAGAATGGATTTAATGAATTTTTTCATTTTGTCTCCCCCTTAATTTGATTGGCACAGTGCCTTTCTCTTTGGGTCGACAGTAATTGTAACACGTTTGTAATAATTTAATCTATGTGAAATATAGATAAGCATTTTGTAACTTTTTTGTAACAAATAGACGTTTTAAACAAAAAGTAAAGATTTTGCTTGACAAAAAACTTTACATTATATGAGAAGTGTAAAAAGCCTTTGTGTTTGTTTATGAAAAAATTATATTTTCTTTATATTTCCTTTATCATTTCATCAACAAGCTCTAAAACAGCATTTATTTGTTTTTCATTTAAATTATGTATTTTGCATTTTTTACAGTATGTATTCTGCATTGTATTATAAGTAAGCAAATCAGAAAAAATAAAATTTGCCGATTCGTTAAGTTCGTTTAGAATTTTTATAAATACATCAAGCGAAGGTGTTTGTTTGCCTATTTCAATTTTACTTAAATAAGACGGACTTATGCCAACTGCTTTTGCGAGCTTTCTTTGTGAAAGATTTTTCCTTTTTCTGCTGTTTACTATGTTATTTCCAACGATTTTAAAATTGAATTCAGAATTTTTCATAGTTCCTCCTGTTAAAAAATTTTAATTAAAAAAGTAAAATATGGAATGTTTATTTCTGTGTGTTCCATATTTTGTTTCTTTTTCTTTGAAATACAAAAAATATTGTAAAAGCGTTTGGAAACAATAATAAAGAACTAAATGAAAGGAATGATAATATGCCGGATTTATTTAATTTAACACCAGAAATGAACAGTTATTTTAATTCGCTTCCTAAAAACATGCAGGAAACAATTATACAAAGCGGTGCAAAAATTAACAGCTTAACAGATTTGAAACAAGTTGCAAAGGAGTTTTCGGGCAATGAAATATCCTGAAAAAGACAGGGCGGTTACATCGCCGAACGGAAGCTATAAAAAGAAATATCATCTGGAAGCTTCTTTAACAAACAAATACTGCGCCAGTGTAAGCAATCCTACGGTACAGCCGGATGAGCGGACTGAAATGGGTGTGCCGATTCCAAGTACGGAAAATGTTGAATATTCAAAAGAGTATCAGGAAGAAAATCAAAGATAAGTTTATTTCATAAAAAAACACCGCTGATTTTTCAGCGGTGTTAAATGTTACATATTACATATGATAAATTAAATCATCACTTTTTTTATTAAAAATATATACGCCTATCAGTAAAGAACCAAGTGCCCATGCAAGTGAATAAAGAATATTTTTCGGATTCATTGCAACGCATTCAACCATACAGTCCCTGAACATGGATATAATATGATATAATGGATTAATCCTTATCAGCAATCTGATCCAGTCGGTATTAATGGTTTTGATGTCATAAATAATCGGCACCATATAAAACAGCAGTGTGCAGAATACATCCCAAATATACTGAATATCACGGAAATAAACTTGAAAAACAGAAAGTATAAACCCGATTCCGATAACAAGCACAAAAAGGATGGCAATGGGTATAAATGCAAGCAGCATATAGCCGTTAAACGGCATTGCCGCACCGTTTGAAATGTTTGTAAACTTAAAGAAAAACCAAACGCAAACAAAGCAAAGCAATGAAAGCCCCAGTGTTACAAAAGTGGAAAGTATTGCCGAAGTGGGATACATATATTTGGGCACATATACTTTTTTTATAATAGAAGCATTTGCTCTGAAAGAATTAAGGGCTGCCTTTGTGCCTGTAGTAAAGAATTCAAATAACAGTCTGCCTGAAAACAGGAAAATCGGATAACAAATTATATTGCTGTTATTTCTTTTCAGTATAGCGCCGAATACAACTGAAAGAACAATCATATTAAGCAGCGGCTGCACAAAGCTCCAAAGAATGCCGAGAACAGAATCTCTGTATTTCAATTTAATGCTTTTTCGTGTTAGTTCAATAAGAAGCGATCTGTATTTCTTGAATGTTTCAAGAAAATCAGAAGCCCCGTTTTTTTCAGCTTTTTTCATTTAAAACCTCTGTATACATCAAAAAATCCTGTTAATTATAGCATATACGCTATGGAAATTCAATATTGCATAGTTTACAGTTTTGTAAACTATTTGCAGGATAGGATTGTTTATTTAAACAGTTCGGAAATGTGCATTGCCGTTTTTCTTGCCGCGTCATCACCGTTAACAACAAAATCGGCGGCAAGAAGATATTTTTCGCGGCGTTCATTATAAAGCTTTTTGGCGTTTTCGCGGTTTTTAAATAAAGGACGGGAAGCGGCATCGCCAACTCTGTCGCATATAACGTCAAAGGAAGCGTCAAGAAATACAACGCAGGAGCCTTTTTTTATTGCTTTCACATTTCTTTCAAAGGTCATTGCGCCGCCGCCGGTTGAAATAACGGTGTTTTTAAGATCGGCTGCTTTTTTGCATATTTCAAATTCCAAATCTCTGAAATAATCCTCGCCCCTTGCGGCAAAAATTGCAGGAATGGAAATTCCTGTTTCGCTTTCAATCATTTCATCTGTATCAACAAATTTTCTGCCCATAATTTTGGCAAGTTCTTTGCCTACAACTGTTTTTCCTGCTCCCATAAATCCGCACAGCACAATATTCATTGTTTTTTAAGCTCCTCTTTGGTTATCTGAATAACCTTTTTTATATCGTCTTCTGAAAATGCAACGCCGTTCCAGATTTCCTCTGCAACTGCGGCCTGCCATACAAGCATGGAAAGTCCGTTTGAATATTTCAGCCCGGCTTCCTTTGCGTATTTTATAAGCAGTGTTTCTTCGGGGTTATATATTGCATCAAAAACAGCATTTGATTTCTGAATAATATTTTTTGGCAGAATACATGCATCTGTGTTCGGAAACATACCCACCGGAGTTCCGTTGATAATAAGATGATAGCCTTTTGCAACATCCTTTATATTTATTACTTCAATGTTTTTGCCAAGTTTTTCTTTTATTTCCGCCTGCAGGATATTTGCAGCCGGTATATCTGCCTCTCTTACGGCAACGGTAAGGCTGCAGCCGGCAAGCACGCATTCAAATGCAAACATTCTTGAAACGCCGCCAGAACCGCAGAGCAAAACATCACCTTCAAGTGTTATACCTGCCATTTTCACAGCTCTTATAAAGCCGTCGCAGTCGGTATTAAAACCCTTTGTTTTTCCGTTGACAAGCACAGTGTTTACGGCGCCGAAAAGCGCAGCTTTTTCATCAAGTTCATCAAGATTTTGTATAACACTGATTTTATGGGGAATAGTTACATTAAACCCGCTTAAATTTTTCAGTTCTGAAAATGCATTGTTAAGATTTTCAGGTGAAATTTCATAAAGATTATATTCACCGTCGATATTTGCAATTTTAAATAATTCCCTGTGAATTACAGGCGACATTGAGTGCCCCAGGGGAAAACCTGTAAGTCCGAATAATTTCATTTTAATTCACCTATTGACAACTTCGCTTAAATTTTATAATATGATAATAACACAACTGTTAATTATTAACAACCATTATTTTTATTTAGGAGAGACCCGTTATGGTATTTGAAAAAATTAAAGAAATTCTTGCAGAACAGCTTGATATTGAAAATGCAGAATCCATTACAATGGACAGCTTGCTGGTTGAGGACCTTGGGGCAGACAGTCTGGATTCTATTGACATTGTTATGAGCGTTGAGGATGAGTTTAAAATAGAGGTACCTGATGAAGTTGTTGAAAGCATGACTTCGGTTGCAGATATTGTAAATTATATTGAGAATAATATGTAATGCATTTACATATTATTGACATATGTACTGAAAAATATTAAAATGTAAGAGTAAGTTAATTGCTTGCTCTTTATTTTTTGCACACAGTGCACAGAGGGGGATTATAGTGGCTGAAAAATATATTATGGCTCTTGATCAGGGGACTACAAGTTCAAGAGTGATTATTTTCAACAAAAAGGGTGAAATTGTTTCAAAGGCGCAAAATGAATTTACGCAGTATTATCCGCAGAACGGCTGGGTGGAGCATGATCCGAATGAAATTCTGTTTTCGGAAATGCAGGCCATTCTTGCTGTTTTAAGGCAGGATAAGGTTGCTCCCAAGGATATTGTCGGAATAGGTATTACCAATCAGCGTGAAACGACGGTTGTTTGGGATAAGGAAACTGGAAAACCTGTTTATAATGCAATTGTGTGGCAGTGCCGCCGCACGGCTGATTACTGTGAAGAATTAAAGGCAGAGGGGCTCAGCGACTACGTTAAGTCAACAACAGGTCTTTTGATTGATGCTTATTTCTCTGCAACCAAAATAAAGTGGATACTTGATAACGTTGAAGGGGCAAGGGAAAGAGCAGAAAGAGGCGAGCTTCTTTTCGGCACGGTTGATACATGGCTTATCTGGAATTTAACCTGCGGTAAAGTGCATGTTACGGATTACAGCAATGCCTGCCGCACAATGCTTTTTGATATTGATAAGCTTCAGTGGGATCCGTATCTTTGCGAAAAGCTTGGAATTCCTATGTCCATGTTGCCTGAGGTTAAGCCGTCAAGCTGTGTTTACGGCGAATGCGCCAAATTCCCCGGCATGGAAGATATTGCAGGTATTCCGATTGCAGGCGCTATCGGCGATCAGCCGGGGGCACTGTTCGGTCAGGGCTGTTTTGAAGAGGGTCAGGCCAAAAATACATACGGCACAGGCTGTTTCCTGCTTATGAATACAGGTGAAAAAAGAATTGATTCACGTTCCAATCTTTTAACCGGTGTTGCATGGGGGATAGACGGTAAGGTTACATATGATCTTGAGGGTTCGGCATTTAATGCAGGCTCTGTGATTAAATGGCTTCGTGACGATTTGGAGCTTATAAAAAATGCGCCGGAATGCGATGAACTTGCGATGGAGGTTGAGGATTCAAACGGACTTTATTTTGTTCCCGCTTTCACAGGGCTTGGCGCTCCGTATTGGGATATGTATGCGCGCGGATGTATGATTGGTCTTACAAGGTCGGTAAACAGAAAGCATATCTGCCGTGCCGTGCTTGAAAGTATCACTTTCCAAATGACAGATTTGCTGGAAGCCATGATGAAGGACAGCGGCATTCTTCTTAAAGATTTAAGGGTAGACGGCGGTGCTTCGGTTTCAGATATTATGATGCAGATTCAGGCAAATATGACGGGTGTTAATGTAAACCGCCCTGTAAACAGGGAAGCAACGGCGCTTGGCGCGGCATATCTTGCAGGTCTGGCAACAGGTGTATGGAAGGATACGGCAGAAATAGAGGAAAACCGTAGGGTTGATAAAATATTTGTTCCTTCTATGGAAGAGTCAAAGCGTAATGAAATGTATGCAAACTGGAAAAGAGCAGTAGAGCGTTCAAGAAACTGGGAAAGATAATTTTCCGTTTAAAATAATGCAGATTTAAAGAGGACAGGATTATGGATTACAGAAAAGAATCATTAAAACTTCATTCCGAATGGAAAGGCAAGGTAGAAGTAACTGCAAGGGCAAAGGTGGATGACAGGGAAGCCCTTTCGCTTGCATATACACCGGGTGTTGCGGAGCCATGCCTTGCAATTCAGCAGGATTATACAAAAAGCTGGGAACTTACACGCCGCTGGAATATGGTAGCCGTTGTTACTGACGGAACGGCAGTGCTTGGTCTTGGTGACATCGGCCCTGAAGCGGGTATGCCTGTTATGGAGGGAAAATGCGTGCTGTTTAAAGAATTCGGCGATGTGGATGCTTTTCCGCTTTGTGTGCGCACAAAGGATGTTGATGAATTTGTGCAGACAGTTTATAACATCAGCGGTTCTTTCGGCGGTATTAATCTTGAAGATATTGCCGCACCGCGCTGTTTTGAAATTGAAGAAAAGTTGAAAAAAATGTGTGATATTCCGATTTTTCATGATGACCAGCATGGCACGGCAGTTGTTGTTTCGGCAGCGCTTATTAATGCAACAAAGCTTACAGGAAAAGCACTTGGTGAATGTAGGGCTGTTATAAACGGTTCCGGTGCAGCGGGCATCGCAATTGCAAAGCTTCTTATGACACTTGGACTGAAAGATGTTATTTTATGTGACCGTACAGGTGCTATCTATGAGGGCAGAGAAGGACTGAATGCTTCAAAATCAGATATAGCAAAGGTAACCAACAGAGGAATGACAAAGGGCAGTCTTAATGACGCAGTTGCGGGAACGGATATTTTCATCGGTGTTTCAGCACCGGGCGTGCTTACACAGGATATGATTAAAACTATGAATGAAAATCCTGTTGTGCTTGCAATGGCAAATCCAACCCCTGAAATTATGCCGGATGAAGCAAAGGCGGCAGGGGCAAAAATTGTTGGCACAGGCCGTTCTGATTTTCCGAATCAGATTAATAATGTTGTTGCGTTTCCGGGAATTTTCCGCGGCGCACTTGATGTCCGAGCAAGTCAAATAACAGAAAATATGAAAATAGCGGCAGCATATGCCATTGCTTCGCTTGTTGATGAAAAAGAGCTGAATGAGGATTATATTCTTCCTTATGCTTTTGATGAACGGATTAAGGATACAGTGGCTGCAGCAGTTGCAGAGGCTGCAAAAAAAGACGGTGTTGCCAGAATATAAAAAATATAAAACAGCCTTTTCTATTTTGGAAAAGGCTGTTTTTATCAATTGAATTTATTTGGTTTCTAATTAAATACGGCTGTTGTTCAAATACCATTCAAGCTGTGCAGCAGGCATGATTTCATAATTATCCGGACCATTTCCTGTTCTTAATATCACATTTTTAATGCCTGCCTGAATAATCAGTCTTGCACAGAGAGGACATGGTTTTGCTTGATGTACAGAATTGTTCTCAGGATTAATTCCTGCAAGATACAGATCTGCGCCGATGGTCTGCTCTCGGGAGCAGTTTAACAGCGCGTTTGCTTCTGCATGTATTGCACGGCACATTCCATATCCTTCGCCCTGATGAAGATTTTGCTGAATTCTTGGGCATTTTTCAAGCTCACTGCAATTTTCAAAGCCTCTTGGCGAACCGTTATATCCTGTGGAAATAACGGCATCATCCTTTACAATTACCGCACCGTATTTTCTTTTCAGGCAGGTGCTTCTGTAAGCAAAGCTTTCAGCACAATTAAGATATGTATCTGTTTTTGAAATTCTTTTGTTTTTATCAGGTATAACCATACATAAATATCCTTTCAGATTAATTCAGAAATAATTGTATTTGAAACTAAATACCCTTTTGGGGTAAAGGAAATGTTTTCTCTGTTTTCTTCCATAAATCCGGCTTGAATATAAGGTGTTAAATCCCTTTTAATCAGGGATTTTTTTATGCCGTTTTTCAGTCTTAAACCAAGCATGATCTGTTCTTCCATACTTCCGCCGACACCGTCGTTTACAAGGTTAAAATCCTTATCATAGTAAAATCTTCTGCCATTCCAAAAGCTATGGGCGGATTTTCCTATGCCAAGATAGGGAATTAGCTGCCAGTATTTCATGTTATGGCGGCTTTCAAAGCCCGGCTTTGAAAAATTGCTTGTTTCATATTGATTAAAGCCCATTTGCGAAAGGTGTTCAACAGTCATAAGGTACATATCGGAAACTGTGTCGTCATCCGGCAGTTCAAGTTTGTTTTGTAAATTGTAAAAGGGCGTGTTTTCCTCAATTTTCAGCATATATGCGGAAATATGGGATACATTCATTTTCTCGATAAAATCAAAGGTTTCTTGCAGCCCTTTTGCAGTCTGTTTTGGGGTGCCAAGCATTACATCAAGGCTGATATTTGTTATGCCTGCTTTTCTGGCAGATAAAATAGCATGTGCAATATCCTGTTTTCCTGCTTTTCTGCCAAGTGCAAGCCGTTCTTTTTTAACAGCACTTTGCATGCCAAGAGAAATTCTGTTTATTCCGTAAGCGGCATATTTTTCAAAATCTCGCTCAAGATTTTTACCCGGGTTGCATTCAATTGTAATTTCAGACTGGCTGTCTATATCAAAACATTGCCTTGCGGCGTTTAGAATATTGCCTATTATTTCAGGTTCCAAAATACTTGGCGTGCCGCCGCCGAAGTAAACGGTATCAAATGCAGAAGCCTTGTATTTTTCAAATTCGGCAATAAGCTGATTTGCATAATTTTCTGCCGATTCTTTTTCATATTTAACCGAATAAAAATCACAATACGGGCATTTGTTTGTACAAAAAGGGATGTGAAGATATAAACCTGCCTTTTCATTCATATCCTCACATCCTTAAAATTCAATTATTTTTTTCTGCTTTCAGCCTTTAAGCGAAGCTGTTTATCCAGTATGGTTTTGCGAAGTCTTATTGATTTCGGTGTAACCTCAAGCAATTCATCATCTGCCAAAAATTCCATGCTCTGTTCCAAAGACAGGGTAGTTGGCGGAACAAGCTTCAGCGCTTCGTCTGAACCGCTTGCACGTGTGTTTGTAACGTGTTTTTTCTTGCATACATTGCAGATAATATCTTCATTTTTTGCACATTCGCCAACAATCATGCCCTCATAAACATCCACACCCGGACCAACAAAAAGCCTACCTCTGTCCTGTGTGTTCCAAAGACCGTAGCCGGTTGTTGTGCCTGTTTCGTGAACTACAATAGAACCTCTTGTTCGGGTGGCTATATCGCCGGCATACGGTTCAAAGCCGCTGAAAAGCTGGTTCATAATGCCGTTGCCGTTTGTATCTGTTAAAAATTCGCTTCTGTAACCGATAAGCCCTCTTGAAGGTATTTTGATTTCAAGATGTGTCATACCCGTTGTGCGGGTGTCCATAACAGCGATTTCGCCTTTGCGCGAGCAAAGCTTTTCAACAACAGAACCAACATATTCTTCCGGCACTTCAATAATTGCAAGCTCAACAGGTTCAAGTGTCTGACCTGTTTTTTCATCCTTTTTCATAATAACCTGCGGACGAGATACCTGAAATTCGTAATTTTCGCGGCGCATGGTTTCTATCAGTATGGAAAGGTGCAGTTCCCCTCTGCCACTTACCTTAAAGGTATCCATAGAATCTGTTTCCTCAACACGCATGGAAACATTGGTTTCAACCTCTTTAAAAAGGCGCTCACGGATATTTCGGCTTGTAACAAATTTGCCTTCTCTGCCGGCAAAAGGAGAATCGTTTACAATAAAATTCATGCTGATAGTAGGTTCATCTATTTTAACGAACGGAAGCGGCTCAACGCAATCGGGGTCACAGGCTGTTTCGCCGATGTTCAAATCCGGAATTCCGGCAACGCAGATTAAGTCGCCCACTGTGGCTTCTGTGCAGGGAATTCTTTTCAAACCTTCAAACTGATAAAGCTTTGTGATTTTTATATTTTCACGTCTTTCATCCTGTTTGCAAAGCACATAAGGCGCATTTGCCTTAACAGTGCCTCTTTCCACTCTGCCAACGCCTATTCTGCCAATGTATTCGTCGTATTCAAGCGAAGAAAAAAGAATTTGTGAAGGACCGTCCGGGTCGCCCTCGGGTGAGGGAATATATTCAAGAATGGCATCAAGCAGGGGGCGCATATCGCCGTCTCGTACAGAAGAATCGGTGCTTGCAAAGCCATCTCTTGCCGAAGCATAAATCACAGGAAAATCAATTTGGTCATCATCAGCGCCAAGTTCAATGAACAGGTCAAGCACTTCGTCTATCACCTCATCCGGTCTTGCGCCGTCACGGTCTATTTTATTTACAACAACAAGCGGGGTTTTATGTAAGCCAAGCGCTTTCTTCAGCACAAATCTTGTCTGCGGCATACAGCCCTCAAATGCGTCTACAAGCAGAAGCACGCCGTCTACCATGGTTAAAATACGCTCAACCTCGCCGCCGAAATCAGCATGACCGGGCGTGTCAACAATATTGATTTTTGTATCTTTATAATGAATTGCCGTATTTTTGGAAAGAATGGTAATGCCTCTTTCCTTTTCCAGGTCATTGCTGTCCATAACGCGTTCATTCACGGCTTCGTTTTCGCGGAACGTTCCGCTCTGGCGCAGCAGCTCGTCCACAAGTGTGGTTTTTCCATGGTCAACATGGGCAATTATTGCTATATTTTTAATGTTTTTTCTTTCGCTCAAATTTCATCACCTTCAAAATGTTTATAGGCTGAAACAGAAATATACAATCTGTTTCAGCCTATTATTTTAACACTTACGGCGTAACTTGGCAAGTAGTTAAAGACGGTTTGTATTTATTTTTGTATATTGCGAAATGTTTTACGCATTTTGCTGATTGTTTGCAGCCTTTTTATGTTTCTTTTTGTAAATAAATACAAAGACTGCTGCTGCAAGTATAATGACTGCCCCTGCCGATGCACAGCCAATGATGATTGTGTTGTTTGATGGATGATTTATACTAACATCTGCACCGCTATAATAACCGGGTTCAGATGGAACAAATTGTGCAGCAATTTCTTTAATTTCTTCAAAAGTATAAAGTGTATCATCAGAATTGTCGCAGGTTATCATTTCTCCATTAACAACGCCTTCAAAAATCTTGAATTTTATTTCAGAATTTTCATCAACCAATATTGCAGCAAAATGAATATTTCCGCTTAAATATGCTGTAAAATACACTTTTGAATAATTATTATTGCTGTTTTTTAAAATGTTTTCCAAATTTTGTTTATAATTCTCATTTTTAGGAGCATCATAGCCATAGCTTTGCACATGCCATTTTCCAACAAGGCTTTCCAGTACTTCTAAATCTTCTTTAGCCATCTTTTTTCTTACTTCGTCAGTTATCTCCCGACCTTTTGTAACAGTAGATTCAATGAATAAGTTTTCAAAATAAAAATATAATCTGTAGAACCAATCTGAATTCTGCATTAAGTGATTTAATTCCTCAAGATTCAGTCTATTCCTCTTCAGCCATTCGGAACCATCGTATATTTTCAGTATTCCGTCATTGTCAAGATTATCAAACGTTAAATGTTTATTTTCTTCATAAAATATCGAATTGCTAAGGTCCTCTAAAATTTCATTTTCTACCGGTTTTAAATCAATTGCATCTTCATACAATTTAGAATAGTCTGTTTGCGCAAAGGCAGAAATGCTGATACATAATACTAATAAAAATGACATAAATATACATATTGTTTTTTTCATTGTATATCCCTCCTTAAAAAATAACCATTTCGATGCATCGACCTGCACCAGACTGCAATTCTACGCCAATGCAGATTTCCTGATAACTATAATACCTTGTTTCACAATTTTTCCATGGATCAATTATTCGTACTTTTTTAGTGCTTTTATCATAACCTGAACAAACCACCATATGACCGGACCCGCCCTTGTATAACATTCCGATTACAAGCGGATGATTTGCATCCAGTTTGTCAACTACCTGCGAATAGCTTAAATAACCCAATACAGAATTTGGATTTTTTGTATAGTTTGAAGCATATTTAATAGCGGTTACAACATCATTTGTTGTGCCGGTTTGATTAAGTTCAGAACCAAATATTTTTTTTACAATATCTGTTTGTGTTATTGAAGAATTTGTATAATATGTTCCAACCATTTTTGAACAGGCAGCCCAGCACCATAGACTATACCTTTGTTGTACTCTTTCTATTAGTATTTCTGTCTTATAAAGTTTTCCCGAACCGTCAAAATAATAATTGCGTTGGTTTTCGGACAATGAACTTTTTCTCATTTTACCGCTGGTTTCAAAGTAATACCAACTGCCGCTGATTTTCTTCCATCCAACCTGCATGGAACCGTCGGAATTCAGATAAAAAGTTCCGTTCCAGCGTTCTAACCAGCCTATATGCATATGCCCGTCATCACAAAGAAAATATTCTTTGCCGTTGATTGTTATCCAACCGGTTTGCATAATGCCTCTGGATGAAAAATAATACCATTTTCCATTATCCTTAAGCCAGCCGGTGTGCATTACGCCGCTTGGATTTAAGTAATACCATTTGCCTTCCCATTGTTTCCACTGGGCGCTTAACATCCATCCGTTTGCATCAAAAAAGTACCAGCTTCCGTTTAGCCAACCAAGAGTCGAACAAAATAAGGTTTAAATCAACAAATTTTTGCTGATACTTCGTTAAATTTTCATCGAATACGGAAGTATGCAATGAAAATTATGCCTTGTCTAATCAAAAATTTAAATGATTTAAACTGCATTGCACCTAAAACAATCCGTTTTTTGTGCATAGCGTCATTTCTTTGACGCCGGTATACTGCCGTATAGCAAGGCAAAAAATGGCGTTAGGTGCGGAAAACGGATTGTTTTAGGCTATTGGGTTCGATTCTTGGTTGGCTCTGTATTCCCAGTCATTTTTTGTATATGTCCCGTCTGTATGCTTGTACCACCATTTGCCGTTGCTTGATTTTATCCACGTTCCTTTTACGGTGACCGCTGAGACGCTGTAAAGAACAGCGGATTGGCCGGATGTTTCTTCAGCATAGGCGGTATTTGCCGGAACAGTCAATATACCTGCAGAAAGTATGGCAGTTAATAAAAATGTACAGATAACTTGTTTTGCTTTTCCTTTCATAGAAGTCTCCTTTACTGTATAGTATTCATTTGCCGCAACACTCTGCACAGTACATCGGAATCACATCCTGTTAATAGAATAAATGAATCTATGATTTTCGGAAAAAGTTATGTGCTTATAACACAGCTTTTTCAGACTGTTTCGTTTCTTTTATGTTTCTTTTTGTAAATGAACACAGCCGCAGTTATGGCGGCAATAACGATAACTGCACCTGCCGAAGCAGCGGCAATAATGATTGTGTTGCTGTTGTTTGAATTTGTACCTGAAGTCGGCATACCTATAACTTCTGCGGACAGCGGATTATCAACTTCAGGAGCAACATATTGAGCAGCAAATTCTTTTATTTCCTCAAAGGTATAAAGTTTGTTATCCGGATTATTATGATCAATTGTTTCACCGTTGACAGTTCCCTTCAAAATTTTAAAGAAAATTTCGGAATCTTCTGTAACTAATACAGATGCAATTTGAATATTTCCGCTCAGACTGCTGATAAAATGAACTTTTGAACACTTTAAATTATTGCTTTTCATTAAATTTAAAATATCATCTTTGTAAATCAAATATTGTGATTTACCTTCACTTAAAGAAACACTGGAAGAATGCCATTGACCTGTAACTGCTTCTAACTCTTTTAACATTTCATCGTCAAGAGTATTTCTTAATTCTTCTGTTACTTTTGCATATTTTTGATAACCAATTTCAATATAATGCTCATTTTTTTCAGCGAAAAGTTTGTAAAAATAATCTGACTTTTCAATAATATTGTTAAGTGTATTAATATTAAGATTGTTTTCCTGTAAAAGTTCAAAAGGATAATAGAATTTTAATATATTGCTGTAATCCAAATCGTTTGCTGAAATCTCTTCATTAAACTCATTGATAAAGTAGTAGTTAACTTCTTCTAAAATTTCATTTTCATATTGTCTGAAAAAATCAGTATTATCAAAAATATTATTGTTATCTGTTTCGGCAAAAGCGGGAATGCAAATTGCAATTGCCAGAAAAAGTGTTGTAAATGCGCATAGTATTTTTTTCATTATAAAGACCCCTCCTAATAGGTAATCATATATATACATTTGCCGAAACTACCTTCAATATCGACTCCCAAATAAATATCTTTATAGTTATAATATTGTGTTTTAATGTCTTTCCAAGGATTAATAATTTGAACCTTGTTTTCATTTTTATCATAACCTGAACAAACCATTGCATGTGCACCGCCACTATTCCATTCTAATGCAACTACAAACGGATGGTTTGCATCAATTTTTTCAACGGCTTGTTTATAACTAATATGTCCCACAACAGGGGTTGATTTTTTCGTGTATCCTGAAGCATAATTGATTGCATCAGTGATTTCATAAGCATTACCGCCTTCATCAACAATTTCGTTTTTTATAAATTTTACAATTTCTGTTTGTGTAATTTTTGATTCTGTGTTATATATTCCAACCATTGAAGAACAGGCCGCCCAACACCAATTATCTTTTTGCTGTTGCTGGCGGGGAAGTAGGATTTCTGTTTTATATAATTCACCTGAAGATTTGAATACATAATAACGAGAAGCCTCGAGTAAATCTGTTGTATTCATAGCACCATCTGATTTAAAATGATACCAGATATTATTTATTTTTTTCCAACCGATTTGCATAACTCCGTTTGCATTTAAATAATATTTTTTATTATTAAGAGATATCCAACCTTTTTGCATTTTACCGCTGGTTTCAAAGTAATACCAACTGCCGCTGATTTTCTTCCATCCAACCTGCATGGAACCGTCGGAATTCAGATAAAAGGTTCCGTTCCAGCGTTCTAACCAGCCTACATGCATATGTCCGTCATCACAAAGAAAATATTCTTTGCCGCTGATTGTTATCCAACCGGTTTGCATAATACCGCGGGATGAAAAATAATACCATTTATTGTTATCCTTAAGCCAGCCGGTGTGCATGACACCGCTTGGATTTAAGTAATACCATTTGCCTTCCCATTGTTTCCACTGGGCGCTTAACATCCATCCGTTTGCATCAAAAAAGTACCAGCTTCCGTCTATGTATTCCCAGTTGTTTTTTGTATATGTCCCGTCTGTATGCTTGTACCACCATTTGCCGTTGCTTGATT
>CAOKRT010000001.1 GCA_948471205.1 uncultured Oscillospiraceae bacterium | reverse complement strand
TTCTCTCGGCCTTCACTTTCGTGTCCCCCTCGCAAAGTGCTTGTTAATAATACCACGTGAAGTTACGATTGTCAACATCTTTTTTCATAAAAAATAGAATTTTTTTTCAATTCGTCTTTTTCACTAAAAATTTTCAGTTGCAATTGATATTTTTATTTGTTATAATCATTTCATTATATATTCAGGCGTTTATAATATATGTTATAGGATATTTCTACTATATATTATATAATTTAATATATAATATTACATTATATTCAGGAGGAAGAAAAATGCCAATAAGAATTGACAATGAACTGCCGGCAAAACAAAGCCTTGAACTTGAGAATGTTTTTGTAATGAGCAATAAAAGGGCAGATATGCAGGATATAAGACCTCTTGATATCATAATACTTAACTTAATGCCTACAAAAATTGAAACAGAAACGCAGCTTCTGCGTTTGCTGTCCAATTCTCCGCTACAGGTTAATATAGAGTTATTGCAGGTTGCAACACACAAAACAAAAAACACATCACAGGCACATATGCTTAAATTTTATAAAACATTTGATGAAATAAAGCACAACAAATATGACGGAATGATTATCACCGGTGCACCGCTTGCCGATTTTCAGTTTGAGGATGTTGATTTTTGGCAGGAGCTTGCAGACATATTTGAATGGACAAAAACAAATGTGTATTCAACAATGCATCTTTGCTGGGGCGCTTTTGCAGGGCTTTACTATCATTACGGCATATCCCCTGTTTCGCTTGATAAAAAACGCTTTGGTGTTTTTGAGCATAGAAGCCTTGATATTATGCATCCTCTTATGCGCGGACTGGATGATGTTTTCTATGTTCCGCATTCAAGGGAATGGGACTTGGATACAAATGATATTGCGAAAATAAAAGATTTGCAAATAATATCCTACAGTGACAAGGCGGGAATCCATATCATTTCAGATATGGAATGCCGTAATATCTTTATCACAGGTCACAGTGAGTATGACAGAGACACACTTGCCAAGGAATATTTCAGAGATTTAAATAAAGGGCTTTCCATTGAAAAGCCGGTAAACTATTTTCCGAATAATGATATAAACCTTGTTCCGAACATGATTTGGAAAAGTGCAGGAAATCTGATATTTACAAACTGGCTTAACTATTTCGTATATCAGAAAACACCTTATGATTTAAATAATCTTTAACAAAAAAGCAGAGGATTTCCCTCTGCCCGAAATATCAACAATCCAGCCGTTCCCGCAGCTTGCGGAGAACGGCTTTTTCTTTTCTGGAAACCTGCACCTGTGATATACCCATGGAATTTGCGGTAACGGTTTGTGTCTGTCCTTTATAAAAGCGGTAATCAATCAGCTTTTTTTCTTCCGAATCAAGTGTATCCAGAATCTGGGAAAGAGACAAGCGGTCAAACAGATTTTCCGAATCGTCAACAGGAATATCAAAATCCGCACTGCCGTCCTCTCCAAACTGATTAATGGAAAGCATAGGATTGATTACATTAAGAATTTCTGCTGTTTCATTCACATCGCACCCAAGCATGTCGGCAAGTTCCGAAACGGTCGGCTCCCTGAGCTCCCGTTTCAGAAATCTGTCCCGCAGTGCCTGTGCTTTGAGAGACTTTTCCTTGAGACTTCTTCCCACCTTTATAGCACCGCCGTCACGAAACACCCGTTTTATTTCGCCCATAATTACAGGCACAGCATACGTTGAAAACTGAAAGCCTTTTGTTTCATCAAAATGGTCAACAGCTTTTATAAGACCTATACAGCCTGACTGAAACAAATCTTCATAATCTACACCCCTGCCTTTAAAGCGCTTGGCAACAGAATGCACAAGACCGATATTTTCTTCAATCATATGTGATCTTTTATCAATTACCATTTTGCCTTGCCTTCGATTTTCTTTATCAGTGTTACACTTGTGCCGCCGTTTACTTTTGAACGAACAAGAATTTTATCGCAAAAACTTTCCATAACAGTAAAGCCAAGCCCAGCCCGGTCGCCTTCGCCTGTTGTGAAAAGTGGTGTCATTGCCTGTGAAATATTATCAATTCCGCAACCTTTATCACGGATTATGATTTTAACTGTATCATCTGCAATTTTTCCTGTTATGTAAATTTTGCCCACCGTATCTTTATAACCGTGAACAATGCAGTTTGTAACAGCTTCGGAAACCGCTGTTTTCAAATCCGCCAGTTCTTCCAGCGTAGGGTCAAGCGGCGTTACAAAAGCAGAAACCACAACCCTTGCAAAGCTTTCGTTAACACTTTTGCTTTCAACCGTTAATTTAAATTCATTTTTCATTTTGTTACTCCTTTAGTTCATTAATAACCGCAATTCTGCCCATTCCGGCAAGCTCCATTATTTTTTTTGTTTGTTTGGTAACATTTCTTATTTCAACACTGCCCCTGTGGCTTTGCATAAGCCGGTATCTCCCCATTACAAGCCCAATTCCGCTGGAATCCATAAACGTTATATTTTTAAAATCCAGAATTAAATGATTCGGCTTTTTAAAACTGATTGCATTATCAATTTTGTCGCGCACGGCGCCCGCAGTGTGATGATCCAGTTCGCCTATAAGATAAGCTACAAGCAGATTGCCGCTTGATTCAATTGTTACATCCATTTAGCTACTCCTTTGAAAAAAATTAACCGCTATGCCAAATTGTAGCACAGCGGTTATAAATTTTTTATCGAATTTTAGGACAGCCTTCGCTTATATGAAATATTTTCTTACATCCCTTGCAAGAAAAAACGAACCGCAAATAAGCGTTACGCCCTGTTGCTTTACAGCTTCGGCAGGATTATCGATTGCCGTAACATCCGCACAGTATTTTTCAGCAATTTTCTTTAGTTCCTTTGCTGAAACTGCGCGCGGATTGTTGGGCACTGTTGTGATAATTTTTTTGCACCTTGGTGCAATAACAGAAAGATATCCGTCAATATCCTTATCTGCCATCATGCCTATAACAGCCGTTTCATGATCGGTTAAACTGCTTTCAAGATACCTTGCGGCGGAAAGATTGTGCCCTCCGTCAAGCAGAATATTTCCGATTCTTTCTTTTCTTGCAGGCAGTGCGCAAACAGTAAACGCTTCAATACCGGCAATACACTTTAAAGCTTCGCTTATAACGGCACGGTTGTTTAAAAACCAATCGCCCGTTTCTTTCACCTTAATTAGCCTTGCGTTTTTTTCTTTGCAAACATTTTCAAAAATATATTCACATTCGGAATTCGGATATAAAATACAAATTCCGTTTTCTTTGATGATGCCTGCCTTTTCATATGCAATTTTTTCAACAGTACCGCCAAGAAAAGCCGTATGGTCAAGCGAAACGGATGTAATAACAGAAATGTTTCTATTTTCAACATTGGTCGCATCGCCTGCTCCGCCCATGCCGCATTCAATAACAGCATAATCCACATGGCTGTCTTTAAAATATTTATACATAACAGCGGTTAAAAGCTCAAATTCCGTTGCATCTGCGTTTTGATAACGGTTTATATATTCGGCAAAATGTTTTTCCGAAATAAATGCACCGTTAATCTGAATCTGTTCTCTGTAGTCTGTTACCCAGGGAGATGTAAAAAGGCCGGTTTTAAAACCGTTTTCTGTAAGCGATGCGGCAATTGTATTTGCCGCCGTGCCTTTGCCGTTTGTGCCTGCAATATGAATAATTTTTAAATCATTCTGTGGATTTCCCATTTCTGCAAGCAGGGCAGAAATGCGTTCAAGCCCCGGCTTAATGCCGAGGCTTTGCTTTGAAACGATAAAATTCAATGCTTCATTATACGTCATAGATTAACCCAGATTATCAATAGAATTTTTAATATTTGCTATTTTCTCTTCAAGTTTTGCCGCATCTTCCCTGTTTTGTGCAACCACCTTTTCGGGCGCTTTATTTACAAAGCCCGGATTATTCAGCTTTTTATTAATAAAATCAAGCTTATCCTGTGCCGCAGCCATCTCTTTTTCAAGGCGTTTTCTTTCGGCTTCAAAATCTACCAATTCGCCGAGAGGAATATATATTTTTGCAGCATCTGTAATAATGGTTACGGTATTTTCAAGTCCGCTGAAATCAGAAGAAACCTGAACATCATTTGCTGATGCCAGCCTTTTTATGAATTCTGCGCCCATAGCAAAGGTATCGCCAAGTGCGGTTTCTATATAAACAGATGCTTTTTTACTTGGAGGAATATTCATTTCTGCTCTGCGGTTGCGGATAGCACGGATGGCAGTCATGATTTTTTCCATTTCAGCTTCATCGGAAGAGAAAGTAAGGCTTTCATCATATTCAACCCATTTTGAAATCATAATGGATTCTGCATCATGCGGAATTGCCTGATAAATTTCTTCCGTAATAAACGGCATAAACGGATGCAGCAGCTTTAATATATCTGTAAGAACATAAACAAGAACTGCTTTTGCCGTTTCTGCGCCTTCACCGCTCTGAAGTCTTATTTTTGCAATTTCAATATACCAATCGCAAAAAACATCCCATATAAAATCGTAAAGTTTCTGAATGGCAATGCCAAGTTCAAACTTTTCAAGATTATCGGTAACTTCTTTTGCAAGAGAATTCATTTTGCTGATAATCCACTTGTCTTCAATTGCAAGATTCTGCGGAATTCCCTGATAATCATACGCATCGCCAAGATACATAAGCACAAAGCGGGCGGCATTCCATAGCTTGTTTGCAAAATTACGCGAAGCCTTAACCTTGTCGTCCGAAAAGCGCATATCATTTCCCGGGGAATTGCCCGTTGCAAGCGTAAAGCGAAGAGCGTCTGCTCCGTATTCATCAATAATTTCAAGCGGATCAATACCGTTTCCAAGTGATTTACTCATTTTTCTGCCCTGCGCATCACGAACAAGACCATGTATAAGCACTGTATCAAACGGCACTTCACCCGTGTGTTCAATGGCAGAAAAAATCATTCTTGCAACCCAGAAAAAGATAATATCATAACCGGTTACAAGTGTGCTTGTAGGATAGAAATAATCAAGCTCAGGTGTTTTTTCGGGATAGCCAAGTGTGGAAAACGGCCAAAGTGCCGAAGAAAACCATGTATCAAGTGTATCGGCATCCTGATGAATGTGCGTACTGCCGCATTTGGAACATGTATGCACATCCTCTTTGGAAACCATAACCTCGCCGCAGTCTTCACAGTAATAAGCAGGAATTCTGTGCCCCCACCAAAGCTGACGTGAAATGCACCAATCCTTGATATTTTCCATCCAGTGGAAATAAATTTTATCAAATCTTTCGGGAACAAATTTAACCTCGCCGTCTTTTACCGCCTTGATTGCAGGTGCGGCAAGCGGATCCATTTTAACAAACCACTGCTTTGAAAGTCTTGGTTCAATGGAAGTATGACATCTGTAACAGGTGCCGACATTATGACTGTAATCTTCAATTTTAAATAATGCACCCTCTGCTTCAAGGTCCTTTACAATTTCAGCACGGCATTCATAGCGGTCCATTCCGCTGTATTTTCCCCAGCCCTCTGAAATACGGCCGTCATCTGTCATAACATCTATAATTTCCAGATTATGACGCATACCAACCTCATAGTCGTTCGGATCGTGTGCAGGTGTGATTTTTACAACACCTGTGCCGAATTCAACATCAACATAATCATCTGCCACAACAGGAATTTCACGGTGAACAATCGGCAGAACCAGCATTTTGCCGACTAAATGCTTATACCGTTCATCATTCGGATTCACAGCAACAGCCGTATCTCCGAGAAGCGTTTCCGGTCTTGTTGTTGCAAGCTCAAGATAACCGCTGCCATCTGCGAAAGGATATCTCAGATGCCAGAAATGACCTGCCTGGTCCTCATATTCCACTTCTGCATCTGAAATGGTGGTTTTGCAGTGCGGGCACCAGTTAACCATTCTTTTGCCCTGATAAATAAGCCCTTTATCATAAAGCTTTACAAACACTTCGTTAACTGCTTTGGAACAGCCCTCATCCAGTGTAAAGCGTTCCCTGTCCCAATCACAGGAAGAGCCAAGTTTTTTCAACTGCTCCACAATTCTGGAACCGTATTTATTTTTCCAGTCCCATGCTCTTTCAAGAAAGCCGTCCCTGCCCAAATCATCCTTGCTGACACCTTCTTTGCGCATGGCTTCAACAATTTTTGCTTCGGTTGCAATAGACGCATGGTCTGTGCCCGGAAGCCAAAGCGCCTCGTAACCCTGCATTCTGCGCCATCTTATCAGAATATCCTGCAGTGTTTCATCCAAGGCGTGCCCCATGTGAAGCTGCCCTGTAATATTGGGCGGAGGAATAACAATTGTATACGGCTTTTTATCGGGATTGACCTCTGCATGAAAATACTTGTTGTCACACCAGAATTTATAGGTTCTGTCTTCAACCTCATTCGGGTTGTACTGTTTTGCCAGATCTTTTGCCATTTAATCATCTCCTGAAATATAAAAATAAAAAAAGCTTTCACCTCATATTGAGGCGAAAGCATATGTTTCCGCGGTACCACTCAAATTGCACTGTTAAAAGTGCCGCTCAAATCTTTAACGCAGATATACGGGCAGGGCTACTTTCAGGTTCACTCTGCCGGCTCAAAAGCTACCTTCTTTTTCAGTGCCTGCGGTTTTTCACCAAACAACCGCTCTCTGAAAAGCATACAGAAAAATACTCCTCTTTATCAATGCCGTTCAACTGTTGAAATAATATTAACAAATATAGTTTTATTTGTCAAGCAGTGTTCTTTTGCTTTCCCCTGTTATTATAACCGATATTTATACCGCCGAACAAGAATTGAAAAACAGCACAGGCAAATGTATACAATCATTTGCGAATTCAAACACAAAAAACTCCCATTATTTCTAATGGGAGCTGTTTTTCTATATTTAATTTACTTAGTACATTGGACTAACCTCTCACAATTATTTTCCTAATACAATGAATTTCCTCAACAAAGGAACCACCTACTTTAAAAAATATTGTTCATTTCTGTTTGCAAATTTAGTTAGTGCATCGGACTGCTCCTGTAATTTATTTTATTTGAAGATCTCCTCTTCAGACTTTTGCAGGGAAAGCCGCTTATATTATATATAGTATAAAATTCAATTTTTTAGACGCCTGTGTATTCATTTGCCGGTTCCTGCTATAACTTTTAATTACTTTTAAAGCGTGCTGCCCGTTATTGATTGCTTTTATATTTCAATGCCGCCGGCAGCTTTTTCCGTTATATTACCTGAATACTGAGCAGGCGTTTGTCTGACCTGGTTCTAAATCTACCATCGGACAAAGCCTCCTTTCATAATCTGAACTTAACCAAGAATTCTTCTTCAATTCTTTCTCTCTCTAAGTTCAACTTTATAATAGCACACGTTTTGTTAATTGTCAATAGTTTTTTTAAACATTTTTAAATTTAATTGTCAAATATTTACAACCATATATTTCTATTGACGAAACGGAATGAAACAGCTATAATGTTATAAGATAAAAGAAAGGACGAAAAATAATGGATAACGAAAAAGAGTTTTACCAACCGGACATTATTTCTGTTACGGATGACAACGGAAACGAAATTCTGTTTGAGCTTCTTGAAAGATATGAAACCGAAGAGGATGTTTATGTTGCTATAACAGAATACCGCGATGACGCCGAAGAAATTGTTGAAGCGGATTACGAAGTGGTTATTCTGAAAGTACTTGAAGAAAACGGCGAAGAATACCTTGCCGAAATCGAAGACGAAATGGAATACGAACAGATTTCAGATATTCTGATGGCGAAGGTTGAAGAAAAATTTGATGTTGAATATTTTGAACCTGAGCAGTAAATCATAATGTTATGTTTACAGTCTGTGCATCTCGACAACCGAAAGCTTTAATAACCCGAACAATCTTTTTTTAGGGATTTATTCTCGCATTACGGGTATGCAGACCTCCCGCTGAAAACAGCGGACGCTGGGAGCACAAAATACTGCGGATAAAACCCACCTGCTTTAACCGCAGGTTATCTTCAGTTTTCGGCGGATGTGCGGATTTTTTTGAAAACGACGGTGATGCTTCTTTGAAGCGTCACCGCTTTTATTATTTTCAGGTGGAAGCAATCCCTTGCAGCATTCTGCCGAATACTGTCGAATACTGTATGACTTATGTATGGAAACGTCGAATAACGTTTGACAGTTCTGTAGAGAAACGTCGAATACTGTATCACGGTGTTGCAGAGAAATGCCGAACTTAGATAATGAAACAGGAAAGACACCGGATATATTGACTGAATATTATCAAACATCAAGCGTGATGTGATAAGAATAATAATCCGTATCCGGAAACAACAAACAAAGAAAAAAGAACTCTGTACCGTCCGAAAACAAAATACAGAGCCCTTTATGTTAGACACAGCGTAGATAACGCGCTGCAAGTTTATTATACAATATCTCAACAATAATTGCAAGTGTTTAAATTTTTTTCTTTGTTTAAATCCATAAAAATTGTATTTACTATTATAAAAGTATGTGGTTTTGTGGTTTATTCACTTTATTCTCCCCATTCTATAAACTTCATAGAACTACTTTTTATCAACAGTTCAATTATTATATTAATAATACGATATTTTTTATAAAACAGATTGACTTTTTAAGGAGCTATCCGATAGGCGGTTAGCCCGCTGTTATAGTTAAAAAATAACCGCTAACTTTTGCAGGGTTGGGCGGTTATTTTTTTATGCTTATAATGAGCAGCAAAATGATTATCAAAATAACAACATTCAAATGTAAAGAAAAAGAATTTATCCAATACAAGAAGCTGTTTAATTTTGCAGAAAAATGTCGAGCAATGTATGGTTTCCGCAAGGAAATGTCGAATATTGTATGGCATCTGTAAAGTAATGTCGAATAATGTATTTTCAAAAAATTCTTTTTGCTATTGACTTTTGCAATGGCAAATGTCATTATTTATGCAGTGGCATAAGTGAGGTGAGGAAATGAGCCCGCGAACAGGCAGACCACCTAAAATGGGCAAGTCAAAAAACATCAGCTTACAGTTACGGATTACAGAGGATACATCTAATAAGCTATGCGAATTGGCAGATTATATGAATCTTTCAAGAACTGAAGTGATTGAAAAAGGAATTGACTTGCTTTATGAACAGGTGAATAAATAAAAAGATACTGTGCATTCTCGTCAAAACATACACAGTACCTTGCCTGCAAACACAGGGATAATCCCCCATGCTGTAAATCTATTATACGGTAACAATGGGTTTATTTCAAGTGTTTGAAACTTTTTAATTGTAATGAAAAAATATTTATCCGATACAAGAAGCTGTTTGATTTTGCAGAGAAATGTCGAACAATGTATGGTTTCCGCAAGGAAATGTCGAATATTGTATGGCATCTGTAAAGTAATGTCGAATTATGTATGACGGTTCTGTAGAAGAACGTCGAATAATGTTTAACAGTATCGTAGAGAAACGTCGAATTATGTATAATAGCTTTGTAGAGAAACGTCGAATAACGTATGACGGTTCTGTTGTATAATGTCGAATAATGTATTTTCAAATAATTTCTTATTTGCTATTGACTTTTTGTAGTTACGCCATTATAATTAATGTAGTGACAGAAAGCGAGGTGAATTTATGTCACCTAAAACAGGCAGACCCAAAACAGAAAATGCAAAAGAACATATGCTTCATATAAGAATGAATGATGATGACATGCGTGTACTTGATTTTTGCGCCGAAAAGCTCAGTCTAAGCAAATCTGAATGTATTCGTAAACTGGTATATGATTGTTTTGAAAGTCTGCATAAATAAAAAAGAACTCTGCATCACATCGGTCAAAATACGATACAGAGCCTTTTACCCACAAACACTGAGATAGTCCCAGTGCTGTAAATTTATTATACGGCATAACGGGGCATATTTCAAGTGTTTGAATCTTTTTAATTTGAAAGGAAGAAAAAAATATGCCTAAAATAATAAGCCGCCACAACCTGGCACAGCTTGAAAGAATCGAAAACGGATTTAAAAAGAATGTTTTGCTTGCACAGATGACCATGGAAAAAATAGACAGCTATGACGATAATACATATGTGCTGTTTCTGCTGGACGAAAGCATACGCAACATGGATGCACTGGTAAACGATTTATTCGGGCTGGATATGTGCCTGCGTGACGAAGTGGATTTTGAGCCGGCATAACAGAAAAAGCATAACCGCCGATAAACGGCGGTTATGCTTTTTTTATTCAACGTCAACGCCTTTTTTCAGAAGCCTGCTTCCCATAATATAAAAAACAGCGTTATATACAGCATATAAAATCAGTGCAAAAAGCAAAACAGTTTTCACGGCTGAAATGTCAACAGTATCTGATGTTTCAATTAAATTCATAATTCCGTCATCAAACAAGCCTGCTGCAAAAATAAGCAGAACGGTAACCGTGTTGGATACCGTATACATTGCAAAACCCACAATAATACTGGTTACCATTTTGTTTCTGCCGGATCTGTGCCCTAAAATCATGCCGTTATATCCCAAAAGCAAAATAAACACAAGCTGAAGAAAGATTTCAAAAAATAAAGCGGCAAACAAACTTCCTGCAGAAAGATTAAAGGAACCGGCCGCGGATTCAAGCATTGTTTTCAGATAATCAACAATACTGTTATTGTTCCAAAAACAAATAACAAGGCAGCCTGCCGCAACAGCCGTGGATGTAAATATACATATTACTGCCGAAAGCACCTTGGATAAATAAATAAGATTTAACGAAACGGGCAGTGTATGCGTGAGGTAAGATTCATCCTTATATATATTGTTTCTGAATCTGACCCATGCCCTGATTATACTGTTAATAACACCGTTTACCACCATGGCAATGGCAAAAGCATTTGAAAAAGTATAAAGTCCTGAAAAGAGCGCAGAATTTTCTACCTTTGAAAAACAAAATGACGTAACCGAAAAAAACAGCGACAGGCAATAAAACACTGCCACCACCTTATATATCCACTTTAAATCATATTTCAGTAATTTAATCAGCATCTGAACATCCTCCTGAATATATCATCCACACTCATATTTTCTCTGTTTCTGAGCGCATCGGCACCTTCGCACAGAACAATCTGCCCTTTATCTATAAAAATAACCTCATCCAGTATTCTTTCGATATCTGCAATCAGATGCGTGGAAATGATTACACTTGCACCTTCGCAGAAATTTGAAAGAATGGTATCAAGAATATAATCTCTTGATGCCGGGTCTACCCCGCCAAGCGGTTCGTCAAGAATATACAAACTTGCATCACGCGACATAACCAGAACAAGCTGAACCTTTTCCTGCATACCCTTGGACATTTTGGAAAGCCGCTGGTTTACATCAAGATCAAGCTTTTCAAACAGCGCATATGCCCTTTCGCAATTGAAATTATCATAAAATTCACTGAAATACACAACTGCCTGTTTTACTGTCATGGATTTATCAAGATAGGTTCGTTCCGGAAGATAGGCAATTTCTTTTTTGCTTTCAATGCCGGGCTTTTTTCCGTTTACAAGCACTTCGCCGTAAGTTGGCACAAGCAAATCATTTACAAGCTTTATCAACGTTGTTTTGCCCTGCCCGTTTCTGCCCAGCAAACCTATTATTTTTCCGTTTTCAATTGTGAAATTCACATTTTTCAATACTTCTTTTCCGCTGAAGCTTTTATATAAGTTTTTACATTCAAGCAGTTTCAAAGTGATCCCTTCCTTTCAGTTCCTTTAAATATTCGGCAATTTCTTCTTTGCCTACACCCATATGAATCATATCATGCAAAAAGCTGTTTACTCTTTCCCCTATCAGCTCATTTCTGAAATTTTTAATCGTATCTGTATTTTGTGTAACAAATTTTCCGTTTGTTCTTTCCGTAAATATCAGACCGCACCGTTCAAGCTCGGCAAGCGCCTTCTGCACAGTATTCGGATTTACCTTTGCCTGCACGGCAAGCTCACGGACAGACGGTATTTTTTCGCCGCTTTTCAGCCTGCCGGATATAATTTCTTTTTTTATATATTCCACAAGCTGAATATAAATAGGCTTTTCATTGTCAAACCGATATTCCAAAATCTCCTCCCCTTTCCAACTGTATTACTTAACTAATACAATAATACTATAATAAAATAAAAATGTCAATATCCAATTAAAAAATTTTAAAACAGGCAATAAAAAAAAGCTGTGCTTTCGCACAGCCGTTTATTTTTCTTTAACCTACCATTATGATAATACTCCAAATTATTATAAACACAATCAATATTTCTATAATTGCCAATCGGATATTGGCTTTTCTTTGCTGATGAATCAATTCGTCCATTTTCTCTTTCATCATTTCATAATATTCGTTTTCATTCATAATATTCATCTCCCTTATAACTTAACACTTAAAGCTATACTGTTTCCCATCTCATCATAGCCTGTACCACTAATTGAAAAGCTTCCTGCCCCGGTTGTTGTCATAGATATGGTGAAAGCAAGTCTAGAATGAACATAATGCCCAAACACATTTGACGTTCCCGACTTTAAAGGTTTTAAAGTTACTGTTCCATAACCCTGCAATCCTAATATCATCATACTGGAGGAATGCCCTTTTAAATCCGCATACCAGGTTATTCCATGTTTCGAACCGTTCGCAAAATTTTTAGCAGACGAATGCGTTGCCAGTCTGATTGGTTCATTATCAATTTTAAATTCATATTCATCCACTTTAGAAAAACTGCCGGATACATATTGAAAATATACATCATCCCACGATATTCCAACAGGATCCTGCCACCTGTTTACAGGAAGAACAAGCCATTTATATTTATACTTTACCACTTTATTTATTCCTGAATTAGATATTGTCCATGATAATTTCAAACTTGTATCTTTAATCTGTCCCCTTTGAATAATCTTATTTTCATCATAATCATCATTTACAGTTTGTTCTGCAACAATATTTCCGTGACTGTCATAAAAAGTTGATTTATATGATTCAAATACTGCATTTAAATCGTATAGCTCTTGTTTTTCGTTTTCACTCATTTCATCAATTACAAACTGAGGATAGCCGTTTTCCAATAAAACTGAATCATATACATTTGTTTTATCGACTGTTTGTGCTGTAACCGATGCAGGAAAAGGAATAAGAAGCAGTGAAATACTCATTAAGGACATTATTAATTTGAAACACTTTTTTTTCATAGTTTTACTCCTTTACATTTCAAATTTTGTTTTAACTTCCGAAAAAAAATATGAAAACCATCGGAACCACCTTCTGTAAGTAAAATTTTGTAAATTATCCCAATTCAACAATAGCATACAATGATTTCTTTGTCAACAATATATTTCCAGACAATATATTGTTGTATAAATATAAAAGGTGCGATGAACACCGCACCTTTCACAAATACATATTAAGTTTAATCGTTTTTCATTTATTCGGCTACCGTTCGTTTGTGCTTTAATTTTACATACATAGCTTTTAATAAATGAAAAGCTATAATTCCGATAACACCGCCGATTGTATTTAAAATTACATCATCAATATCAACACATCTGTATCTATATCCTATAATCAGCCCGATACTATGTTGCGCAAGCTCAATTCCAAGTGAAAAAGCAACAACCGAAACAAATGCTTTTATATTGCTTTTTTTGAACAACAAAGACATATAGAATCCAAACGGAACAAACATAACAATATTGCCGAATACAGAAAGAAAGGCAGTAGTAGAATGCTCACGCATAGAAGACACAATACTTTTAAATGGAATAAAATTATAATCTATATCATAACCTGTTTGCTGATATATAATAGGAAACAAAGTTATGCAAATTACTGCCGCAAGATATGCTATAAACGAAGCAACTGTAATTATTTTTTCAGCGGAACTTTTCTTTATCAGCATAATCACTACAGCAAATATTAAAATAATAGCGGCAAATAAAAATACATCTGTATAGGTAAACATATAAACATCCTTAAATTAATAATTTTTTATACTTCAAGATATTCGTTATTCTGTAATAATGCTTAAAATTAATTATACAAAAATGAAGCAGTCTTATTCGCCTTTCATTTCCACAAGCTGTGCCTTGCCCTCAACGGCTTCTTTTGAAAGCGCAATGGAATTAATAATTGCTTTTTCAATATTATCAGGTGTACAGCCAAGTTCTTTGCAGTCATCAGTAGGAATAAAGAGATTCATGCCCATAATATCTGCAAGCCCAACAGGGTCTATTCCCGCATCTACGTTTCTTTCCTTATAATCCTTGCGCATCAGATAACCGAAAGCCTGAAAGGTCCATTTCGGCACATCTATAATTTTTCTGTTTACCTCTCCGCTCATAGCACGGTAAACAATTTTAAGAAATTCGCGCCAAGTCATATTATAGCAGGAAATTCCGTATGCACGGTAAATTCCTTTATTTTGTGAAGCATTTTCAAACGCCTGTTCTGCCGCGCCAACCATGGACTGACCCACCTGCCTGACGGTAAGCATAGCCGTTCCGCCGTTCGGATACATTGTAAAAGGCATTTTTTCAAAACGGCGAAGCTGTTCAATCAGGATAACCCAAACAGGTTTTCTGCCCGGCTGTGTTCCGAAAATATAGGGCAGTTCCAGCACACCCACCTGAAAATCGGAATCGGAATACTTTTCGCAAACCGTTTCCTGAACAATACGGCTCCTGATATACGGATGCTTATCGCAAAGAAGCATATCAGGGCGTTCCTTTGCAAGCCACGCAAAATAGGAACCGCACACAACAGCGCCCTTCATACCTGCTTTTTTTGCAAGCGGCAGCAGTCTTTCAAGGGGAGCAATATTATATTTATAATAAGCATCATAAACAGGGGCAGGAAATTCCACCCTTTCATCCACACCTGTTGCAAACACAAAAATATCACTGCCCTGCATCATTTCAAGCATTTCATTATCCGAAAGTTTATTTGCATCCTTTAAAATAATTTCCATTTCCGGCGGCAAAGGTGCGCCAACAGGAAGCGGCGGCAATGAAAGCGTTTTAACGCTGTGCCCCTTGTCTATAAAAATCTGTGCTGCGGCAGAGCCCAAAAGACCTGTTCCGCCAATCATAAAAATATTCATAAAATCACCTTATTTATATCTATTTATTACATTAACTGCCCTATTATTACACTAATAATGAAAACCGCTACCGATAACACAAAGAACAAAACACTTGAATCCGCAAGTGCTTTAGCGTTTTCGGGTAATTCTTCTGCCTTTTTGGCAGTCTTTCTTTTGCAGGCATAAACAATGCCTGTTATTACGGGGAAGAAAAATGTAAGAACAACATAGGAACTGCTGTTTATAATAGCCTTTGATTTGCAATCCTTGGAAACAGCAGCTGCCATTAATATATGAAAGATTATAAGTGAGATTATCTCAAAATGTATTTCCATAAATAATTCCCCCTCTGACTATGATTATATAGAATAAGCATTACATTGTCAAACAAAAAGAAAAAGGGCGGATATAAAATCCGCCCCAAAAGCCAAAATTAAACAGGATGAACCTTTGTTTCAATATTATCATGCTTACCGTCCAGCCCATACTTGGCATCTCTTCTGTTCTGGAAGAATTTAACGGCTACCTGATCAAACTGAGCGTAGGAAAGAATATCTTCCTCCTGCTCATAATATTCGGATATTTCATCCTTGAACTTATCAAGCTCCGGTTTAAGAAGATCTGCAGGACGGCAGTCTATAACCGATTCGTCGCCAACTATCTTCTTTCTGAATTCAGGATCAATATCGCAAGGTGTTTTACCGTACTTTCCGGCAACCATATCTCTGAATTCCTTTGTTACCATTTTATAGCGTTCGCCCATAATAATGTTAAACACTGCCTGTGTGCCTACAATCTGAGAAGTAGGTGTTACAAGCGGCGGATAACCGCTGTCCTTACGCACTCTCGGAACTTCGGCAAGCACTTCTTCCAGTTTATCTGCCTTGCCTGCCTGCTTGAGCTGGTTAAGCAGATTGGAAAGCATACCGCCGGGAACCTGATAAAGAAGTGTATTTGCATCTACACCAAGCATTTTCGTGTTAAGAAGACCGTCTGCGATATACTTTTCACGAAGCGGAACAAAGAAATCACGAATTTCAGTTAATGCTTTAAGGTCCAGACCGGTGTCATATTCCGTGCCCTGCAAAGCGGCAACCATAGATTCTGTTGCCGGATGAGAAGTACCCATAGCAAGCGGACTCATAGCAGTATCAATAACATCAACACCTGCTTCAATACCCTTGAGCTGTACCATAGATGCAAGACCCGATGTGTAATGGGAATGAAGCTGAATCGGAATTTTAACCTCGGATTTAAGTGCCTTTACAAGATCATAAGTGCCGTAAGGTGTTAAAAGACCTGCCATATCCTTAATACAAATGGAATCCGCACCTGCATTTTCAAGCTGTTTTGCATAATTGCAGTAATAATCAATATCAAAAACAGGACCGGTTGTATAAGAAATTGCAGCCTGAACATGACCGCCGTATTTCTTTGCAGATGTAATCGCTGTTTCAAGGTTTCTTACATCATTCAAAGCATCAAATATACGAAGAATATCAATACCGTTATCAATACTCTTTTTTACAAAATAATCAACAAGGTCATCTGCATAATGGCGGTAGCCAAGCATATTCTGACCTCTGAAAAGCATCTGAAGCTTTGTATTCGGACATTTTTTACGGATAAGGCGCAGTCTGTCCCACGGGTCCTCATTCAGAAAGCGAAGGCAGGAATCAAATGTTGCACCGCCCCAGCATTCAAGCGAATGATAGCCGATTTTATCCATTTTTTCAAGAATATCCGAAAATTCATCTGTTTTCATACGTGTTGCAATCAGTGACTGATGCGCATCACGGAGCACAGTTTCGGTAATACCAATTTTAGCCATATCATTCACCTCAGTTTAAAGTAATAATAATCTGGCCTGCTTCAACACTGTCACCCTTATTAACAGAAATGGAAGCAACAGTTCCTGCTGAAGGAGCAACAATGTCATTTTCCATTTTCATTGCTTCCAGAATGCAGAGAACATCACCTGAATTAACAGATGCGCCAACTGACGTTTTAATATCAAGAATGGTTCCCGGCATAGGCGCTTCAACCTTTACAGCACCTTCTGTGCCGGAAACTGCCGGCTTTGCAGCAGGTGCAGGAGCTGCCGCTTTCGGTGCTGCAACAGGAGCTGCTGCCGGAGCGGGCGCTGCAGCGTTTGAGCCTGTTTCGTCAACTGTTACGTCATAAGCTATGCCGTTAACTGTAATTGTATATCTTTTCATATCATTAATCCTCCGTTATTTAACTGAATGTTTTCTTGGAATGGTTGTTTCTCTTTTGCTGTCAAGGAAGCTGAGCGCATTCATAAGCTTTGTTCTTGTTTCGGCAGGAACAAATATATCATCAACAGCACCGCAGGCAGCAGCCGTAAACGGAGAAGCAAGCTCTGCTTCATATTCCTTTTCAAGTGCTGCTCTGTTTTCACCTGCTGCAAGTCTGTCATTATATAAAAATGCAACGGCTGCATCTGTTTCAAGCGGTGAAACAACTGCTGAATCCCATGCAAAAACAAGGTCTGCATTTGCACCTTTTCCGGCAAGCGCAATATAGGCTGCACCGATTGCTTTGCCTGTAATGACAGAGATTTTAGGACATGTTGCACCGGCATAAGCAGATGTAAGCTTAGAAGCCGCAACAAGCATTTGATTTTCTTTCTCTTTATTCAGTCCCTTTGCATTAACAAGGGTAACAATTGAAATATTAAAGGCGTCGCAAAGCTTAATAAACGCTTCTGCCTTATATGCACATGCCGGGCAAACTGCATTTCCGTCAAAAGCAATAAAGCCGACTGTTGTACCGCCCATCTGTGCAAAAGCGGTTACAGCATTTTCTGCATATCCTGCCTTAATTTCTATAACGCTGTTTTCATCCGCAACTGCAGAAATAATATCTGCGGCAGATGCATTTTCATCTGCACCGTAAGAAAACTTTTCTTCATAATCGAAAACAGGAGCTGCTTCCAGATTATTGGAAGGAAGAACAGAAACCAGTTCTTTTGCCGAAGCAATGGCAGAATCCACATTATCTGCAAGAATATCAACAGTACCCTGACTGAATGATTCCCCGGCTGTAACACTGCTTGGAGCTGTTACATAGAAATCCGCATCCTTTGCCGCAATAACAACATCTGCCATATTCGCCATAAGTGCAGATGTTCCGAGACATGCACCTGCAATAACGGAAATCTGAAGAATAACACCGGAAACCGATGTTGAAGCCTTCAAAATCTCTCCATAAGCATTAAGTGCTTCAAAGCCCTCTTTCAGTTTCATTCCGTTTGAATCATAAATTCCGATAACAGCAGAACCTGTTTTTTTGGCAAGTTCATAAATTTTTTTAATTTTCGCACACTGTGCTGAACTGATTGCACCGCCGTCCACAGTAACATCCTGTGAAAAAGCATAAGCATAAACACCGTTTACCGAGCCGTAGCCTGCAACAACTTCAATTTCACCGTCTGCCGATTTGGCAAAGGCATCAAGCTCTGTAAAAGTGCCTTCATCAAAAAGTGATAAAAGCCTTTTGCGTGCTTCAGTATCCTTTACTGTAAGTTCACTCACTTAAAAATCCTCCTTGATAGATTAATCATAAATCTGAAAAAATCAAAACTTCCAGAAATATCTATTCTTGGGTATTTTAACATTTTATATTTATAATTACAACTATTTTTTTCTTTATTTTTATTATTATTAAAAAATAGTCAAATAATTATAAAAACGGCACCGATTCTAATATCAGCGCCGTCGGAATATTTAATAAAACAAAATGTTCTTTTATTCTGTTTCAGCCCTTTCAGAAGAACGCAGAAGCTTTTTTACTTCGTTTTCCGTTAATTCACGCCATTTTCCCTGAGCAAGCATGCCAAGTTTCAACGAACCCATAGAAATTCGTTTCAGCCTTGCAACCTCAAGTCCGACCGCCTCGCACATTTTTCTGATCTGACGGTTTCTTCCCTCTCTTAATACAAATTCAAGAACAACTCTGCCCGGTTCCTGCAGAATAACGGTAACTTCGCACGGTGCGGTTTGCCGTCCGTCTATCTCAATTCCGTTTCTTAATTTATATAATGCTTCATCTGAAACAGCCGGACGAACCGTAACACGGTATACCTTGGCAAAATGATGGCGCGGATGTGTTAAAGCATTTGCAAAGGAACCGTCGTTCGTTAACAAAAGCAAGCCTTCCGAATCTTTGTCAAGCCTGCCGACAGGATAGATTCTTTCGTCAACATTTTTAATAAGATCCATCACTGTTTTTCTGCCGAGTTCATCGGAAACCGTGGTAACGTAGCCCCTTGGCTTATGGAGCATAATATAACGCATTTGCGTTACTTTATTGATTCTTTTTCCGTAAACCGTAACCAAATCCTTTTTCGGATTTACTTTATCGCCTATATGGGCAATATGTCCGTTTACCTTTACTTTTCCGGCTTCAATAATTTCTTCGCTTTTTCTTCTTGAAGCCACGCCGCAGTCAGCCATAAATTTCTGCAGTCTTACATCATTCTTGTTTGGCATAATAATCAACATCTTCTTCCGCTGTAATCACAGCGGAAAAAACTTCCTTTTCTTTATATTTTACAATTACTTTACCGATTTCATCGCCTTTTTTAACAGGGGCATATACAAACGGAAAGCAATAACATTCAACGGTTGCATTCTGCGGATTTAAAACACGGATTTCACCTGAATAGGAGGCTGTAACGGTATTTTTTATTCCGCCTACTATATTAACCTGTATATTATCTTTTATTTCTTTTTTCTGATACTTTTTTTCACACGCACTGTAAAGTGACATATGATCGTTCCAGTCATCGCCGTCATTCAGTGTAACGCAAATCATTTTTACACCGTTTCTTTCAACAGCAGAAACAAGACACCGTCCCGCCTTTTCGGTAAAGCCTGTTTTTATTCCTATGCAGTCATCCATAAACGACAGCAGCTTGTTATGGTTATAAACCGGATGCTTGGTTCCGTTTATGGTAACTTCCATTCTGCGTTCCTTGCAAATCTGTGAAAAAATGCTGTTTTGCAGCGCATCTGCCGCAAGCAGAGCCATATCATAGGCAGTAGAATGATGATTGCCTTCATCAAGTCCTGAAGGCGTAACAAAAAAACTGTTTTTCATTCCTATTGATTTTGCCTTTTCGTTCATCATAGAGGCAAAGCCTTCCATATTTCCGCCAAGATAAATTGCTGCGGCATTTGCGGCATCGTTTCCCGAAACCAGAAGCATTCCCACAACCAAATCGTGAAGCGTTATTTTATCTCCTGCTCTCAAACCAAGCGATGTGCCGATCACGTTCACCATTTCATCTGTTGCCGTTACCACATCATCCAGCTTGCCGCTTTCACATGCAATAAGCGAAGTCATTATCTTTGTGGTTGATGCCATACTTCTTTCCTCATAGGCGTTTTTTTCATAAAGAATTTCGCCGGTATCAGCATCTATTACAATGGCGGAAACAGCGCTGCAGCCGGCTCCGTAAACAGAAACAGGAATCAGGCATATTAAAATTACCGCAAGAAACAAAGATATTTTTTTCAACAAAATAATCACCTGCTAAAATATATATGCAGCAGGTGATTAAAATTTTAAAATATTATTCCGCTTTTTCTTCGCTTTTTTCTTCTTTTGATTTAATAAGCTTTGAAACCTGGTCTACAAGTTCCGGAATCATTGCAATTGCACGGTCTGCAGAAGAAGTATAATTGTCAATCTGCATTAATCTTACCTTATCATTCTGAATAACAATAAATGCAACAGGGCTAATCGTAATACCGCCGCCGCCACCGCCGCCGAAAAGCTCAGCATTGGTTTTTGAAGGAAGATCTGTTCCGCCGCTTGTAAAGCCGTATGAAACCTTGGAAACAGGAATTAAAGTGGTATCACCGGTAATCATCGGTTCACCGATAATTGTTGAAACATCAACCATTTCGCGCATTTTCTCAAGGGTTTTTTCCATTATTTTGTTTACTGGTGTTTCTTTCATAATTATATCTCCTTTAAAAAAGATTATTTATTTTTAAGTAAATTAATCAAAAATGTTTTTCCGGCAGAAAACAGCACTTTCAGTATTACTGCCACACTTACCGCGCCGATAAACTGCAGTCCGTATTCATTTCCGGGCGCTATAAAATCCGGGGCAATCCAGTCATCATAATTATCAACCTTCATACCGCCCAAAATGGCGCCTTTCAACGGATAATAATACTTGCAAACCCTGCCGTATGACTGCGCTGTCTGCGCAGCATCACCGCCGCCTATAAGTATTTTAACATAAAGCGAATAAATATGGAAGCCCTTAAATAAAGTAATTACGGCATTTGATGCAGACTGAAATAAATTTGAAACAAACGTCATAATGCCGACAATGCCTTCTTTGCGCTGCAATTCTTTTATGTAATTGGGCTTTTTTTTCTTATTTTTATCATTTTCGTCTATTTTGGTTTCTTTTTTAGATTTTACCTCTTCTGCTTTTTTTTCCGGCATAAGAATAAAAGATAACACCTTTGAAAGCTCAATTTCTTTTTCAATCCATAAAACCTTAACTGTTGTTTGCCAGTCGCCGTCATAAATAACAGTAAATGTTGCGGAAACAGAAAGCAGCGCAGCGGCAATTATTATAATAACTGAAAGAATTATTAAAAATATAATCAAAATATCACCCTTTCAAAAAATCACATTTCTGTTTTAAGATACCGTATTATTCATTGTCTTCTTTTTCAGTGGTGCCTGTTTTATCGTTTTCGCTTTCAAAAAGCGAGGTCTGCCCGTTTTCCTTTGCTATATTCTCAACTTCTTCAACAGACGGCAATTCCGGCAAATCCTCAAGGCTGTTTAAAGAAAAACATCTTAAAAATCTGTCTGTTGTACCGTAAACCAAAGGTCTGCCTGGCAAATCAAGCCTGCCTTTTTCTTCAATAAGACCCTTTTGAACAAGATTGGCAATGGAACCTGAACAGTCCACTCCTCTGATTTGTTCAATAAAGCTTTTTGTAACTGTTTTATTATAGGCAACAATTGCAAGCACTTCAAAAGCCGCCTGAGACAAAGGCGCATTTTTCTTAACCTCAAGCAGGGCTCTTACATCATCGCCGTATTCCTCTCTTGTGCAAAGCTGATATTTTCCGTCTATTCTGACAAGGCATATGCCGCTGTTTCTGTCATCATATAAATCACCGAGATGTGCAAGCATCTTTGTAATATTTTCAATATCAAGTTCCAGAAGTTCAGCAAGCTTAGCCGCTTCAACAGGTTCGCCGGATGCAAAAAGCATTGCTTCAAGCTTTGCTATAATATTGTTTTCATTTTTCAATGTTTTCTACCTCGTTAATTATCTGAATATCAGGATTTTCAACCGAGCCTTCGATTGAAATTTTCTTTGTTTTTGTAAGCTCCAACACAGCAAGAAAGGTGGCAACGATATCACTGCGTGACTGCGCACCGTCAAACAGTTTCAGAAATTTAACTTTTTTCCCGCTCCACAATTTTCTCATAACCGTATTGATTTTTGAAGCTACATTAACAAATTTTCTTGCCACTATCGCTTTAAAGGAATCAACCGGCGGCGGTAATTTTCTCTGCGCTCTGCCGGCAGCCGAAATATAGGCATTTAAAAGTTCTTCGCCCTCATGAAACCGTTCGTAATCATAGTTTATATATCCCTGCTGGGGATTACGCACAAAACGGTTAAAACCGTCTGTCTGTTTACTGAGTTTTTCCGCCATAAGTTTACAGTCGCGGTATTCAATAAGTTCACCTGTAAGCTCGGTTTTAAGCTTTTCAGCCTCTTCATGCCTTGGAAGAAGTGAAACCGTTTTAATATATATAAGTCTTGCCGCCATTTCAAGAAAATCGCCTGCAACATCAAAATCAGCCGCTTCCATCTGCCTGACATAATCAAGATACTGATTAACAAGCTCAACAATCGGTATATCGTTAATATTCAATTTATGTTTGCTTATCAGATGCAGAAGAAGGTCCATAGGTCCTTCAAACACCTCAAGTTTATAGTTTAACTGATCCATATTTCCTCAAACAATTAGATTATAAATTAAATTCGGTATAAATGATATGATTTTCATCATAAAGGAAGACAATAAACTGATTGGTCCGTCCAGAAAACCGAAAAACAGCAGTGCAAGAAGTGCAATCATTACATAGCGTTCATATTTCAGGTATCTGAAATATAATTTGCTTGGAATAATCATTGCCAGTATCTTAGATCCGTCAAGCGGCGGAACCGGCAGCAAATTAAATACCGCAAGTGTAACATTGACTGTGGCTGCAAAGTTGAAAAACAGTTGTATAAATTGCAATGGTGTGCTTGCGGGAAGAAGCCGAAGCAAGTAATAAATGCAAATAGACACAAATGCCATAATAAGATTTGAAACAGGACCGGCAAGTGCTGTTAATGCCATGCCCTTTTTTGGTTTTTTAAAATTTCTTGCATTAACCGGAACCGGATTGGCATAACCGATACCGAATAAGAATATCATAACCGTTCCCACTAAATCAAGATGTTTAAACGGATTTAATGATAATCTTCCGAAATTCTTAGCTGTTGAATCGCCCATTTTATATGCCATCCAGCCATGGGCTGCCTCATGAACAGGCATACAGCAGAATACAACAAACAAACGTGAAAAAACTACTGCAAAAATCAGAAGCGGATCGCCGTTTCTGAAAACATTAATTAAAGACATAATGCATCTCCTGATATTAATTTATCGCTTTAACCATACGGTTATTTTTATATAAATCCTTTAACACTTCAATTTTTTTGAAACCGTGTTCCGAAAGAATATCTGAAACTTCTTCACCCTGTTCATCCCCGATTTCCAGAAAAAGTGTACCGCCGCTTTTCAAATGGCTTTTCCAGTTTTTTGCGATAACACGGTAAAAATAAAGTCCGTCTTCTCCCCCGTCAAGCGCCATGTCCGGTTCATGTTTCACTTCTGCCTGTAAATTCTGCAGTGCATCGGTTTTGATATATGGCGGATTGGAAACAATAATATCTGCATCCGGCAGTTCGGATGGCAAAGTTATATCTGCACTGATAATCTTAACATTGCCGATACCGTTTGCATTTTTCAGCAGATAAAATATGGCATCCGCACTTTTTTCAACACAGTAAACAACGGCATGTTTAACTGCCTTTGCCACGCTGATACCGATGCAGCCGCTTCCCGAACATAAATCAAATATAACGGGATTCTGCAGCGAAGAAGCCTTCTTAATAACCAATTCCGTAAGTTCTTCTGTTTCAGGTCTCGGAATAAGAACACCCTTGCCCACAAAGAATTCCGATGCATAAAAATCCCATTTCCCTATAACATACTGCAGCGGCTCACCGTTTTTCACACGCCACAGTAAATCGGCAAATTTTTTCATAATTATGCCATCATTTTTGTGAAACGCATATTCACTGTTTTTTATTCCTGCACAATGGCAGACCAGACAAAGAGATTTAAACTCCGCCTCATCTATGCCGTTGCTTGATAAAAAATATACCCCGTAATTAAACGCTTCCGATAAAATCACTTTATTTCATCATCCTTTGGATTATCTGTTATTACAGCCTTTAAGGCATGTATGCCGACTTCGATTATATCATCCGTCGGTTCTTTTGTTGTCAGACGCTGCATCCATAAACCGGGAGCGGAAACAATTTTAACAAACAGATTATCATGCCTGCCGGCATATTTTATAAATTCATAGCCTATACCCATTATCAGCGGCAAAAAAGCCAATTTTAATAATATCCATAAAATTCTGTTATCTGCAATATGCGGAAAAATTTTTGAAACAGCAGTATAAACAAGAATACTGAAAATTAAAATAACAAAAATAAACGATGTGCCGCATCTTGGATGAAAGCGGCTGCATTTTTTTACATTTTCAACGGTAAGTTCTTTTCCCAGTTCATAACAGGCGATAGATTTATGCTCTGCTCCATGATACATAAAGGTACGTTTAATATCTTTCATTCTGCTGACTGCCGCAATATATAACACAAAAATGATTATTTTCAGAGAACCTTCAATAAGCCCCCTGTAATCTGTGAGCACATACGCGCTCCATTCATTTACCTTGCTGAAAAACAGCACAGGAAAATACATGAAAATAAGAAAAGCAAGACAAACGCCAAGAACAGAAGCAAGCCCTGTAATAAAACCCATCAGCTTATCACCGAACTTATCGGTAAGCCATTTTTCAAAACGGTTTAAATCTTCTTTTTCTAAATCATCCATACCGGATACCTCGGCAGAATATAAAAGTGTTTTATAGCCTGTTATCATAGATTCGGCAAAATTCACAACACCGCGGATAACAGGAAAACCCAAAACCCTGCATTTATCTTTGAAATGCTTAACCGTATGGTATTCAACCAGAATTTCTTTATCGGGTTTTCTTACGGCAGTAGCCATTCCCTTGGGTCCCTGCATCATAACACCCTCTATAAGCGCCTGTCCGCCCACTGACGTTTTATGCGATTTTTTGCTTTCCATTATGACTTGTCACCTTTCAATGTGATGTCAGCATCCGTAACCTCATCAATTTTAGGCTCTGACATATCAATTTCCTGTTTCGTCGGCGCACTTTCAACCGGAAGGTAGATTGTTACAAGCGTGCCTACATTTTCTTCACTGTCTATTTCAAGTTTTCCGTTATGTAAATTAATAATTTCATTTGTTACGGCAAGACCGATTCCCGAACCTCTAACAGATACATTTGCTTTATAAAATTTTTCCATAACATGCGGCAAATCTTCCTTTGAAATTCCGCATCCCTGATCGGCAATGGAAATTTTAATGGCGTTTTTACCTTCAAACTGAGAAAATTCGGCCTTAACAAAAATTTTTGTATTCATTTTTGAATATTTCAAGGCATTATCCAGAATATTCATAAATACCTGTTTCAGTCTGTTGGGATCGGCATTTGCAGGAGCAGGAAAATCCGGAATGCTGTATCTTACCTCTATTCCTTCTCTCATTGCTCTCTCACGGAATGTAAACACCGTTTCATCCAGTTCGGCAAATATGTCGGTTTTCATCAGCCTTAAAGTCATTCTTCCGCTCTGCAGTCTGCTGAAATCAAGCAGTTCTTCCACAAATCCTTCCAGCCTGCCGGCCTCGTTCACAATTACCTGAAGGCCTTTATTCGTAACCTCATCTCTTTCACGGTCAAGCCCGAAGAGCAACGTTTCGCCCCAGCCTTTTATGGATGTAAGCGGTGTTCGCAGTTCATGAGAAATTGTGGAAATAAAATCGTTTTTCATTTTATCTGCAGCATTAATATCAGATGCCATGGAATTAATGGAATCTGAAAGCTTTCCGATTTCATCATCATATTTTTTTTCAATTCTTACATCAAGATTTCCGCCTGAAATTTCCTTTGTTTTCTGCGTAATTTCTTTAAGCGGAATAACAATAGAGCTGATAAAAAACAGATTTGATGCGGCAATTGCCACAAAGATCAGAACAAGTGCAAAGAAAATAACAAGAAGAATTACAAATAGCTGCCTGTCAATTTCTTCAACAGAAGTCATAACCCTTACTGCGCCCACGCTTACTCCGTTTGAATTTTTAATTACCCTTGTAACCGCCATGATTTTATCACTGCCGTCATATACTTTGCCGACATATCTGCTTCTGCCGTCAGAATTGGACATAGCAACCGAATAATCCGGCATTTCAAAAGCGCCTTCTATAAAACCGTTTGATGAAGCAATGACATTTCCCTCATTATCAATTACCCAAACGGTTGTTTTATCCTTATAGGAATAGCTGTCTATAAATTTAGAGGCAGATGCTTCAAGGGATGTGCCCGAATCAAGATTAGATGAAAAATAATTAACGGCAGCGGTTGAAGCCCCACTGTTTAAAATACTTTCAGCAGAATTGTAATAATACGTTTTTAAAGAAAATACAGCAACAATAAACACAAGGATAAGAACAGCAAAAATAACGCTAACTATATTCATAAGCCAGCGTTTTGTTATACCCTCAAATTTAAGACTTTTCAATTCTTTAAAAACTTTAAATTTCATTATATTGATTCCGTAACCTTTTATTTATTGTCTGTAACCCATTTATAACCAAGACCCCAGATAGTAATAAGCCTTGTAGGACTTGATGGATTATCCTCTATCTTCATACGAAGTCTTCTGATATTAACATCCACTATTTTTTCGTCGCCGTAATAATTGCTGCCCCAAACCGTTTTAAGAATATCTGTTCTGCTTAAAGCGGCATTCGGGTTTTTAAAGAAATATTCAATAATCTGAAATTCAACCTGCGTAAGCTCAATAAGCACCCCTGATTTTGCAAGCGTGCGGTTGCGCAGGTTCAGCTCAAATTCATCAAGACGTATGGTTTCACCGGTGGTATCATTCTTTCTGAAGCCACGTGTCATCTCAACTCTTCTGTAAACTGCATCAACCCTTGCCATAAGCTCACTTGGAGAAAACGGCTTGGTTACATAATCGTCTGCGCCGACAAGCAGCCCCGTAACCTTATCCATTTCCTGCGTTCTGGCAGAAAGCATAATGATCCCCAAATCCGAAGAAAGCCCGCGCAGTTCTTTGCACACTGTAAGCCCGTCCATTTCCGGCATCATAATATCAAGAATTGCAACATCAAAATCTCCGCCCTCATTTTTAAATATATCAAGAGCAACAGCACCGTTTTCTGCCTGCATTACTTCATATCCGCTTCGTGTAAGATTAATAACGATAAATTCGCGGATTGATTCTTCATCTTCTGCAACAAGTACCTTTTTCATATTCATTCTCCTTCATATGATTTAATCATAGATTTCAAATCTTCCAATGTGATTTTTATATCTGAATCATTGCCTGAATAAGCAAGATAAATATAACCTGAATTATTCATGATTTCCGTATAATCGGAATAGTCCGTTTTATTATCCGTATAGGCTGAATTAAGAACGGAAATAATTTTAAAAATATTTTTCCCGTTTTTGTCACTGACTGCCAGAAGGGCGTTATCCGCATCATAGGAAACGCATATTTCATTAAAATAATGATCGGGAACAATAATTTGATAATTATTTTTTTCAATCGCAAGCGAATAACAGGAATGAAGCAATACAGCATCTTTATAGTAATTCCAATCAACAGCCTCAACCTGCGGCGGCAGACTGTCTTTTTTTGCATCTAGCGGAATTTCTATTCTTCCGTCACCGTTAATATCTGCAGAATTCAGCTTTACGCTTCGTGTTGTATCTTTTGTAATTCCTGTAAAATAGCTGTAAAACGGAGAAATAATTGTATCATAATAATCCGACCATACGATTACCTCGGTCAGCATCTGTGAGCCGTTTGATTTTACCGCATCGGCATACACATAAATCTGACCGTTTACATTTTCACAGGCAATATTTTTATATGAGCTTATATGACCGTCCAGTTTTGTGCTTCCGAGTGCAACCGGTGTGCTCTTTTTATAGGAATAAATGACTGCATCGGCCGAAATGGAATCACCGCTGTCAACCGTAAAAACAAGCAGTTCGTCAAAACCGTCTTTTTCAATGTCAACGGCAATATAATTATTCATTGTAACGGGCTTTCCGAAAGCAGACAAAGAAAATTTGCCGTTATCATAAATCTGCCTGTAAACAGACATAATATGGCTGGCCGAACTGTTGAAAGCATCCCACAATATAATCAGTTCCGGTATATCGTCACCGTTTAGATCACGGAAATCAACAGAATAAACATCTGCCCCCTGCCCTTCAATACAGCAGATAACACGCCAGTTCGCATCTGCTTTGTCAATAACAGCCATGCTTACCGTGCCGGGATTGGATGAAGGTTCACAAAACGCAACTGCTTCTTCCTGAGAATCCGAATCAATATCATAAAAAATATAAGATGTTTTATAATCACCGCTTATGGGGGTTTTAAGCGAATAGCCGTTTTTAAAATAACTGTCCAGCGCTTTTTGCACATTGGCATTTTCGCCTGACGGAGAAACAGGATAAATTAATTCTTCTGCTGTGGAAAACAATCTGAAAGAGCAGCCGCTTAAAACCAAAGCCAAAATCAACACAGGAATAAAAGCTTTTAAAATTTTCAACTGCATTCCCCTTTCAGAATAAATTAAAATAAGCAAAAATGAACATGCTTACATATTGTAATATTATATCATTATATGATTACAAAATAAACATATTTTTTAATTTTTTTACATAAAGATTACAAAAAAGTATAAAAGCATATCTTTCTTACACAAAAATGATATCAAAAAGAAAAAATCCGCAGAAATTCTGCGGATTTAATGAAATAACTGTTTTATTTTTCATACACTTTCCGGCTGAGCTGCCCTATATAAGGAAGATTACGGTATTTCTGGTCATAATCAAGCCCGTATCCGACAACAAATTCATCCGGCACATCACATCCGACATAATCCGGAGTAATCGGGGCAACACGTCTTTCAGGCTTATCAAGAAGCGTTACAATTTTTATTGAATTCGCCCCTCTTGTTTTCAGAATATCCGAAACATAATTCAGTGTTCGGCCGCTGTCAAGAATATCTTCAACAAGAAGCACATCATAGCCGTTTAAATCTATATCAATATCTTTGGTTATTTTAACCCGACCTGTTGATTCCGTGCCGCTTCCGTATGAGGAAACAGACATAAAATCTATGGAAAGCGGAAGTTCAATATTTCTTACAAGATCTGTCATAAAAAATACACAGCCTTTTAAAATTCCAAGAACAAGAAGATTTTTTCCCTTAAAATCCTCTGTTATTCTTTTTCCCAAACGTGCATTGATTTCCTTCAGCTCATCTTCGGAAACAAGCACTTTTTCTATATCTTTAAGCATACTCTATCTTTCCTCTCTGAAATAGGACAAACCAAGCGATGCCGGACCCTGATTTTCTTTTTTATCACGTATAGAGCTGATAATAAGAACAATAATTGTAACAATATACGGAAGCATTTTTATAAGCTCCTGCGTGCGAAGCGCAAGCCCCGGAATATAAAGATAAACAATATAAAGACCGCCGAAAAGGAATGAACCGAAAATCGCCATATTCGGCTTCCATACAGCAAATATAACCAAGGCTATTGCAAGCCAGCCTCTGTCGCCAAAACCATCGTTTGACCATACGCCGCTTGCATAATCCATAACATAATACAGTCCGCCAAGACCGGCAATCATACTGCCGATACAGGTTGCCGTATATTTTGTTTTATCAACATTGATGCCTGCTGCATCTGCCGTTGCAGGATTTTCGCCTACAGCTCTTAAATGCAAACCTGCGCGGCTGCGTTTCAGAAAGACAGCACATACAACCGCAATGATAATTGCCAAATACACCAAAAATCCGTAAGACAAAAATATCTTGCCGAAAGCACCGAAAGAATCGGCAAACGGAAGCGATGTTTTGAAATAAGAACTTGTATTTGTAAGTGCAACAGACGGCACAGCACTACCTGTAAGCTTAATAAGCGAACCGCCGAAAAAGTTTCCGAAACCAACGCCGAATGTTGTTATCGCCAAACCTGTAACATTCTGATTTGCCCTTAATGTTACAGTAAGGAAGCAGTAAATCAGCCCGGCAATAAGCGAACCGGCAAGGCTGCACAAAACAGGAATAAGAATTGCCAAAACAGGATTTATTGCACCGGGAGAAGAAAGCGACTGTTCATAAAAAAATGCACCTATTACACCGCTTATACTGCCGATATACATAATGCCCGGAATACCAAGATTAAGATTACCCGATTTTTCGGTAAGAATTTCACCTGTTGCACCGTAAAGCAAAGGCACACCCTGGCATACGGCACGCTGAAGGAAAGTAACTATTGTTGCTGAAATCATATTACTTTACCTCCTTATGCGAACTGCGGAAATGAAGCTGATAATTAATAAAGAATTCACTTCCGATTATAAAGAATAAAATGATACCCGTGATAATATCCGAAAAAGACTGGTTCAGACCGAATACCGTGGATATCTCACCTGCACCCCTGTCCAGAAAAACAAGAATAAACGATGTAAGTATCATATGAATAGGATTAAATTTGGCAAGCCATGAAACCATAATTGCCGTAAATCCTCTGTTATCTGCAATTGTAGTTGAAATGGTATGATTTGTTCCGCCCACAAGAAGCAAACCGGCAATGCCGCACACAGCGCCGGATAAAAGCATGGTTCGAATGATTACCGTTTTTACATTAAGACCTATATATCTGGCTGTGTTTTCCGATTCACCCACAACGGAAATCTCATAGCCGTGCTTGCTGTATTTCAGATAAACATACATAAGAACAGTAAGTATAAGAACAACGATTATATTAAGCAGATATTCATATTTTCCGATAGAAGGTATCCAGCCTGCATGGGAAGCCTGATTAATGATACCGATTTTGCTTGAACCCTTCGGATTTTCCCACAGCATAACAAAATAAGAAACAAGCTGAATTGCAACATAATTCATCATAAGTGTAAACAGCGTTTCATTTGTATAAAATTTGGCTTTGAAGAACGCAGGAATAACCGCCCATATTGCACCGGCTGCTATACTTGCAATAATCATTATGATTATAAGAAGTGTATTCGGGATTTTTCCGCCAAGCAGATACATACATGCCGCCGTTGCCAGGCCGCCTATAAGCACCTGTCCTTCTGCACCGATATTCCAGAATTTCATTTTGAATGCAGGCGTTACAGCAAGCGAAACGCAGAGAAGCATTGCAATATTCTGAAGCAGACTCCAGATTCTTCTCTGTGTACCGAAATTGCCTTTAATCATTGTTGCATAAACGCCGAAAGGATTTTCATGCGTAATCAGCATGGTTATAATACCGCTTAAAATAAGCGCTGCCGCTAATGCAGCAATACGTATAAGCCATGCTTTCTGCCATGGAAGAGCATCTCGCTTAACAATATGGAAAAGAGGTTCTTTGCTTTTATGATTAACACTCATATCACTGCTCCTCCTTTTCTGTGCTTTTTGTCATCAGCAAACCGATTTCCTCTTTAACGGCAGTTCTGCCGTCAAGAATGCCGGTTACTTTGCCTGAATTAATAACCATAATTCTGTCGCAAAGTTCAATTAAAACATCCAAATCTTCGCCGACAAAAACAACCGCTACGCCGCTTTCTTTTTGCTTTGTAAGCAGATTATAGATTGTATAAGAAGAATTAATATCAAGACCTCTTACCGGATAGGCAACCATAAGCACCTTTGGATTTGATGAAATTTCACGTCCGACAAGAACCTTTTGAACATTTCCGCCCGACAAACGGCGAACCGGTGTTGACGTACCGGGTGTCACCACGTCAAGACTTTCGATAATTTTGTCTGCAAGGGTTTTCGGGTCTTTTCTGTCAAGAAATGCGGAAGAACCTTTTTTATAGCTTCTGAGCATCATATTATCAACAATATCCATATTGCCCACAAGACCCATGCCAAGCCTGTCCTCAGGCACAAAGGAAAGTGCAATTCCAAGCTTGCGAATATCCCTCGGCGACTTACCGATAAGCTGCTTCTGTTCCTCATCTTCTGGTTTATAAATAATGCTGGAACCGGGCATTGCTTTCTGAAGACCCGCTATTGCTTCCAGCAGTTCCTTCTGCCCGCTGCCTGAAATTCCGGCAATACCGAATATTTCACCCGAACGCACGGTAAAGCTTATGTCGTCAAGAACACGCTTGTCCTCTGCGCCCTTTACCGAAAGATTGCTTACCACAAGCCTTTCCTGCGGATTAACCGGTTCTGTTCTTGCAATATTAAGGCTTACCTTTTCGCCAACCATCATTTCAGTTAATGATTGTTCTGTTGCATCCGCTGTATTGACTGTACCGACATATTCACCTTTGCGCAGTGTTGTCACCCTGTCTGAAATATCAAGAACTTCATGAAGTTTGTGTGTTATAATAATAATGGATTTGCCGTCTCTGCGCATTCTGCGGAGAATATCAAAAAGCTTTTTTGTTTCCTGCGGTGTAAGCACAGCAGTAGGCTCATCAAGAATAAGTATATCCGCGCCTCTGTAAAGAACCTTGATAATTTCAACCGTCTGTTTTTCCGAAACGGACATTTCATAAATTTTTTTATCAAGGTCAATAACAAAACCGTATTTATCCGTAATTTCCTTAACCTTGCTTTTTGCTGTTTTAATATTAAATTTTTTATCGTCTTTTACACCAAGCACAATATTTTCGGTGGCGGTGAAAACATCAACAAGTTTAAAATGCTGATGTATCATTCCTATCTTATATTTAAAGGCATCTTTAGGCGAACGGATTACAACTTCTTGCCCGTCCACTGAAATGCTGCCTTCATCAGGGAAATAAATACCTGAAACCATATTCATAAGTGTTGTTTTTCCGCTTCCGTTTTCACCGAGAATTGCAAGAATTTCACCTTTTTTTACAGTAAGGCTTACATTCCTGTTTGCAACAACACTGCCGAAGGTTTTGGTGATTCCCTTTAATTCAATTGCAAACGCCTCTTTCATCGCTTACCTCCGCAAATGTACTAAAAAAATCTGTGACCGTGTAAATGCACGGTCACAAATAATATTCATTTTTATGCTTTAGCCGATATTTGTAATACCGTCAATATCAACATCGAAATATGGAGCTGAACGCTTGTCGGATTCATGGAAATAACCGTCGGAAACTACTTCTGTATCGCCCTGGGATGCGTCGGCTGTATTAACATCAGCCATATAATTTGTTAAATGACCGTCAGCATCCACCTTTGCATTTACATTCTGTTTATCTGTAACGGTTACAGTAAAGTTTGATGTATCAAATACATGAAGTGTACCTGCTTCAAGCTGAGCCTTAACTTCAGCAATCTTTTCTTTTGTTCCCGGAGCTGCAGCCTGTTCATTAATTTCAGAAAGAACTACCGAACCTGTTGCAATAGTGCCTGTCCAGTCCTTATCAATTTCTTTGCCTTCTGCAGTCTGATTGATAATATACTCAAAATACGGTGCCCAGTTAATGCTGGAAGAAACAAGGAATGTATTCGGGCATGCTTCAACTGTGCTGCCGTTATAGGATACATTCGGAACCTTGGCATCTTCACATGCTGTTGGCGCACCCATTGAATCTGCGTGCTGGCTGATAAGCTTGCAGCCTGCAGCAATAAGCTTGTTTGCTGCTTCTTTTTCTTTTGCCTCATGATACCATTCGCCTGTGAATGTTACATCCATTGTTACGGTAGGGCAAACGCTTTTTGCACCAAGGTAGAAAGATGTATAACCTGATTTAACCTCAGCGTAAGGATGTGCGCCTACATAACCCATTTTTGCTTCTTCAGCTTTAAATTCGCCGTTTTCAATCATCTGATTAAGCTTTAAACCTGCAGCTACACCTGCAAGATAACGGCCTTCATAAATGGAAGCAAAAGCGTTGTGATAGTTTGCAAGACCTTCGGTATGTGCTCTTGTACCGGTTGCATGGCAAAACTGAACTTCAGGATGTGCCTGTGCAACTTCAATCATATAACCCTCATGACCGAAGCTGTCTGCAAATACAATATTGCAGCCTGCATCCACAAGATCCAAAGCAGCTTCTTTACAGGATTCGTCTTCACCGATATTGGTTTTGATTATGTACTGATCTTCGCTGAGCCCCAAAGTTTTAACAGCTTCTTTTGCAGCGTTAATAAAATTAAGGTCATACGTTGAATTTTCATCATGAAGACAGATAAAACCGATTTTAACCTTGCTGGCATCTGTTTTACCGTTATCAGATGCAGCTGAGCAGCCAACAAACGCAGCAGCAACAAAAAGCACACTGAGAAGAACTGCTATAATTTTCTTTGAAATTTTCATCTTTCTACCTCCGTTAATAGAAATTTAGTGTTTTATATTATAAGGCGTTCTGCCGAATAATCATTTATTTCATCCAACCGCAATCCGCTTAGTCGCGAAAAACAATGGTTTTATTTTCACAATCCATACTTTCAATAATGGCAAGGCTTTCCACATGAATACCTTTTTTGCGAAGTCTGTCTCCGCCGCCCTGGAAACCTTTTTCAATTACAGCGCCGCAGCCGACAAGTTCTGCTCCGCTTTCCTTAACGATATGAATCAGACCGTCAAGCGCATTTCCGATTGCAAGAAAATCATCCACAATCAAAACTCTGTCTTCCTTGCCAAGAAAGCTTTTGGACACAATAACACCATAGGTTGTACCGTGTGTATATGATTCAACCGGTGTAAGATAAATATCGCCTGCGATATTTTTGGTTATACTCTTTTTGGCAAACACAAGCGGACAGCCGAATTCCTGAGCCACCATGGAACCGATTGCTATACCCGAGGATTCGATGGTTAAGATTTTATTGATGTTTTCATCCTTAAACAGGCGATAGAATTCTTTTCCGATTTCCTGCAGGAAAGGAATGTCTATCTGATGATTTAAAAAGCCATCAACTTTAAGAATATTGCCCTCGTGAATTTCACCGTCTGATAAAATTCTTTTTTTGAGAATTTCCATATAATCACCAACCTATAATAATATTTTATGTTAATATAATATACTATAACACTATGCTAATCAATAAAGGTGCTTAATTTGACATCAAATTTTAACCTTTTACATTATATCCCTAACTGTAATCTTTTTCATAACAGCCGCCGAATCAAAATAAGCTGCAAAACCGAAAATCCGCTTTGTTCTGCATGAAATTCTTTTCGGAATTCCGCCTTGATTTGCTGTTTGAATTAAAATATAATAATTACATATTATTTACGGAGATGATATTTTGAAAAATCTGTTTGATTTTATTGTGGAATTTAAAAATACATCCTTTGATTCCCTTGGCATAACAGAAGCAGACAACGCTGTGTTCTGCCGCCTTGCCTATCTGAATTTTTCGGGCTTTGAAAACAAAACATTGAAATACATATCCGATTACTTTCCGTATACGGATGAAAGCTGCCTGAATAAGGCAAATAAAAACATTATAAAAACAGAAGATTTACTTAAACTTTTGGGCAAAACCGAAAGATTTGAAAATGTTGTTTTAACCGATTTCAGGGAATGCAGTGAAGATAACAGTACAACTGCTTTTTCCGCTTCTGTTTTTCGTGTTTCAAAAGCCGTATCCTATGTAGCATACAGGGGTACAGATGAAAAAATACTCAGCTTTTATGAGGATGCGGAACTTGCATATGCATTTCCGATTACTGCCCAGCTTGCCTCGCTGAGCTACATAAATTATCTGATGAAAAAATATGAAACGGATTTTATTGCCGGCGGTCATTCAAAAGGCGGAAATCTTGCCATGTTCAGTTTCATATTTACAAGCGATGAAAATAAAAAGCGTATTCAGACAGTGTATAACAACGACGGTCCGGGATTTCCGAAAGACCTTGCGCCGTTGCTTTTTACACCCGAAAACTGCAAAAAAATTATCAATATTTCTCCCGAAGATGCAATTGTAGGCAGAATGCTTGAAACATGCGGAAAAAATATTATTGTTAAAAGCAGTGCGGCGGCTGTTTCACAGCATAACCTGTTTACATGGATATTAAACGGAAGCAAGTTTGAAAGAGCCGAAAATTACAGCATGCTTTCCAACTATGTTGAAGATACCCTGACAAACAGCCTTGAAAGCCTGCCGGCCGATGATTTGAAAAAAACCGTAAACAAAATTTATGAAATTGCAAAAAAAAGCGGATTAAACACGCTTGATGATATAAATAAAAACAATTATTCAAATATTATATTGTCTGTTATTCAAACCTCAGGGCAGGAAACCAACGCAGGAAATGAGACAAAAGAAATACTGAAGGTTCTTACAAAAAACCTGATTAATTCCGTTGATATTGAAAAACGCCTGCCTGAAATAGATTTAAAAAGAATAAAGGAATTCATTGAAAACCGCAAGAAAAAAGAAGATGCGTAAAGGGTTACCCCGCGCATCTTCTTTTATATTACATTTTTTTAACTGCTTCGTATTCTTCTGTAATTTCCTTTTCAGGCGCCTTTGTAAGAAGCGAAACAACCACAATAAACAGTGATGAAACAATAAAGGCCGGAAGAAGTTCATAAAGGCTGAACAGACCGCCCTCTGCATAATGCCAGGCAATAACCGTTACACCGCCGGAAATCATACCGGCAATACCGCCCCATTTGTTTGTGCGCTTCCAGAAAAGCGAAAACAGCATAAGCGGACCGAAGGAAGCACCGAAGCCTGCCCATGCAAAACTTACAATACCGAAAACAGATGAATTAGGATCCCATGCAAAAACAACGCCAAGCACAGCAATAGCAATAACCGTTAATCTTGCTGCAATCATTTTAGCCTTTGCAGTTATTTTAAATTTAAAAGTGCCAACCATAATATCCTGGCTGATTGCCGAAGCCGCAGCCAGAAGCTGACTGTCTGCAGTAGACATAGTGGAAGCCAAAATACCTGCAAGAATGATACCTGCCAATAACGCAAAAACAATTCCGTATTTTGAAAGAAGACTGGAAATTGCAACAATAACCGTTTCACTGTCTGCAAGAACCATGGACGGTTCTGTTTTACTCATGGCAAGACCAACCATACCTATTAAAACAGCCACACCCATTGCAATCAAAACCCATACACTTGCAACTCTTCTGGAAATTTTAATTTTTTTAGGATCTTCAATAGCCATAAAGCGAAGAAGAATATGCGGCATGCCGAAATAGCCAAGCCCCCATGCAAGCGTAGAAACAATTTTCATTGTACCGAATGAAACAGAATTGCCGGCACCGTCTGTTGTAGCAACAAGGGAAAGATAATCGGTAATGGACTTTGCATTGTCGGTAACTGCGTTCCAGCCGCCGGCAACGTGAACACCGAAAACAAGCACAATAACAAGTGCAATACTCATAATGATAGACTGAATAAAGTCTGTTGTGGAAGCGGCAAGGAAACCGCCCAGCGAAGTATATGCAACAATTACAACTGCCGAGATAACCATAGCAATATGATAATCTATTCCGAAAAGCGAACCGAACAGCTTGCCGCAGGTTGAAAAGCCCGATGCAGTATACGGAATAAAGAATATAATAATTAATACTGCCGCAACAGCAATCAGAATATTTGTATTATCCTTAAATCTTTTAGCAAAGAAATCAGGAACGGTTATTGCATTGATTTTGCTGGAATAATTGCGAAGTCTTTTTGCAAGAACAAGCCAGTTGACATATGTACCTGCCGCAAGACCAATTGCCGTCCACGAGGCTTCGGCAATACCGCAAAGATAAACAAGACCCGGCAGACCCATCAGAAGCCATCCGCTCATATCAGAAGCTTCGGCGCTCATTGCTGTAACAAACGGACCTAATTTACGTCCTCCCAAATAGAAATCATCTACACTTTCATTTTTCTTAGAGTACAAAACACCCACAATAACCACAATGGCAAGATAGGCTACTATTGCAATCAAAATGCAAATTTCAGATGTTGACATACATTTCCTCCTAATGTCCTGTAAATAATGATAAATTTTACCACACAATTTGCTATTTGTCAAAGAAAAGATAGAAGGTTCGGCATATTAACCGAACCTTTTCATAAAATAACAAAACTATTTCGCGTCAGCTTCATTTGCGTGCTTAGTTTTCTCTGTTTCTTTCTTGCCTTCCATTTTGAAAACATAATCATTTCCCGGAAGAATCATGTTAAGAATAATACCAACCACCGAAGCAGTTGCAAGCGCTGAAATGCTGATATTGGCCGAACCTATTGCAAAGGAAATACCGTCTGAACCAAGAGCAAGCACAAGAATAATTGCAGCAATAATTGTATTTCTTGATTTTGAGAAATCAACCTTTGCATCAACTACATTTCTTACACCTACTGCCGAAATCATTCCGTAAAGCACAAACGAGATACCGCCGACAATCGCAACAGGAATAGATTCTATAACAGCCGCAAATTTCGGGCAGATTGAAAATGCAACAGCAAAATATGCAGCAATTCGGATTACTCTGGGGTCATAAACCTTTGAAAGTGCAAGCACACCGGTGTTTTCACCGTAGGTGGTGTTTGCAGGCGCTCCGAAAAGAGACGCCATTACGGTTGCCAGTCCGTCACCAAGAAGTGTTCTGTGTAAACCGGGATTGCTGATAAAGTTTTTATTGCAGGTTGCGGAAATTGCGGAAACATCTCCTATATGCTCCATCATTGTGGCAAGCGCAATCGGAACAATTGCAATAATTGCAGAAATTGCCGTGCCGGAATCCCTTACACCGCCGAAAACTGTAGAATTCCAGTCAACAGGCAGACCAATCCATGCAGCCTCCTTAACCCCTGAAAAATCAACAGCAAAACTTTCTACGCCAAATCCGTTACCGACAACAGCAGCCACTGCATATGCGCCGATTATACCAAGAAGAATCGGAACAATCTTGACCATGCCTTTTCCGAAAATGTTGAAAACAATAATAAGCACAAGTGCTATGAGTGCCAAAGTCCAGTTCTGCTTGCAGTTGCTGATTGCAGACGGTGCAAGACCCAAACCGATTGCCATAATAATCGGACCTGTTACAACAGGCGGAAACAGTTTCATAACACGGCTGATTCCAACAATTTTGATAACAGCGGCAAGAATAAGATACAGCAGACCGGCACACGCTACACCAAGGCAGGCATACGGAAGCAATTCTTTATTGCCCTTACCGTCCTGAAGCGGTGCAACGGCAAGATAACCGCCGATAAATGCAAATGATGAACCGAGAAATGCAGGAACCTTAAACTTTGTCAGACAGTGGAACAACAGCGTTCCCAATCCTGCAAAAAGAAGCGTGGTTGAAATATCAAGTCCTGTAAGGAGCGGAACGGTTACGGTTGCGCCGAACATAGCAAACATATGCTGGAAACCTAAAACAAGCATTTTAGGTGTACCCAGTTTTCTTGCGTCGTAAATCCCGTCATTTCCAATGGATATTTTTTCTTTTTTTACCTTAGCCATAATTAACCCTTTCATTTAAACTCAATTATTTTGTGCCGAAAATTCTGTCTCCGGCATCACCGAGACCGGGAACGATATATCCGTTTTCATTCAGGCATTCATCCATTCCAGCCGCAAAAATATCAACATCAGGATGTGCTTTTTCAAGCGCCTCAAGTCCTTCGGGAGCGGCAATTATGCACAGAAACTTAATAGAACGAGGATTTCTTTTCTTAATCTGCGAAATCGCGTCAATAGCCGAACCGCCTGTTGCAAGCATAGGATCAACAACAAAAACATCACGTTCTTCAATATCCTTTGGCAGTTTGCAGTAATACTCAACAGGCTGAAGCGTTGTTTCATCTCTGTAAAGACCGATATGACCGATTCTTGCAGAAGGCACAAGCATAAGCGCACCTTCAACCATACCGAGTCCTGCACGCAGAATAGGAACAAATGCAAGCTTTCTGCCTGCAATTGCTTTACAGTGTGCAACTCCGCACGGAGTCTGAACATCTATTTCTTTAAGCGGTAAATCCCTTGTGGCATCATAAATCATCAGCATTGCAATCTCATTAACAAGATCTCTGAATTCCTTTGTGCTTGTTTTAACATCACGAAGAATACTGAGCTTATGCTGAATAAGCGGATGGTCCATAATCTTAACTTTTCTTTCCATAACCATACTTCCTTTCATATTTATTCTATAATAACATATCACAGTAAATCTGTTATTTCAACAAAATGTGACTTACAAAACAGTTACAAAACGGTTAAACAAAAAGACTTCCCGTTAAAGAGAAGTCTTTTGTTTCAGCACACGGTTATATTGCTTCCATTCCGGCATAACCGTTTCAAGCAGCTTATAAAAATCCCTCGAATGGTTCTGATAAACAAAATGGCAGTATTCATGATAAACAACACAGCGGATAACATTCATATCAAAAACAGCAAGGCGAAGATTAAGTGTAATCAGATTTCTTTTATGATAACAGTTGCCCCACTGGGATTTCAGGTTCTTTATTTTCAGTTCAGGCACAGCGGCGCAAACATTTTCGAATGCAGGATAACATTCTTTAAGCAGCTTTGGAAAAACCACCTTTGCTGTGTTGGTGAGCAAGGTATTGTAAATCTCTGTTTTGATTTCAGTAGATTTGGTATCTGAAACATAGAAAACAACAGAAGTATCATCTATAAAATACGAATTCTCTGTGCTTTTCCTGATAATTAAATCATAATTTTTACCAAGCAGACTTATTTTTGAACCGTTTTCAAGAACAGGATTTGTTTCGGACATTGAAATTTTATCAACAGCAGAAAAAATTTTTTCAGCATTTTCGGCAACGAATTTTTCTATAAATGCTTTCGGCACAGATTTGTTTGCCGAAACCGCCACAGATGCATCACGCTTAACACGAAGATTTATATTCTTCACATTTTTTCTGACGATTTCATATTCAATTTTTCTTCCGTTATACTCAATAATTTCCATAATTTCTCCAAAAGAAAAAGACTGCCGTATGACAGTCTTTTCTGGTGGCTCATCGGGGAGTCGAACCCCGGACACCTTGATTAAAAGTCAAGTGCTCTGCCATCTGAGCTAATGAACCGTAATTCACCCTTTTTATCAAAGGGTGCTGGCTGGGGAGGCAGGATTCGAACCTACGAGTGAGGGAGTCAAAGTCCCTTGCCTTACCACTTGGCGACACCCCAATATAAAAGGGATTTTATATTTAATTAAATGGGGTGGGATATCGGATTCGAACCGATGACCTCCAGTGCCACAAACTGGCGCTCTAACCAACTGAACTAATCCCACCATATGTGGCGCGCTTGGAGGGACTCTCCTCTCGATGCGAAACAGTTCACTGAAATGTTTCTTCACAAAAGTTTCCGTTCGCAAAGCTCACAAACTTTTGTATCTCGTTTCTCGCCCCAGCAAGCGTTTTTTATAAATGTGGCGCGCTTGGAGGGACTCGAACCTTCGACCTACCGCTTAGAAGGCGGTTGCTCTATCCAGCTGAGCTACAAACGCGTGCATTGGAGCGGGTGAAAGGAATTAAACCCCTGTTTCCAACTTGGAAAGTCGGCGTTCTAACATTGAACTACGCCCGCAGATAATGGAGCGGGTGAAGGGAATCGAACCCTCGTGTTCAGCTTGGAAGGCTGACATTCTACCATTGAACTACACCCGCATAAGCGACAGCCATTATTATAATAAATGACTGCCGAACTGTCAAGAGTTTTTTTAAAAAAAATTAATTAATCTTTACATTAATTTCATTATTTGCCGATAATGTGAATTTATTTATCGAAATATTCTGATTAAATACGATTGCTGAAGCCAGTTTATCTTCTACATTCCTTCTTACAGAATCACGTATTCCCCTTGCATTTTTCTTTGAACCGTATGATTCTTTTGCGATAAATACCGGAACCGCCTCATCATAAACAAGCTCAATTGCCTTGTCCTTCAGGCTTTCTTTTAATTCATCAAGCATAATTTCCGCAATTTTTTCAAAATTATCAAAAGATAAGCTGTTGAACGTAATAATTTCATCCACTCTGCCGATAAATTCAGGTCTGAGAAAACGCTCAAGCGCTTTCATTGTAACATCTTTATTGATTTCATTATCGGTTTTACCGAAGCCCATAGTAGCAGTATCCGTTGAACCGGCATTTGAAGTCATTACAATAATTGTATTTTCAAAGTTAACGGTTCTTCCCTGCGCATCTGTTATTCTGCCCTCATCAAGTATCTGAAGCAGAATGTTAAGAACGTCTTTATGCGCCTTTTCAATTTCATCAAACAGAATAACGCTGTACGGCTTTCTTCTTACCTTTTCGGTTAACTGACCCGCATCATCATAGCCCACATAACCGGGAGGTGAGCCGATGATTCTGGAAACACTGAATTTTTCCATATATTCGCTCATATCAAGGCGGATAAGCGTTTCGGGCGAATCAAAAAGATATTCGGCAAGTTGTTTTACAAGTTCCGTTTTTCCTACGCCGGTAGGACCTACAAAAATAAACGACTGCGGTCTTTTTTTCGGACTGATCTGCACTCTGCCCCTGCGTACGGCTGCCGCTATCTTTTCTATGGCATCATCCTGACCGACAATATGCTGTTTCAGTTCGTCTTCAAGCGAGGCAAGCTTCTGAATATCCCCTGCTTCAATTTTTGACGCCGGAATACCGGTCCACAAAGAAACAACTTTTGCCAAATCCTGTTCAATAACCTGATTATCCTTTGCCTTTTCGGCAAGATCCGGCAGCTTTTGGTCAAGCTGAAGCACTTCAGCCTTTAATTTAGATATAAGTTCATAATCTATTTCATTATTTTCATTTGGCTGTGAAGCGTTGTCAATGCCTTCCAGAAGCGTTTGCTTTCTTTCAAGCATAATTTGATATTCCGAAATAAACGGATTGCGCAGATTGGCGCAGGTACAGGCCTCATCAAGCAAATCTATTGCTTTGTCAGGAAGATAACGGTCTGTTACAAAGCGTTCAGACATAGTAACCGCCCTGTAAACAAGGCTGTCAGAAATCTGAACTTTATGATAAGCCTCATAATATTCCTTAATGCCGATAAGCATTCTGTATGCCTCGTCAAGAGACGGTTCTTCAATCTTAATCGGCTGGAAACGGCGTTCAAGTGCTGCATCCTTTTCAATATATTTTCTGTATTCATTAAAGGTGGTTGCGCCGATAACCTGAATTTCTCCTCTTGAAAGAGCCGGCTTTAAAATATTTGCGGCATTCATTGTGCCCTCGCTGTCGCCGGTTCCAACAAGATTGTGCACTTCATCAATAAACAGAATAATATTGCCTTCATGCTTAACCTCATCAACAAGCCCTTTGATTCGTCCCTCAAACTGACCTCTGAACTGCGTTCCGGCAACAAGGGCAGTTAAATCAAGCAGATAAATTTCCTTATCTGTAAGGCGGGCAGGCACTTCGCCTTTGGCTATTCTGATTGCAAGCCCTTCGGCAATCGCTGTTTTTCCAACACCCGGCTCACCAATCAGGCAGGGATTGTTCTTTGTTCTTCTGCAAAGAATCTGAACAGCACGTGATATTTCTTTTTCTCTGCCGATAATATTATCTATTTTTCCTTGTTTTGCTCTTTCCGTAAGATTATTGCAATAGCTGTTTAAAAACTTTCTTGCATCATCCGAAGAATTCTTTTTTGCTTTTTTCCCCTTTTTCTTTTTGCCGCCTTCGGACGTATTGTCAGTTTCGCCGCCGTTAATCAGATTGGCAAAAGGAAAGGTCTGCGCACCTTCCATATTATCCGAATTAAACATTTCTCCAAGGGAACCGAAATCAAAATCAGACATATTTTCCATAAAAGTGCTCATCTGTTCGGATGCCGCTTCAAGCTCTTCATCCGTAACACCAAGCTGGTCTATCATTTGATTAATGGAACCCACATTCAGCTCCCTTGCACATTTTATGCAAAGCCCTTCAGGCACCATTTTTCCATCTTCCATTTTTTGTATAAATACGACTGCAGGGCGTTCATTGCACCTGCTGCATAATTGCTGTTTCATTAAAAAATGATTTCTCCTTTAATTATTTATCTTCTTTTTTTTCCTTAATCTGGCGCACAAAACCCGGTATATAGCCAAGCAGTGATCCAAAAGTACATATTGCGGAAACGGCAGCAAGAGCCCACGTTACCGCATTCGGCAATGTAAATCCGGTAATATCGCATAATGCGCCGCCTTCACCGAATGCAAGCACAAATATCATTACAATGCAGAAAACCGTTGTGGCAATCTTTCCCCACATTTCTGCCGCAACGGGGCGAAGTCCTTTGGAAATAAGCAATGCGCCGCCAATCAGCATAACAATTTCTTTTATAATAAAGAACATAAAAAGATATTTAATAGCATTGTCCCAATATTTAATTATAAGCACCACAACAATAGAAATCTGTGAAAGTTTGTCGGCGATAGGATCAAGAATTTTGCCAAGTGCGGAAACCTGGTTAAATCGTCTGGCAATCATTCCGTCAAACAAATCCGTAAGTTCTGCAAAAATAATAACTGCAATGGCAATTATATAATGCTCCTGCAGAAACAAAACCGCAAAAACGGGAATAAGAAGTATTCTTATTACAGATAAAAAGTTCGGCACAGTAAGACAGCCTGAAAAAAGGTCTTTGACATTTGATTTAAAATTGCTCATTTTTATTCTCCTAATATTTTATATAAACAGAATCGGGTTAAATTTATTTGCAAATTCAATTATCCGGCTTGAAGCAAGCTGCTGTAAAAACGCATTGTCGCCCGCAGCAATATTTTCAGTAAAAAAAGCGCCTATTCTTGCAACAGCAAACACAAGAATCAAAGCTTTCACCACACCAAGCAGTGCGCCGAGAAATTTATTTGTTTTTCTGAAAGGTGCATGGCTGCTGTTTGTTATTTTTTTCACAACAAACAATAGTATTGCCGTAACAATATAAAAAACCGCAAGCGTTACAATAAAAACGATAACTTTTGTTATCATTGCGGCTATCGGATCCACAATGTTTGACATAATACTCTCCGCAGTTGAAGCGGCACTTGCATTATCAAGCAGGGAAAAATCAACAGTGCCCTTAAAAACATCCGGAATGCCGTTTATTGTATTTTTAAAAGTCTGAATATATGTATCGGCACCGCTTTTTTCAATGCCGGTCAATACATTTTGGCTGATTGTTTCACGGAAATAATTTGTATAAACCATATTGCTGCATTTGTCCGCCACCAAAAAGGAAACGGGAATGCCAACTGCAATTCTTGCAAGCGACAAAAGCGAAACCACAAAACCCCTTGCATACCCTTCAAAAACAATAACAACAAATAAAACCAGAATAAATATATCAATATAATTCATATTTTCCTCTCCTATTTACTGATAATTTCAAGCACCGAACGATGCTTTGCGTATATTTTTGATGAAAGCTGGAGAATATCCGTATACGAATCATCCACCTTTATACGTGCTTTTTCATTTCCGTTGCTTAATTTGTATGAAATCACTTCACTGCCGGTAAGCACGGTCATATCCGTTCCCGATGCAGATACTGCTTTAATTTCCGTATTTACAGAAACCGTTGTTTTCACTTTTCCGTTCTGCCTGATATAAGAAATCTTATTTTCGGCTGCCCCGATATAATCGGAATAGGCAAGCACCAGATTATCTGCGGGATTATAGCAGTAAGCCACTGTATTTATGCTGCCCTTTTCATAAACCGCCGTCTCTTTTTCAAGTGACGAAATCACACTGACAAAATCGTTTCCCACAACGTACAGATATCCCGACGAAAAATGAATGTCCAGCACAGAAGAACCAAAATATTCAAACTTTGCCCTTGGCTGTGCATCATTTACAGACATTGTATAAAGCGTGGATTTTATTTCTGCATTTTCCGAATTCATTACAGTAAAAGCAACATTTTTTCCCCTGTCATCAACAGCAACAGAGGTGATATAACCGCCGGAAACCTCATAATTCATTTTTTCTGAAAAAGACTTTCCGTACACAAAAACCGTGCTTTTGTGTACGCCCGAAACAGCCGCTACTGCAACTGCGCCGGTATCGGCTACATCAGCGCAAAGAATTTCACCTTTTGCTGAATTTTCATATATATTTTCCTTCTGACTGTCAAGTCGGTACACATTTGCACCCTGATCATAAATAACGGAATATCCGCCGCTTGTTTTTATAATCGGATTTGCATAGCCGTGTTCATCTCGGATAAACTCTTCAGCGTCGGAAGCATCGACAACAGTATACGACGAATCGTTTAAAATTGCAATTTTGCTTCCCACAACGGATAAAATATTGTTTTCGCCTGAATCAATTCTGTAAGGAAACCCCTCTCGGTTATTTTCATCTTCAGACAGCACAATGCCGTTGTCATTTTTATCTGAATGAAACAGTGCCGAAAAGTTGATTTCACTTATTTTCATCACAGCAATCACTGCCGCGGCCGCAATAATAACAATCCAAAGTATGGTAATTCTTTTTTTATTTTTTGCATTTTTTCTTTCACTGCGTTCTTTTTTTCGATAATTATCCGCCATATTTTCAAATCCTTTTAATAATTGACCTTATTAAGATATAAGCCTTCTGCAGGAGCTGTTTTTCCTGCCAGTTTTCTGTTTTTGCTTTCAATAATACCTTTCAGCGTTCCCTGTTTGATTTTGCCCTCATTAACAAAAAGAAGCGTTCCAACCATTATTCTGACCATATTATAAAGAAAACCGTCTGCTTCAACCTTAAAATAAACCATATCGCCTTTTCTGAACACTTCAAAATTATAAACCGTTCTCACCGTGTCCTCCACTCCGGAATGCGCAGAACAGAAGCCGCTGAAATCATACGTGCCTATAAAGGCCTTTGCTTCGTTATTCAGGTACTCTGCGTTCACAGGAAATCTGTAATGATAAGCATACTTGTTATAGAACGGATTTCTGATTTTTCCGTTATACAGTTTATAAATATATTCCTTTGATTTAACACTGTAACGTGCATGAAAATCATAATCAACCTCTTTGCAGCTTAGAACCGCAATATCCTTAGGCAAATATGTATTCAGCGCCGCAGGAATCCTTTCTGCCGGTATATTCTGTTCTGTTTTCAATGAAACAAAATATGAATACGCATGCACACCGCTGTCTGTTCGGCTGCAGCCCTTAATATCTGTTTGTCCGCCGAAAACTTTTTCAACTGCTTTCTGAAAAACCTGCTGAACGGTTACTGCATTTTTCTGAATTTGCCAGCCGTGATAACCGGAACCGTCATAGCTGATTTCAATAAGTAAATTTCTCATATAACCGCCACCATCAAGGTATTGAGATAACATACAAGCGCTGTCAATAACGATATCAGAACAAGTGCACAGCAATCCCGGAAATGAATTTTTGAAACTTTCATTTTTGTTCTTCCTGCCCCGCCGCGGTAACAGCGGCATTCCATTGCGTAAGCAAGCTCCCTTGCTCTGCGGAAAGAAGATATAAACAGCGGTATAAGCACAGGTATAAGCGCCTTTACACGCTTTATAATATTTCCGGATTCCATATCTGCTCCCCTGGATTTCTGCGCAGCGGTAATTTTTTCTATTTCTTCAACAAGCGTAGGAATAAAACGAAGTGCAATGGTCATAATCATTGCAATCATATGAACATCTATGCCGATATATTTAAGCGGCTTAAAAAGCCGTTCAATTGCATCTGTAAGCTCTGTCGGCGATGTAGTATAAGTAAGCATTGAACCTATAACAATTAACGTGGTAATTCTGAACGAAAAAAACAAAGCTTTATAAATACCGTTTACTGTAATTTTAAACACCCAGAATTCCGCAACAGCCTCACCGGTTCCGTAAAATAAGTTAATAACGGCAGTAATGATAATAATAAGCGCAAGCGGTTTTACGCTTTTTAAAATTGTTTTAAATGAAATTCTGCTTAAACCGATAACCGCTGCCGCCGATATCAAAATAACAGAAAGTGAAATAAAATTTCCGCATAAAAACAATGCAGCAATAAAAAGAACGGTTAAAACAATTTTCATTCTTGCATCCAGCTTATGCACAATTGAATTTCCTGGGAAATACTGCCCGATTGTTATATCGCTTATCATATCACCGCCCCTTTCTTTTTGCCGAAAAGCCTTCTAAGCTCCTGCGCTCCGTCGGAAACGGTAAAAATATCTGTTCTGCAGTCAATACCCTCTGCCTTTAATCTCAGAAAAATATCTGTAATCTGCGGAATATTAAGCCCCATACTCCTCAGCTTGCCGGCTTGCGAATAAACCTCCGCCACCGTGCCGTACATAGCTGTTTTTCCATGGTCCATAACAAGCACTCTGCTGCATATTTCAGCCATATCTTCCATAGAATGAGAAACAACAATTACCGTTGTTCCCATCGTTTCTCTGTATTCCTTAATCAAAGCAAGAATACGTTCTCTGCCCTTCGGATCAAGACCGGCACAGGGTTCATCAAGAATCAGCACCTGCGGCTGCATGGCTATAACAGAAGCAATTGCCACACGCCTTTTCTGCCCGCCCGACAAATCAAACGGTGATTTATTTTCAAAAGAACGGTCTATACCCACAAAAGCCATACTTTTATATACCCGTTCTTTAATCTCCTTTTCTTTCAGTCCCATCTGCTTCGGACCAAAGGCAATTTCTTTAAAAACGGTTTCTTCAAAAATCTGATATTCCGGATACTGAAAACAAAGACCAACCGAAAAACGGACATCTCTTATATGTTTTCTATTTTCCTTTGCCCAGATATCTTTTCCGTTCAGAAAAACAACGCCGCCATGCGGTTCCAAAAGTCCGTTGCAATGCTGAATAAGGGTGGATTTTCCGCTTCCGGTATGACCAATTATACCAATCAGTTCCCCTTTTTCAACCGAAAAATCAACATTTTCAATCGCCGCAGTTTCAAATGGTGTGCCTGCGCTGTAAAGATATTTTAAATTTTCGCAGACCAAAACCGCCACAATTACTCCTCCAGCCTTTTTTTAATAAATTCCACACATTCATCTGTGTTTAAAATTGTTTCACTGCTTTCAAGCCCTGCTTTATGTATAAGCTCTGTTGCCTGCGGAACATCCAGTCCCATAGCCTTTATTTCATCAACATTGGAAAACACATATTCAGCCGAACCGTCAAGTTTGATTTTTCCGCCGTCTATCACAATGACTCTGTCTGCCTCAACGGCTTCATCCATATAATGTGTTATCAGCACAATTGTTATGCCGTCTTCCCTGTTCAGTTTCCTGATTGTATCTATGACTTCTCTGCGTCCGCTCGGATCCAGCATGGCAGTGGGTTCGTCAAGCACAATGCACGTTGGCTTCATTGCTATAATGCCCGCAACGGCAACACGCTGTTTCTGCCCGCCTGACAGCTTATGCGGCGCTTTTTCGCGAAGCGCATATATACCGACTGTTTTAAGCGCCTCGTCCACTCTTCTGCGGCATTCGTCAGACGGTATTCCGAGATTTTCAACACCGAAAGCAACGTCCTCTTCCACAACGGAAGCTACTATTTGGTTATCCGGATTCTGAAAAACCATTCCAACGCTTTTTCTGATTTCGTAAACATTGTCTTCATTATCCGTTGCAATACCGTTAACGGTTACCGTTCCGCTTTGGGGCACAAGTATTCCGTTTATCAGCTTTGCAACAGTGGATTTGCCTGAACCGTTATGCCCAAGAACTGCAACAAAACTGCCCTTTTCAATTGTAAGATTAAAATCCTTCATTACCTCTGCCGATATTACGGTGTTTCCGTTTTCTTCAGAAGTATAAGAAAAATCAACATGATCAAATCTGATTAATTCCATTGTTTAACCAAATGGCCGATGCTCCGCAGGGAAGAACCCCGTTATTGGATGAAACGGGAAGCCCGATTTCATCGGCATCAACACTGCCGCCCTTTTCTTTAACAATAATATCATCAAGAATATATTTCATAACAGAAGCCGAAAGCCCTGTTGTATATGAATTAAGAAGCACCATAAGAGGATTGTCTGACAATACATCCTTAATCAGCTTAACAAAATCGTAAAGGCTGTCCTCCAGATGCCATATTTCACCTTTAGGTCCTCTGCCGTAAGACGGAGGATCAAGAATAATAATATCGTATTTATTTCCTCTTCTGATTTCACGCTGAACAAATTTAATGCAGTCGTCAACAATCCATCTGCACGGTTTTTCCGAAAGCCCCGATGCTTCAATGTTTTCTTTTGCCCAAAGTGTCATTCCTTTGGAAGCATCAACATGCACAACCGACGCACCCTCTTTCAGGCATGCCGCTGTTGCGCCACCGGTATATGCAAAAAGATTCAGAACCTTCACATCTGTTCTGCCGCTGGTTTTAATAACCCGCCTGGTAAAATCCCAGTTAACTGCCTGTTCGGGAAAAAGCCCTGTATGCTTGAAACCCATGGTTTTTATATTAAAGGTTAAATCTTTGTATTTAACCTGCCATACGGACGGTATTTTTTTGCGGACATTCCACTGACCGCCGCCGGAATGTGAGCGTTCATATCTTGCATCCGCCCCAAACCACAGTTTATTTGTTTTTTCGCTTTTCCATATAACCTGGGGGTCAGGTCTTATTAAAAGCTGTTCTCCCCATCTTTCAAGCTTTTCACCGCCGGAGCAGTCAATAAGCTCATACTCTTTCCAATCCTTTGTATATCTCATCAACTAAGTCTTTCTTTAACTACGCCGGCAATATAATTACCGAGATTTGTAATTTTATCTATATCTTTTCCTTCAAGCATTACACGGACAAGCGGTTCTGTGCCGGACACACGAACCAGTACCCTTCCGTCTCCGTGAAGTTCCATTTCCGCTTCCTGAACTGCGGAAATGATATACTCGTCATTGTTATACTTTTTCTTACCCTCTGCCGTAACCTCCACATTTATTAACACCTGCGGATAAACGGTCATAACTGATGCAAGTTCACCAAGTGTTGCACCGCTTTTTTTAACGGTTTCTATCAGTTTAACACCGGAAAGCTCACCGTCTCCGGTTGTAGCATAATCAAGAAAAATGATATGACCGCTTTGCTCACCGCCGATATTGTAGCCCTGTTTTAGCATACGTTCAAGCACATAGCGGTCTCCTACGGCAGTTTTGGCACATTTGATACCGTAATCATCGCAGAACTTGAAAAAGCCCATATTGCTCATAACCGTTACCACTGCCGTATCTTTTTCAAGCCGACCCTCCTGCTTCATCTGCATTGCGCAGATAGCAATAATTCTGTCGCCGTCTATAAGATTTCCGTTTTCATCCACTGCAAGCATTCTGTCTGCATCGCCGTCGAATGCCAAACCAAGGTCAAGCTTATTGGCTTTAACAAATTCCATCAGCTCTTCAGGATGTGTGGAGCCACAGTTTGCGTTAATATTTACTCCGTCCGGAGTATCTGAAAGCATGTGGCACTTTGCACCGAGACGGGTAAAAATTTCCTTTGCACAAACAGATGCAGAACCGTTTGCCGTGTCTATTGCAATATTCATTCCGTCAAACCGAATATCCGAAACGGAAACAACATGGCTGATATAATCTTCAACAGCCGTTTTGCAGAATGTTCTTTTTCCGACACCGCCGCCCGTTTTCATATCCATTTTTCCTGCATTGTCAAGAATAATGGATTCAATTTCTTCTTCCGTTTCATCCGGAAGTTTGTATCCGTTTCCCTGAAAGATTTTAATGCCGTTATATTCACAGGGATTATGCGAAGCAGAAATCATAACGCCTGCATCGCAGTTGTATTTTTCCACAAGATAAGCAATGGCCGGAGTGGGAATTACCCCAACCGAAAGAACATCTACTCCGACAGAGCAGAAACCGGATGTGAGCGCTGCTTCAAGCATATCGCCGGATGCTCTTGTATCTTTTCCGATCATAACAACAGGCTTTGTATCTGCCGTTGTGTTTTTAATCAGAATTTCAGCCGCCGCCTTTCCTATCTGCATGGCAAGCTCGTTTGTTAAATCCTTATTTGCAATTCCTCTTACACCGTCTGTTCCAAATAATCTACCCACAAAAAACAAAACCTTTCAAAATATATTTATATCAGAGTCTGCTGTCCGTCCTGTTCAAAGCCAAGATGTTTGTAGCCCAGTGCCGTTACACATCTTCCCCTGGGGGTTCTGCTTAAAAAGCCTATCTGCATAAGATACGGCTCATAAACATCTTCAATCGTTACGGCTTCTTCGCCGATTGCAGCGGCAATGGTTTCAAGACCGACGGGTCCTCCGTTATAATTTCTAATCATTGTTGTAAGAAGACGGCGGTCTATTGAATCAAGACCCAAACCGTCAATTTCCATTCTGTTCAGCGCATCCGAGGAAGCCTCCTCCGTTATAACACCGTCATATTTAACCTCAGCAAAATCACGGCTTCTTTTAAGAAGTCTGTTTGCAATACGCGGCGTTCCTCTGGACCTGGAAGCAATCTGATATGCGCCGTTGTCATCAATATCAATTCCAAGTATACCGGCACTTCTTCTTACAATAGACGCAAGCTCATCATTTGTATAAAGCTCCAGTCTTAAAATAACGCCGAATCTGTCTCGCAGAGGTGCGGAAAGCTGCCCCGCACGTGTGGTTGCCCCAACAAGCGTGAAATTCGGCAAATCAAGCCTTATGGATCGTGCGGAAGGTCCTTTTCCTATAATAATATCAAGTGCCCTGTCTTCCATGGCAGGATACAAAACCTCTTCCACGCTTCTGTTAAGGCGGTGAATTTCGTCAATGAAAAGCACATCGCCCTCTTGTAAATTGGTAAGCAATGCTGCCAAGTCGCCCTGTTTTTCAATTGCCGGACCGCTTGTTATTCTGATATTTACGCCCATTTCGTTTGCAATAATGCCCGCAAGCGTGGTTTTGCCAAGTCCGGGAGGACCGTAAAGCAAAACGTGGTCCAGCGCTTCCCCTCTTGCACGTGCCGCCTGAATATATACAGAAAGATTTTCCTTTGCCTTTTCCTGACCGATATAATCCGTCAGTTCTTTAGGACGCAGACTGTTTTCAATATCATTATCCGCTTCTGTAAACTCTGTTGAAACTATTCGGTTTTCAAAATCCATCTCGTTCATAGTATCTCCTGAAAATCAATTAAAGATTTCTTGAAAGCTGTTTTAAACCAAGCCTTATCATTTCATCCGCAGACAGCGATTTATCCATCTGACCGACAGCAACGGCCGCATCACTTTGACTGAAGCCCAGCGCAACAAGTGCCGCAACGGCTTCTGAAGAAGCAGATTCCTCAAGAATTGAACCTGCAGATTCCACGGCTGCCGAAATTTCACCCGAAGACATACTTACCATCTTATCCTTTAATTCAAGAACAATTCTTTCTGCCGTCTTTTTCCCTATTCCGTTTGCCTTTATGATTGATTTGGTATCACCCGATGCAATGGCTACTGCCAGTCTGTCCGGTGAAAGTTCGGAAAGAACGGCTATCGCCGCTTTCGGACCGATCCCTGAAACCGTAATAAGCAGTTTAAAGGAGTCCAGCTCCGTCTGTGTTGAAAATCCGAATAAATCCATAGCATCCTCCCTTACGGAAAGATACGTAAACAAATTAACCTCACTGCCTGTTTTACCCACAGATTTTGATGTATTAAGCGAGGTGAAGCATTTAAAGCCAACACCGCCGCACTCAACAACAACAAACTGTGCATCTATATAAGTAAGAATACCTTTAACATTATAAATCATATGATTACCTCAAAAATTTATTATATACACCAAGCAGGCTTCCGCTTGAATGCCCGTGGCAGATAGCCATAGCAAGCGCATCGGCAGTATCATCGGGCTTTGGGATTTTTTCAAGATTCAGAATAAGCCTTGTCATTTCCTGCACCTGCTTTTTTACGGCTCTTCCGTATCCGGTTACAGACTGTTTCACCTGAAGCGGTGTATATTCGGCAATTTCTATACCGTGCATCTGTGCCGAAAGCGTTATCACACCTCTTGCCTGTGCCACATCAATAACTGTTTTGGCATTATTATTATAAAACAGTTTTTCCATGCTCATAATTTCCGGCTTATATTTATCAAAAATCATATTCATTTCCGTATAAATAATCTGAAGCCTTACAGGAAACGGCGTGTGCGCCTCTGTTGTAATAGCGCCGTAATCCAAAACACGGAATTTATTTGATTTATATTCAAGAACGCCCCAGCCTATAATTGCATAACCGGGATCAATGCCGAGAATTATCATTTATATATACTACTCCATTTTAATTTGCATAAATTATAGCATACTTTATATTTATAATCAATAAAATAATTATTGATAAATTATGTATAAAAAAGAAACAATCCGCAGCGCTGTGCCGCAGATTGTTATTATAAAATGAAGTTTTACTCGCCATTCAGAACTCTGAAGGCACTTTTGAAAAACATTTTGCCCGAAACAGCATTATATTCGCCTGCGCCAAGCGGTGAAATGTTTGTAATACTGTAAATACCGGCTTTTGCAAACAATTCTTTTATTTTATCGTTATCAACAGTAAATTTTGTTTTACTAACCATTTTTTACTCCTTTAAATAAACCGTTTCGGAAAAACAGACATATAATAATTTTATAAACAAAAACCGTTTTGCGGCGTTATGTTCATATCTTTTATTCTTTATCCTTTAATCTGATGTATAAACTTCTGAAGTTCTATATTGTTGAATGTATATTTTCCCAAATCCGTATTCGGTATAAAATACCTTGCGGTTACTTCCCCGTTAAGCACTGCGAAAGACTGCTTCAGCGTATTTGTCATATAATCGGAAGCTGCCCTTGCATTGGAACCGGCAACAATTACAGCACCCACCCTTTTGAATTTTTCTATCGGCGGTTTTGCACCGCGCTTGAATCTTGCACTGTAATAACGCTGAAAACGGTCTATCACCGCTTTAAGAGGTGCAGGGAAAAAATTGTTATATACAGGCGTAACAAACGCAATAAAATCCGCCGCTTCAAAATCCTCAAAAAATATATCCAAATCATGATTATAACAGCCATCGTGATATTCACAGTATTTACAGTCACGGCATGGGGACGGTGCAAGTGCAAACGTGCTGTATTCTTTAATTTCACAATCAATAAAATAGGGTTTAATCTGCCGGATAAGCTCTGCGCAAACACCGTTATCCCTTGGCGAACCGTTTATAATAAGAAGTTTTTTCATCACATAACCTCATCATTTCAACATAAATAAAGCATACGGATATCAAACCAGCCGCAAATTACGGCATATTTTGACCAAATGTGCCTGTTTCTGAATTATACCACAACATGATTCTGCGCTCAACAGCAAATTTTGTTGAGTTATTCTGATTTTTATGTTATTATAAACGAATACAAACGGAGGGGAATTATGACAGACTTGATAATAAGACTGTTTATAAAAGACAGCGATAAAAACGATTTAAAAACAAGGGAAAAATACGGCACTCTGTCCGGCACTGTGGGAATCCTTTGCAACATTATTCTCTGCATTTTTAAATTTGTAATAGGAACAGTATCAAACTCTGTTTCCATCACGGCAGATGCAGTAAATAACCTTTCGGATGCAAGTTCCAATGTTGTTACCATTTTCGGTGCAAAACTTGCCGGAAAACCTGTTGACGACAATCATCCCTTCGGACATGGAAGAATGGAATATATAAGCGCACTTATTGTTTCCTTTTTTATTTTTCTTATGGGATTCGGGCTTGGAAAAAGCAGCATTGAAAAAATAATCAATCCGCAGGATGTTAAATTCAGCATTTTTACACTGATTGTTTTAATCGTATCCATTGCCGTAAAACTCTGGATGGCGTTTTTTAACGGCAAACTGTTTAAAATAACAGGAAATGTCAATATGAAAGCTGTGAAGCAGGACAGTTTGAACGACTGCATTGCTACAGCCGCAACAATTGCTGCACTTTTAATTTCTTCCTTTACGCCGTTTAAAAGAGCAGACGGAATTATCGGCATAATTGTTGCAGTAATTGTAGTGATTGCCGGTATAGGAATTGTAAAAGACATTATAAACAACCTTCTCGGAAAAGCGCCGGATCCGGAACTGGTAAAAAATATAGAAGAAATAATGCTTGCAGAAAGCGATATTGCCGGTGTGCATGATTTGATTGTACACGATTACGGACCCGGAAGAATTATTGCATCTGCACACGCAGAAGTGCCGTGCAACGAAAATGTTTTAAAGCTTCACGATATGATAGACAATGTTGAAAAGCGTATAAGCCGCAAGCTTAATATAATGATGTGTATTCATATGGACCCTGTTGTTGTGGATGATGAAAAAATCAATTCATACAAAGCTATGACCGCTGAAATGATATGCAGCTATGACAGCAGCTTTTCATTTCATGATTTCAGAGTGGTTGAAGGAACAACACATACAAATTTCATTTTTGATCTTGTTATACCGCATCAGTATAAAAAGGAAAACAGTGTTATTTTGAAAGAACTGCGAAAATCATTTAAAGAAACATATCCAGATATAAATCTTGTTGTAACAATTGAACACAGCTTTATATAAAAAACGAACAGCATATGCTGTTCGTTTTCTTTATTTTTCCCCGATAAATTTTCGCCACTTCTTATTTGAACCGAAAGCAAAAACAGATGTAAGCACACCGGCAGTTATCCAAATTATAATAACCGCAGTCCACCCTGCTTTCTGAGAAACTGCACCGAATCCGTAAACAGAAACCGCACAGCCGATATAAGCGGCAGAATTCAGTATTCCGCTTATGCTTGATGTGCAGGAATAAGATGAAAATCTTACAGGAACACGGGATATAATCAGATAATTCAGCGCATACATTGACGCAGTTGTTAATGCCAGCAGAATTACAATTAAATAAACAGGTGCTTTTCCGATAAACAAAAGAAGAAGCATCGGAACAAGTGCGGCCGCCGCTGTTATACCTGCCGTTTTCATTTCGTTTTCCCTGCATTTTTTATAAAGCGGTGTTACGGCATATGCGCCGAAAGCATTAAACACAGGAAGTGCCACCGTAAGAAACGTTGACAAACTTGCAGAAACACCGTAAGATTCCGAAATCATGGTCGGAACCCAGTTTGTAATGCCGTCTCTCATCATACCGTGCAGAAAAGACGGAACAAGAATAAGCATCAGTCCGGATAAACCAACTACTGTCCATAGTCCGGTCTTTTGTTTTCCGGAATTTAACAAATGCTCTGCCGGAAGTGTTTTCCTAACTTTAACAATACTTTTTCTGATAACGGAAAAACAGATTATCGCAGCCGCAAACATCATTAAAATAACCGTTCCGCCGCATATAAACACAGCTTTGTATGTATACCTGTCTATAATAAATGTGCAGGTAAGATAGGATAACACTGTACCTACAGGCAGTGAAAGCGCTATATTAAGCACTGCGCCTTTTTTTAATTTCTCGTTTATGGTTTCAGAATAAATACGAAGCAGCGGTGACCAAAGCATTGACTGAAAAACGCCGTTGGCACCCCAAAGAACTGCCATAACGCCAAGATGATCTGCCGCTGCCATTGAAATGCAGCATATCCCGCTGGAAAAAACACCGCAAAGCACCATTAAAAACGGATTTACCCTATCCCCCAGAATACCGTTTATAATCTGCCCGGCACCGTAACATACAAAAAAAGCCGTACCCACAATGCCGATATCTGCTTTGTCATAAATTCCGTTTCCCACAATAGAAGCAATTGCCGCAGAATAGCAGGTTCTTCCAAAATAGGCTGATGCATACACAAGCCACAAAACAATAATAACAGCACGGCTTTTCGTTATACTTTTAATAGAATATTTCATGATTCAAGCAGTTCCTCCAAAGGTTTTGAAACTGCCAGGAAGGTGGTTCTGTCCTCTGTTTTCTGCGTGCCGTGCCTTGTAAGATGACCGCCGTGGTCTGAGCCAATCACAATAAGCCAGTCTTCTTCATCAGCCGATGGTCTGGATTGGATTTCCCGAATCAAATCAAATGATAAGGTATCCAGATTACATATTCCGGCAACATATCTGTAATTTTCATCGCCGAAATTTGTTCCGTGCCCGTTAATATCAGGATTTTCATAAATGCCGAAAATAAAATCATCCTCGCTGTTTATTCTTTCCAGCATATTTGTATGCAGTTCATCATCTGTTTCAAATTTAAAGAATAACTGCTGTAAATCATGTTCCTGCGCATACTCTATTTCGTTTTTATATGTTTTATCGAAATGAATAGGCCAGATACAACTGAACGAAGTTTTATATCCCTGCTTTGCAAGTGTTTGCATAACCGTAGGATAATCTTCATCAAGACTCCATTCAATACCGGTTTTCCACAGTGGCTTCATCCACTTTCCGCAAAGTGCAGATGCCCATCCCTGCGCCGTGCTTGTTTCCTGCTGAAAGCCGTTATCACCGCCAACATATGTAATATAAACACCGCCGCTGTTTTTAAGAAAATTAACAGCGCTGTAATGAAAGTTTCCGTTGCCGCCGCTTACTTTTTCGCTTTCGCTTTTAATTAAATACTTCATTGCATCACAGCGGCATCCGTCCCACCCGATAAAAATACATTTCGGTTTTTTTCCTGATTTTTTAAAGTGGTTTAAAATAATTTTTGAAACCACAGTCTGCGGATAACTGCTGCTGAAACAATTGCTGAAAATGCCGCCGGTATTAACAGCACGAATGTATTTTTTATTTTTTAAAAACATGGCTTCCTCCAAATTCAATAAATTATTTTATATCATAAAAGACAAAATACTTTTTACGCATCTGTATCTGCCTTTTTAATCATTTGCCTGTCCGATATCTTTCATTTATTCTCCCAGAATTTCTTTTTGTCTTTTTTTACTGAACCCTTTTAAAACAAGCATATACGATTTATCCAGCATATCCTTCAGTACATCATCCGGCACTTCACCGTCTGCCTTAACCGAATTCCAATGCACTTTGTTCATGTAATATCCGGGAATAACATCCTCATATTGCTGTCTTAAAAAACTGCCTTCCGACGGTTCCAGTTTCAGTGTAATATAATAAGGCTTATTGTTTTCATCAAGACATACCGCCGCAAACATTTTTCCGCCAATCTGATATCTTATCCAATTCCATTCAGCCTGCAAATCCTTTACAGTTCCTGCCTTATTCAATAAAAATGCATCAATCCAGTTATATTTCATATTAATCACCATAGCCTTTCAGGCAACAAATAGTTTAATAAAAATCACCCGCCTATATTGCCTGAACAGGCGTAAGTGGTGATTTCAGCCATCTCAAAATTATGACACAGGCAAATTTTGAGGGCAATATAATTTGATTCGTGTGATTTTTCACACGAATATCCTTATTTTACCGAATACAGTTGTCTGAATTCATTTACACAGCCGCATAAATCATATTACAGTAATTATACAGGCAAAAAATAAATATTTCAATACAGGGTTAAGAAATGTATGTGCCAAGTTATGAAAACATAGTATTTATCGGTGATGAAAATGTTTTCTGCTTTACTTTCCATTTTAAGTGCAAATTTTCTTTATTTCATACTGCACATAAACAATACCTCCAGTTTTCCGAAGCCCCTGAATGCAAAGGATGAAGCACAGGCGCTGGAACGGTTTAAAAACGGAGACAAGGATGCGCGCGCTTTGCTGATTGAGCGAAATTTAAGACTTGTAAGCCATATTGTAAAAAAATATTATTCCAAAACGAATGATACGGATGATTTGATTTCCATAGGAACAATAGGGCTTATTAAAGCCATAGACAGCTTTAATACCGATAAAGGAATACGCCTTGCCACCTATGCCAGCCGATGCATTGAAAATGAAATCCTGATGCATTTCAGAAACATACGGAAAAATGCAACAGATGTTTATTTGGGCGATTCAATAGAAATAGATAAAGACGGCAATCCGCTGACCATACAGGAAACAATCAGTGACAGCCGGGATTTGGCTGAAGATTTGGAAACAAAAATAAAATGGGAAAAGGTTTCAAAAATCATAGAGGAAATGGATGATGAAAGAGAAAAAAAAATCATAATTTTAAGATATGGCTTAGATAATAAAAAGCCGTTAACACAGCGTGAAGTGGCAGACAAATTAAAAATCAGCCGCAGCTATGTTTCCAGAATAGAAAAGAAAGTGCTCAGCGATATAAAAAAGAAATTCTGACTTGCGCACAAAAACATTATAAATATAAAAACCGTTACATCAAAAAAGGCGAAGGAATATTCCTTCGCCTTTTATATAGCATTATCTTTCAAATATATTTCCGCCTGTGCAGTCTATGGCAACAGTTAACGGGAAATTACTGAACTGAAGTTCCTTAACAGATTCACAGCCTAAATCATCATACGCAATAACCCTGCAGTCCGTAATGCACTTAGATGCAAGCGCACCTGCGCCGCCGATGGCACATAAATAAACCGCTTTATTTCTGATAATGGCATCACAAACCGCCCGGCTTCGTTCGCCTTTTCCCACCATAGCCACAATGCCTTTATCAAGAAGAGCAGGCGCAAAAACATCCATCCGGCTTGATGTTGTAGGACCGCATGAACCGATAGCAAGCCCTTCGGGTGCAGGTGTAGGACCTGCATAATATATAACAGCATCTTTTAAATCATAAGGAAGCTGCGAATGCGCATCCATTGCCGCAACAATTCTTTTATGGGCGGCATCACGTGAGGTATAAACCTTTCCCGAAAGTATCACCCTGTCTCCTGCCTTCAGCTTTTCAGCATATTCCCTAAGCTGTGTTACATTAAGTTTATATTCCATTTTTATAACCCTGCAATTTCTTTTTTAATTCTTCATTTTCCTCTTCAAGCGCCTGTAAAACCGCAATATTCTGATTGAGTTCACGGTTTGCTTCTTTAAGCTGAAAATCAAGGTTTGAATTTATAATTTCAAGCCTTTGACATTCAAAATTCACTTCTTCCAGCGCTGCCATAAGCCTTGAAATTCTTTCTTTCAGCAATTCTACATCTGTAGCCTTGTATTCGCTCATTTATTTCCTCACAAGTAGATAATTTATATTAAATCTGTTAAAGCATACTCAAAAGAGGCCGCACAAAGTGCAACCTCCTTTGGAAAATTATCTGTCTATATCAGTATCTATTTCAAAATAACGGGAACCGAACCAGTTAACCTTTGCGGTGAACTCTTCCTCTATTGCATCTGCCTTGGACTGTGAATCTTTATCTTTCATTTGTGTTTCAGCAAAAGATTTCCAAATCGGAGTTTTTGTTTCACCGTCAAAATACATAATATGATAACCTGATTCTGTTTTTATAATATCGGTATCGCCGGCCTTTCTGCCGTCTGCAAAGCACCAGTTATTAAACGGCAAAACCATCTGACCGGGTGCAACATCTTCATAAAGTCCGCCTGTTTCTTCTGAACCCGGATCATCTGTGTTTTTACCGGCAAGGTCTGCAAAGCTTTTTGCAGTTTTGTCACCCTTGTTAAACTGTTCAAGAAGCTTTTCAGCCTCCTGCAGTGCAGAATCCCAGTCGGCATCTTTTGCCGAAGTAGCCTTTGAAGGTTCACCCTTAGGCGATATAAGAATGTGGCGGATATTAATTGTATTGCCGTCTGCTTCTTCTGCCGGAGAAAGAACATATACAACTGTTTTTGAAAAACTGTTTATATCGCCGGCTTTTCTGTCGGCACTGTAAAGCCAGTCAAGTCCGGTATATGTTTTTTCTTCTTCCTTTTTGGATGATTCATCTTCTTTTCCAATTGAAAAACCGCTGCTGTTCATCAGGAAAGACCTGGTTGCCTTTGTTACAGTTGAAGCTGAATCATCTGCATAATATTTTTTATAAAATCCGTCCTTTGAATATTTAACGGCAAGCTCGGTAAAGTTTGAACCGTCTGCTTTAAGGGCTTTTTTGAATGCTTCAGCATCACTTTCGCTGTTTGCTTCAAATATTCTTACATCAACTGTTTTAAGCGTATCTGGATTTTCTTCCTTATATTTGTCATATTCGGCATCTGTATATTTCTTTTCAACCGTTTCACTGCTGATGGATGATTTATAATTGTCTGCAATATAGGAACGTGTTGCTTCACGGCGGAAAACAGTTTCCGTAACACCCTTGCCCATTACAGCAACAAGATAGGCAGATAATGTATATCCGTATTCTTCTGCTGCTTCTTTGTATTCGGAAAGTGTGCTGTCAAGCTGAGATTTCTGTGTTGCTGTAATTTCAGGCTCGGCACCGTCATTATCTCTTACAGCTGCAAGATAAAATGAATATGTTTCTTCAATTGTTTCTATAACATCGTTATAAATATATTCCTGCCAAGTAATTGTTTCATTGTTATCATCTGTTGTAGTCTGATCGGAAAGCGGCTTGGAAAAATCGGCATCAACAGGTTCCTGCAGCAAGCCTAAAATTCCCAGAATACTGCTGTTTTCGCCATCGCTGTTATTTGCAGCCTCCTGGCGCTGTTTCAAATTATTATATTTAAGTGCATAATAGTAATTATAAGTTGAAACGGGAACATTGATTTTATCGCCGTTGTCTGATTTAACTGTAACAGCCGTTAAATAAGTAGTCCACTGCAAAGTGGAATGAATAAAGCCTTTTCTTACAAGACCTGTTGCAACATATGTTACAAGAAGTGCCACTACCAGCACAACTGCAACCGCAGATCTTATAATTTTAGCCGTATTTGCCGAAATGCCTTTTTTAGATTTGTTTCTTGCATTTCCTTTTTTTTCTTTTTTTGATTTCTTTTTACCTTCGGAAATGGAACCGCCGGCAAATAAATCGTTATCTAAATCTTTTTTTGCCATAATCTTTGACTTCCTTACATATTGTATAAAATTTTCATGAAAATATTTTACACTAAAATAAATTATTTTACAAGAATAAATTTTTTATTTTATAATTCCTTATGAATTTGCAGCTTTCGAAACAGGTTCAACAACTGTGGTTTTTTTGAATGCGGAATGTTCATTATACGTAACAGAATTAATAAATTCGCTTATTTTTTCCATATTGGCATCGTCCATTACATTAAACAAATATGTTGGTCCGTCATAAATAAAATACATAATATGATAACCGTATTTGCTTTTAACAATACCCACATCGCCGTATTTTCTTGCATCGTCCGTTGCCCAGTTTTCAAATTCGGGAACCATTACACCAAGGCTTGTTTTGCCTATAATACCGCCGTAGCTTCCGGACTGACCGTTAGAGGTTGAATTTACATCTGCGCTGTTCTTTTCGGCAAGTTCGGCAAATGAAAGTTCTGTTTTTTCACCGCTGTTATATTCTTCAACAATTTTTTCTGCTTTTTCCTGCGCGGCATTCCATTGTTCTTCCGTAGCTTTTTCAACGTCAGACAATTCTTCTGTAGGAGAAATAAGAATATGTCTTACAGAATACAACTCTGTTGAATCCGGCTTTGCTTCTGAAGTGTTCAGGAAAATATATGCATATCCCATATCCTCGTTAATCTGATAGGTTGTATCCCCGTCTGCCCTGTCTGATGCCTGAAGCCATGTAAGAATTTCCTTTCCGAAATTGCTTTCTATTACATCATTGTTATAGGTTACGGTAAGGGATGATGCAAGCGATTTAATTGCGGCTGCACTGTCTGCAAAATAGCCCTGTTCAACAGCCTGCTCAATTAATTCGCCCGAAATTTCAGGAAGAAGCGATTTTAAATCCTCAAGATTTTTTATTTTATTACAGTATTCCTGTGCCTTTGCTTTAACATCTTCTATTGTTTTGAATTCAGAATCCTCAAGGCTGAATTTCATTTCAACCATAGCAAAAGAAGTATAATCGGTTTTGTGTTCTTCATAATATTTTTCAATATCGGAAAACGGAAGCGAAATTTTCAGATTCATCCGGTTGTAATAGCTTTCATACAATGCTCTTTGTTCAAAAAATTTTCTGAGCGTTGCAACACCGCAGTATTTTCCGTAATTTGCCTCAATATATTTATTAAAATTCGAACCGGCCTCCGAGGCGGATTTTTTCATGCTTTCAATATTCTCTTCAATTGCTTCTTTCTGCTCGTCGCTTAATGTGAACCCGGCCTCAACAGCAGGCTCATAATATGCAATAACATACTGAAGCTGTTTAATTGTATTCTGTTTAAACATTTCTTCCCAGGAAATTTTTTCATTGTTTTCATCTGTTGTAAACTGTTCGGATAAATCCTTGCTGAAATCAATATCAAAATAACCCTGTGTTGCATACTGCTTATAATTGCTTACTACCATATTGTAATACATATTATACATTCCAACCGAAACTTTCGTATTGCCAACGGTAAGCGCAACATTTCCCGGACTCATTGTTTCACTGCTGTTCGGAAAAGCGAAAAAGCGAACACCGAAAAAAATTAAAAGTGCGGCCAAAATTGCCGAAACAGCAGAAAGCAAACCGATTCTAAGCGCTTTTCTGTTAATTACAATATGCTCCTTATCCTTTGCTTTCTTAATTTTTTCATTTTTATAAGCAACCGGCTGCTGATCAACATCAATCTGAAAACCGCCGCCGAGTTTTATATTATTTTCAAGCATTGGTGCTTTGGCATCAAATTCCCAGCCTTTGTTTTCTTCCGAAACCTTTTCCGTTTCTTTTGACGTATCTTTATCCGAAGAATTTTCCTGTAAAGTGTTTTCTTCGGAAGGAAGATTTTTTTCTTTGTTGTTCATAACAAAACTCCAATCAACATAATTATAGTATACCTTGTGATTATACAATATAATTGCTTACTTTTCAACCATATATAATGTGAACGAATATTTAAAAAAATATTAATATGAAAACCGGACATTTCAATATATCTGTATATGCTATTGAAAACTTATTTAATTTGTAGTATTATGTGTAAGTAAAAGAGAGGGATATTTATGAAAGAGCGAATGCACGCTTTGAAAATAAAGTATAAAACAAATCCCGGATGGTGCTGGCTGCTTGCCGTTTTATTCCTGTTTCCGATTCTTCCCGAATACATAAGTCCGTTTATTCTGTTTGCAGGATTTATTATTTTTAAACGCCAATGGACAAGGGAAGGAAGAAATGCCAAAGTCGGCACGCTCGGAAAAATTGAAATTGCTTTTATGAGCCTTGCACTTTTAAGTGCCCTGTGGTCTGAAAGCAAGCTGGATACCCTTGGCACTGCCGGATTATGGTGGGGAATGTTTCTTGTGCAGGTTATGATTTATAACCTTGCAAACACACGTGCAAAAATAGATAAGCTGCTGAAAACAATTGTATTAAGCGCCGCTGCAAACGGTCTTTTGGGCACAATGCAGATAATAACGCACCTGCTGAATAAATTCGGTTATATCAGTGAACGCTTTGTTGTTGTAACCCCTGTTTATAAAACGCTTGACACGCTGGTTTACACCTGGCTTCCTTTCAGCATAAGAACGAATACCTTTGATGACAGGGCAAGTGCATTTTATTCAAATCCAAATCTGCTGTGCACCTATATGCTGGTTGCATTCCCTATTTCTATCTATCTGTTTCTGAATTCAAAAAATAAAAAGCATAAGTTCATTTATTTTATGATGAACCTTATTATAAGCGCAGGAATAAGTTCTACATTAACACGGGCAGGCTGTGTAATTGCATTGTTCGGCTGGCTGTTTATGTTTATTGTTCTTGTAAAAAGGCACGCAAAAGAGCTTCTTACCATTTTTCTGCCCACAGTGGGTATTATTGTTCCGTCACTTTTGGCAAGGTACGGTTTAATTTTTGCAAAAGCACCCGAAGTGCCGCTACCGCCCCCCACAACCGATAATTATTTTGTAGATAACTTTGTAAATAATTTTGTCGGCAATTATATTACAAATAATACATATACAGAAAATTATGTAGTTGCCATTCAATCCTCTGTAACGCATATTGAAATATGGAAAAGCGTTTGGGATTATATAACAAACAATATAAATGTTTTTATCGGCGGTCTTGGCTTCGGCTGCGAAAGCACCGGTGCTTTTCTTTACGAATCCTATAATCTCAATAAACCCCATGCGCATAATTTTATTTTTGAAATATGGGCAGAACTCGGCATTGTCGGCATTGTGCTTTTCGCTGTGATTATATTGTGCACATTCGGAAAGCTTCTTGAAATCAATGCAAACAACGGAAAGAAATTTGATTTGGTTTTTTGTGTTTTCACAAGCCTTATGCTTCTTTTGCTGTTTGGCTTAACCGATTATATATTCAATTCACCGAAGCAGATTATTCTGTTTATGATCATTATCGGTCTTTCACAGGCAATAAGCCAGTGTTACGATAAAACGCTTATAAAAAACACAGATGATCTTGTGAAAGCAACAACAAAAACATTTGAAGAAATTGTAAAATTAAAAAAATAAACTTACATATTTGAAAGGAATTCTAAAGGATGGCAAAAGAAAATAAAATGAAATCTTCCTTTTTCGGATATTCGAAAAAAGCTGTTGATGAAGCAATAGAAAAAATAAGTGCTGAAAATAATCAGAAAATATCAGAGCTTAATGCAAAACTGCTTCAAAATCAAAAAAGCAGTGCAATGCTGCAAATGGAAATAAAAATGCTGCATGCATGCAATGAAGAGCTTGAAACACAGCTCAAGGATATGAAAGGCGGCATTGAAGCAACATTAAAGGAAAACGAAGCGCTGAAAAAGGCGAATGACGAGCAGATTTCTAAAGTTGAGGCGGCGTTAAACGAGCTTGAAAGCGCAAAAAATGTTATAAGCGAAAAGGAAATTGTTATCTCTTCCATCAAAACACAAAGAGATAAACTGGATTCGGATTATACAGGAATTCTTAACACCTTTAATAATCTTAAAGCAGATATTACAAGAAGCCGTATTATTATTGACGAAAAAGACAAGCAAATCGAAATGCTGAATTCAAAGCTTGGAAAATACCAGATTCGCCATAATGAAATTATGAGAAAGTCCGATGAAATTTCACGCAGTATTATTCATTCCGGCAGTGAATTTGATAAAAAGATTTCAGATTTAAGAGAATGCACAAACCAAATGAAGCTGCTTATTGCCGAAGCTGAATATATGTTCAATGAAACCTCTATGAATGTTTCAAGCTTTATCTCAATTGCTTCAAATGATAATGAAACAATGAAAAAAGAAAACAGCACACAAACAAAAACATCAACTGAAATACATATTTCTTAATACGGCATTTTAATAAATTCCGAAATCATATAGTGTCATACAGTAAAAAGACCTGTTCAAGTTTGAACAGGTCTTTTTTATTTTATAATACTCTATTGTCCTTTTGCAAAGGAGCGCACACGAAATTTTGCACCGCAGCTTTCACATATTTCGGCGGACTTTTCAATATCCTCTTGCGAAATAACATCCACAACAGTCATTCTTACGTCATCGCAGTATTTAACACATTCTTTTGTAAAAGCCAGCATTGCATCAAATGCAATTCCGGGATAAATATTTCTTGTTATTTTATCGTATTTTTCGGAAGTAGTATCATTCAGAGAAACAGATATACTGTCAAGAACCGCGCAAAGTTCCTTTGCAGTCGGCTTTTTATTAATTAAATCCGAAAGTCCGTTTGTATTAAGGCGAATTTTTATATCGGAATGCTTTTCTCGCATATACTTTGCTGTTTCAATCAAATGATCATAAGCATTGGTCGGCTCGCCGTAGCCGCAGAAAACAACTTCTTCAACATCCGTAAAGTCAAATGCGTCTATTGCTTTTTTTATATCTTCCATTTCAGGTTCTTTATCAAACCAAAGCCTTTCGGCATCGCCGACAGCATCACCCTGAGAGCGTATGCAGAAGGCACACCTGCACGGACATTTGTTTGTTATGTTAAGATAAACGCCGCCGTTCAGTCTGTAAACTATATCTGTATTCATAACATTTCTCCTTTTATTTCAAATCTTTTAAAATTTTTCTTTTTAAATTAATTCTGTCAAACGCAGCCGCAAGAATGATAAAAATAATAAGGCTACCCGTAGGCTGCAGCCATCCGCCTGTAAATGCAGAAACAACAGCGAATTTCTGACCGAACATAAAATATTCGGCAAGAAGATAACCGAAAATGGTTATAAGTGTTGTGGGAATCAACATAAAACATATCTGCAGATTCAGTATTTTATCATCTTTATTTCTTTTTTTCAAATAGATACGCATCAGTATAAACGGCAACGTATTCAGCGCTTTAATAACTGCCGTTGCCGGCGCATAAATAGCAAAACCCGTAAATAAATCGGCAAATACCGCTCCTGCCGAGGACGCAAATACAGCGTACGGGGCAGGCAGAATACAGGCAGAAAGATAAATAACCGAATCACCGAAATGAGTGTATCCGTTTCCGACAGGTATCTGTATAACCGCCGTTGCCACTGTAACAAGCGCTGTAAACAGTGCTGTTGATGTTAAAAGCAATATTTTATTATGTTTCATATTCATCAACTCCCAGCCTGTAAAGAAATTTTTCAAAATCTATTCCGTCATTCCGGTTTACTGCATTTGAATTTCGGATTACAAGTGAAATAAAATCCCCTGCCGTTTCAACAGCCGAAAAAACATCACTGCCCGCCAGCAGTTTTCCCATAATTACCGAGGCAAATATATCTCCTGTTCCGGAAAAGCTTCCTTCGGAATAATCTGAAAAAAATGTACGGCACTTTCCTTTTTCAAAAACAGCATTTCCTATCTGCCCATGTTGTTTAATGCCGGTAACCACCACTGTTTTTATTCCGCTGTCAAGCAAAATCTGCGCGCCTTTTGTTATATCTGTTTCTCCTGTAAGCAGGTAAAGCTCCGTAATATTGGGCGTAACAATATCAGCCTGCAAAGCCAGTTCTTTTATTTTTATGCACAGAGAATCGGAAAATCCTTTATACCGTTCTCCGGAATCTCCCATAACGGGATCCACCAAAAGCAGTGCATCGGTGTTTTTAACAAATTCCAGCACTGCATCAATCTGCTTTTCCGCAGAAAAATAACCTGTAAGAATACCGTCAAAAGAAACATTCATTTTTTCCCAATGTGAAAAAAACGGCTGCATAGAATCGGTTAAATCAATTTTTTCATAGCTGTCATACCCTGTTTGTGCGGAAAGAACCGCCGTAGGCATGGGATGCGCTTCAGTTCCTAAAACAGAAATAATTGGAATGCCAACTCCGAGAGAGCATTTTCCAAAGCCGGACAAATCATTAATTAATGCACATTTTTTCATAATAAAAATTCCCTGTTGATTAATTTGCGGTATTAGTATACAATAAAAATGTCATTTATTATATACACAATTACAACATTTTTTTAGGGTACAGTTTATGAGCAAATATAACGAATTATATAATAAAATTAAAAAAGAGATTATCGGCGGACAGTTGAATGAAGGCACAAAACTTGCTTCTGTAAGAAAAGCAGCATTTATTTATAATGTAAGCAGAACAACTGTACAAAACGCATATTTTGCCCTTGCCGCAGACGGATTTATCATAAGCGAACCGCAAAGCGGATACTATGTTTCATACCGCAGGGCAAAGCATACCGAGGAAAAACAGCAAAACGCTTGCAATAAAATACTGTACGATTTCAAAAGCGGAAATGCCGATAAAAACAGCTTTGAATTTGATTTATGGAGAAAATATATGAAAAATGCACTGCGCTGTGATGAAAAGCTTTTAAGCTACGGTGAACCGCAGGGCGAATATGAACTGAGAGAAATGCTTTCTGATTATATAAGGGAAAAACGAAATGTAATCTCTTCACCAAACAGAATTGTTATAGGTGCCGGCCATCAAAGCCTTTTAGGCATTTTATGCTCGCTGATTGAAAAACGCGGCAGTGTTTCCTTTCCCGATAAAAGTTTTATTCAGGGTGCGGCACTTTTCCGTGATTACGGATTTAAAATAAATTACAGATACAAAGATGCGGAAATTATTTATGTTTCCCCATCGCATATGACAGTATTGGGAGACGTTATGCCCAACAAACGCAGAATAGAACTTGTTAATCTTTCTGCAAAAAATAAAAGCCTGATAATTGAAGATGATTATGAAAGCGATTTTCTTTATAACAGCATGCCGGCGCCTTCGCTTCACGCACTTGCCGGCGGCGAAAATGTTGTTTACATCAGTTCCTTTTCAAATCTGCTTCTGCCGTCTATTAGAATCAGTTTTATGGTGTTAACAGAAGAGCTTGCCGAAAAATATGAAAAAAATATATACAGATACAATCAAACTGCCGGCAAAACAGAACAGCTTGCCCTTTGCCAATATATAAGGGATGGCCATTTAAAAATGCAGATACGAAAAACCAGAAGATTTTATACCGCAAAAACAAAACAGTTTGCATTCATGCTTGCAAAAGAATTCCAAAATGCAAAAATTGATATCAGCGAAAATGCGCTGAAAATCATTATGACTGTTCCGTTTGCCAAATCAACGGATATTTTTGAAAAAAACGGTATTTCTGTTTTGTATGAAAATACCGAAAACAACTGTCTGAAACTGATTTTTAACACCAGTTCCGTGCCGCAGAAAGATTTTGCCGGGGCAATACAGGCTCTGAAATCCTCTGTTCGGTAACTTTTTTCATTTTACTGTCCAAAAAATTGGACTACGTACCTTTGGGCTGTTGCAATTGAATTTCCTTTTGATAAAATAATAATGTAATGAAATTCAGGGAGGAATTCAAAATGAAAAAATTATTAAACACACTTATTATTTCGGCAGCAGCCATTATTGTAGGATACTGGGCAATAGCCCTTCCCTTTCATCTTTTCGATACACTTACGGGGATACAGATGAGAATCATATTTATATGTGAAATATTCATTTATTTTGCAGTGTTTTCTGCTTTTTTCATCATAAAAGAAGCAAAGGCAGAAAAGAAAAACAAAGAAAGAAAATATAAGGAAAAACATATAAAAAGATTATCCGATAACGCAAATCATTTTAACAACATTAAGCAAAAAAATTTTCATTCAGCCGCATAAAAATAAGGATTTACTTATATTTATTTCTATATTATAATCAAATTAATTAATTATAAAAAACAAGGATTATGTGAGGCATTATGAACTGTTCAAAACCTGTTTCAAACAAAAATGTTAAAATAACAGACAAATTCTGGAAAGAAAAAACAGAACTTGTAAGAAAAAAAGTAATTCCATACCAATGGAAAGCACTTAACAATGAAATAGAAAATGCCGAACCCAGCTTTTGTGTAAGAAATTTTCGGCTTGCGGCAGAAATTCTTGAAAAACGCAAAAAAGGAATTGAAACACCTGTTTTTTCAACAGGTGAATGGCATTATTCATACAAAAACGAAAATGAAAATTCGTTTTTCGGCTGGGTATTTCAGGATTCCGATTTGGCAAAATGGATAGAAGCTGTTTCATATTCTTTACAAAACACGGAGGATAAAAATCTTGAAAGCCTTGCAGACAGCGCTGTGGATTTAATATGCGCTGCACAGGCAGAAAACGGATACATAAATACATTTTATACCATTAATAATCCGAAAAAGGCTTTTTCAAATTTAAGGGATCACCACGAACTGTATTGTTTCGGTCATCTTGCCGAAGCCGGCGTTGCTTATTATTATGCAACCGGGAAAAGCAAACTGCTCAAAGCAGTGTGCAGATATGCAGATTTTATAGCAGATACCTTTGGTGACAACGGAATAAAAGGATATGACGGACACGAAATTGCGGAAATGGCGCTTATTAAATTGTATGAAGCAACAGAAAATAAAAAATATCTTTATACCGCCAAACTATTTATTGACCGCAGAGGAACAAAGCCATATTATTTTGATATTGAGCACAATGAAAACAGTGGCAGCGATTTAAACTATTTTTATAATCAGGCACATCTGCCTGTAAGGCAACAGAAAGAAGCAGTGGGGCACGCTGTAAGAGCCGTGTATCTTTACAGCGGCATGGCAGACACAGCACGATATACAAATGACAAAGAACTTCTGGATACCTGCAAAGCACTTTTTGATGATATTACAAATAAAAAAATGTATATCACAGGCGGCATTGGTTCTTCCTGTGTCGGCGAAGCATTTACCTTTGCATATGATTTGCCGAATGATCTTGCATATGCAGAAACCTGTGCATCTATCGGTCTGGTTTTCTTTGCAAGAAGAATGCTCCAGGCAGATTACAATTCCAAATATGCAGATGTTATGGAAAGATGCCTTTATAACGGCATTCTTTCGGGAATGGCAGAGGACGGAAAATCATTTTTTTATGTAAATCCGCTTGAAGTTCACCCGCAGGCGTGCAAAAATGATTCAAGAAAAAGGCATGTTAAGTCAACCCGCCAAAAATGGTTTGACTGCGCCTGCTGCCCGCCTAATATCGCACGACTGCTTTCTGATTACGGAGAATACTGCTTTACGGAAACGGACAATGTTTTTTTTGTTAATCTTTATCAAAGCTGTACAGTAACTTCAGACAAAGCAGACATCGAAATACAATCAGATTATCTGCAAAGCGGAAAAGTAACCTTTAACATAAACACAAAAAAGCCGTTTAAAATAGCCTTTCGTATTCCGTATTGGTGCAATTATTTTGAATTCAGCAAAAGCAATCCTTTTATAAAAAACGGATATGCCTATTTTGATATTGATGAAAACGATAAAATAACAGCCTGTTTTAAACCTGAAATAAAAATAATTAAATGCAATCCAAATGTACGTGAAAACATTGGCAAGGCGGCAATTACAAGAGGTCCGTTTGTTTACTGCCTTGAGGAGAAGGATAACGGCAAAAACCTGCATCTTCTCAGACTTGCACATAATCCGAAATTTTTCTTTAACGGTGAAAGCATTACTGCCAAAGGATACAGAGAAGACTTTTGCGGCAATGCACTTTATACAGAATACAGCGAAGCAACCGAAAAACTTGTTGAACTTACTTTTATCCCTTATTATAAATGGGCAAACAGGGGTGAAAACGAAATGAGCGTTTATATAAGATATTAATTCTGCAAATACAGTTTTTTATTCTGATGAAGTTTTCTTTAATATAAAAATATATGATAAACAAAAAATCCCCGAAAAATTTTTCAGGGATTTTTATTATTATAACAGCTTTTCAAAACCGTCTGTTGTATAGTCTTCACCGTTTCGCTTTTTCTTTAGCTGTGCCATAAGCGCATTTACTCTGCCGCGCGTCATAGGATAAAGCACCGCAAACATGACAGAAACAAACAGCAGCACCGCCGGAATAACCGTTGAAATATTTTCCATACCGTTTATAATTTCCGGGTCTGTTACAACAGCAAACAATGCTTCATTTCCGGCAACATCAGCCGATGAATCATAACCGTAAAATGAAAGAAGCTGACCTGCCATTAAAATACCGAATGCCGAACCGAATTTCTGAACAAGCTGCGGCAATGCCGTGATGGTAGATTCTCTTCTTTCGCCTGTTTTGAATTCATCAAGCTCCACAAGATCATATCCCATAGAATAAAACAGTGTCCAGAATGTACCTACGCCGAGCCCAAGAACAGCAGGGCTTAAAATACACATAATTTTAAAACCGTTTATTTCAAAATCAAGACCGATAAGCTTCAGGGCTATTTCTCCCGCAAAGGCAACGGAAAGGAAAAGAATGGCAGCGAATCGCCTGTCCTTCACTTTGGCTACCTTTTCAACAACAGGCACAACAACCGCCATGGAAATCACAAGCGAAAGAATAACAAAAACGATGCCCGTATCATAATCCATACCTATACAGTCTATAACCATATAAGTTAGATTTGCCTGAATCATGGAAGATGCGGCAAGAAAGAAAAACACAAAAAGCAAAAAGAATTTTGCAGGTTTAAGACTTATAATTTCACCAAATGCTTTCATTGTGCCTTTCAGCGTTGTTTTCTGAACCGGCTGATTCGGAATTGCCTTTTTCGGCTCATAAACACCGTTTAAGGACTTGCAGCAAATCAAACCGAGAACAATTGCCATTACACTGATAAACGCCGCAATCACAGCATAGGAATTGCTGTCGTATTTTTCTGTAAGAAGCACTGCAACCGTAGGCACAAGCGCCGGCAGAATATTGCCAAGACCAACGGCAATTGCATTAAGCAATGATGAAAAAGAACGAATCTGGGTTCTTTCATCATAATCTTCTGTAATTTCTGCCACCACAGCATAATAAGGTATGGTATACATTGTGTAAAACACCCATACTGCCATGGAAATGACTGTATAAAGCAGTATCTTTATAAGTTGAGAATCAAACGCCGCACCGACATTGGTCCATGCAACGATGAAAAGCAGACCCAGCGGAAACAGCGCTTTTTTCATTACTTTGCGTTTATCAACGCCTGCCCGATCGGTATAATTGCCAATCATCGGGTCCGTAACAGCATCCCACGCAATAGAAATAAAAATAATAATTGAACTGTATTTAGGCTTAATGCCGACAATTTCATTAAGAAACGTTAAATAATATGTATAAAACATATTATAAATTAAAGATTCGGTGAATATACCAAAAGCATACCCTGTTTTTTTTCTTTTTGTTAAAACACTTTTCTGTGACATAAACTGATCCTCCGCCATATCTATTTTTTTAATTTTTTATTTAATATATATCTTTGTCTTTTCTGTCAGGCAAAGATGCATTTTCTGATTTTTCCGCACACTCCCGCCTTGCAATCAAATCTGCGGTTACTCTTGCCCGTTCCTTTGGACCGTATCTTACAAACAAAAGCGGAACAATATAAAGCAAATTGGCAACGGCAGGTGTAAGCACAACAAGCGGCCATATCCATTTATCAAATGCGGCAGACTGTGTACCCACATAAACGGCAGCATTGTCAACAGCCTGATAATTCAGAACAGAAAGCGCAAGTGTAGCAAGACCGGCGGTGATACCGCTTGAAATTTTTGTAAACGAAGTTTGCATGGAAAAAGTAATACCTTCCGTTCTTTTGCCTGTTTTCCATTCGGTGTAATCAATACTGTCGCAGAAAAGAGAAGTTTGGGCAATACTGTTTACCCCTGTAGGAAGAGAAGCAATACCCATTACAGCCATTGAAATCCAAAGATTTTTCCCTTCAAATCCAATAAGAAATGCAATTATTCTGAAAAAGCTGTTAAAAAACTGCATAAAAATCAAAACATGAATATAGCTGTCTTTAAAAAGTTTTTTCAGTTTATCGGCAAATACCATTCCTATAAAACCCGGTGCGCCGGTAATAACATAAAATAAAGTTGAAAGCCCAAGCGCTCCGATTAATCCGTTTCCAAGAAAATCTGAAGATATTTCATATTTAAAGAAATATGTTACAAGATTTATGCCGAAACCTAAAGAGCCTAAAAGATTGGCAAGCGTGACCAGTAAAAGAATTCTGTTTTTAAATAAAAGGGAAAAACTTTCAGCAAGGCTTTCCTGTTTTGTTTCCTGAATAACCCTTACTCTTTCCTTTGTTCGGTCGGCACGCTTTGAAATCATAGCTCCGCCAAGACCGAAAATAACCGCAAAAACAAGCGTAATAAACTGCCACGACTGCCCGCTTGCATGAACCACCATTTCAAGCGCCATCGGAAGCAGCGTACTGAACACGGCAAATATCACAGATCCGATGGTTCTTGCCCACTGAACAAATTTATCCCTTTCATCCGCATTCGGTGTTACCATTGCCGTTATTCCCCATATGGAAACATCCTGAACGGTATATGCCAAATCCCAGCATATATACATAATCACAAAATATGCAACTCGGAGCCACAGCAGGCTTTCCTCTGTTGAAAATACAAGAAAAAGAAGCACGGAAAACACACCGACGGGAAGCGGCGTATATCTTAAAAACGGACGCATTTTTTCGCCGTTTTTAAAGGTGTGCTTATCAATAAACGACCCTACTACAGGATCATTTATACCGTCCCAAACCTTCATAATAATCAGAAGTGCCGATACAATAATTGCAGGAAACATTGCAATATCTGTCATAAAATATGTAAAGAAGGATGCGCCAACCAATGAATAAACAAGATTCTGACCGGACAAGCCCACACAATAATTGATTTTTTCACTTTTAGAAATATAATTCTGCATTTGCTTTCACATAAACCCCTTCTGCTGCAAAGGATATATATTGTAAACTTTCCGTATCGCACATAACAGGGAAAATAAAATAAATATATCCGAATTTTATTTATCAACAAATTTATTATACCGCCTGATTTATACAAAAGCAATAGGTTTGTAAAAATACAATAAAAATCAAAAATATTGCGCATAAAAAGCCAATATGGTAAAATAGCAATAAGTTTATAAAAAAAGGATGTGTACCATGCGTAAAAATTATATAGATAATTTGAGATGGCTTTTCATTCTGCTGCTCATTCCTTATCATGCGGCAATGGCATGGAACACATGGAAGGAACCGAATTATATTTATTTTGAAAGCAGCAGAATAATCAGCAGCATTGTTGTGTTTTTAAGCCCGTATTTTATGCCGCTGCTGTTTTTGATTGCAGGAATCAGCACGGCTTTTTCATTAAAAAAGCGAACGATTATACAGTATATCTCGGAAAGAGCAAAGAAACTGCTGATTCCTTTTCTTATTGCAGTATTGCTGCTTATGCCGCCCATAACCTATCTTGCCGATAAATTCAATTACGGATATAGCGGCGGATTTTTTCAGCATTACCGTATTTTCTTTACCAGATTTACGGATTTGACGGGCGCAGACGGCGGATTTTCGGCAGGTCATCTTTGGTTTCTTCTGTATCTTTTTATGATTTCCATTGCAGGTTCAGGCATGATTTTGCTTCAAAAACGAATAAAGACCCAATATAGCAAAGAAATACCGTTATGGTTTATCTGTATATTAGGAATACCTTTGCCTGTTTTAAGCAATCTCCTTTCTGTGGGAGGAAAAAGCCTGTTGGAATATCTGTATCTTTTTCTTTTAGGATATTATCTGTTTTCAGAGGAAAAAACAGCCGAAAAAGCTGAAAAACATAAATGGCTGTTTTTAATAATCGGCTTATCGGCTTCTGTGCTTAATGTATATTTATTTTTATGGTGCAATACGCCATATTCCATAATAAATACTGCGGCAAAATTTACAGCCGAATGGTTTATGCTTCTTGCTTTGCTTGGAATAGGAAAAAGTTTTTTCAATTTCAGAACAAAAGTAACGGCATATATTTCGGAAATATCTTTCGCATTTTATATTTTCCATTATATCTGGCTTATTTTATTCCAATACTTAATGTCAGATTGGTTCAAAGACAATACGGTTCTTTTGTATCTTTTGCCTGTTATTCTTTCCTATCCCACAGCATTTTTGTGCTGTGAAATCTGCAAAAGGATACCGTTTTTATCTTTCCTTACCGGAATTAAAAAACAAAAAAGCAGGTCTGCCAATTGATACCGGCAGACCGTTTTTCTTATCAAAAAATCATATTAATGAGCGCACAAAGAATAATTCCTGCCATAAGCGGAACGGCAACAGACATTGCAGTCCACTTTACGCTTTTTGTTTCTTTCCAAATTGTAAGCAGTGTTGTGGAACACGGGAAATGGAACATAGAAAAAACGCAGGTGCATATTGCGGTTGTAACTGTCCATCCGTTATCAACAAGAATGGTTTTCAGGCTTTCAAGCGAAGAATAATCGCCGAGTTCACCTGTTGAAAGATAGGTCATCAGAATAATCGGAATAACGATTTCATTTGCCGGGAAACCAAGAATAAATCCAAGAAGAATTACACCGTCAAGCCCCATAAATCTGCCCATCGGATCAAGAAAGTCGGCAATTTGATTCAGCAGCATGGTGTTGCCGACTTTTATATTGGCAAGTATCCATATCACAAGCCCCGCGGGAGCCGCAACAGCAACCGCCCGAAGCAGAACAAAAAACACTTTTTCCTTTATTGTTTGCCAGATTATTTTCAAAAACTGCGGTTTTCTGTAAGGCGGCAGTTCAAGCACAAAGGAGGAAGCATCACCTTTCAGCACAGTTTTTGTCATTGCTAACGAGGAAAGCAGTGTCATTGCCATGGAGGAAGCGATGAAAGCAAGCAATATCAGTGCCGACAGCAGGGTGTTTTTTGTAAAAAACATTGCCGTTACCGCTATCAGCAACGGAAACCGACCGTTACAGGGAGAAAGGCTGTTTGTTATAATTGCAATTTTCCGTTCACGCGGCGAATCTATAATTCTGGCACCTGTAACGCCAACCGCATTGCAGCCGTATCCCATGCAAGTAGTAAGCGCCTGCTTGCCGCATGCGCCGCAGGATTTAAAGCAAGGGTCCAGATTAAATGCCACACGCGGCAGAACACCGAAATCCTCCAGAATTGCAAAAAGCGGAAAGAAAATTGCCATCGGCGGCAGCATTACAGCAACAACCCACAAAAGAACACGCAGAATTCCGTTTACTACAAGACTGATTACCGGCTGCGCAATTCCGATTTGCGCCATTGCACCCGCAAGCCATACTTCAAACTGATCAAATATATTTCTTAAAAAATCGGACGGATAATTGGAACCTGCTATTGTAAGCCACAAAACAACGGCAAAAATAACCATCATAGACGGCAGTGCCGTATATTTGCCCATCAAAATCTTATCAAGCAGTTTTTCTCTTTTTTCAGCTTTTGAAGGAGCTGATTTTGAGACAGACCTGCTGATGAAATCCGATTTCTGAAAAACAGAAAGTGTTCTGCTTTCTATAAAATTATCACCGCTTACATTAAACCGTTCCAGGATATTAACTGCTTTTAAATAAGCCTGCTTCAGCTTCATATCCTCCGGTTCTGTTCCCTGCTCCAGCATTCTTAACGCTTTGTAGCGTTCTGTTCCTGCACGTTCAAGTATGCCCACTGCCTGTTCAATAGGACTGATATATGTAATTCCGACAGGCGTTGGCGTAGTTGCTCCCGTAACAATACTGTGAACCGCTTCAAGAAGATGATTGATGCCTTTTCCACTTCTTGCCGTTGCTTTTATAACAGGCACACCCAGCATTTCCGAAAGCATATCGCAGTCTATTTCAATGTTTCTTTTCTTTGCTTCATCGCAAAGATTTAATAAAACAACGATTTTATCTGTTATTTCACATATCTGCAAAACAAGATTAAGATTTCTTTCAAGATTTGTTGCATCAATAACGCAAACCACACATTCATAATCAAGAGATTCTATAAAATCCCGTGCAACCTCTTCCTCTTTAGAGGAAATTACCAGGCTGTATGTACCCGGAAGATCATACAACCTGTAATCATTATATTTGTAGTAGTAGCAGCCCTCGGCAAGCTCCACGGTTTTTCCCGTCCAGTTTCCTGTGTGCTGATTACTGCCTGTAAGCTCATTAAATACCGTGCTTTTTCCCACATTGGGATTTCCTGCAAGCGCTATTTTTCTTTCACTGTTCATAAAACTACTCCCACCTTCTGTGCATCGGCTTTTCTAAGGGCAACAAGCGAACCTTCAACATTATAGGCAATCGGCGAACCCAAAGGATTTCTGCGCACACAGCTAATTTCATTTCCTTTTATAAATCCCATATCAAAAAGCCGCCGCTTTATTTCACATTCATTGCTGATATAGGAAATAATCGCGCGGTCGTTTTCTTTCATATCTGCAAGCGTCATAATTACACCTCTGATTATCCTATGCTTTTATGTGGTTTTAGTGATTAAAAATATAGGCGCAAAGTATTGAATTCAGCAAATTAAAATGATAAAATATTTATGAAAATTCATTCAAAAGAGGTAAAATTTATGGAAAAACTGAAATATTTTGTTAACGGGGAATTTAAAGATTCAAAAACCGAAATTTGGTATGATCTTCACAATCCGTCAACAGGGGAAATCACCGGTCAGGCACCTTGCTGTACCAATGACGAGGTGCTTGAGGCAATTGAGGCGGCAAAAGCCGCTTATCCCGCATGGAGAGCAACTCCGGCAAGAAAACGAACACAGATTCTTTACAAGGTTCGTGAACTTCTTCTTAAATATAACGATGAGCTTTCCATGCTTGTCTGTGAAGAAAACGGCAAAGCGTGGGATGAAGCTGTGGGCGATGTAGGAAAAGCAATTGAGGGAACAGAACTTGCCATTCAGGCGCCGTCACTTATGATGGGCGAAAGCCTTATGGATGCTTCATCCGGCTTTGATACTGTAAAATACCGTGAACCGATGGGTGTTTTTGCAGGCATTGTTCCTGTGAATTTTCCCGCTATGATTCCTTTTGGCTGGATGGCGCCTGTTTGCGTTGCCTGCGGAAATACAATGGTGCTTAAAGCAGCATCCCTTACTCCCAGAACAGCTATGAGAATCGGTGAAATTTATAAAGAAGCAGGTATTCCAAACGGCGTTATCAACATTGTAACCTGCTCAAGAAATGAAATTAACACAATTCTTGAACATCCGGATGTGCAGGGAATTACGTTTGTAGGCTCAACTCCCGTAGGTCTTAAAATCTATGAAAAAGCAGCTTCAACAGGCAAACGCTGCCAGGCACTTTGCCAGGCGAAAAACCATGCTCTTATTATGGAAGACTGTGCACTTGAAAGAACGGTTGCAGGTGTTATCAATTCTGCTTACGGCTGTGCCGGTCAAAGATGCATGGCACTTTCCTGCTGTGTTGTGCAGGAATCCATTGCCGATAAATTTGTTGCGGAGCTTAAAAAGCAGGCACAGTCCATCAACTGCGGACCTGCTTGGGATAAAAACACCCGCTTAGGTCCTATCACATACAAAAAGCATTATGACGAGGTTGTTGCGGATATTCAGAAAGGTATTGACGAGGGCGCAACCCTTGTGCTGGACGGAAGAAACCCTGAAGTACCCGCAGGCTATGAAAACGGCTATTTTGTCGGACCGACTGTTTTCGATCATGTTACCGAAGAAATGACAATCGGCAGAGATGAAGTATTCGGACCTGTGCTTTGCATTAAAAGATGCAAGGATTTTGACGAAGGACTTGCAATTATGAATGCAAGCCCATATGCAAACGGCTCTGTAATTTATACACAAAGCGGATATTATGCGCGCCAGTTTGCAAGATATACGGACGGCGGCCAGGTGGGCATTAATGTTGGCATTCCTGTTCCGGTGGGCTTCATTCCTTTCAGCGGTCATAAACAGAGCTTCTTTGGTGATTTACACTGCCTTGGAAAAGACGCTTACCGTTTCTTCACGGAAAGCAAATCCGTTACACAGCATTGGTTTGATGAAGAAGAAATGAAAGCAAAAGAGGTTGATACCTGGGACGGACTTCTTTAATAAAATAACAGTAATAAACGAAACGGATAACAGGCATTGCTGTTATCCGTTTTTTTTACTTCAATTTGCTCTTGACAATTAAAAATTTTGTACTAAAATATTATTTGATTTATGACGAAAAGGATATGGTGTTGCAACATGGGATTTCAGTTTCTTATGCCCGGTAAAGTTGTTTACGGGGAAAATGCACTTGAAAATGCGAAACCGCTACTGCGTGATTTCGGAAAAAAAGCACTTATTGTTACAGACAGATTTATGGTACGATTCGGCAATGTTAAGCTTGTTTCCGATATACTTGACAGCCTTGAAATAAAGTACAGTATTTATGACAATATAAATTCAGAGCCTACAGATATAATGATTGATAAGGGAATAGAACAGTACAGAAAAGAAAACTGTGATTTCCTGATTGCAATCGGCGGCGGTTCGCCGATTGACGCAATGAAAGCAATCGGTGCAGTTGCAACAAACGGCGGAGAAATTGACGATTATTACGGAAAAATTATAAATATCCCCACCCCGCCTATGGTGGCAGTGCCCACAACAAGCGGAACAGGCTCTGAAGCAACACAGTTTACAATTATCACAAATACCAAGCAGGATATAAAAATGCTGCTTAAAGGACCTGTGCTTATGCCCACACTTGCTATTGACGATCCTGCTTTTACGCTTACCGCTCCTCCTTCCGTTACGGCAGCAACAGGTCTTGATGCGCTTTGCCATGCCGCCGAGGCATATACCTCAAGAAAAGCCCAGCCGCTTACGGATGACCTTGCTATAAGCGCTGTAAAAAGAATTTTTAAAAATCTTCCTATTGTATATAAAGAACCTAAAAACATTCAGGCACGTGCTGAAATGAGCCTGGCGGCTCTTGAAGCCGGCGTGGCATTCAACAATGCATCTGTAACCGTTATTCACGGAATGAGCCGCCCTATCGGCGCTTTATTCCATATTCCGCACGGGCTTTCAAATGCCATGCTGTTAAACGAATGCTTCCGTTTTGCACTTGACGGCGCATATGACAGATTTGCTGATTTAGGAAGAGCCATAAAGGCGGCGCATCGTTCAGATGATGATAAAACAGCCGCCGAAAACTTTTTAAAAGCATGCGAAAAAATTTGCAAAATCTGTGAAGTTCCGACACTTGAAAAATACGGAGTGGAAAAAGAAAAATTTTTCGAGGCCATGGATAAAATGGCAGATGACGCCATTGCATCAGGTTCACCTGCCAATACAATAAAAAAAATAACCAAAAAAGATATTATAAACATTTATAAAAACCTTTGGAAATAATAAAAACCCCCATTGAAATGATATGCACCCCAAAAGTTGTCTAACTTTTGGGGTGCATATCATTTCATCAACCAGGGGTTTTTTAATTTTATTTTGCTAAATCCGCTATGATTGCTTTCATCTCATCCATATGTGTTTCCATATCTGCAACAAGCGCAAACTGATTTTTTGCACGAACAAGATTGTGTTCCGGATATGCTGTTTTAAAATATGTATCGCCGTTAATATAATCTGTTAAAAAGCGCATGCCGCATTCAAAGGTCATAAGAAGTGATGCGAATGCCAGATTATCTATTTCATCTTTATTAAGGCTTCCGCCTGCCTGAGAAAGAAATCCGTCTGCATAAGCTTTAAAATAATCAAGACTGATGCTTACTTTGGATAAATCTTTTTCATCTTCAACCGCTGTATTCGCACCGAATCGGATGGAGTCGCCGAAATCATACAGTGCAAGACCGGGCATAACTGTATCAAGATCAATAACACAGATTGCCTCATTGCTGTCTTTATCAAAAATAACATTGTTCAGCTTTGTATCATTATGTGTAACACGAAGCGGAAGCCTACCGTCCGCAATCATATCAACAAGGTGTGAACAGTATGCTTTCCTGTTATTTACAAAATCAATTTCGCTTAAACAGGTATCCTTTCTGCCTGAAAGATTGGCATCTACAGCAGGAAGAAATTCTGTTTCATATCTGTGCTTGGTATTATGAAATTCCGGCAAAGTTTCATAAAGACTGTCAGCCGGGAATGCAGAAAGATATTTCTGAAACTTTCCGAAGGCAATACCGCTTTGCCTGAACATTTCAGCATTTTCGGTGCTGTTATAGCTTACAGAATCCGATACAAAAATATATGCACGGTAATAACTGCCGTCGTCGGAAATATAAAACTTATCGCCGTCAACCGTTTTTATATAATGCAGTGTTTCCCTGTTTTCATCACCGCCTGCTTTGCGGATTTCGCCGCGAAGAAATGATGTAACAGAAAAAATATTATCCATAAGTTTTTCAATATTTTTAAAAACATTCGGGTTTATTTTCTGCACAATATATTTATTTTCTTTGCCGTTATCATCAAAAGATGCAAGATAGGTTACGTTGATGTGACCTGAGCCGTAAATTGAACAATCTATCAGCTTTCCTCTAAAATTAAACTTTTCAAGAATACCATTAATATTTTCCATAACAATCCTCCGTAATTATATTAATTTTAACATAATACATATCATTTGTAAATATAAAAAAACAATAAAAAAGCGGTTTCAATATAATGAAACCGCCTCAAATCGTAATTATTATTCGCGTCTCAGTGCATCTATCGGGCTCATTAAAGCTGCCTTTCTTGCCGGATAAATTCCGAAAAACAACCCAACACCGCTTGAAAACAGCAAAGCAATCAATATAATCCACCATGTTATTTTCGGGGTAATGCCTACTATGGCACAAGCGGCATAAGCTCCTGTAATACCAAGCGTTAATCCTATAACACCGCCTATAAGACAAATAATAATGGATTCCGTTAAAAACTGCATTGTTATCACTCTTGTTTTGGCGCCAAGGGATTTTCTTATACCGATTTCTCTTGTTCGCTCCGTTACCGATACAAGCATGATATTCATAACGCCGATTCCGCCTACAATCAGAGAGATCGCACCAACACACGCAATAAACGCTGTAAGCACCTGCATAACAATATCCACAATCTGAATATAGGTTGCCATATCCTGCGCCACATAAATGCTGTTTGAAAAATTGCCGTGTGATGCCTTTAAGTAGTTAACCGTTGCATTGCCGATGGCTTCATTATTGGAACCCTCTTCCGCCATAACCATAGCCATGCTTATATTGGCAGATGTGCCCGTTATCTGGGTTAATGTTGTGCACGGCAAAAACAGCACCATCATAGGTTCATCCTCATTCTGAGAAAAAAACGACGTAAACGAGGATGAACCGCCCACAGAACCTGCAAGCTGATCTATATTTGCCACACCGCAAACCCTTACCTTCATTGCTTTTCCACTGGATCTTATGGTTATTGTTTCATCCGTAACATCTTCATAACCAAAAACCGTTTGCGCACTTGCACTGCCTATAATTGCAAGCGGCGATGCCGAAACATATTCATCTTCGCTGAAAAATCTTCCGTATGTGCAGCCTTCGGGCAGGCTTAAATAAATATCGGTATTAACACCAATCATCATTACAGTTGCCTGCTTGCCATAGGAATCAACCACAGCCTTTCCCATACCAATCAGCATAGGAGAACAGCTTTCCACACCATCAACCTTGTTTTTTATATTCTCAATATCATCAAGTGTTAAAAAATCATTTTCCGTTGCCTGTGTTGCATCAACGCTGATCATAATTGCATTTGCGCCCATCTCTTCGATTAAAGAAACAATATAATCGCGCGCACCGGTTCCTGCACCTACAATCATAATAACTGAGCTTATACCGATTATAATTCCCAGCATAGTGAGAAGCGAACGCATCCAGTTAGCCCTGATACATTTTACGGCAATCTTAAAACTTTCTGTTATATTCACGAAAGAGTCCCCTTATCATTCCTTAATTCTTACCTTAAAACTGTCTTCAAAAGTAGACTGAGGGGCAAGAACAATTCTGTCGCCCAATTTAACACCGTTTACGATTTCATATTCGGAAACAGAGCTTGCTCCGGTTTCAATAAGTGTTTTTGTAACGGTTTCCTCTTCCTCGTCATAAATAAACACATAAGAACCTGTTTTGTCAAGAAGCATTGCCTGACTCGGCACAGTTGTTACGCCGATATGCTCGCCGACATCAATTTCAACATCTGCTTCAAAACCGATTACAATAAACTCATCTGGCTTTTCAACGGAAATCTGAACCTCAACTCCCGCACCGGACTGTGTAAGACTTGAAAGACCGCTGATACCCATTGTTGCGCCCATAGAATCCATAATGGAACTTGTGCTTCCGCCTGTTGCAACAGGTGCCTTGCTGATAACACTGCCTGTATATTCACCGTATGCTGTTGATACTTTAACCGGCATACCGACCTTTACCTTATGAATATCATATTCACCAAGAGAAACGGTTACAACCTTATCTTCCATGTTCTGAAGTGTAATACCGCCGGAAAGAAGCGTAGTCTGTTCGCCGGAATAAAGATTACATTCCGTAATGGTTCCGTCAAAAGCGGCTGTCCATCCGCCTGAAAGCTCCTGCTTTGCCTCTTCAAGCAAATCAAGGGCATTTTTTGTTGTATTCATCAGTTCTTTTTTAGCGCTTACAATAGAATCTGAAGCCATTGAGGAGTAAAGCTGTTCCTGTGCATAATATGCGGTAAGCATAAGCTGATTTGACATAAGAGCAGCATTGCCTGCATTATTGCTTACGGCTGAGCTGACATCTTTCCAGTCTATATTGCCGACTGCATCCTCTATAATCTGTGCAGCGTCATCGTTATCTGCCAGTAAATCGTCAATATCAATCTTACCGTTTTTAATTGCTTCCAAAACTGCATCTCCGGAAATTTCAGCAATTTCTTCAGAAGATACATTTCCGCTTTGGATTTCATCGGCAACCGTATTCATCACAATATCTGTAATCATTGTGCCTGTTTCTGCATTTCCCGCAAGCTTGTTAACCGCTGCGGTTAAATCTTTAATAGCCGCAGTCAAATCCTTCATGGTTTCTTCATATGTATCATCATATACATAATTATCATCCATATTATCATCTGTAAAGTCTTTGTCAAAGTCAGGATTGGTAACAGAAACCGACGGAAGCGTCATGGAAGGCATACTGCCTGTTTCCTGAGAAAGCTCTTTATTTTTCTTTTCAAGCTCTGCTATCTGCTTCTGAACCTGTGCAAGATTATTTTTTGCTGCTTTCTGCGCTTCAACAGATTCATTGTAGCTTGCCTTTGCCTGTTTGTAGGATGACTGAAGACTTGCAATTTCAGAATCAAACTTAGAGGTATCAAATGTTGCAATTAAATCCCCCTGCTTAACCTCATCGCCTGTTTTAACAAATACTTCTTTAACAGTTGCAACACTGCCCACCTTATATTCTTTCACCGCACCGGAAGATACCTCGCCGGTTGCATTAACAACTTCATAAATATCGTTTGATCCGACTGTGTGAAGCGAAACGGCAGTAACGGAATTCTGCACAGCGAAAACGGAAATTCCGATTGCTGCGGCAATAATGATTACTGCTGCACAAACAGCAATAATAATTGTTTTCTTTTTATTCTTTTTAACAGTTGCCATATTCTTTAACCCCTATAATATAGAATTATTCAACATCAAGAATTAGTATAATTCCAATTTGTATAAATGTCAACAACTATACGTAAATACATTTGTAAACAATTGATTAATAAATCTTTAATCAAAAATTATAAATCTTTAACAGCATTTAATGCTTTCTGCCCGATATCTTTTCTGAAATGTTTATTTTCAAAATCAATCTTTTCAACTGCCGAATAAGATTTATTCAGTGCTTCCAGCAAATCTGTTCCAAGCGCCGTAACACCCAGCACCCTGCCGCCGGAAGTAACAAGGCTGTTTCCATCCATTGCAGTGCCTGCATGATATACAATAACACCGTCACGCTGACCGTTTTCAAGTCCTGTAATTTCCAGCCCTTTCGGATAAGATTTAGGATAGCCGCCCGAAGCAATTACAACGCAAGCTGCCGCATCATCAGACCATTCAATATTCAGTTCGGAAAGTGTTTCATTATTAATAGCTTCAAAAATATCCATAATATCTGTTTTAAGGCGAGGAAGCACAACCTGTGTTTCCGGATCACCGAAACGACAGTTGTATTCAATCACCTTGGGTCCCTTTGGTGTAAGCATAAGACCGAAATAAAGACAGCCCTTAAAGGTTCTTCCCTCCGCATTCATGGCATTGATTGTTGGAATGAATATTTTTTCCATACATTCTGCGGCAATATCCTCTGTGTAATACGGATTTGGTGAAACTGTTCCCATTCCGCCTGTGTTCAGACCCTTGTCCCCATCAAGCGCACGCTTATGATCCATAGAAGAAACCATAGGTTTAATACAGTTTCCGTCTGTAAATGCAAGCACAGATACCTCCGGACCGGTAAGAAATTCTTCTACTACTATATTATTTCCGCTTTCGCCGAATATTTTATCCTGCATAATTTCTTTTATGCCGGCTTCCGCTTCCTCAAAGGTTTCGGGAATAATTACACCCTTACCCAGCGCAAGACCGTCTGCCTTTATTACAGTCGGAAATTCATTTTTATCACGAACATATGCAATAGCATCCTCTGCATTGTCAAACACTTTATATTCGGCAGTGGGTATATTGTATTTAAGCATAAGATTTTTTGAAAAAACCTTTGAACCTTCAATCACTGCTGCATTTGCTTTCGGACCGAATGCGGCAAAACCTGCTTCATTAAGTGCGTCAACCATACCTGCCACAAGCGGATCATCGGGAGCAACAACAACAAAATCTGCTTTTATCTCTTTGGCAAGGTTTACAACACCGTCTGTATCTGTTGCAGAAACAGGATAACACTTTGCATCATAGGAAATTCCGCCGTTACCCGGGCAGCATGCAATTTCACTTACCTTTTTTGATTCCTTTATTTTTCTTATCAGGGCGTGCTCTCTGCCGCCGCCGCCAACAACCAAAACCTTCATTTTTATTCACATAACCTTTCCGGCCGCAAATAATACCACACTTATCCCTTGTTGCGGCCGCACAAGGTGTGTTAAACATTCAGCAATCTGTTCACTGTGCTGAAAGTAAAATCCCGTATGTATCTGCAGACTGTTTAAGATAGCAGAAAAGTGATGCAGAACAGATTATATATTGTATTGCCGGTTTTTAAAACCGCATTACAATTTGGTTTGTTATACAATCTATCCTTTAAAAGAACTTTAAGCAAAGGCAATTACCTTTGCTTAAATAAACTATTATATGTTTTTATTTATAATTTTTGTTTCTTCTTCTCCTGTTTCAAGATTTATAAAACGGGTGAAAAGAGAAACCTTATTGTCTGCATCAAGATTATTCCAGATAATATCTGTCCATTCATCAATACTGTTTGTTTCCACTGCAACAGGGGTAGGTTCGCCTTCAAAGGAAGGAATCGGATCGCCGTCGCATTTATAAGTATGGATAAAATGACCAAGACCTGCTTCTGCCGGATATTCAAAGAAAAATCTTAAACACTGCGGCTTGCCCATATTTGATTTAAGAATGGACAATACATAATCACCGTTTGGTTTAACAACACCGGAAATTCTTGGTGTATAGTTCGGTTCATCCGGTTCAAATTCACGTGTCAGAAGGGCATGACGATAGCATTTACCGTCTTTCATGAAATCATAAATTGTATCGGTCTGATCACCGTTTGTTACAATTGTTTTTCCATCCAGCTTTAAAACAGGATTGTATATAATAAGACTTGGATCTGTCATTTTAGACTCGTCAAATGCCTTTGTGCGAATACCGCCTCTGTCGTTTTCTTCAAAAATTCTGTTTCTGCTGTTTTCGCTTCTGCCCATAATAAAATAAGCAATAGCAGCATTTTTTCCATCAGGCGTTTTACCAAGAACAATACCTCTGCCGGGATATGAATTTGAAGATAATTCTTTTGCAATATCAACTGTTTCCATATAAATTCACATAGCCTTTCTTGCTGCAAAATTTAATTAAAATCACGAAATCCCCCTTGCCGCAGCCATACAAGGCGTGATGTACATTCAGCGGCTCAATGTTTTGAGCGCCGCAATAACCGTGTAATTTTTTACACAGATTTCTTTATATAATTTCTGTTTTGTTTCCGTTTATTTTTATTCTTCCTTCACAGAACAGAGAAACTGCTTTCGGCAAAATTTCCCATTCAGCCTGCCGCATAACACGGTATTGAAGAATGTCTTCCGTATCGCCCTGTTCAACGGGAACCGCTTTCTGAAGAATGATTGCACCGCCGTCTGTAATTTCATTCACAAAATGAGCTGTAGCGCCTGTTACCTTTACACCGCTTTCAAGAACAGCCGTGTGCACTTTTTTTCCGTAAAAGCCGTCTCCGCAAAAGAGAGGAATAAGACTTGGATGAATATTTATAATTTTATTTCGGTACTTGCTTACAAGCTCTTCACCGAGAATAGAAAGAAAACCTGCAAGAACAATCAAATCAATATGTTTATCTTCAATAACGGAAAGCACAGCCTTATCATAATCTTCTTTCGAGTTAAAAGCCTTTCTGCTTACAACAGCACTGGGAATTCCTGCTTTTTCTGCACGCTTTAATGCATAGGCATTGTCATTTGAAGCAAGAACAAAGGTGATTTTTCCGTTTTTGATTTCTCCCCGGTTCTGCGCATCTATAAGCGCCTGCAAATTTGTGCCGCCGCCTGAAACAAAAACACCTATGTTTAACATAATTCAACTCCTGTTTCACCGGCCTTGATTACACCGATAACTGCCGCTTCCTCACCTTCCGCTTTAAGAATTTCAACTGCTTCAGCAGCCTTTTCCTTATCCACGGCAAGGATAAGACCTGTACCCATATTGAAAGTATTGTACATATCTCTTTCAGGAATATTGCCTGTTTTCTGAATTAAATCAAAAATCGGTTTCTTAAAACATTTATCCTTTTCAATTACTGCCGTAAAACCATCTTTCAGCATACGCGGAACATTTTCATAAAATCCACCGCCCGTAATATGGGAAATGGCATTTACCGTAACCTTGCTCATAAGCGCAAGAAGCGGTTTAACGTAAATTCTTGTCGGCGTAATAAGCTCTTCCCCAAGTGTTTTGCCAAGTTCATCATAATAAACTTTAATGGTTTCTTCATTTATATCAAATACTTTTCTGATCAGTGAAAAACCGTTTGAATGAATACCGGAAGATGCAACACCGATAAGCACATCTCCGGCTTTAAGATTATCACCGGAAACAAGCTGATCCTTATCACCGATACCAACGGTAAAACCGGCAAGATCATAATCTTCGTCCGGCATAAGCCCCGGATGTTCGGCAGTTTCACCGCCAACCAGTGCGCAGCCCGCCTGAACACAGCCGTCCGCAACACCCTTAACTATCTGCTCTATTTTTTCAGGAAAATTCTTTCCGCAGGCAATATAATCAAGGAAAAACAAAGGCTTTGCACCGCTGCATGCAACATCGTTTACACACATTGCAACGCAGTCTATTCCGATTGTATCATGCTTATCCATAAGCATAGCAAGTTTAATCTTTGTGCCTACGCCGTCTGTTCCGCTTACAAGTACAGGATTTTTATATTCATTATTGGCAATTTCAAACATACCGCCAAAACCGCCGATACCGCCTATTACCCCGGGAATATTTGTTTTCTTTACATGAGATTTGATAAGTTCTACTGATTTATAGCCTGCAGTTACATCCACACCTGCAGCAGCATAGCTTTCGCTGAAACTTTTTTCCATATGATAACTCCTATAAGCTTTTATATTTCTTTTATTTTTTCCTGCAGTGCCTTGTCTTTTTCAATTACAGCAGCCGCCATTTCTTTTCGCATATTCTGCAGTTTTTCCATAAGCGATTCATCGCCAACTGCAAGAATTTCAGCCGCAAGCAGCGCCGCATTTTTCGCTGCATTCACACCAACTGAGGCAACAGGAATACCCGGCGGCATCATTACAGTTGCAAGCATTGCATCCATTCCGTCAAGCACCTTTGCAGAACATGGAATTCCGATAACAGGAAGCGTTGTTGATGCAGCAAGTACGCCGCCCAAATGCGCTGCCATTCCGGCTGCGGCAATAATTACACCGAAGTTGTTTGTTATTGCATTTTCGGCAAATACCTGTGCCTCTTTAGGTGTACGGTGTGCGCTCATAACCCTTACTTCTGTTTCAATCTGAAGCTCTTTAAGCTGTTTGATTGCAGGAGTAACGATTGGCAAATCACTGTCTGAACCCATTATGATTGCAACTTTTTTCATAAAAATGTCCTCCGATTTTGTTTTTATATATTTTACAATATACGCCGTTTTTTTTCAATAGAAATATTGAAAAAAGAACATTGAATCATCCGTGTTCTGCAAGAAATCTTATTCCTTTCCAAAAAAGGTTGGTCCGTTCTGTCAATACCGGTGTCTGCTTCGGTATAAAATCGGAAACCTGCCATACAAATATTATTTGAACCAAACAAAAATATATTTTATTTATAAAAAAGCAACAGCAAATTTTGAACTGACAGAATATAAAAACATTTTCAAAGAAAAAAGGAACGCTTTTCAGCGTTCCTTAATTATTTATGATTGTATTATCTTATACAAGCTCAATGATGCACATTTCTGCTGCGTCACCACGACGAGGGCCTGTTTTGATAATACGGCAGTAACCACCGTTTCTGTCTGCATATTTTGGAGCAATTTCATCAAAAAGCTTTTTAACTGCATCTTCCTTAGTTACATAAGCAAGAACCTGTCTTCTTGAATGAAGGGTATCGTTTTTACCGAGAGTTATCATCTTCTCAGCCATAGCACGAACTTCCTTAGCTCTTGTAACGGTTGTTTCAATCTTGCCGTTTTCTAAAAGATAAGTGACCATTCCTCTGAGCATTGCCCTTCTGTGATCAGTAGGTCTGCCCAATTTTCTGGTACCTGGCATAGAAATTCCCTCCTTTAGTCCTCTTCATGACTAAGTGTGAAACCAAGCGAAGAGAGCTTTGCGATAACTTCATCAAGGCTCTTTCTTCCGAGATTTCTTACTTTCATCATATCTTCTTCGGATTTTCCGATTAAATCTTCTACAGTATTAATGCCTGCTCTCTTCAAGCAGTTGAAAGAACGAACTGAAAGATCAAGTTCTTCAATTGTCATTTCAAGAACCTTCTCTTTGCCGTCATCATCCTTCTCTACCATAATTTCCTTGCTGCCAACTTCTTCAGAAAGGTCAACAAAGAGTTTAAGGTGATCATTAAGAATTTTTGCTGCAAGCGAAGCAGCCTCATCTGCCGGAATTGTACCGTCAGTTTCAACATCAAGAACAAGCTTATCGAGATCTGTCTGCTGTCCTACACGAGTGTTCTCAACAGTATAATTAACCTTGAGAACAGGAGTATAAATGGAGTCAATCGCAATAGTTCCGATTGGAAGATCCATCAGCTGCTTATTTCTGTCACAAGGAACATATCCTCTGCCGCTGTCAGCAGTAAGTTCCATTGTTACACTTGCACCTTCATCAAGATAAGCGATGTGAAGATCCGGATTAAGAATTTCAACATCTGAGCTGTGTTCAATATCACCTGCGGTGATTTCTCCCTCTCCATGTGCTTTGATATAAAGAGTCTTTGCACTTTCATCATGTATTTTAAGAATTACATTTTTAAGATTAAGCACAATCTCTGTAACATCTTCTTTTACATGCGGAATTGTAGAAAACTCGTGTAATACACCATCAATCTTAACGGAAGTGATTGCGTAGCCCGGAAGTGATGAAAGAAGAACTCTTCTCATACCATTACCGAGAGTTGTGCCGAATCCTCTTTCAAGCGGTTCAACAACAAACTTTCCTACACTTCTGCTTCCCTGAGTAGATAACTCTACTATATCGATATTAGGCTTATCAATTTCTATCATTTAAAAGCCTCCTAAATTATATTTTGTTGCACTAAATAAAAGAAATGATTAACTATTATTTAGAGTAGAACTCGACAATAAGATGCTCTTCAACAGGTGTTTCGATTTCTTCTCTTTCAGGAGTTCTTAAAATCTTAACCTCCATAGCACCCTCATTCTTTTCCATCCACATCGGAACAGTACGGCCTGCATTTGCTTCAGCAATAGCCTTATATTCATCTGTGGATTTGCTTTTTTCTCTTACAGCAACAACATCACCTGCAGAAAGAAGATAAGATGGAATATCAACCTTGCTGCCGTTAACGGTGAAATGTGCATGGTTTACAAGCTGGCGAGCCTGCGCTCTTGAACTTGCAAATCCTGCTTCGTAAACAACATTATCCAAACGGCTTTCACAAATCTGAAGAAGATTTGTACCGGTAACGCCGGCTTTTCTTGCAGCCATAAGGAAATATTTATGGAACTGACCTTCAGCAATGCCATAGTAGCGGCGTGCGCTCTGCTTAGCACGAAGCTGAAGACCATATTCTGAAGTCTTTTTGCGGTTTTGACCATGCTGACCAGGTGCATATGAACGACGGTCAAAAGCACATTTACTTGTGTAGCATCTGTCACCTTTCAGGAAAAGCTTTTTTCCTTCACGGCGGCAAAGCTTACAAGCAGGTCCTGTATATCTTGCCATATCAAGTAACCTCCATTAAATACTATACGCGGCGTCTTTTTGGCGGACGGCAGCCATTGTGCGGAATAGGAGTAACATCTTTAATAAGAGTAACGCTGAGTCCAACAGATTCCAATGCTCTGATAGCGGATTCACGGCCGGCTCCCGGTCCCTTAACATAAACTTCAACAGTTTTCATACCGTGCTCCATAGCAGCCTTAGCAGCTGTTTCAGCAGCTGTCTGTGCTGCATAAGGAGTTGATTTTCTTGAGCCTCTGAAGCCCATTTCACCTGCTGATGCCCAGGAAACAGCATTTCCCTGCATATCAGCAATTGTTACGATAGTGTTGTTGAAGGTTGACTGAATATGAACTGTACCACGCTCAATATTTTTCTTCTCACGGCGTTTGTGTGAAGTAGTGGTCTTTTTTGTAGCCATACTTTTTGTTTCCTCCTACAATTATTTCTTCTTGTTTGCTATGGTCTTTTTAGGACCTTTACGTGTGCGGGCATTGTTCTTTGAAGTCTGTCCTCTTACAGGAAGACCCTTTCTGTGACGAATGCCGCGGTAGCAACCAATTTCTATAAGTCTTTTGATATCGAACGCAACATCTCTGCGAAGGTCACCTTCAACAGTTACGTTCTTTTCAATGTAATCACGAATTTTAGAAACCTCATCCTCAGACAAATCTCTGCAGCGAGTGTCTGGATTGATTCCTGTTGCTTCGATAATCTGAGCAGCTGTTGTTCTGCCTATACCGAAAATATAGGTAAGGCCGATTTCTACTCTTTTATCATTAGGTAAGTCAACACCTGAAATACGTGCCATTTTACAGTTTACCTCCGAATCTTAGTTCAGGATTAGCCCTGACGCTGTTTATGCTTAGGATTTTCACAGATAACCATTACTTTTCCATTGCGCTTGATTACTTTGCATTTATCGCAAATTTTCTTTACAGAAGGTCTAACTTTCATTTTGAATATCCTCCTTAAAATTACTTTGAACGCCATATGATACGACCTTTGGTAAGATCGTACGGAGACATTTCAATTGTTACCTTATCACCGGGAAGAATGCGAATGTTGTTCATTCTGAGTTTTCCGCTGATATGGGCTAAAATAATGTGATTATTCTGAAGTGATACCTTAAATGTTGTGTTAGGCAAAACCTCAATCACAGTACCTTCAACTTCAATCATATCTGACTTTGACATCATTATACCTCGCTATACTTAAATACGATTAAGATGTTTTATTTTAACTGGAATCACATCGCGGCGTATTCGCCAGCAATTGATTGCAAACATCAGATTCTGGTCATTATCACAGGTCCGTTGGAGGTTATGGCAACTGTATGCTCAAAATGAGCCGCCAATTTACCGTCCGCCGTCACCACTGTCCAGCCATCTGATAATTGTTTTACCTTATAGGTTCCCTGATTGATCATCGGTTCAATTGCCAATGTCATTCCGGGTAACAGTCTGATACCACGCCCTTCGTGTCCGAAGTTGGGTACGCTTGGATCTTCATGAAGCTTTCTTCCCACGCCGTGACCAACGAAATCACGTACAACGCCGTAACCCCGTTCCTCACAATACGCCTGAACAGCATGGCTTATATCGCCGATTCTGTTGCCGGGTACAGCCTGCTCAATGCCTTTATAAAGACTTTCGCGGGTTGTATCTATCAGCCGCTTTGCTTCGGGAGAGCAAGTCCCAGCCACAAAAGTTGCAGCATTATCACCGTTATAGCCATTCTTTTCGGCTCCGAGATCAATGCTGACAATATCTCCCTCTTGGATAATACGGTCTGATTTCGGTATACCGTGGATAACTTCATTATTTATGGAAATACATGCGGTAGCAGGAAAATCATATAAACCGAGAAAATTGGGCGTTGCCCCTCTTTTCTTTATTAAATCAAAAGCGATTTTATCTATTTCCTTTGTGGAAACACCGGGCTTAACAGCCTCTCCTGCCACCATTAATGCTTCAGCCGAAATCTGGCATGCTTCCTTCATAAGCTCCAGTTCTCTTTTGCTTTTAAGCACTATCATGTTAATCCTCCAATGCTTTAAAGACAAGAGCAGTTGTATCTGCTACTTCTTCCTGACCCTCAACAATTACAAGCTTGCCAAGGTTTGAATAGAAGTCCTTGAGAGGTTCAGTCATTTCGTGGTATTCTGCCAGTCTTGCCTGAACTGTTTCAGGAGCATCGTCTTTACGCTGAACAAGTTCACCGCCGCAGGCATCACATACGCCTTCAACCTGAGGTTTTTTATAAAGCATATGATAAGAGTTTGCACATTTTGCACAAACACGGCGGCCTGACATTCTTGCGGTAATTTTTTCATCAGGTACTTCAATATCAAGCACCTTATCGATTGCGATTCCCATATCTTCCAAAGCCTGAGCCTGAGGAATTGTACGTGGAAAACCGTCAAGAATAAATCCGTTTTCGCAATCCTTTTCCTTTAATCTGTCTTTGATAATTCCGATAACAACCTCATCAGGAACAAGCTGGCCTGCTTCCATATAGGATTTAGCTTTAAGTCCCATCTCCGTGCCGTCTTTAAGAGCGGCACGAATAATGTTACCGGTTGAAACAGCAGGAATTCCATACTTTTCAACAATTTTTTCAGCCTGTGTGCCTTTGCCGGCACCCGGCGCACCGAGAAGTATTAATTTCATAAAAATTCAACCTTTCTTATTAATCAAGGAAGCCCTTATAATGACGCATCATCATCTGAGATTCAAGCTGACGGACTGTTTCAAGAGCAACACCGCACATAATGATGATGGATGTACCGCCCAAAGTGATAGACATACCGCCGTCGCCACCGTCCTCTGTTAAAGGAGGAATAGCAGCATCACAGATAAGTGACCAGATTAACGGGAAGAGTGCAACCACGGCAAGCATAAGCACACCGATAAGCACAAGCCTTGTAATTACTCTGAAAATATATTCAGATGTTGGCTTGCCCGGGCGGATACCCGGAATTGCACCGTTATTTTTACGAAGATTGTTTGCCATTTCAATAGGATTGTACTGAATTGTACTATAGAAATAAGCAAAGAAGATTATAAGAATGAAATACATTCCTGCGTACCACCAGGAATCGCTCTGGAATGCTTTGAAGAAGCTTTCCCAGAATGTTCCTTCATACTTATCAGCTGCAATAAACATCTGAACCGTTGCAGGAAGTGAAAGAATGGAAGATGCAAAGATGATTGGAAGTACGCCGCTCATATTCACCTTAATCGGCATATGCGTTGACTGACCGCCATACATCTTACGACCAACAACACGCTTAGCGTACTGAATCGGAAGTCTTCTTTCTGCATTATCCATGAATACGATATAGCATATCATTAATATGAATAATACCATAACGATTGGTACGAGAATTTTATAAACAAGTCTGCCGGTGTTAAGATACTGGAAGAGCTGCTTAATAAGTGTTGGGAAACGTGATACGATACCTGCAAAGAGGATAATGGAGATACCGTTTCCGATACCGTCTATCGTAATCTGTTCACCAAGCCACATGATAATAGCTGTGCCTGCAGTTAAAACGGAAATAATTACAAATGCCTGGAAAATTTCATCTACAAGCGTGAAATCACCGGTCATCAAATAATTATTTGAACGAAGGAAGAAATAGTATGCAAGCGACTGAAGAATTGCAAGCACAACAGTAACATAACGTGTTATGGAAGCAATCTTCTTTCTTCCCTCTTCGCCTTCCTTCTGAAGCCTTTCCAATGCAGGAATAGCAACAGCAAGAAGCTGCATGATAATAGAAGAGTTAATATACGGGGTGATGGACATAGCGAAAATGGTTCCGTATGTGAAAGCACTACCCGTCATAAGACTCAAATAGGTTAAAATTGTATTTCCTTTTCCGATATCAATTTCATCAACAATATCAAGAAAAGGAACCGGAATTACTGATCCGATACGGAAGATAAGGATAATAAATGCAGTGAAAAGTATTTTTTTTCTGATATCAGCAACTTTCCATGCATTAACGAGGGTCCTAATCATTTAAAGCACCTCCGCCTTGCCACCTGCAGCCTCAATTTTTGCTTTTGCCGATTCGCTTACAGCAGCAACCTTAACGGTTAATGCCTTAGTGAGTTCGCCTTTGCCAAGAACCTTTACACCGTCAAGTTCTTTTTTAACAAGACCGCATGCTTTAAGACTTTCTGTGTCTACAACTGCGCCGTTTTCAAATCTTTCTTCAAGAGCTGAAAGATTAACAACAGCATACTCTGTTCTGAAGATGTTGTTAAAGCCTCTCTTTGGTACTCTTCTCTGAAGCGGCATCTGACCGCCTTCAAAGCCTGCCTGACGGCTGTAGCCTGAACGTGCCTTTGCACCCTTATGACCTTTGCCTGCAGTTTTACCCTGACCGGAACCGGCACCGCGGCCGATTCTTTTTACATCTTTCTTGGAACCTGCAGCCGGAGAAAGTTCATGTAATTTCATTTATCTGCACCTCCTCTTAGCCTTCTGCAACTTCAACAAGGTGTGAAATCTTTGTGATTTTACCCTGAGTCTGTGCGTTATTCGGCTGAACTGTTTCGTTGCCTATTTTACGAAGACCAAGTGAGTGGGCGGTGGCAATTTGGTCTTTTTTGCTGCCAATTAAGCTTTTTACAAGCTTGATTTTAATATCTGCCATTTTCCACCCTCCTTAACCTAAAATTTCTTTTGCTGACTTGCCGCGGATTGCAGCAACTTCATCAGCTGTGCGAAGCTGAGCAAGTCCGTTCATTGTTGCTCTTACTACGTTATAAGGGTTATTTGAGCGGATAGCCTTTGCACGGATATCGCCGATACCAACAGTTTCAACAACTGCACGAACGGGACCGCCTGCGATAACTCCTGTACCTTCAGGAGCCGGCATAAGCAATACTTCGCCTGCACCAAACTTACCTTTTACTTCGTGAGGAATGGTTTTACCTCTTAAAGCAACCTTAATAACATTCTTTCTTGCATCTTCGATACCCTTGCGGATAGCATCGGGAACTTCGCCTGATTTACCTACGCCGAAGCCTACAAGACCATTGCCGTCACCAACAACAACAAGTGCTGAGAACTTATAAATTCTACCGCCCTTTACTGTTTTAGAAACACGGTTAATGGTAACTACTCTTTCTTCAAGTTCCATTGAAGATACGTCAATCTTTGCCATAAAGTATTTTCCTCCTTCGTTAGAACTCAAGTCCGCCTTCACGGGCGCCGTCTGCTAATGCAGCAACACGACCGTGATAAACGTAACCGCCGCGGTCAAATACGCATTTTTCAACGCCCTTTGCCTTGGCTCTGTCTGCTAATGTTTTTCCGACAGCCTTAGCTGCCTCTGTGTTTCCGCCATACTGTGTGAAGTCTTTTTCAACTGTTGATGCCTGTGCGATTGTAACACCTGCAACATCATCAATAAGCTGAGCATAGATATTGCTGAGGGAGCGATATACATTAAGTCTTGGACACTCAGCAGTACCTGAAATCTTACCACGCACTCTCTTATGACGTTTTTGTCTTGCCTTATTGGCATCTTGTCTTGAAACCATAGTAATTCACTCCTTCCTTTATTTCTTACCTGCTTTTCCTTCTTTACGGCGAATATGCTCTTCAGCATATTTAATGCCCTTGCCCTTATATGGCTCCGGAGGTCTTTTTTCGCGAACCTGCGCTGCGAACTGACCAACGGCCTGCTTATCAGCACCAGAAATAATAATCTGGGTTGCAGACGGACATTCTACCTTAACTCCTTCAGGAGGAGTCATTATAACCTGGTGTGAATAACCAAGGTTCATAACAAGGTTTGCACCCTGAAGCTGAACACGGTAACCAACACCATTTACTTCAAGAACTTTCTTGAAACCGGTTGTTACACCTTCAACCATATTGGCAATAAGTGAACGGGTAAGACCGTGAAGGGCTCTGTTTTCCTTATTGTCATTAGGTCTTGCAACATTAACCTCGCTGCCATCAACACTGACGGTGATATTTGGATGTTTATCCAAAGTAAGCGCACCATTCGGTCCTTTTACGGTAACAGTGTTGCCATTGATTGAAAAATCAACGCCGGCAGGAATTGCGATTGGCTTTAAGCCTATACGAGACATCCTAACTGCACCTCCTTACCAAATAAATGCTAATACTTCGCCGCCAACATTCTGCTTGCGGGCTTCTCTGTCTGTCATTATACCTTTTGAAGTGGAAATGATAGCTACGCCGAGACCTTTCATTACCTTTGGCATATCTTCAACATTTGAATAAATACGAAGACCTGGCTTTGAAACTCTGCGAAGACCGGTGATAACCTGTGACTTACCCTCGCCGTATTTGAGAGTAGCACGGATAACGCCCTGCTTTCCGTCTTCAATTACTTTATATCCTTTGATATATCCTTCATCTACAAGAATCTGAGCAATTGCTTTCTTCATGTTAGACGCAGGAATATCTACTGTATCGTGTTTTGCTGAATTGGCATTACGAATTCTTGTAAGCATATCAGCGATTGGGTCTGTAATATGCATTGATATTTCCTCCTTATTAATTTAGCAATTCTCAGTTCTTACCAAGAAGATTTTGTTACACCCGGAATCTCGCCGTTGTGAGCAAGTTCACGGAAACAGATACGGCATACACCATACTTACGAAGATAAGCATGAGGTCTACCGCAGATCTTACATCTGTTGTAAGCTCTTGTTGAATACTTGGCAGGTCTTGCCGCCTTAACTTTCATTGATGTTTTAGCCACGATAATCCCTCCTTATCCTGCAAACGGAGCGCCTAATAATCTAAGGAGCTCTCTTGCTTCTTCATCAGTATTTGCTGTTGTAACCATGATAATGTCCATACCACGAACCTTATCAATCTTATCATAATCGATTTCAGGGAAAATCAACTGTTCCTTGATACCCATGGCATAGTTGCCGCGGCCATCAAAAGAATTTGGATTAATACCTCTGAAGTCACGTACTCTCGGAAGAGCAAGATTGAAGAATCTGTCAAGGAATTCATACATCTTGTCACCGCGAAGCGTAACTTTAACACCGATTGGCATGCCTTCACGAAGTTTGAAGTTAGCAACAGACTTCTTTGCACGGCAGATAACCGGTTTCTGACCTGTAATAATACCAAGGTCATTAACGATAGCATCTACTACCTTTGAATTTTCACGGGCTTCACCGCAACCAACATTGAGAACAATCTTGTCAAGCTTTGGGATTTGCATAACAGACTTGTACTCAAACTTTTTCATTAACGCAGGAGCTACTTCGCTCTTGTAGGTTTCTTTTAACCTTGCAGCCATTGTTATGTTCCTCCCTTACTTAAAATTCATTACCGCATTTTTTGCAAACACGGCTGCCATTTTTATGTCCTACACGGGTTGCCTCGTTGCACTTAGGACATACAAGCTGTACTTTTGAAGCATAAAGAGCTGATTCAACATCAATAAGTCCACCCTGATCGCCCATTTTACGAGGTTTAACATGCTTTGTTACCAAGTTAACTTTCTTAACGATAACTTTGCCCTCTTTTGGACTTACAGCGATAACTTCGCCCTTAACGCCTTTTGATTTACCGCTGAGAACCATAACGGTATCACCGGTTTTAACAAACATTTTACTCATAATTCAGCACCTCCATTAAAGTACTTCCGGAGCGAGAGAGAGTATCTTCATATAATCCTTATCACGAAGCTCTCTTGCTACGGGTCCAAAAATACGGGTGCCACGGGGAGTCTTATCTTCCCTGATAATTACGGCAGCATTTTCATCAAAACGAATGTACTGACCGTCGTCACGACGTACACCTTTAGTTGTACGAACGATGACTGCTTTAACAACTTCGCCTTTTTTAACAACGCCGTTTGGAGCAGCCTTTTTTACGCTTGCTACAATAACATCGCCAATGTTGGCATATCTTCTTCCTGAGCCGCCGAGAACACGAATGCAAAGAATTTCCTTAGCGCCGGTGTTGTCTGCAACTTTAAGACGACTTTCCTGTTGTATCACAGCATTTTCCTCCTTCGTACTGCAAAATAACACTTTGCATCTTGCAGTTATTATTTTAATACTATTTTATAAGAACCTGTCTTGCAGCGCAAGGCAGCGCTCTTTTGGTCTTTTTCAAGACCAATAAAAGCTAATGTAATTCGCAATGATTACTTTGCCTTTTCAATAATTTCAACCACACGCCATCTCTTGTCCTTGCTCATCGGGCGGGTTTCCATAATAAGAACCTTATCGCCTACTCCGCAAGTATTTTCTTCATCGTGTGCCTTGTACTTAACTGTACGGTTGATGATTTTGCCGTAAAGCGGATGACGAACCTTGTCTTTTATTGTAACAACAACGGTTTTATCCATTTTATCACTTGATACAACACCAACTCTTGTTTTTCTGAGGTTTCTTTCGCTCATAATAAACTACCTCCTATCTTAAGAATTTGAGCTTGCAAGCTCGATTTCCCTCTCAACTGTTTTGATACGGGCAATATCTTTCTTGACTGCTTTGATTCTCATAGGGTTATCGAGCTGATTGATAGCCTGCTGAAAATGAAGATTAAAAAGCTCTTCTTTAAGCTCTGCAAGCTTTGCCGTGCGCTGTTCTGCGCTTAAAGCCTTAATTTCTGCTGCTTTCATTACTGCTCGCCTCCCTCTTCTTTAACTACGAATTTACATTTGATAGGAAGTTTGTTTGCTGCCAGACGCATAGCCTCGCGAGCAACAGACTCATCAACACCTGCAAGTTCAAACATAATTCTTCCAGGCTTAACTACTGCTACCCAGTAGTCAACGTTACCTTTACCTTTACCCATACGGGTATCAGCAGGTCTTGCTGTAATCGGCTTGTCGGGGAAAATCTTAATCCAAACCTGACCGCCACGCTTTGTGTAACGGGTCATTGCAATACGTGCTGCTTCTATCTGAGCAGCTGTAATCCATGCAGGCTCTGTTGCCTGAAGACCAAACTGACCATAAGTTACCTTATTTCCTCTTGTAGCCTCACCGGTCATACGACCTCTGTGCTGCTTACGGTGCTTAACACGCTTAGGTAAGAGCATTATTGATTTCCTCCTTCCTTACGATTATCTCTGCGGCGATTGTTATTTGTTCTTCTTCTCGGAGCCTTATTTCTTGACTCACGAAGAACTTCGCCCTGATAAATCCAAACCTTCACACCGATACGTCCGTATGTTGTAGCTGCTTCTGCAGTACCATAGTCTATATCAGCACGGATGGTCTGAAGTGGGATTGTACCCTCTTTATAAGTTTCAGTACGTGCAATTTCTGCACCGCCGATACGGCCTGAAACCTGAACCTTAATACCGCGAGCGCCAAGTCTCATAGTATTACGGATTGCCTGCTTAACAGCACGGCGGAATGAAACACGCTTTTCAAGCTGTGTAGCAATGCTCTGTGAAACAAGAACTGCATTAAGATCAGGCTGCTTGATTTCCATAATATTAATGAAAACCTCATCAGCACTTTTGCCTAACTTCTTTGCACAGATTAATTTAAGCTTTTCAATTTCAGCACCCTGCTTGCCGATAACCATACCCGGCTTTGCACAGTGGATATTGATTCTTACACGCTTTGCATCGCGTTCAATCTCAACTTTAGGAACACCTGCACTTTTAAGAGTATTAAGAAGATACTCACGAAGATTATGATCATCTACAAGAGTATTTGCAAAATCACCCTTTTTTGCATACCAGCGGGAGTCCCAGTTTTTGATAACACCGATTCTTAAACCGGTTGGATTACATTTCTGTCCCATATATCTTTTCCTCCTGCTTAGTCTTCCATTTCCTTAACGGTAATGGTGATGTGTGATGTTCTTTTATTAATTCTGTAAGCTCTTCCCTGTGCTCTTGGCTGAATTCTTTTAAGAGTAGGGCCTGCTGTTACATTGCAGAAACTTACATATAATCTTGATACGTCCATATTGTTGTTATTCTCAGCGTTTGCCATTGCTGATTTAAGAAGCTTCATAAGAGGCTCTGTAGCAGCTTTAGGTGTGTACTGAAGAATAGCCATCGCCTTATCACAAGGCTGATTTCTGATTAAATCAAGCACAATCTGCACCTTGCGCGGAGATATACGAACGTATGTTGCTTTAGCTGTTGCTTCCATAGTTTAATCTCCTTTCGCTTATCTGGATGTTTTTGCGCCTGCATGGCCGCGGAATGTTCTTGTCGGAGCGAATTCTCCGAGCTTGTGTCCAACCATATCCTCTGTAACATATACAGGAACATGCTTTCTTCCATCGTGAACAGCAAATGTGTGTCCTACGAATTCAGGGAAGATTGTGGAACTTCTTGACCAGGTTTTAATAACCTGCTTGTCGCCCTTCTCGTTAAGAGCCTCAACCTTTTTGTAAAGACTTGCTTCAACATAAGGTCCTTTTTTAGTACTTCTACTCATTTAATCTTCTCCTTTCTTCTTATTTACCGTTACGACGTCTTACTATCATCTTGTTAGATGCTTTTTTCTTATTGCGTGTCTTGTAGCCAAGAGCAGGTTTACCCCAAGGAGTAACAGGTCCCGGTCTACCAATCGGTGACTTACCTTCACCACCGCCGTGCGGATGGTCATTCGGGTTCATTACAGAACCGCGAACTGTAGGACGCCAGCCCATGTTGCGCTTACGGCCTGCTTTACCGATTTTTACATTTGCATGATCCGTGTTGCCAACAACACCAACCGTTGCCATACATTCACAAGGAACATTGCGAAGCTCGCCGGACGGAAGTCTGAGGAGCGCATAAGGACCTTCAAGAGCCATAAGCTGTGCACTGTTGCCTGCTGAACGTGCAAGCTGAGCGCCTCTGCCTGGATAAAGCTCTACGTTGTGAACGATTGTACCAACAGGAATGTTTTTGAGAGGAAGTGCGTTTCCTGCAACAATATCTGCATTTGGACCTGCAACAACAGTTGCGCCAATCTTCAAACCTTCCGGAGCAATGATGTAGCTCTTTACGCCGTCTTCATACTGAACAAGAGCAATATGAGCTGAACGGTTCGGGTCGTATTCGATTGTTTTAACCTCTGCAGGAATATCGAATTTCTGTCTTTTGAAATCGATAACACGGTATTTTCTTCTGTTTCCGCCGCCGCGGTGGCGAACGGTAATTCTTCCGTAAGAGTTACGGCCTGATTTTTTGCTGATTGGTTCAAGCAAAGATCTTTCAGGAGCAACTTTTGAGAGGGAAGAATAATCTGTAACCGACATATTTCTTCTTGAAGGAGTAGTCGGCTTATAATTCTTGATTGCCATAATTATTTCTCCTTTCCGGATAACTTTGCGATGAGATGGCACTCATCATACCTCATCATCCGAAATATTCTCATTTTTCGCTATACTATTTAATATATAAACGTGATTACATCATATCGTTGAAGAATTCAATTTCCTTTGAATCTTCTGTAAGGGTAACAATTGCCTTTTTCCATGACGGAGTGTAGCCGCTGTGTATACCCTGACGGCGCTCATGACCGCGAACATTGATTGTGTTTACTTTCAGAACCTTTGTTCCCGGAAATACTGTTTCAATAGCTTTCGCGATTTCAATTTTATTTGCATCCTTAGCAACTTTGAAAGTATACTTTTTCATCACAATGCCTGTCATAGACTCTTCTGTGATAATTGGTCTGAGAATAATATCCTGAGCAGTTTTCATTATGCGTATACCTCCTCAATTTTCTTTGCTGCATCCTTAAGTACAACAAGATTGCTGCAATTAAGAATATCATAAACACAAAGTGTGTTTACTGTAACTACCTTAACGCCTTCAATGTTACGTGCGCTCTTGTAAATTACATCGTTGTTTTCAGGAAGAACAAGAAGAACCTTTTTGCCTGTTTTAAGCTTTGTGAAAACTTCAACCATAGCTTTGGTTTTAATTCCTTCAAGTTCAACCTTGTTAAGAATCATCATTTCTGTTTCGGCAACCTTGCTTGAAAGAGCAGACTTCATTGCAAGTCTTTTAACTTTCTTATTAAGGCTGACTTTATATTTTCTTGGCTTAGGACCAAGAGCTATACCGCCGTGTGTCCACTGAGGGCTTCTTGTTGAACCCTGACGGGCACGGCCTGTACCCTTCTGTCTCCAAGGCTTAGCACCGCCACCTGATACTTCTGAACGAGTGAGAGTTGACTGTGTGCCCTGACGCTGTGCAGCAAGATAGCTGACAACAGCAAGATGCATTGCATTTTTATTCGGTTCAATGCCGAATACTGAATCTGCAAGTTCCATTTTTGAAGTCTTGCGACCTTCCTGGTTGTAAACCTGAACCTGTGCCATTTTTTATCTCTCCTTTCGTTAAGCTTTAACTGCGTCTGCGATAACAACAATTCCGCCCTTTGGACCGGGGATTGCGCCCTTGATTGCAATAAGATTGTTTTCTGCATCAACCTTTGCAACGGTAAGGTTCTGAATTGTTACTGTTTCGTGACCGTAATGACCTGCCATTTTTCTGCCCTTAAATACTCTTGAAGGACTTGAGCAAGCACCAAGTGAACCCTGATGACGTGCATTAGGACCTGTACCGTGTGTTTCACGGAGTCTGGAGAAATTCCAGCGCTTGATTGCACCGGCTGTTCCATGGCCCTTTGATGTACCTTTTACATCAACGATTTCGCCTTCAGCGAATGTGTCTGCCTTGATGATATCGCCAACATTAAGTGCTGAGCAATCTTCAAGACGGAACTCTTTCAGTGTTTTCTTAGGAGCAACACCGTTCTTATCGAAGTGTCCCTTCATCGGCTTATTTACTCTGTTGATTTTAACATCGCCAAAGCCAACCTGAACAGCTTCATAGCCGTCGTTCTCCATTGTCTTTTTCTGGGTAACTACGCATGGACCGGCTTCCACTACTGTTACAGGAATAACTTTTCCTTCTTCAGTGAAAATCTGAGTCATGCCGATTTTTTTACCGATTAGACCTTTTTTCATATTTTTTCCTCCTTGGTTATTGGTTGGTTTCCCAACTTGACCTCGACCGCGCCGTATTATAATTTAATTTCGATTTCAACGCCTGCCGGGAGCTCAAGACTTGTCAAAGCTTCAACTGTTTTGTTTGAAGGTCTGAGAATGTCAATGAGTCTTTTGTGTGTTCTCTGTTCAAACTGCTCACGGCTGTCCTTGTACTTATGAACAGCACGAAGGATTGTGATAATCTCCTTCTCAGTAGGAAGCGGGATAGGACCGCTTACCTGAGCGCCTGTGTTCTTTGCAGTTTCAACAATTTTTTCCGCAGCCTGATCAACAAGATTATGATCATAGCCCTTAAGCCTTATGCGGATTTTTACTTTGCTTGCTGCCATTTACTTTTCCTCCTGAAAAATATTGGTGCGAGTCTTTACCAGCGTTTCTTACCACCCTGCCGTGTGTTTCAAGCCTGCCATTTTAATAACCGAATGACGCAATATCATTCGGGCACAGACTTATCCCACTGACACGCAGATGTTCGCAAGTCACCTGTGGGTGCTGAATACTGGTATGATTTCGCCCGGTTTAAAATCGGACATACTCCGCCGAAATTCCCGTTCAGTGCAAGCAACCACCCTGAACGCCACCTCCGGCATCAACGCATATCTGGTTGTGTGAAAGAAAGCTGTTTATATATAAATATATATTAATGCTTTTCCACACGCTCGGCTATTATATAATATATAATGCACCTTGTCAAGAGTTTTTTGTAATAATTTTTGTAATTTTTTACAATATTTAATAAAAAAATTCTGTAATATTGCACAACAGAAATAAAACAGCATATTTAGACGAATCATTCGACTTCATACTATATATAGTATTTTGGATTATTATATAAAAAAATACAGCCGATAAATACTTACCGACTGTGTAAAGATTTATGCTGTTGTGCGCAAAGACAATTTCAGTTTATCTGCAATCATTGCAATGAATTCGCTGTTTGTGGGCTTTCCTCTTTGGCTTTGAATCGTATAGCCGAAATAGGAAGACAGCACGTCAACATCACCTCTGTCCCATGCTACCTCAATGGCATGGCGGATTGCCCTTTCCACTCTTGACGATGTTGTATCAAACATCTTGGCAACCGTTGGATAAAGAAGCTTTGTTACCGAACCGAGCATTTCCGGGTCTTCAACGGAAAGCTTTATAGAAGCACGCAAATACTGGTAACCCTTGATATGTGCGGGAACACCGATTTGACGCATAATATCGGAAATGACAACCTGAATATCATTTTCAGAAAAATCAGACGACAAACGTTTTTTCTTTTCCGTTTTCCAAGATGAAAGGCGTTCTATTCTTTTTGCAACAGACTGCGGTGTTACAGGCTTTATAAAATAATAATCGGCACCGGCATTAATCATCTGTTCTTCAAATTCGGCATTATCCATAGCCGAAATCAAAAGCACCAGCGGCTTTTCTGCAAGTGAATCGGAAATATGCTCCAGAACATCCACACCGTCTGCATTTGCCATAAATACATCCATCAGAACAGCGTCAAAATGCTGTGAATCAAGCAGAGAAATCACCCGTATTCCGTCTTTTTCAGTAAGTACAACATCAAATCCCGCTGTTTCCAGCTCTTTCCTGCATTCTCTGCCGAAAGATGCTGAATCGTCGGCGATAAGAACTCTTAAATTGTTTTTCATAAAAAACCTCCTGTATGTGAAATATATTCCCATATTACCATAAAATGTAAATTGTTGCAATACTTTTTTACATTTTTTGTGAATTTATTTCACCTATATTTTGCGTTTTTATGACAAAAACCGATGCTATGTGATAAAAATTTGTCGAATAATCGTCTGATTAAAATGCACATTTTCAAAATAAAAAACTCTGTATAACAGAGCTTTTCCGAAAGCCTGTCATACAGAGTTTATTGAGTAACGATTATTTATTTTTCTTTTTTCTTATCCAAATTTCAGCAGCCGTCCAGCATGCAAACCCGATAATACCGACGAAAGACACAGCAACCGCCATATTCATATGGCGTGTTTTATAAACCATTTCTATTGTATGTGTTCCTTTTTCCAGTTCAATTCCGAGAAATGTGCCGGCAACTTCCTTGTAATCAGTCTGTTTGCCGTCAACATAAACCGTCCACCCTTCCGTATACGGAACGGTAAGCATTACCGTAGCGGCACTGTCCGTTGTATAGCTGCCCGAAATTCTATTGCCTTTCACATTCAAATCGGTAGTGTATCCTTGGGAAAGCAATTTAACAATATTCTGAAACTGTATCCAGTCAAGCTGCGCCGTATACATTGTATGTTCACGCAGATTTTCTTTTTCGTTTTTGGAAACACGCTGTATTTCCACTTCAACCTTGTCTCCCTGATTATAATTGCCTATATAAACGGCATTATAATTAAACCTGGAGCACATTTTCTGCACAAATTTACCGTTTACCGCAAGATGGCAGTGATCTTTATATCTATCCATATGATTACGTGAACCATCAATATATAAATACATAGGTCCGGTTGTATTTGCAGTGAAAACATATTTTTCGGAATGGTTATCCGATGATAGAGTTTCCACAGAAGGCTCTGTATACGGATTAACTTCTTTACCCAAAAGGGATGAAATGAATGTTTTATGATTTTCAAACGGATTAAGCGAATAATGCGGTGCATTATCTGCTTCTGGCGATACATTAAAGGCAAGTCCAAGTGCATGGTTGTTTTTATAAACGGAATATTCGCCGGGAAGAGCCGAACGCAGTTCAAGCTTTTCAAAATCCGGCAATTCTGTCCACATCTGATATTTAATACCGAGAACAGAATCCATCAGAAGCATCGGACTGTTCCAGTATGCATCCGTAGGAAAAACAACACTTTCTTTTGAATTTTCATCAGGTATATACGTTGAATCCGAATATCCCATCCGTGCAAGAAATTCATCTACATTTCCGTCATAGGTTGAACTGTAATGCTCTATGCTGTTGTAATTAAAAAGAAGGGGCTCGCATGTGGCAACATCCGATTTAATTTCCGAAAGATAAGAATAGTTCTTTTCAAAACGGAAAAACGAAGAATCCTGTGCTTTGATTTCATCAACAATTTTCTGCATATTTTGCGTATAGGAAGAAAACAGAGAATCGGAAACATTATAGTCTGTATACGCCATATAGGAATTATAACCAAGTTCTGCAAACAGCAGTACGGATGCAAGAACTGTACAAACGATTTTCTTTAAATCAAATTTATTTTTGCCGCTGAATATAACCAGCATAAGCACAGCATAAGCCACATAAACAAGCGCATAAAGCAACGCAGAACGATTGTTGCTGTAACTGTGTGTTATAACAAGAATGAAAACAAATATCCCTATCAGCAAAACAGACGCTGCAGCCGCAGGTTTATATACTTTATTTCCGTTGTTTTTTATTTCACGGAGCGCCGTGGATGCCAGAATGATCATTGCAAAGGCAAATACAAAAGCAAATCTGAAATTATAGGAATGGCTTTGAACAAACGCAGTCCACATCAATTCAAATTCCCTGAAACAGAAACCAAAAGTCATAAAAACAAAAAACACAGCACTTACAATTCTTGTTTTTATACTTATTCTTTTGTCGAAAAGCAGATAGGCAAATAAAACCACAGCCAAGCCGCCGCAGTAAAGAATCGGAGATGTTTTGGAATTTACCGTTGCATTTATATCAAATCCGGTAAAGGTGTAAAACCAGTTAAAATTCATCTCTGTATATACAAGCTGAAAATTAGCCTTTCCGCCGATTAAGGACATGCAGGCCGGCAACAGAATAACCGCACTGGCAAATACGCCTAAAATCATATCGGCTGCAACGTTTATGCAGTCAGAAACTGCCGGTCTGAACACCTGTTTTATTTTTCTCCAGTCATATTTAAGAACAAGTTCAAAAAGGAAATAAAATCCTGCCATCAGGCAAACCATAAAACCGGAATACCAGTTGGAAATAATTGCTGCCGCAACAGAGAAAAACAAAAGACCCTTTTTCCTGTTATACAGCATTTCATATACACCAAGGCATACAAGGGGAAGCATAACCGCACCGTCAAGCCACATAATATTTCTGCAGTAAAAAACATTATATTCCATTAGTGCATAAGACGTTGACAGTAATAACGACCCGGCCCAGTGAATATCATATCTTTTCTTAATAAAATAATTTGCCGTAACACCCGAAAAAGAAATTTTGAGCAAGGTAATAACAGAGAAAAACAAACTTATCTGTGACTTCTTAAAAAAGTAGATTAATAAATTTAACGGGCAGGTAAGATAATATGCTATAAGTCCTATCATTTGACCGCCAAGCGATTTGGATGCAGAAAAGTGAATATCCGCATTACCATGAAGAACATCCCATAAATACCCGAAATAATCCTTATACTGAAGTTTGGCATCCCAAATCATAACGCTGGTATCTCCAAACGGAACAATACCGTTCAGGGCATAGGCCGCGGCAGTTATAACAAGCGGAATCATAAACGCAGCAAGACATGTCAGTGCAATTATTTTTTTATCATTCTTTTTCATTAAAGATTTCATCTTTTTCTCCAACAGTTTAAAAATTCAAACAAGAAACATTCTTTTGCGTATTTAAATACGGAATTTTCTTATCCGGTTTGTCTTTTTATCAAATATATAAATAATACCATATATAAGCTGTTTTTTCAACCTTACACAGAAAAATACCGCATATAGAATGCGGTATTTAAATCTTGTTCAGTTTTCGGACTGATCTATCATCGTCTGTGAAAAAATTGCATATCCTTTAAGCGGATTATTAACAATAACATGTGTAATTGCTCCGATAAGCTTTCCGTTCTGAATAATAGGCGAACCGCTCATGCCCTGAATAATGCCGCCTGTTTTTTCAATAAGAGTTTCATCTGTAATTTTTATAATCATATTCTTTACTTCTTCGGTATAGGAAATTTTTACGATTTCTGCGGAATAAACCTGAGGACCGCTGTTATCAACAGTACAGATAATTTGAGCAAAGCCTTTTTCAATTTCCTGCGGAGAAGCTATCTCATATTCGGGATAAGGCGATAAATCAAGTTCCGTATTATAATTACCGTAAATGCCCATATTTGTATTTTTTACAAGACTTCCGATTGACTTGCTCAAAAAATCACAGCAAAGCGATCCGGTTTCATTTGCACTTGATTTGATTACGGAGGTTACAGAGGTTTCAACAGCTTCACCGTTCAAAATAGGCATAATTTCACCTGTATCAACATCTGTTATGGGATGACCCAACGCCGCAACCGTTCCTGCATCTTTGTTAAAAAAGGTTACCGTGCCTATGCCTGCCGTTGAATCACGCACCCACATGCCCGCTTTAAAACAGCCTTCATTTTCCAAATAAACGGGTGTAAGCCTTAATGTTTTATAATCCTCTCCGCGTTTCAGTGTAATAATATAATCTTCACCGTTATTATCATTTAAAATTTTTTCCACTTCATCGGAAGAATAAACCTTCTGATTATTAATGGATATAATAACATCACCGATTTGAATACCGGCATCTTTTGCAGGATTCACTGTTTTTCCGTTTACACTGATATCCTTAGTTCCCACAACAATTACACCGTTTGTATAAAGTTTTATACCGAAAGGCTGTCCGGAAACAAGCACTCGCCTGGTTTCGGCTTTTACAATTTCCTGGTCTTTAACCGGAATAATGCCCAAAAATTTTAATTTTGCACTATTGGCACCAACAGTTTTGGCACTTTGAAAATCTACACTTTCATCATTTACTAATGAAACAGAATAACATTTTCCTATAACTCTGTCTGCAGAATTTCGCACCACCATTTTATCAGGCATACACACAAAGCCTGTTATTATAAAAAAATATATAACTGTTAACAAAACCGCAAAAATTCCATCAACAATTCTTATAGCACGTTTCATAAAATCACCATAATGTATTGTTGCCTGAGAATTATAAAATAAATAATGAAATTTTTTCAAAAAATACGTATTCAATATATGAAAATAAAAACGCTCTGAAAATCAGAGCGTTTAAAAATTTTTAAAATTAAATTGAAACTTCCATTGCAACATTGAAAAGATGTTCATCAATATGCTTTTTCATACTAAGCGCCTCAAAAATATCATAATCAACAACAGCGCCGTTTTTGGCGGCAACAACCCTATTGCCAACATTCTTCATAAGAAGCTCTTTCACCGCATAATTGCCCATGCGTGTTGCCATAACCCTATCCTGTGCTGTAGGGCTTCCTCCGCGCTGAATATGACCGAGTATACAAGCACGTGATTCCACACCTGTTTTATCCTCAATATTCTTTGCAAGCTCTGTTACATCCACACCGACGCCTTCGGCAACAAGAATCAGAAAATGCTTTTTATCTGTGCGCTGTGTACGCTGCATTCTTTCAATAACATCCTTCTGAATATCAAAATCAATTTCAGGAATTAAAATAGATGTTGCACCAACCGCAATACCTGCATTAAGCGCAAGATACCCTGCACGGCGTCCCATAACTTCCACTACCGTGCATCTGTCGTGAGATTCTGTTGTGTCACGAACACGGTCCACACATTCCATAATTGTATTAAGACAGGTATCGTAACCGATTGTGTAATCGCTGCAAGCAATATCATTGTCAATTGTACCCGGAATACCCACACACGGAATACCGCGCTCCGATAAATCACGCGCACCTCTGAAAGAACCGTCGCCGCCGATTACAACAACGCCGCCGATTCCATGCTCTTTGCATGTTCTAATTGCTTTTCTCATGCCCTCTTCTGTTGCAAATTCTGCCGAACGGGCACTGAACAGCTTTGTTCCGCCCCTGTGAATAATATCTGAAACAGAGCGTAAATCCAGTTCAATAAAATCACCGTTAATCAATCCGTTAAATCCGCGGATTACACCAAGAACCCTTATATCGTTAACACAGGCGGTTCTTACAACTGCACGGACAGCCGCATTCATTCCCGGCGCATCTCCTCCGCTTGTCAATACTGCTATAGTTTTCATAAGATTTCCTCCCATTGCTAAAAATCAAATACAAAATTAAATCAATTTTACTTAATTAATATAAAAAAGTCAAGTATTAATCACTAAATGTTTTTTTATTCAATAAAAGCAACATTATTCTCGCCCAAAATACGTGACAGTTCTTTCAGCATAGTTTTGTTTACATCAACAAATTTCTGCTTTCCCTGAAATTCATATTTCTTTTCATCAAGATAGTAATAATACAGGGGATACATACCGTCAAATATAGAAGTTATATTCTGCGCTTTTTTTATATTTTCATCTGTTCTTGAACAAAAGCGCAAAAACAATCCTCTTTTTTTATTGCTGTTCTTTTTTTCGGCGGCAGTATCGCTTTCCCGATTCTCATTCGGCTTTGGCGCACCGCTTATTTCATTTGCAAGCACCTTTGCATCCTTTTCTTCTTCAAGCGACAATGTGCCGAAAACAGTTATCACACTGCCCTGAATTAAAAACTGATTATATTTTTCAAGCGTATTCGGAAAAACAATAATTTCAACTGAACCGTACAAATCTTCAATGGTTACAAAAGCCATATTGGCACCGTTTCGTGTTTGTTTCAATGTGATTTTGCTTATAATTCCGGCCACGGAAACCCTGCCGCCGTCTTTATATTTTGAATGCAGGCTTCCCGCATCCTCAAGCAAATCAACCGTTCTTGCATAACCGAGCACCGTTATAATATCATCATATTTATCAAGCGGATGCCCCGAAAGATAAAGCCCTGTCATTTCCTTTTCCATTTTCAGAAGCTCGCTTTTCGGAAATTCCTCAACCTGCGGCATTTCAAATTCAAAACCAAATGAATGGTCATCCGAAACAATATCAAAAAATCCCACCTGACCGTACATGGTTTTTCTGCGGTAATCCTCTAAATTACTCACAAGAGCCGGAAGCGCCTGAAGCATACATCTTCTGTTTGCTCCAAGAGAGTCAAGTGCACCGCATCTTATAAGACTTTCAACAGCTCTTCTGTTGAAATGATTGGTCTGAAGTCTTGAACAAAAGTCGAAAAGGTCCTTGTATTCGCCGTTTTCACGTTCTTTTATAATATCATTAATAAATTCAGAGCCAAGATTTTTAATACCCAAAAGTCCGTAATTTATGACATTTCCGTTTGCAAAAAAGCCTTTAACGGATTTATTTACATCGGGAACGGAAAGCCGTAATCCAAGTCTTTTGCATTCGGCAATATACCGTGCAACCTTATTGGAGGAATCCAAAACAGACGTAAGCAGTGCCGCCATAAACTGCGCAGGATAATATCTTTTCATATAGGCTGTTCTGTATGCCACAAGCGCATAACATGCGGCATGTGATTTATTAAAGGCATATTTTGCAAATTCCGACATCTGGTCAAAAATATCATTGGCGGTTTTTTCGTCAACACCGTTTTTGGAACATCCGTCTATAAATGCAACTCGTTCAGCCTCCATTACATCTTTTTTCTTTTTACTCATAGCACGGCGCACAACATCCGCCCTGCCGTAAGAATACCCGGCAAGTGAACGGAAAATCTGCATAACCTGCTCCTGGTACACAATACATCCGAAAGTGTCATCCAGAATCGGTTTTAAAAGCGGCGTACTGTATCTTACATTTTCAGGATTATGCGAGTTTTCAACAAATGTGTCTATCTGCTTAGCAGGTCCCGGTCTGTAAAGCGAATTTGCCGCAATAAGATGTTCAAGACGTGTTGGCTTAAGATTCATCAGCATCTGCTTCATTCCGCTTGATTCAAACTGAAAAACACCCTCTGTCTGCCCGCGTGCAAACAGCTTGTAAACTTCCGGATCATCTATCGGAATATCCGCTGTATTTATGCCTGCATTTTTTGCAGAATCTTCTAAAACCGTTAATGTGCGAAGCCCCAGAAAATCCATTTTAAGCAATCCGAGTTCTTCAAGCGTTGTCATAATATACTGCGTAACAACAAGTCCGTCGTTTGATGCAAGCGGTACATAGGACGAAACCGGATCATGTGTTATAACAACGCCTGCGGCATGCGTTGATGTGTTTCTTGGCATACCCTCAATTTTACGTGCTGTTTCAATCAGTTCTTTAATTTTGCTGTTTTCCTCCATAAGCGTTCTCAGCTCTTTGGATTTTTTAACAGCATCGTCTATTGTAATTTTAAACTCATTCGGCACAAGTTTTGCCACCGTATCCACAGAAGAATACGGTATACCCATTGTTCTGCCCACATCGCGTATTGCCGCTCTTGTCTGAAGTGTTCCGAACGTTACAATCTGCGCAACATGATCTGCGCCGTATTTTTTTGTTACGTAATCTATAACCTCCTGCCTGCGTTCATAACAGAAATCTATATCAAAATCAGGCATGGACACTCTTTCCGGATTTAAAAAGCGTTCAAAAAGAAGGTTATATTTCATCGGATCGATATCTGTAATGCCTATGCAGTAAGCAGCAATAGACCCTGCGCCCGATCCTCTTCCCGGACCAACCGGAATACCTCTGCTTTTTGCAAAAGAAACAAAATCCGCAACAATCAGATAATAATCCGTATATCCCATTTTATTAACAGTGTTAAGCTCATATTCCAGCCTGTCTGCATATTCCTGCGGCGGATTATCATATCTTTCATAAAAACCCTTGTAACAGCAATTTCTGAAATATTCAAAATGGTCGGTTTCATTAGGTGTTTCAAAAAACGGAAGCTTTGTATTGCCGAATTCAAAATCAAAACTGCATTTTTCCGCAATAAGCGCTGTGTTGTCAACAGCTTCGGGAACATCGGAAAAAAGCGTTCTCATTTCATCCTCTGATTTAAGATAAAATTCTTCAGAATGAAATTCCAGCCCCGTATCCTCTCCAAGAATATGGTTAGTGGCTATACAAATCAGTACCTGCTGAATTTTACTGTCCTGCTGTTCAATATAATGCACATCGTTTGTTGCAACAAGTGCAACGGATGCATCTGCAGAAAGGCGTTTTAATCCGTCTTTTACAATTTTTTGCTCATCCAGTCCGTGGTCCTGTATTTCAAGAAAATAATTATCCTTACCGAAAACATCACTGTACCAAAGTGCAACACGCTTTGCCTCTTCATAATCATTTCTTAAAAGCGCCTGCGGAATTTCACCCGCAAGACAGGCAGAAAGACACACAAGACCCTCATGATACTTTTCAAGAATATCATGATCTACTCTCGGTTTATAATAATATCCTTCTGTAAAAGACATTGAAACAAGTTTTATCAGATTTTTATATCCTGTTTCATTTTTACATAGAAGAATAAGGTGATTATAATCCTTGTCCAGCACCTTTTCCTTGTCAAATCTTGTTCTTGGAGCAACATAAACTTCACAGCCGATAATCGGCTTTATACCATGCCGTTTGCATGCCTTGTAAAAATCAACAGCCCCATACATATTACCATGATCTGTAATAGCAAGGGACTGCATGCCAAGTTTTTTTGCTTTCAGAACAAGCTGTTCTATACGGCAGGCGCCGTCCAGCAGGGAAAATTCGGTATGAACATGAAGATGAGCAAACATAAACGGCACCTCCTTGTAATTAAAGTTCTTCAGCTATCTCAATAATTTTTTTTAATCTGTGGTTTACTCCGCTTCTGCTTAAAGGCGGACTGCACATCTGTGCAAGTTCCGAAAGGCTTAAATCCGTATTGTTATACCTGATTTCAGCAAGCATTTGCAGATTTTCAGGCAGATAATCTCTGCCCTTTATATTCCATATTTTTTCTATTGCTTTCAGATGCGCAGATGCGGCATTAACCATTCTGTTTATGTTGGCTGTTTCGCAGTTTGCTTTTCTGTTTGCCATATTTCTGAAATCTTTAACGATTTTTATATTCATCATTTCAAACATTGCGTCTGAAGCGCCCATTAAATACAAGCAGTCTTCTATTGCTTCGCTTTCCTTGAAATACACAACATTATAACCGTGGCGGTATGTATATTTAGGTTTAAGTTCCATTTCCTCAATAAGCGTTAACAGACTTTTTGAAAGATTAAGATACGGCACCGTGAACTCCAGATGATAATCCTTTTCCGGCGCTGAAATTGTACCGCACGATAAAAATGCGCCTGCCATAAAGGCATTAACGCATTTCTCACAGTCAAAATTTGAATGATTGATTTTAAGGCTTGCAAAACCGCCGTGACCAAAAGATTTAAAAAGTTTGGCCGCATCATGCTTTTCTGCCGCAGAAACCGTTATATTTCTTCCGCGGGGAGATTTTTTCACAACACATCTGATATTGAAAAGTTCCGTTAAAAGATTTTTAAAAAGCTCTGCTATATTTTCATTTTCCGTTTGAAGCGAAACGCTGTTTTCGGAAAAGGATTTTCCAAAAATACACATTCCGTAAAACAGCGATTTTTTACAGCATAAATTTTCATATTCAGTTTTTACAAGTTCATCTTTAACCTGCATTGAAAACGACATTTTAATACCTAATTTCTGTTTATATCTCTGTGATTTACCGAAACATTGTCCCATCTGACGCAAAAATGGTTTTTTAGCGATTCTGCTATTGCAACAGAACGGTGATTACCGCCTGTGCAGCCGATGGCAATAACAATCTGACTTTTTCCCTCTTTAATATAAAGCGGATTCAGGAAATCCAGCATATCTACAAGTTTTTCAAGAAGCTGATTTGATTCCTGAAATGAAAAAACATAATTTTTCACTTCTTCGTCCAGTCCTGTTTTTGACCTTAAATTTTCAACCCAATACGGATTGGGCAGGCATCTTACATCAATTACAAAGTCTGCTTCGGTGGGAATACCGTGCTTAAAACCGAAAGACATAACATGGATATTCATAATTTCCCTGTCATTTCCCAAAAGAATCTGTGTAAGCCTGTCTCTGAGCTGATTAGCAGAAATATCAGATGTATCAACAATATAATCCGATATTGAACGCACAGGGGCAAGTATTTCTCTTTCATATGCCAAAGCCTGCGATATATTTCCGTTAAAACGGTCTGAAAACGGATGTTTTCTTCTTGTCAGCTTATAGCGTTTTAAAGCAATATGCGTTTTAATATCAAGATAAACAACTTTGATATTGTAATGAAACTGTTCTTTCTGATTTATGGTTTCCGCAAGCAAATCAAAATTTTCCGTTGATCGGATATCGATTACAATTGCAATTTTGCTTCTTTCGCTTTTACTTTCAATCAGTTCAAGAAATGTATTTAAAAGCAAGGGAGGCATATTATCTACACAATAATAGCCTATATCTTCCATAAAGCCAATTGCCGTAGATTTACCCGCACCTGAAACGCCCGTAACAATTACCAGTTCCTTTTTATCAGCCATTATTCTGTCACCCTGATTTCCATTTCCAGCTTTACGCCCTTTTTCTCCATCACCGTTTCACTGCATATTCTGCACAATTCCAGAATATCACCGCAGGTTGCATTTCCTTTATTTATAACAAATCCGGCATGCTTTTCGCTAACCTGCGCCCCGCCTACGGTTTTTCCCTTTAATCCGCATTCTTCAATAAGTGCCCCGGCAAAATAACCCGGCGGTCTTTTAAAAGTAGAGCCCGCACTGGGATATTCAAGCGGCTGCTTATCTTTTCTTCTTTGAAGGAAATCATCCATTCTTGCCTTTATTTCATTATAATTCCCTTTTTTCAGTTTAAGATAAATACCCGTTATAACCGCATTGTTATCATAATATGCAGAATGGCGGTAGGAAAGTTTCATATCCCCGCCCTGCAAAAATCCTTCTTTTCCGTTTGCATCTATATGCCTGCACTTATAAAGAACATCTTTCATTTCTCCGCCGTAAGCACCGGCATTCATAAACGCAGCGCCGCCGCAGGAACCCGGAATGCCATATGCAAACTCAAGACCTGACAGGCTGTTTTCAAGTGCAAAGCGGCAAAGCTTCATAAGCGATGCACCGCTTTGTGCAAAAACAGTTTCATCATCAATAAGCTTCATTTCCGAAAATGCATTTGTAAAACATATGACACAGGCATTTATACCATTATCCGAAACAAGAAGATTTGAACCGTTGCCAACAACAATTTTCCTTATATTCAGCCTGCTGCAGCATTTGATAATTTCAGACACGGCTTCTTCACTGTCAGGAAAAACCATAACTGCGGCAGCTCCGCCAACCTTAAAGGTTGTGTGATTTTTCATTGGTTCGTTTTCAGAAAATTTTATATTGTTTTCCTGCAAAAAATCAATTAACTCTGTCAAAATATCACCATTAACCGATTGAACCCAGAATGGCAGCACCGATTATACCTGCATCGTTTCCAAGTTCTGCTCTCATAATTTTTGTTTGAATTTTACTGTGAATTGAATATCTGTCTGCCTGAACATATCTTTTAAGCGGTGTCATAAGTGTATCGCCCTCATTGCAAATACCGCCGCCGATACAGATAATTTCCGGCTGAAGTGTATTTATAATATTGATAAGACCGCACGCAACATATTTAATATAGTTGTCAACAACCTTAATACCTGCAATATCGCCTTTTCTCATAGCGTCAAACGCTGTTCTTCCACTGACTTTTCCTTCCTGTTCCGCAATTTCATGCATAACGGAATCAGGATTTTCCTGCATAGCAGCCTTTGTCTGTCTGATAAGAGCTGTTGCGGAAGCATACGCCTCCCAGCAGCCTTTTCTGCCGCAGGAGCATTCTTCTCCGTCCATCATTATAACAGTATGACCGCATTCACCGCCTGCTGCATTAACGCCTGTTACAAGCTGACCTTCACATATAATGCCCGAACCCACACCTGTTCCGAGTGTTACCGCAACAAAATTCTTTGAACCGTTGCCGCAGCCGGCATAAGCTTCGCCCAATGCGGCACAGTTTGCATCATTTGCTATAAAAACAGGAATATCGCCAAGGCGTTCTTTAATCATTTCTTTTGCAGGAACATTGGCAAAACCAAGGTTATTTGCAAATTCAATAACGCCGTCGCTGTTAACAGTGCCCGGCGTGCCCATACCTACAGAAGAAATATCTTCCATCTTAACGCCTGCCTTATCCATTGCCTCACGGCAAACCTTTGCTATATCATCAAAAATTTCATCGGCACTGCGGGGTGTATTTGTAGGTGTTTTGCCTGTTCCGAGTATTTTATATTCCTCATTAACCACCGAAGCCACAATATTTGTGCCGCCTAAATCAATTCCTATACTGTACATATTATTTTCCTCCTGTAATTTATGAATTATGCCATATTTCAAGTTCTTTTTCACCCGGCTCAATATCTTCCATACCAAGCCCAACCATAAGTTCACGCGCTGCGTTATACCCCATCTTCTTCTGGCGGTTATTCATTGCAGCGGTTTCTATTATGATTGCAAGATTTCTTCCCGGATTAACCGGAATCGTTATAACGGGAACTTTAACATCAAGTATTTTTGTGTACTCATTATCAAGACCCAAGCGGTCATATGCCTTCGTTGAATCCCACGGTTCAAGCTGTATAACCATATCAATTTTTTCAGACACTTTAACAGCACCCATACCGAAAAGACGGCGTGCATTAATCATGCCTATACCACGCAGTTCAATAAAATGGCGGATATTGTTCGGAGACGAGCCAATCAGTGTATGATCATCAACCTTTCGAATTTCAACAGCATCGTCCGCAATGAAGCGGTGACCTCTTTTAATAAGTTCAACAGCGGTTTCGGATTTTCCGGCGCCGCTTTCACCTATAATAAGCACGCCTTCGCCGTAAACCTCGCAGAAAACACCGTGACGTGTGATTCTCGGAGCAAGACTTGCATTAAGATACTGTATCAGCGTTGCAAGAAACGGTGACGTTTCTTCATTTGTACGAAGAAGCGGCACAGCATATTTTTCGCATGCTTCAATAAAATAATCCGGAATTTCCAGCCCGCGTGTTATTACTGCAGCGGCAGGATGAAGACCAAGCCAATAACTGAGTGCCTCTTCCTGTTTTTCCTTTTCCATTTTCTGCAGAAATCCAACTTCTGTCCATCCGAGTATCTGAATTCTGAGCGGATCAAAATAATCGGTATATCCCATAAGCACAATGCCGGGACGATTAACTTCATTTGTTGTAATTAAAATATCGTTTGCGGCCTTCGGAAGATAAATCACCTCTAACGAATGGGTTTCAATAATCTTCTCAAGAGAAACGGAATAACTTGCAGCCATCTCATTACCTCCTTATAGTTATACATTTTATTATATAGTATAAAAGCACCAAAATGCAATATATAAAACAATTTTTCATTAATTAATTATTAATATTTACTGTTAATGATTTACAATTAAAAAAATATGTGTTATAAATTAAATTGAAATTTTATGCTTTGCAGTTCACTTCTTTAATACACGGGAGAATATATGGATAAAAGATATAAAATAGCAATTGGGACAGATGCATTTCCGCCCACTACAGACGGAATAAGCAATGTTGCGCAAAGCTATGCGGAAATATTAAATAAGCGCTTATGCGACGCTGTGGTGGTTACACCTAAAAACCCCAATCAGAAGGATAAAAAATACCCCTATGAAATTTTCAGATACAAAAGCTGGTGGGTACCTTCAAAAGAGGGATACAGCGTTGGATGGCCGTTTAAAGAATCATTAAGCTATGATATTATAAATAAAAATTTTGATTTGCTTCACAGCCATGCGCCGCTTGCAACAAGCTATTATTTTCGGCTTGTAAACAGAAAAAAACGCATACCCACCGTTCTTACATATCATACAAAATATGAATATGATATTGAAAAAAGAGTACCCACCAAATGGGCAAAGGATTTTGCACGCCGCTTTATTTTGAACAATATCAATTCCGCAGATGAGGTTTGGGTAACCAGCAACGGTTCTGCAGACAGCTTAAGAAAACTTGGCTACACAGGCAATTATATTCTGATGCCAAACGGATGCGATATGCCCAGAAAAAATATTGACGAAAAATTCATAAAAGAAATAAAATCAAAACACAAAATCCCCGAAAACGTGCCTGTTTTCATTTATGCAGGAAGAATGATTTGGTATAAAAACATTAAATTTGTGCTTGAAGCCTGCAAAACACTGAAACAAAACGGAAAAGATTTCAGGCTTATTATGCTTGGTTTCGGAGCAGATGAAACGGCTATAAAAATCCGTTATAAACGGCTTGGTATTTCCGATAAAATTATCTGGGTGGGTAAAATTCTGGACAGAGAAATCATCCAGCATTATTATGCCGCATCGGATTTGCTTCTTTTTCCGTCAACCTTTGATACGAACGGACTTGTTGTAAGGGAAGCGGCATCCTGTGCAACGCCTGCTCTGCTGATTGAAAATTCATGTGCCGCAGAAGGCATTGAAAATAATGTAACGGGCTTTTTATGCAAAGAAAATTCAGAAAGCATTGCAAATACGCTTATGCAGATTATGGATAACCGCAAACTGCTTGAAACGGTCGGCAGAAATGCTATGGAAAAAATTTATATAAGCTGGAATGAGGCTGTTGAAAAGGCATTTGAACGATATAAAATTGTTATCAATAATTTTTATTCCGATAACAAACAGAATGATGAATATAAATATTGATAATCGGTTTTCAACTGTATTTTCGCTTTTCAGTAAAATATACAAAGCTTGTCTTTATTATAACTTACAAGTGCATACCTTAATTATTCATGAAAATAAAACAATAAAAACCTGATTGATAAACAATCAGGTTTTTTTGTATTCATTAAATTTATATTTTACAGCTTTGAAATTTCCTCAATAAATGAAGATGCCGAATCAAACGCCTTATATACAGAAGCAAAGCGGACATAGGCAACTTCATCAATTTCACGCAGTTTTTCCATTATAAGTTCGCCAATACGAACACTGGTAACCTCTCTGTCTGTTGCACTTTGAAGCGTCGTTTCTATTTCCCCTATAGCCGTTTCCAGATCTGTTAATGTAACAGGTCTTTTTTCACAGGCACGAAGCATACCGTTTAACACCTTTGTACGGTCAAAAACCTCTCTGCTTCTGTCTTTCTTTATAACAATAATCGGAACATCCTCTATTGTTTCATATGTGGTGAAACGCTTGCCGCACTGAATACATTCTCTTCGGCGGCGGATACGCTCATTCTCATCAGTAGGGCGTGAATCAATAACCTTGCTTTCCTCATAACCGCAGAACGGACATCTCATAATAAAATCCCCCTTAAAAGATTATCACAATCTGCATTATAACACAATATATAGACAAATGCAAGTATTTTTACTTTACACAAGATATTGAGACATCAGATTTTTTTAATTGTTCGTTCCTGTTATTGTATATAAACATCCAAACAGCCATTGCGCAGATAATAAAATAACCTGCAAAGGACCATAAATCGGGTATATCGCCGAATGCAAAGAAACCAACAATTGCCGCAAAAATAACCTGGGAATAATCATAAACCGAAATTTCCCTGCTTGGAGCATGGGTATATGCCGCAGTAATTGAAAACTGACCGCCCGCAGCGCAAAGACCTGCCATAAGCAGTGCCGCCCACTGATACAGTTCCATGGGATGATAATTAAATATAAGATACGGCAGTGTTACAAGACTTGAAAATGCTGAAAAAAAGAAAACAATCCGTTTACCGTTTTCCCCCTTTATTCCAAGCCAGCGCACACAGGTATAAGCGCCGCCCGCACACATACCGCCTATAAATCCGGCCATTGACGCAAGCAGATTTTCATTGCCGAAAGCAGGTTTTATTATGAAAAGTGCGCCTATAAAAGCAACGGCAATTGCCGTTGCCTGTTTTGGCTTTACCTTTTCCTTGATAAAAACCGCTGAAAATATCAGTGCAAAAAAGGGGCTCATTTTATTAAGCATGGAAGCATCGGACAAATCAATTTTATCAATTGCATAAAAATTTCCGATTACGCCGATTATGCCTGCTGCAGAACGGATAAGAAGAAATTTCAGGCTGCCCTTTTTGGGCTTAAAACTTTCACCGGCTTTCAAAAGTGCAAAAAGCGCAAAAAACATAGCAACAAAGTTTCTGAAAAACACCTTCTGAAATGTGGGAATATCACCTGAAAGCCTTACAAATGTATTCATTCCCGTAAAGCAAACAGCAGACAGCAATATAAAAATTACACCCTTTGTTTTATTACTGATTTTATTGTTCATCATTAACCAAGCAATTTTTCAATGCATGCAAGCTGCACACAGATACAAAGCAATTCAGCGGCCATATCAAGTTCTGCCACAGGAGGAAAACTCGGTGCAATACGGATATTGCTATCGTTTTCATCCTTGCCATAAGGATATGTTGCGCCGACAGATGTTAAAACAACACCTGCTTCCCTGCAAAGTTCGCCTACACGCTTTGCACAGCCGCTTAAAACATCAAGGCTGATAAAGTAACCGCCTTTCGGATTAAACCATTCGGCAATGCCTTTTCCTGCAAGTTCTTTTTCAAGATGTCCAAGCACCATATCAAACTTCGGTTTCAGAATGGCAGCATGCTTTTTCATATGACTGAACACACCGTCTGCATTTCCGAAAAATACAACATGGCGGTGCTGATTCATTTTATCATAGCTGATTGTCTGTGCATTAAGACGTTTTTTAATTGCCGCAATATTATTATCGCTTGCAATCAGTGCAGAAACACCCGCACCGGGGAATGTAATTTTTGAAGTTGAGCAAACCTCAATAACCATATCCTCGTTGCCGTATGCAGGCAAAACATCAAAAATATTAAGAAGTGTATCACCGTTATCGTCCAAATCATGAATACAGTAAGCATTATCCCAGATAATTCTGAAATCCTTTGCTGCCGGCTTCATTGCCGCAATACGTTTTACAACAGCATCGCTGAATGTAATGCCCTGCGGATTTGAATATTTCGGAACACATATCATGCCCTTTACACTTTCATCACGGATATATTCCTCTATTGCATCCATATCGGGACCGTCTGCCTTCATAGCAATATTAATCATTTTAATTCCAAAATGCTCAAGAATTGTAAAATGACGGTCATATCCCGGAACAGGGCAAAGGAATTTAACCTCATCAAGCTTACACCACGGAATATCTCCTGCACCGTGTGTAAAGCACTGGCTTATATAATCAAACATCAGAGTAAGGCTTGCATTCGGTCCGACTATAACATTTTCAGACTGCACACCCATTAAATCCGCAAACAGTTTTTTACAGCTTGGAATACCGTCCATCAAACCGTAGTTTCTTACATCAAAACCATCTGAAACATAATTCTTAACATCATTCATTGCAGATGATAAATCAAGCTGATCCTTACCCGGCTTGCCGCGGCTCATATCCAGCTTTAATCCCTTTGCTTTAAAATCATTATAACGCTTTTCAAGAATTTTCTGCTCTGCTTTCAATTCCTGCGCTGTCATTTCATTATAGAGCTTAGCCATAAATTTATCCTCCGTTAAAATTTAATGGAAGTATTTTACCACTTTTATATCGGCTTTTCAAGAATCAATTAAACCAATAAATATATAGAATTTATAAGAATTATTGTAAAAATATTTAATAAATCCCTGTTTTTTTAAGCAGCAATACCTATTCGGCAAGCTCAAGAAACCATTTTGTTTCTTCAAGAAAAAGGTAAGTTTCCCTGCCCATGATTCTGCATTTGTAGCGTATACCTGCTCCGCCGGATTTAAGCGATGCCGCAGGGCGTATATCCAGCACTCTGTCCACCTCAAACCTATCGTCGTCAATTTTTACTTCTTTCGGCATAATTCCGCCTTCTGTGTCAAAAACGGCAGTAACTTCAACATAATTCTTCATATTTTTTACATCTCCTTATAATGTTTAAAATACCCTATCGGATGTATAGTATGGTCATCATGCGGATTAAAACGGCTTAATCTTATATCCGCCAGCATAGATGCCCTTTGAACAGAATAATTTCCGAAGCGCTTTCTGATATCATCCACAGCTCTTTCCAGCTTCTCCAGCTTTTCTCTTTTTTCCACAGAGCCTGACAAATCAAACTGCACAGCTTCATCCAAATCAAAATCGGAAACCGTTATGCCAATGCTTCGCAAAGGATTATTCCAGTTATAATTTTCAAGAAAAATTTTCATGGCCAAATCAATCAATTCAGACGAAACATCAGAATGCACCTTTAACTGACCCTGCCTTGTAAAATGATGCAGATTTTTATCTCGCAGTGTTATTGTAACCGTTTTCCCCTTTACACCCTGCTCTCTCATACGTCGCGCAACACTTTCTCCAAGCACAGTAAAAACGGTTTTTACATCATTATTATTTACCATATCACGCGGTGTTGTTGTGGAATTTCCAATACTTTTAACAGCCTGTTCGTCATCTATATGGCGAACAGGCGCAGTATCCAGCCCATTTGAAAAGGAATGCAGAATTTCACCGTTTTTTCCAAACAGTGATTTAAGAAAATGCATGTCTGCCAATGCAAGATCGCCTATTGTATAAATACCGTATGCATGAAGTTTTTTTGTTGTGGCAGGACCCACAAACAGCAAATCACTGCACGGGCTTTTCCACACAATATTCTTATAATTGTTTTTGTTTATCACCGTTACGGCATCCGGTTTTTTATAATCCGAACCGAACTTTGCAAAAATTTTATTCCATGAAACGCCGATACTTACGGTTATGCCAAGTTCAGCCTTAACGCGTTCTTTTATTTCCTCGGCAATAACCTGTCCGCTTCTTCGGTCGCCTGTAACATCAAGCCAGTTTTCATCCAGCCCGAACGGTTCAATAAAATCGGAATAATCCTTATAAATATTTTTCGCCATATTTGAAAAACGCACATATAACGGATAGTTCGGCGGCACAACAATTAATTCGGGGCACTTGCTTCTTGCTTTCCAAAGCGGATCTGCCGTTTTAATGCCGTATCCGGATGCAATCGCATTCCCGGTTAAAACAATACCGTGGCGTGTTTCTTCATTTCCGCCTACCACAACCGGCTTATTTCTGATTTCAGGACGGTGCAGACATTCCACAGATGCATAAAATTTGTTGCAGTCTATATGCAGGATTGTTCTTTCTATTGTTTTCACCCTCTATCGAACATTTGTTTTATTATATCTGAAACGCATTAAAAAGTCAATCATTTTTAAGAATTTACAAAAAGAAATATTTTCCTGATACCGTCAAAAATAAATTCTAAACACGGTTATGCAGTACACTGCATATAAGCAGTTAATCCCGGCACGGGTATCTTTACTATACTATTGCCCCAATTGTTTGTAAAATTGCATTTATCATAAACATTTTGCAATTTAATAAAACCGATGCCCTTTAATGACACCGGTTTTATTAATTAATTGCGGTTTCGCATAATTTAGATGCGCTTTTACATAAAATAAGCCTTTACCGCTGATTTATTTATGTGTATAATTAATATATAGGAAATAATAATGTTTGTAACTTTTATGAAACACACCAAATGCTAAACAAGTTACAGATGAACATAGCAATATGAGTAAATGTGCGGCTGTCATTATGTTTGACAAAAATACAAGTAATGGAGAAATGGACCATACGGCAATAAATGGCGTTATCTATAACACTAACAGTAAAAAGGATATAGCATATTATGCACATACAAGTCCATCAGACGGTAGGACTTCTTCGTTAAAAAGCAAAGTCAACGCATATACAGCAGTATATGTATTAGTTATTTTATTTTCTTGGGGATAAGGAAGGAGGCATATATATTATGAACAAAAAAAGGACAATGATAGTTGCTTCTTTTTCAATTATTATAATGGTAACGGTAATAATAACAATAGGCAGAAATATATACAAGAAAAATCTTAAAGAAAATGTGGATATATACATTTCATCCGTATCTCTTGTTGAAAATCCCGACAATCCGAACAATGAAGAAGTATATGGATTACTGAATCAATTTTTCAATCAGACAGTCGGTGATATTTGTATGTATTATGATATTTATGATGGCAACAAGGAAATTTCCGAATCTGAAAAAAATATGAAGTTTGATTTGAATACATTTAATGTATATAAAATTAAAATTGCCTGTGATAAGAAAAATGTAGCAGAAAATAAGTTTGTTTTTGCAAGGATAACAGATTTTTGCCACGAATCAATATATATGAATGTGCCATGTAATGTATCATCTAATATATGCAGTGAAAATACACTGTACTATTTTGTATCAAAAGAATACGATGAAGAAGATGTTAAACAATATCTAAAAAACACAGGATCACCTATATATATTTGTATCGGAAAAGATGAATTACGACCTATTATAAACTATAATAAAACAATCTTTTACGAACCTAATAAAGGTTCTCCTGTTTAATGAAAGCAGGTGGTTTATGAACAAAAAAGATTATAATAGTTTTTTTATGAAATATGGTATACAAACATTGTTTTCAATCATATCATCTGTTTCAGTAATAACAGTATTTTATCTGGTAAGTATTTTTATAATAAAAGAAATAAAACAAGATATTTGGCAAATTTTATTGTATATCGGCATAGTTGTTTCAACATTGATTTTAAATTTTATTTTCGGATATTGCTTTTCAGATAAACTACTAAAAAACGGATTCATAATTCAATTTGTGATTCTGTTGCTCATATCTGCTGTCATGATATGCCTTGAAAATACCTTTATATTTTATGTAGGAACATTTATCAATCCAATTTATGTTTATGTTAAAGAAATTATATGGCATTTTAACGCCGTTTTAAGTAATGCTGTGTTATTTAAAAGCATAACGGCAGTGTTAACTTCGTTGCTTCCCGGCGTATTTATGTTTTTGGGTTCAAAAACCAAAAGTTTTTGATTGAATGCAATGTGTTCCGATAAATAAATTTATTTACTACATATTCACATCTGTAAAATAAAAAAGGCATTCTGCGAACCGTTTTTACCAAAAACGCTTACAGATGCCTTTTTATTTTATCCCTTAAATCTTTTTGCTGTATACTGATCAACAGTAATCTTAATAACAGCCGTTATGCCCAGCTTTGCACATTCTTCTGCTGAACAATCTGTGATTTCACAGTGCTTCATTAAAAGATTAAGTCCTTTAACCGTATCATCATAATCCGCAGTTTCAGCAATACCGAAGCCAATAAAACTTCTGTAATCTGTTGTTACACCCTGCGCAGTATTTACATATCCGTTCATTGTATCTGTTTCAACACATACCCGTGGATTTTTCTTTATCAAATCAAGTTTTAATCCCTTCTTGGCACAATGAGCATAAAAAATAATTTTGTTGTCCTCTGCTTCAAAACCAAAAGAAAGCGGAACGATATAAGGATATTCTCCGTTATCAATACCAAGCCGTATTGTGCTGCACGAATTTATAATGGATAGGATTTCACAAAAATCCGTTACTTCCCTGTCTTTTCTGTTCATATATTTTCCTTACTTAAAATACATATAATACTGACATTTTATCATGCCGTTATAAAGCTTGCGCCGTTTGTCTGCTTTTCTGCCGAAACACTTTTCAAATTCCTCATCAGGTGAAATGATACCATAGCTCCAGCCGTGCTTTGCAGCAAACTTATTGCCCATAATATTATAAAGCCGTTCGGCATCTTTAATATCCAGCATCCGTTCACCGTAAGGCGGATTGGTAACAAGTGTGCCCTTTTCGCTTGTGGGGCAGAAATCTTTTATATCAGCCGTATCAAGCCTTAAAAACGTATCAACCTTAATACGCTTGGCATTTGCAAGTGTCAGTTCTATTGCACGGTAATCAATATCCGTGCCGAAAGCAACAAAATCCGTGTCTGTCTTAATAATATCACGGCATCTCTGGCGCTCCTGCTTCCATACTGCTTCGGGAACAAATCCCCATCTGTCCACCTCAAAATTACGGTTAATTCCGGGTGCTATATTATGAGCAAGCATTGCACCCTCTATCAGAATGGTGCCGCTGCCGCAGAAAGGATCATACATCGTATGATAATGACGCAGTTTTGAAAGGGAACACATTGCCGCAGCAAGTGTTTCTCTTATAGGCGCTTCGTTTGCTTCCGGACGGTAGCCTCTTTTATGAAGCCCTGTGCCTGAAGTATCAAGCATAATTGTAACATCATCTTTTATAATTGAAAACTGAATCTGATGAACGGGACCGGTTTCCTCAAACCACGAGATATGATAATCCTCTTTCAGACTTTCAACCACGGCTTTTTTAATGATTTTCTGACAGTCCGGCACCGAATGCAGTTCAGAATTAAGACTGTAGCCCTTAACAGGAAAAGTATCCTGCGAACCTATAAAATCGCTCCAGTTAATAAGCTTTACAGTATCAAAAAGTTCTGTAAAAGTAACTGCTTTGAATCTGTCAAGCACAATCAGAATTCTTTCGGCAAAGCGGCAGTTTATATTCGCGCGTGCAAGAATGCTTTCATCACCTTCAAAAAACACCCTGCCGTTTTCGGAAACAACATTTTCAGCGCCCATAAATTTCAGTTCATCCGCCACAAGACTTTCCACACCGAAAAGACACGGTGCAACCATATATAAATACATTCTTATATCTCCTTTGCGGCATGGCGGGTTACGTGGCAGCCTATATTTACGGCAACCGGCAGCCCGGCAATATGTGTCGGAAATGTTTCAATATTAACGGCAAGGGCGGTGGTTGTTCCGCCGAACCCCTGCGGTCCTATATCAAGCGAATTGATTTTTTCAAGCAGTTCTGCTTCCATATCTCTGTAAAACTCCACACTGTTTCTTTTTGAAACAGGACGGCACAGTGCTTTTTTTGCAAGAATGGCACTGTATTCAAAGTCACCGCCGATACCAATACCGATAACCACAGGCGGACAAGGATTGGAGCCTGCTTTTTTAACAGTATCTACAATAAAGCCGATAATATCTTCTTTTGATGCACTTGGAGTAAACATACGAAGCCTGCTCATATTTTCACTGCCAAAGCCTTTCGGCGCGGCAGTTATTTTTATTTTATCCCCTGCAACAATTTTTGTATGTATAACAGCAGGTGTATTATCGTTTGTATTAACCCGATCATAAAAAGGATCGCGGACAACAGATTTTCTAAGCAGTCCCTCCGTATATCCAAGGCTGACGCCTTTATGTACAGCCGTTTCAAAATCACCGCCGAAAATATGAACATACTGCCCGATTTCAGCGAAAATAACGGCCATTCCCGTATCCTGACAAACAGGTATATTCAGCTCTTTTGCCGCATCAATATTGGCTTGCAAATCACATAAGATTGATTTTGCCGTTTCATTGCTTTCTGTTTTACATGAACAGGATATACAGTCTACCAAATCGTCAGGCAAAATTTTATTTGCTTGTATTACAAGTTCTTTAACCGTATCGGTTATTAAAGATGCACTGATTTCTCTCATTTATTTCTCCTTGATTTCCAAAATATTATAAAAAAACAGCCGAGAGTAAGGAATAATCCCTGCTCCCGGTTATAATTAATTACTTCCCGAAATATCGTAAAATACTATTTCATTTGATTTTACATATCCCTTTTCACGAGCTTTTTGCTCCATATATTCATCTTTATCATCTGACTGAAGAATTGCATCCAGTTCTTCATTTTCACGTTTTTGCACTTCTATTTGCTGTGCATATTCCGCTTTTTGCGCATTAAGCCTGCTGATATCGGCAACCTGACCGATAATAACACTGCAGCAATAAAAAAATATTCCGATAATAGCCCCGGCAATCAAAAAAAACTTTGTTTTTTTATTGTGTATTAAATTCTGAAAAGTCTTCTTCATTTATATCACCTGAATTTTTCTTTTTCCCGGCACTTTTCTTGCTTTTAAATCGTAAAGGGCTATGCCTTAACATATTATAATACACTTTCCGGATACATTGCAACCCCTTTTTTAAACTTTTTAATATCTTTTTAACAATTTTTCTGAAAAGGGAAGCAATGGGGCGAAAAAGGTACACCGTAATACGGTACAGGGTTAAGATATAAATCAGAAATCCAAACAGAATGGCTGTAAAGTAATATACCCTTACCTGACCGTTGTTATAGCTTAAAAGAAAAATGAAGATAATAGGTGATATTATGAAGAAAAAAAGAAAATCCAGCAGAAAAACTGCTTTTTTATTCTTAAAAATCAAGCGAAAAAATCGAAAAACATCATAAATTGCACCAATAAAAAGTCCAAGAAAAACAAAAACAACAATTATATTATTCACTGAAATATCCTTTTAAAGATGCCCTTGCCTTTTTCTGTTTTACTGCTGTATACAAGCGCAACAACCTCACCTGTTATTTCAAGAAGCCCCGATTCCAAATTAAGTTCTTCCATATGCAGATTACTTCCGTTAATTGTTAAGCAGCCGTAATCCGTATAGGCTGTTACTGTGTCCTCATCAAAAGAATCCACATCCGTTACCCCTGTTAATTTAAGACCGCTTCTGTTCTCCAAATAAAGATTATGTGCCTTTTTGAGTTTTGTTTCCATAAAAAAATCACCTGCAAAATATATAAGTAAATATTCTCACTTAAAATATATGATGCAGATGGTAATTTAATGTTTATAAAATTTTATACATTTTTGAAGCGTCCTCTTTCAGTGCATGCTCATTTACTGCAATCACTTCATAGGAACGCGGATTCATGCCCATATTGACAGTGATTCTGTCGCCCGGTTTAACATCATACGATGCACGCTGAACCTTTCCGTTTACTTCAATTTTGCCTGCATCGCAAGCTTCATTGGCAACTGTACGCCGTTTGATTATACGCGATACTTTTAAATATTTATCAAGTCTCATAAATTCACCAAAAAAATCAGCCGCTGTGCAGGATTTCCCTTTCAGCGGCTTACTTTATTTCATTATTTTACAGCATCTTTAAGAGCTGAGCCTGCTTTGAATGACGGAACCTTTGATTCCGGAATATCGATCATTTCTCCTGTGCGAGGGTTTTTGCCTGTACGAGCTGCGCGAGTTTTAACCTCAAATGTACCGAAACCAACAAGGGCAACCTTTTCGCCGTCCTTCAGAGCTTCTGTTACAGCATCAATAACAGCCTTAACTGCTGCATCTGCATCTTTCTTTGAGAGTTCTGCTTTAGTAGCAACTGCTGCTACGAGTTCAGTCTTATTCATTTAAATTTCCTCCATTTTAGCCTTATCGGCTATTATTATTTTTGCTTTATTCCAAAGAACATCAAGTTGTTCTATTGTAGCCGTTTTCATATCAATATTCTTTTCCTGCGCCAGCTTTTCAACAATAAGATATCTTTCCAGGAATTTGTCTGTTGAAGCGGTAAGCGCTTCTTCACTGTCCGTATCAAAAAAGCGTGAAATATTTACACAGGAAAAAAGAACATCGCCCAATTCATCCGCTATTGCCTTTTTATTATTTTCGGCAACAGCCGTTTTCAATTCATTTATTTCTTCAAATAATTTTTCAAAAGCGCCGTCTGCACAATCCCAGTCAAAACCTGCCTTTGCAGCTTTCTGCTGAATTTTCTGCGCCCGCATAAGCGCCGGAAATTCACGCGGCACTTTCAGCATAGCTTCGCTTTGCTGTTTCATGCCCTTTGTTTTAAGTTTAACTGCGTCCCATCTGTTAAGCGCTTCTTTTTCATCTTCGGCAGATACGTTTCCGAAAACATGCGGATGGCGGATAATCAGCTTTTGGCATATATCGTTTGCCACATCATGGAAATCAAATACGCCTGCTTCACGCTCCATTTCAGAATGAAGCGCAATCTGAAGCAAAACATCTCCCAACTCCTCTTTCAGAGCTTCGGTATCCTGTTTGTTTATTGCTTCAATAACCTCATACGTCTCTTCAATAAAATTCTTTTTTATTGACTCATGTGTCTGCTTAATATCCCATGGGCATCCGCCGGGTGCTCTGAGCACTGAAACAAGTGTAATTAAATCATGAATATCATATGAATCCTTAAAATCAAATTCAACAGCCACAGTGAACACCCCTCACAGATTAACTTTTCTTACCAGTAAACAATCATACTATATAAGGGATAAAATTTCAAGTATTTAAGCCAATTTTTTATTTATTTGCATGAATTTGATTTCAGAAAAAGTAATCAGTTTTGACAAAATGCACATTAATGTAAACAACAAGAAATACACCCCACTTAATACGACAAAATTCAGCATTGTACCGTTATCTCCGAATATACTGTTCATTACAGCATTGGAACCGAAAAATGCCGCTGCGGAACAAAAAAGAGGTTTGATAAGCAAATCTGAATATTTATATTTTACATCGGAATATTTTTTGAATATATACAAATTTGATATTGAAATAATCAAATATCCCACTGCACCCGAAATGACAGTGCCGTATAAATTATATCTGTAATCCGAAACCAGCAGATAATTGATTCCGATTCTTACAGCGGCAGATATAATAAACGACGGAATGCTTTTTTTTGCATATCCGATTGCCTGAACCGCATAAACCGCAACACTTGCCATACAATAAAAAATCATTGTAAATCCAAAATAATACACAAGCCTGCTGCTTCCCAATGAAATATCGGAATTCGAAGAGCCGTAAAGAATGTCCAGAATATGCCCTGCTGTAAGCGAAAGATAAAATCCGCCGCCGAAAGCAATAACGGAAGTATACTTGAATATGCTGTTTGAAAGCGATGAAAGCCTTTCCCGGTTATGGGACTCAAATGCGGCTGATAATGCCGGCACTGCCGCCACACCAAGCGCCATTGTTAAACCGGGAAGCAGATTTTTAAAATCCTGTGCCGAAGAAAACAAGCCGTATATATAGGTAACTATATCCTCATCCGGCGTTGCTGTTATCTGCAGACATTGGCTGTATGCGGATTTCAGCCCTTCCAGACTGCATTGCGACAGGCAGTACTGAACAGAAGAATTATCAAGAAACATAGAAGCACTCTGTATAATAGTAGAAACAATAATCGGCGCTGAAAAAAGCAGAATTTCCTTAAAGCTGTCATAAGTGCTGCATCTTCTGTTCGGAATATGCGAATTATATTTTACAGAAGTATAAATGGAAACATACACCATACTGAAAAAAGAACCAACCGTTACACCGCCGATTGCCGCTGCAGATGTAAACGGATAAATTACAGACAGAGCAATTTCCTCCGACTCGCAGACAATGCCGAAAACAGAACCGCTGTTTAAATACATTTCATAAAGAAAGCTCATTGAATATCTGGCAAACAGCAAACCGAATATCAGCTTAAACACTGCCTCTATAACCTGACTGACAGAAGTAGGTATCATATTCATATAGCCTTCTGACAACGATCTGCCGCAGGCTGCCATGGAGGAAAAAATAATGGTTGGTGCAAACGCATAAATCGTATATATACTTTTCGGGGATGCGGAAATAATTTCGGCATACGGTTTTGCAAAAACAATCATAAAAGCAAGCCCTATGATGCCGACAGCAAAAAAAAGAATACGTGAAGCCTTTTTCAAAGAATAAATTTTTGCACTGTCGCCCTTTTCGTTATACTTGCTTACAAGGTGTGATAATGCAATAGGAAAAGCGCCCATAATCAATGCATGTATGGGCATATGAAGATTATAGGCAATATTAAAATATCCTCTGCCGGTTGCACCGATATATGCTGTAAGCGGAATTTTATAAACTGCGCTTATTGCTTTTACCAGAATGGAGGAAACAAGCAGCAGAACTGCCGAGCTTATATATTTCTGTTTTGTATTATTCAAAAAATCACCACAAAAAAAGCAGTGCAAACATTTTGCACTGCCTGAAATTCCTGTTTTACAAATCCTTTTAAAAATCCATATTAATTTTCTTCTGTATCTTCTGCCGTTTCATAAGTAAAAGCATCCGCTTCTTTTCTTGAAGCATTACCGGATGTTTTGTTGAAGGCGTTTTTTGCATTTTTGTACATTTCATCCATCTGCTTCTTTATAACCTCTTTGGCTTCCTGAGAGGCAATAATTACTTCTTTTTTAAGATCCTCTGCTTCCCGCTTCAATTCGGTATTGTCACTGCCCTCATCAAGGTCGGCTTTAAGCTGAATAAGTTTTTCACGGTATACCGAAATCTGGGAAACAAGCGTATCCAGCTCACCTTCATCAAATTCCGCACCCAAATATGCATCGAACTGCAGCTTACCGTACTTTTCATAAAACTTAGAAAGTTTTGCCTTTGTATCAAGATATTCAAATCGTTTTCGGGATAAATCAAATGCCTGCGAACTTTTTTTATTTATACTTTCGGCAACCGTTTTTGTTTTAGAAAACAATTCATCAAAATTTGATATTTTTGCTCCGGCAAATATATCATCAAATTTTCCCATACTTAAAACCCCTTCTGAAATATACACAAACAGTATATTTTCCCATCAATTACTATAATTATATTACAAACCGTTCTTATTTTCAATACACAATGTAATTATTTAATTTATTTTTATAATTACATTGCTATAAATTATATTCATTGTAAAATCTGTTTATACTGTTTTTTCTGTTAAGAATTTCATCAAATCGGTCTATATACTCATACGGATATTTATAATTATAAATTCGTTCAATTTTGCCGGTATACTGATTTTTAAGTTTTATTACTGCGCCTGCTCCTACAGATAAAACAGTGTGCGTTTCATCCATCATAAATATATTATAAAGGCATTCAAAACCTGCTCTGCACCAGCCCACATTTTCCAGATTCCCAAGCGATTTGCCCTGCCTGTACATATAATATGGATAATAGCCGTTTTGACTGAGCATTTCATTGCTGTAATCAACCATGGACGCTACAATTTTTTTAGATGAACTGTCAAACACAGCTTCCTTTGTTGCCATATACGCTCCGCTTTTCAAAGAAAGTGTATGAACGGTTATTGATTCTGCGTAAAGTTCTATTCCTTTACCAATGCTTTTTTCAAATGAAGGAACATCTTCACCCGGAAGCCCTGCAATAAAATCCATATTAATATTATCAAAACCGCATTTTCTTGCAAGCTCAAAGGCTGAAACGGTATCTTTTGCACTGTGCTGCCTGCCGATTGTTTTCAAAACATCATCATTAAAGGTCTGCGGGTTAATGCTTATTCTTGTAACGCCTGCACTTTTCAGCGCACACAGCTTTTCTTCGGTAACCGTATCCGGTCTGCCGGCTTCAACCGTATATTCTCTTACTGTACTTAAATCAAAGTTTTTTTGAACTGCCAGAAAAATTCTGCTAAGCTGCTTTGCTGAAAGCGTAGTTGGTGTTCCGCCGCCGAAATAAACGGTTTCCAGCCGCAGACCAAAACGCTTTGCATAGATTCCTGTTTCTTCAATTTCCTTTATCAGAAGGTCAACATAAGGTTCAACCAGTTTAACGGTATTTTCAATGCTGTGCGAAACAAAAGAACAGTAAGAACATCTTGTAGGGCAAAACGGAATGGATATGTAAAGTGAAAAACTTTTACACCCGGATAATGCAATAATCTTATTTTCACTGTGCATAACCGTCGCAGTAAGTTCTGTTTTGGCATGATTTACAAGATATTTTTCTTTAAATATTTTTTTTGCACCGTTTTCTGAAAAAGCATCGGTCAGTGCATGCATTCTTCTTGCGGGTCTGACTCCGTATAAAAGTCCCCACGGATATGTAATTTCCAGAATTTCCGAAAGAACATTATACAGAAGAACAGACATCATGCTTTTTCTGTCAGCATTTTCATCTGCAGTCACACTTTGAGTTTTATGCTTATCATATACATTTGCAGCAACCGTTAAAATATTGCCGTTTACTTCTGTGATAACCGTAACATCATCTGTTTCTTCACAGTCATTTTCAAATATTTTTATTTTTTCATAAGGAAAAAATATTGTGCTTATATTTTCCATATCATAGCGATACGGATGATTTTTTACAATGATTATCATAATTTAACCCATATACGGATTGTTCTGCCGTTCAAAATCAAGTGTTGTTGCCCGGTCATGACCCGGGAATATCCTGTAATCTCCGTTAAGCGAAGAAAGGCGGTTCAGGCTTTTCTTTATTTCCTCAAAAGAACCGCCCGGAAAATCTGTTCTCCCGCAGGAACAGAAAAACAGTGTATCGCCTGTAAACACGGCATTTTCTGCTATAAAGCATACACTGCCTTTTGTATGTCCCGGTGTTTCCATCACTTTAATTTCCGTGTTTCCGAGTTTGATAACATCACCGTCGCGGATAATAATATCCGCATCGGCAGGAATTTGGTGCATACCGCAGAAAGCGGCAAGACTGAGCTTGCCTGAAGAAAGCATTTCTGCATCTTCTTTACTGATAACAATTTTTGCCCCGAATTTATCCTTTATTTCTTTTACGCCGCCTATATGATCAAAATGACCGTGGGTCAAAAGAATATATTCGGGCTTAGCATTTCCTATTAACTGCATCATTTCAGCCGAAGCATCTGTACAGTCTATCAGAGCGGATTTTCCGCTGTCCTCATCTGTTAAAAGATAACAGTTATTTCCAAGTCCTCCCAAACAGGCTGATTTAATATGAATCATTTTAACTTTTCATTGCCTTTCCGCTGCCAAATTGTTTATAACGCCTTACCGCAGCTATATAAGACGAACCAATCAGAAATTCAATATGATATAAATCACGCTAATTCTGCGCTGTCAAGCAAAATTGTAACCGGACCGTCATTAATCAGACCAACCTTCATATCAGCACCGAATTCCCCTGTTTCAACTTTTGAAACGCCTGCCTTTTTCAGTTCTTCAACAAAATATTCATAAAGCGTGTTTGCTTCTTCGGGCGGAGCGGATTTAATAAAGCTGGGTCTTCTGCCATGTGAACAGTCGGCACATAAAGTAAACTGAGAAACAACAAGCATTTCACCGTTTATATCAAGGCAGGATAAATTCATTTTGCCGTTTTCATCTTCAAAAATACGAAGATTCGGAATTTTTTTAACCAGTTTATCGGCATCCGCCTTTGTATCGCCCTGCATAACTCCAAGTAAAATCATAAATCCGTTTCCGATTTCACCAACGGTTTTTCCGTTTATTTTTACATCGGATTTTATAACCCGCTGAATAACTGCTTTCATTTTATATACCGCTTCTTTCTATATGATATACACCGTCTATTTTTCTGATTATTTTAGATATATTTTCAAGATGCTCTTTACTGTTCACAGCAACCGTTAATGTTGTAAGACAATTGCCGTCATTAATCGGTCTGGCATTGATGGAATGAATTTTCACATGCATACTCATCAGTTTGCTTGTTATATCAAGCACAACGCCGTCACGGTCTATTGCATAAACATCAATTGTTGATTTTGTTTCAATTTTAACATTTTCATCCCAGTGTGCCTTAATCCATCTTTCAGGTTCGGGACAGTTTTCAAAATCCTGCGGAACATTCACGCAGCTTCTTTTATGAACAGACAAGCCGTGCCCTCTTGTAATAAAACCAACAATTTCTTCGCCGGGAAGAGGAGAACAGCATTTGGCCATTTTTATAAGGCAGTTATCAATGCCTTCTACAATAATACCGTTTGAAGAAGATGCTTTTCTTGGTTTATCAACAATATTGATAACAGAAGGCTTTTCTGCTTCCTTTTCTTCTTTCCAGTTTCTGTTGTATTCATCCTTTATGCCCGGCATCAAACGGTTTATCTGAATGCCGCCGTATCCAACTGCAGCATAAAACTCATCCGTATCTTTGCAATGCTGGCGCTGCGCAATTCTTGCTATAAATTCTCCGTATTTTTCACCGGAAAGGCGAATGAAATTACGGCGGAGCTCTTTTTCAACAATGACTCTGCCTTCTTCAATATTTTCTTCCCGTCTTTCTCTTTTAAACCATGTGCGGATTTTATTTCTGGCTTCGCCCGTTTTTACAATAGAAAGCCAATCCTTGCTTGGCCCCTTATTTTGCTGGTTGGATGTAAGAATTTCAATTCTTTCGCCTGTTTTAACCTTATAATCCAGTGTAACAATTCTGCCGTCCACCTTGGCACCCACCATTTTATTGCCGACTGCAGAATGAATGGCATAGGCAAAATCAATTACAGTTGAGCCTGTAGGCAAACTTTTTACTTCACCTTTCGGTGTAAAAACATAAACCTCTTCAACAGATAAATCCACCTTGATATTTGCAACCAAATCCTCCGGCGTATCGGATTCCTCGCCTGTTTCCAGCATACGGTGAATCCATGAAAGTCCGGCATCAAAGCTGTCCTTACCGCCTTTACCAAGCTTATATTTCCAGTGTGCGGCAATACCAAGCTCTGCTGTTTTGTGCATTTCCCATGTTCTTATCTGTATTTCAAACGGAACACCGTTCGGCGAAAGCACAGTTGTATGAAGCGACTGATACATATTCGGTTTCGGCGTTGAAATATAATCTTTAAACCGTCCCGGAAGCGGTTTGAACATATCGTGCACAATTCCAAGGGCATTATAACAGTCTATCATTGTATTTACAATAATTCTTACTGCATAAATATCATAAATTTCTTCAAAGGATTTGCCTTTGATATAAACTTTTCTGAATATACCGTGAACAGATTTAACACGTGAAGTTATATTCACATTTTCCATTACCGAATTAATTCTGTTGCCTATGTCGGCTTTAATATCATTTAAAAATTTTTCGCCTTCCTCCTGCTTCATCGAAAGAGAATTTTCAATTTCCTTATAAGCAATCGGATCAAGATATTTCACAGCGGCATCTTCAAGTTCTTCCTTAATAGCACGGATACCGAGTCTGTGGGCGATAGGCGCATAAATTTCAAGGGTTTCAAGGCTTTTTTCGCGCTGTTTGTATTCGGGCATATGCTCAAGCGTGCGCATATTATGAAGTCTGTCTGCAAGCTTTATGATAATAACCCTTACATCCTTGTTCATAGCAATAAACATTTTTCTTATATTTTCGGCCTGAACCTCTTCCCTTGTTGAAAGCGGAATCTGACCCAGCTTTGTAACACCGTCCACAAGCAGAGCCACATCACTGCCGAAATGATTTTCTATATAGGAAAGATCATAATCCGTATCCTCTACCACATCATGAAGAAGCGCGCCTATAATACATTCATTATCCATTCCCAACCTGAACAGAATTTGGGCAACGGAAACAGGGTGCATAATATACGGCTCTCCCGAACGCCGTTTCTGACCGGAATGTGCCTCATCCGCGAGTTTATATGCTTTATTGATTTTTTCAAAATCATACTGGGGATGCTGCTTTATTTCTTCAAAAAAACCGGCAAAGCCGTCATCATATTCACTCAAGATTCAATCTTCCTTTCAATGTTTTCATCACAGGCGCATTCATTAAATCCACCTTTGCATTCACACTGCAAACAGTAATATCATTATTATACGCAATCAGTCCGCTTTCTTCAAATGCTTCAAGCGCAAATTTCAGCTGACCGTATGTAACGGCATTCAATGCAAAATAAAGCTCATCAAACCCATAATGCCATGTCGTTTTTGTTCTTAAAAATTTGTATATCACCGAACATTCCTGCCTGCCCGGAAAAACAGAACTGCTGTTATTTCTTCCAAGCATAAAAAGTTCATATTCCTCTTTTTCGGCAAAATACTTTTCATCGTTATTCCCGTGCCGTTTAATATCCGCCGCCTGCAGGGACAAATATTCTCTGTCGTTATAAAGATTTTTAGAAACCTTAACAGCCGCATCAACCGCGTCGCCGGCTGAAAACGGAAAATCATCTGCACTGCACCCGAATTTTACAATTTTAAATCGTACACCTTTTTTTTCGCATTCAAGCCTGATATGCTTTCCGTTTCCGATAGGCACAACAGATTGTATGGTTATATTCATCAAAGCAAAAACAGCAGCAGGATTGCTTTCTCCGTAGGGTTCAAGCTCTGCCAGAGAATCTGCCAGTTCCACATTCAGAAATTTAGGTGAAAGCTTAAAATCAATATGAATGGCCGGAACCGGCATAACCGGATATTTTTCAAGCGCATATTCATTTATACGTTTTCTGAATTCATCAATATCAGAAGTTCTGATACACATACCGGCAGCTTTCGGGTGTCCGCCGAAATGGATAAGCAAATCTGCGCACGAGGAAATTGCTTCATAAATATTAAATCCCTCAATACTTCTTGCAGAACCGTTTGCCGTTTCACCATCCGACTCACTTAATATAATTGCAGGCTTGCCGTATTCTTCAAGAATTTTGGCCGCAGCTATTCCCACAACACCCATATGATAATTTTTTCCGCTTACTACAATAATTCTGTTTTTTGCAATATCGGGATTTTCGGAAATTTTAAGCTGAACATCTTCAAATATATTATGCTCTGTTTCCTGCCGGTGGGCATTATTAATATTAATCTGTTCTGCCTTGAATGCCGCATCCTCTTCCTTTTCACAAAGAAGCAGTTCTGCCGCACGCAAAGCATGGTCCATTCTGCCTGCCGCATTAATTCTCGGACACAGTGAAAAAGCAATATCCGTTGAAGAAAGCATTTTATCCTGCATGCCTGCAACCTTTTTCAATGCCCGAATACCTGTTCTTGCGCCTGCCTGTATCATTTCTGTTCCGGCTTTTACAATGGCCCTGTTTTCCTTTATCAGCGGCACAACGTCTGCAATGGTTCCTATTGCCGCCAAATCTGCAAATTGATAAAGCATATCCTCCGAATCACCGTAAAGCGCACACACAAGTTTAAAAACCGTTCCGACTCCAGCCAAATCGTGAAAATCAATATTGTTTTCTGCTCTGTGCGGATTAACCACAGCTTCCGCTCTCGGAAGCCGGCTGCCAATCTGATGATGATCTGTTATAACAAGCTGCATACCAAGTGAATATATATATTCCGCTTCCTCAATGGCAGAAATACCGTTATCAACGGTTATAATCAGCTTTGTGCCGTTGTGATAAAGTTTATCAACAGCCGCCTTATGCATGCCGTAGCCCTCATCAAGCCGTGACGGAATATAATAATCAACCGCTGCACCGATGTTGCTTAAAAAAGTATACAAAAGTACGGTTGCCGTAACACCGTCGCAGTCATAATCGCCGTAAACTGTAATCTTTTCACCGTAATCTACAGCCCTTTCAATTCTGGAAACGGCCTTATCCATATCCGCAAGCAGAAAAGGGTCTGAAAATTCATAAGAGGAGGCTAAAAAGTCTGCCACATCGGCATCGCTCTCTATCCCCCTTGAAACAAGCATTAAAGCAATAAACGGATCAATATTAAATTTTTCACTCAGCTCAGATGCTTTTTCCTTATCCGCACCTGCCGTTATCCATTTTTTGTATGCCATTATGAATTCTTATCCACCTGATGAAATTTTTTCAGATTTCCGCGTTTTTCGGCTCTTTTTTTCAGTTCCGCTTCAACGTCCTGCGGCGTAATGCCCTGATTTGCCATCATAACAAGCGTATGATAAATAAGATCTGTTATTTCATAAACGGTTTCTTCCTTATCATTATTTTTGGCAGCAATAACCATTTCCGTGCATTCTTCGCCAACCTTTTTAAGAATTTTATCAATTCCCTGTTCAAAAAGATAGGCTGTATAGGAACCTTCTGCTTTTTCTTCTTTTCTTTCAATAATTACCTGATATTCATCTTTAATTAAACTCATCAGAATTCTCCTTTCATTTCACTGAAAAAACAACTGTGATTTCCTGTATGACAGGCTGCACCCGTCTGTACTACTTTTATAAGAAGCGTATCATCGTCACAATCTCCGAAAACAGAAACCACCTTTTGAAGATGACCGCTTGTTGCACCCTTATTCCAAAGTTCCTGCCTGCTGCGTGACCAAAACCATGTATACCCTGTTTCAAGTGTTTTTTGCAGGGATTCTCTGTTCATATAAGCAAGCATCAGCACTTCATTCGTGCCGTATTCCTGAATAATTGCAGGAATTAAATCTGATTTTTTAAAATATTTTTCAATATCCGTCATCTGCATACCTCTATTGCTTTCTTCAGTTCCAGTGTTCCGTTATAAATACTCTTTCCGCAGATAGCACCGTATAAATTTTCGTTTCTGAGCGCAATAATATCATCCAGATTTGTAACGCCGCCGGATGCAGTAATATTACAGCGAACTGCATTGTTTATTTGAATAAGCTGTTCTGTGTTGGGACCGCTCAGCGTGCCGTCTTTGGATATATCTGTATAAATAATTGTTTCTATTCCAACAGCTTCCATTTGTCTTGCCAGATCAATGAAATAAACATCTGAACTTTCTGTCCATCCCTCTGCTGCGGCATAACCGTTTTTAGCATCAATTCCAACAGCAATAACACCGCCGAATTCCTTAACGGCTTCTTTAACCAAATCTGGATTTTTAAGAGCAACCGAGCCAAGAATGATGCGGCTTATGCCCCGGTTAACATAAAAATCTATATCCTTCATACTGCGGATTCCGCCGCCTATCTCTACTTTCAGATTTGTCTGCTCCGCAACATCTGTAAAGGTTTTTACATTTACAGGTTTTTTTTGAAGCGAGCCGTCCAAATCTACCATATGTATCCATTGTGCACCTGCTTTTTCAAACTGAGTTGCTGTTTCAAGTGCATTATCCGCAACTTGCTGTGCTGTTGAAAAATCGCCCTTGTAAAGACGAACAGGTTTACCGCCGATTATATCTATTGCAGGAAAAATTATCATCAGAGTACTCCTTTTGTTGAAAGTATGCCGCCTTCATTTTCAGAAACAGCCGTTTTTAATGCGTGAGCAAAAGCCTTAAATATTGCTTCAATCTGATGGTGGGAATTTGATCCGTATAAAACATTAATATGAAGCGTTATTCCGGCATTGAGCGCAAAGGCACGGAAAAATTCTTCTGTACAGCAGGTTTCATAATCTCCACATCTTTCTTCATTAAAATTTGCTTTAAAAACAAGAAAAGGTCTGTTTGAAATATCCAGTGCACAAAGAGCAAGACTTTCATCCATCGGAATATAGAAAGAGCCGTAGCGGTTAATTCCGCTCATATCATGAAGTGCTTTTTTAAATGCCATTCCAAGTGCAATTCCCGTATCCTCAACGGTATGATGCGTATCAACCTCCAAATCACCGGTAACTTTAACCTTTAAGCCAAATCCGCCGTGAACCGCAAAAGCGGTAAGCATATGGTCAAAAAAACCTATACCTGTTGAAATATCTGTTTCTCCCGCATCCAGGTTCAGTGCAATTTTTATCTGTGTTTCTTTTGTGTTTCTTTCTATTTCAGCAACTCTCATAGATTTCCCTCTGTTTATCAGTCTTTAAACAGCTTATTAATAAGGCTGTTTATATTTTTTTTCCTTTTTTCTGTTTCGGCTTCATTTACGGAAATATTGATTACATCGCCTTCCTTAATACCGTCAGGCAGGGCGGAAACAGGAATATCCGCAAAATTCCCCACTGAAATTTCACAAACTGCCATTTCGCCCTCTATTCTGTCAATAATCAGTGTTTTCATATGTAAATCAATCCTTTTCGCATACAACTTTTATATTATTTTTATCCGAAATCATATAAATATTTCCGGCGGCATCTGTTCTTAATATTTCTGCACCGGCCAAACTTAACGTATTTATCGTTTCATAATTCGGATGGTTATATTTATTGCCCTTTCCAACCTCAATAACCGCATAATCGGGCAAAACCGTATTAATAAAGGACAGGGACGATGAAGTATCACTGCCATGGTGTCCTACCTTTAAAACATCTGCTTTCAGTTTTTCGGCAGAATAACTTCTTAAAATGTCACGCTCCACCGTTTCTTCTGCATCACCCATAAAGAGAAACGTATTATTTCCGTATTTCAGCCTGATTACCGCCGAAAAATTGTTTATTTCATCGTAGGAAGTGCTTAACGGTGATAAAATTTCAATTAACAAATCATTATTTTTATAAATAATATCGCCTGCTTTGGCATCATTGATACTTAAATTTTTATCCATTACAGAAAACAGCAGTTTTTCATAGGTTTCGGAATCGTAAGTTACTCTTGGCATATAAATTTTGCCGATTTCAAAATTTTCAATAATTTCCCTCATACCGCCGATATGATCTGCATGAGGATGTGTTGCAACCAAATAATCAATTTTGGTATAACCAAGTCCGGATATTCTGTGTATAATTTCAGAAGCATTTTTTTCGTTGCCGGCATCAATCAGCATACATTTGCCGTTTGGAAGCTGAATGAATTCACTGTCACCCTGCCCAACATCCAAATAGCTGACAACCACTTCATTGCTTTTCTGAAAATTATAGACACGGTTGTTTGCCTTATTTATAAAAAAGCCGACCGTTGCAATTAATGCAACAACAAAAACCGTAATAACAGAAGTTATAATCTTATTCTTTTTCTGCTTTCTCATTTTTCAAACCTCACCTTAATGGAATTTGCATGTGCAGTCAATCCCTCTGACTCTGCAAGCGTTATAATTTCATCTTTTGCTTTTTCAAGCTGCTGTTCGGTGTAATAAATAAAAGATGATTTTTTAACAAAGCTGTCCACCGAAAGCGGGCTGAAAAACCTTGCCGTTCCGCTTGTAGGAAGCACATGGTTTGGTCCTGCAAAATAATCTCCCAGCGGTTCCGGCGACCAATTTCCAAGAAATACAGAACCTGCATTATCTATCATACCAATATATTTAAGCGGCTCCTCCACACACATTTCCAGGTGCTCAGGTGCAAGCTCATTTGCAAAATTTATAGCCTGGTCAAGATTTTCACAAACAATAATTTCTCCGTAATCTTCAAGAGATTTTCCGATAATCTCCTGTCTTTCAAGGAATTTAATTTGCTTTTCAATCTCTTTTGCCGTTGCTTTTGCAATATTTTCCGAAGTAGTAAGCAGAATAGAGGAAGCCATTACATCATGTTCTGCCTGGCTCATTAAATCTGCGGCAAGAAATGCGGGTTTTGCACTTTTATCGGCAACAATAAGAATTTCAGACGGACCGGCAACCATATCAATATCTACAACGCCGTAAAGCAGTTTTTTTGCAGTTGCCACAAAAATATTTCCCGGTCCTACAATTTTATCAACCTTCGGTATTTTTTCTGTTCCGTATGCCAGTGCCGCCACAGCCTGCGCACCGCCGCAAAGAAAAACTCTGTCAACACCTGCAACAGCGGCAGCCGCCATAATATTCGGATTCGGATTACCGTCCTTCGCAGGCGGTGTAACCATTATAATTTCCTTAACGCCGGCAATCTTTGCCGGCACAGCATTCATTAAAACAGAACTGGGATAAGCCGCAGTGCCGCCCGGCACGTAAATGCCCACACGGTTCAAACCCCGTACCCTTTGTCCCATTATAACACCGTTTTCGCCCGTGGTAAGCCAGCTTTGCTGCGCCTGACGCTGATGAAAATCGTAAATATTGTTTTTTGCATCTTCTATTGCCTTTTTAAAATCATCATCCACATAATTCAGATAATCCGAAAGCTCGTCCTTTTCAATAACCGTTTTTTTAGGAAGTGCACCATCAAATCTTACTGTATATTCACGCACGGCATCATCGCCGCCGTCTTTCACTCCGTTAATAATAGATGTAACAATATCCACTATTTTGGGGTCTGTTTCCCCGCTGCGCTTTTTCAGATTTTCAATAAGCGCATATTCAATTTTTCCGTTTGCCTTTGTTATTTTCATATTCTACCTCACGCTTTACTTGCTGCTTCCATATCAGCAAGAAATGTTTCGATTTCTTCCTTACGCAGCTTCATGGAAGCCATATTTACAATAACTCTTGCCGAAATGGGAAGTATTTCTTCTACCACCTCAAGCCCGTTTTCCTTTAAGGTGGAACCGGTTTCAACAATATCAACGATACCGTCTGCCAGCCCAAGCAGCGGAGCCAGCTCCACACTGCCCTCAATTTTTATTATATCCACATCCATACCCTTTGATTTGAAAAATTCACCGGCAACCTTGGGATATTTGGATGCGATTGTTTTTCTTTTATAACCGTCAAAAAAGTCTGTTCCTGCCGGGCAGGCAAGCGCAAAGCGGCATTTTCCGAGATTTAAATCCATTACCTCAAAAAAGGAATTGCCATGCTCTACAATTGTGTCCTTACCGACAATACCTATATCGCACACACCGTGCTCTACATAAGTTATAACATCCGGCGCCTTGGAAAGTACAGCTTCATATTTATCAACAGGAAGAATCAGTCTTCTTCCCTTATTTTCCAGTTCGGCAGTATCCAGCCCCATTTCTTTAAACAGCTTAACAGAACTTTTTTCAAGCCTGCCTTTTGTCAGCGCAATTCTTATCGGTCTTTCCACATTAATAATTTCATTTCTTACATCACACAGCGCATTTACATCAACAGCAAAACCAACTGCGGGAACATCCAGCCCGAATTCTGCAATCAGATTATCATATCTGCCGCCTGTAAGAATGGTAACACCCGAACCCTCTGCATATCCTCTGATAAGTACACCTGTATAATAATTGGAACGGTTTACCAAACCCAAATCAATCATAACGCTGTCTGATATGCCCAAATCGGAAAGCTTTTCAAACAATTTTTTAAGATAATCAAGCGCTTTATCCGAATTTTCACTTTTATACAGCGCCTTTGCCTGATCTATCACTTCGGTTGAACCGAAAAGGCGCGGAAGCCTGTGAAGCAAAGCGGTTTCAGGGCTGTTTTCAAATTTATTCAGCAAATCACCGAGTGCGGCATAATTTTTACCTTCAATATAATTGCATATATCCGCCTTTTCTGTCTGCGTAAGATTCATTTTATCCAGCACAGCATTGAAAAATCCGGCATGACCGATTTCTATTTTAAAAGAAGTAAGGTCAGATCTTTTCAATGCCTCAACAGCCATAGATATAACTTCAATATCTGCTTCCAGCGAACCGTCACCGATAAACTCTATTCCGCTTTGGGGAATTTCATCCGTTCTTCCGGCAAGCACCTTGTTTTTTACAAAAACATTCTGGTTATAATAAAGCCTTACCGGGAAATCCGAACCTTTAAGCCTTGTGGCAACCAAACGGGCTATCGGCATTGTATTGTCCGGCCGCAGAACGGTTGTTCTGCCGTAATTATCAGTAAGTTTATACATATAATCCGCTTCGATACCTGCATTGCCGCTGTTAAAAACATCAAAAAATTCAATTGCAGGCGTAATAACCCTGCGGTAGGAATGCTCCTTATATAAATCAGAAAGCGTTGTTTCAACAGCCCTTCTGCCGTCGCTTTCCTCAAACAGAAAATCCCTGCTGCCCTCCGGCGTTATATTTGAATATCTTTTCATAGTTGTATATCTCCTTAATTTCGCTTTAACGCACTAACGTGGTAATATGCTATCACATTGAATTTCAGATGTCAACACTTAATTATATATACATTAAAATAATGAAATCTGATTGCTTACCGGCAAATCACCGAGTGCGCCGCATTCACGAAGCGAATCCACAACACTGGAACCTATATGTGCTCTTGCCATAAGATCATCGCACGATATAAATTCACCGCCGCCGTCATGAACAGCGTCAAAAATAGATTTTGCAGCCGTATCCCCTACACCTGATATTGCTGAAAACGGAAGCCTGATTTTGCCGTCTTCAATTTTATATACACGCCAGTCTGATTTATATAAATCAACAGGCAGAAATTCAATGCCTCTTGCAAGCATTTCAATAACAATCTGAAGCACAACATATGTGCCTTCCTCTTTGGCGGTTTTATCATTTCCCTTTGCCTTAATTTCTTCCATCTTCTTTTTAACAGCGGCTTTTCCGGCTACCGCTGCAACGGAATCTATATCTCCGCCGCGAACAGTAAAATAAGCGGCATAAAAATGAATGGCATGATAGATTTTATACCATGCCAGGCGAAGTGCGGCAATAACATACGCTGCCGCATGGGCCTTTGGGAACATGTATTTAATTTTATAACAAGAATCAATATACCACTGTTCAACACCGATGGTTTTCATTGCGTCTTCATAAGGCGGCAATTCCTTAGGTGCCTTGCCCTTACGGGTATACTCCATAATTTTAAAGCAGTCTTTCTTGCTGAGCGGCGATTCTTTGCCTGTTTTCTTTTCATATGCCTCGGCAACGTGAATAAGATGCGTCATAATATCATCACGGCATCCTATAACTTCTGAAATGGTGCAGGTACCGTTCTGAATAAGCTCCTGCGCATTTCCCAACCAAACATCCGTACCGTGTGAAAGTCCCGAAATCTGAAGCAAATCCGCAAAGGATTTAGGTTTTGCTTCCTCAAGCATACCGATAACAAACGGCGTACCCATTTCGGGAATGGCAAGCGTGCCCGTACTGCAGTCAATATCTTCAGGCGAAACACCGATTGGCTCTGTTGACGTTATCAGCTTATACAAGGCAGGATCTGCCAAATCCACATCCATTACCGGAATACCCGTTGAATCCTCAAGATATTTGTAAAGCGTCGGATTATCGTGTCCCAGTTCATCCAGTTTCAGCAGCGTATCATGCAGTGAATTTTTAAAGTCAAAATGCGTGGTATATGTACCTTTTGAAGCATCATTTGAGGGATACTGAATCGGCGTAAAATCTTCAACCGTATATTTGTCCGGAACAACAACCATTCCGCCCGGGTGCTGACCGGTGGTTCGCTTAATACCTGTACAGCCAACCGTTAATCTATCTATTTCCGCCTTGGATGTACCCGAAAGCAGACCGCGTTCATCAAGATATTTCATAACATATCCATATGCGGTTTTGTCTGCCACGGTTGCCATTGTTCCCGCCTTAAACACGTATTCCTTGCCGAACAGTTCTTCTGTAAACCTGTGAGAACGTGACTGATATTCACCGCTGAAATTAAGGTCAATATCCGGTTCCTTATCACCGTCAAAGCCAAGGAAGGTTTCAAACGGAATTTCATGACCGTCCCGTTTCATAGGCGTGCCGCATTCCGGGCAGTTTTTAGGCTTTAAATCAAAACCGGAGCCGTATTCGCCGTGCAGGAAAAACTCACTGTGCCTGCATTTTTTGCAATAATAGTGGGGCGCAAGCGGATTAACCTCGGATATACCGCCGAAATGTGCAGCAAGGGAGGAACCTACCGAACCACGTGACCCAACAAGATAGCCGTTTCGCTCGCTTTCCTCTACAAGACGCTTTGCGATAACATAAAGCACACCGAAACCATGGCCAATAATGGAATCAAGCTCGCGCTGAAGTCTGCCGGCAACATATTCAGGCACAGGATCTCCATATAAATCCTTAGCCATATTCCAGCATTTTTCAGTTAACTCTTCATTTGCGCCGTCAATATGCGGCTGGAAAGTTCCGGGAGGAATTGGCGGGATATTATCCATAACCATATTTGCAATCTTATTGGGATTATCTACTACAAATTCCTTAGCCCTGTCGCCTGCCCATGCAAAATCTGCAAGCATTTCATCTGTTGTTTTAAAATAAAGCGGTGCCTGCTCATCTGCGTCATCAAAACCTTTTGACGCCATAATAATTGCACGGAACCTTGCATCCTTTTCATCCAGAAAATGCACATCGCCTGTGGCAACCGTTAATTTGCCCAGCTTGTCCCCAAGTGCAATTATTTTTTTATTTATATTAATCAAATCTTCCTCTGTATTAACCTTCCAGTGAAGATTTTTCTTTTCTTCGCCTTTTTTATTTTTTATGTATTCCTCATTGCTTGTTCGAAGCATAAACGAATTGTTACCGTTTGGCTGTATTTCCAGATAATCATAAAATGAAGCAATTTTTTCAAGCTCTTCATCTGACTTTTCCTCAAGTATAGCCTGATAAAGCTCGCCCTGTTCACAGGCAGAGCCTATTATCAGTCCCTCTCTTTTCTGCGCCAGCAGGCTTTTCGGAATAAGAGGACGCATTTTATACGTTTTTATATTTGAATGGGAAATGATTTCATAAAGATTTTTTCTGCCGTATTTTCTTTCCGGCTCGGGAATGCTTTCATCCAGCGAGGTATCCTCTTTTACAAGAAGAATAATGTGATTTCGCTTATACTGATTTGCCTTTAATTTCATAAAATCAGGATATTTTTCATCATCAACCAAATATCCCTCCATACCAAGAATAAGCTTTATTTTTCCCTTTGCTGCATTATATGCTTCCGGCAATGCCTGCACAACACCGTGGTCTGTAACGGCAATTGCCTTATGTCCCCATTTGATTGCCCTGTTAATCAGCGCTTTGGGAGATGTGATACCGTCCATTTCCGAAAGAGATGTATGAAGATGAAGTTCCACACGCTTTTCCGCAGCATTGTCTTCTTTTTCCGCTTTAAGAACCGTTTGGATACTGTCCGGCGTTATCATATATTCACCGGAGAATTTATCTTCCTTGTAACCGCCCCTAACAATAAGGGTTTTTGCACCCTCGATTTTTTTAACGATTGCGTCAACAACATCCTTATTATCAAAAACCTTAACGGAAACCGAAGAAGTATAGTCTGTTATATCAAAAGTTAATATTTTATAGAAGCCCCGTTTGGTATCCTTAACCTCGAACTTAATAATATCGCCCCAAACCGTTACATAGCCGGAATCAAATCTTAATTCGCAGATTGGCTGAGGCTTTTCCCTGATTTGCTTGCCGTGTACGGTTTTTGCCGTATCTATGTAAATCGGCAGATCACCGAGAAGTTCGTGCTTAATATTTTTAACTTCTTCTTTTTTTTCTTCCTGCGCCGCCGCTTTCTTTTCCGCAAAAGCTTTTTTTACTTCTTTTTCAATATCAAAGCTTTCTGTTTCAATCATTTGAATACTGAGCGAAATACCGAACATTTCAAAAACAGCATTTTCAATATCTTTATCAACTTTCTGATTTTTAAGAAGTTCCAGACCGCCTTTTTTTAACGAAATACTGCATTCATCACCGTTAACAGAAAATTCCGCATTTTCAAAAAAGCCGTTTGCCGCAGGATTTTTTCTGCGCACAAAATCTATAACAGACGGAAAGTAAGACAATTCAAACAAATCGCTCATATAGCGCGGAAGAACCGAAGCCTTTTTCAGTCCCATTTTTTCCTTTATACTGTTTTCCGCCCTTTCAAATTCTGAAAACGGCACAAGCTCCGGAAGCTGTAAAACAAGAATAAGTTCCCTTGTTTCCCTTTTTACAGTCATTCTGGCAATTACGCCGTTACCAAAACAGGAAAGCTGATACGAATCAACATATGCACCGAAATATTCCTTGAATAACCCCATTATAATTTCTCAATTTCCTTCATAAGTTCATCCAAAAGCTGATTTTCAGGAACCTTACGAAGTATTTCTCCTTTTTTAAATATAAGTCCGTTTCCGTCTCCGCCGGCAATTCCGATATCGGCTTCCTTTGCTTCTCCCGGTCCGTTGACAATACAGCCCATAACAGCAACCTTTATCGGCTTTTTACAATCCTTCAGGCGTTCTTCCACCTGTTTGGCAAGCCCGATTAAATCAATTTTTGTTCTGCCGCAGGTTGGGCAGGAAATCAGATACGGACAATCCTTTTTCAGCCCCACTGCTTTCAAAATATCAAAAGCCGCAAATACCTCTTTAACCGGTGTATCTGAAAGGCTTACACGAATGGTATCGCCGATACCCTGTGTTAAAAGTGCACCGATACCGATGGATGATTTAATAATACCCATTCTTTCCGTGCCGGCTTCTGTTACACCGAGATGCAAAGGATAACTGCATTTTTCAGCCGCCAGTTCATAAGCGGCAATCATTGTATTGACATCAGACGATTTTATCGAAATAACAATATCATTGAAATCAAATTTTTCAAGAAGAGATGCGTGATAAAGTGCAGATTCCACCATTGCCTGTGGTGTGGGCGAGCCGTATTTTGCAAGAATTTCTTTTTCAAGACTTCCGCTGTTTACACCAATGCGAATCGGCAGTTCCTTTCTTCTGCATATATCGGCAACTGCCTTTACTCTTGATTCATCACCGATATTTCCCGGATTAATCCGAATTTTATCAATACCTCTTTCGGCTGCTCCGACTGCAAGTTTATAATCAAAATGTATATCGGCAACAAGCGGAACATCAACCGCATTTTTTATCGGCTCAATAAGATTTAATGCATTTTCATTCGGTATTGCAAAGCGGATTACCTGACAGCCTGCCGCCGCAAGCTCCTTAGCCTGTTCAACCGAACGGCATATATCCGCCGCAGGAATATTCAGCATGGACTGAACAAGAACAGGCGCACCGCCGCCTATAAACGTGTTGCTAAGTTTAATTTTTTTTGTTTCTCTTCTTTTAATCATAACAATAACCTCTTAAAATAATTTTGTAATATCGGAAAATGTTACAAAAAACATAAATGCAAGCAGAAGCACAAGTCCGGCGGCATTTATAATATATTCCCATTTGGACGGCAGCTTCTTTTTTGTAATCCCCTCTGCAACAAGCATAAACAAACGCCAGCCGTCAAGTGCAGGAATCGGGAATAAATTAAACAGCCCAACATTTATTGTAAGAAGCGCCATAATTCGCAGCATAGACGCCATATTTGTTTTAACTGCCGTTGAAACAACAGAAACAGCACCAACCGGTCCGCTTAAATCGGATATTCCGTATTTTCCCACAAGAAGATCATGCACAGAAAGAAAAACCATTCTGGCATAGGACATAAAGTTGCCTGCTGTACTTGAAAGAATGCCTGTAAAGGTTTTTTCCTTGCCCAATAGCCAGAAATCCATTTTTATAAAATTATGCCCTTCATACTCTTCCGTGTTAAATTTCACATCCAGTTTAACATTCTTACCGTTTCTGTTGACAATCATTTCAACACTTCCGTCGGAACTGCGCGAAAAACCGGTTTGAACATCTGTAGGGGTATAGATCCGCATACCGTCTATAATTTTAATTTCATCTCCAACCTGCAGACCGCTTTTTATACTTACAGCATCCTCTTCAAATTTTGCAACGGTTGCTGTTCCCACAAGATTCTGACTGCAGACAATACAAAGCACAATAATAAAGCCCAGCAGTAAATTCATTAAAGCACCGGCAACTACAACAAATATTCTTGCACGAACCTTTTTTGAGGAAAAAGAGCGTTCATTATCGGATTCCTGATCTTCACCTTCCATAGCGCAGAAGCCGCCGACAGGAAACAGACGAACAGAATATTTTGTTTCGCCCTTTCCAAAAGATATAATTTTAGGTCCCATACCTATTGCAAATTCATTCACCTTTATTTTCATTAACTTTGCAGCAATAAAATGACCGCCTTCATGAATTATAACAATCAGTTCAAAAAAAAGAATTGCAATAATAATAGGATAAACCGTATTCCATACAGATGATAAACTCACCAAACCGCCTCTTTACATAATAAATTTTCAAACAAGTTAAAGTATTGCCTGTTTAACATATTCCCTTGCCGCTGTGTCTGTTTCAAGTACATCGGCAAGAGTAAAATTCTGTTTTTCAGGAGCATTACGCATTGCCTCTTCATTAAGATATGCAATATCTGTAAATTTAATTTTACCTTCAAGAAAAAGTTTTACACTTTCTTCATTTGCGCCGTTAGCGGCTGCAGGATGTAACCCACCCAATTCTATTGCATTTTTACAAACATCAATACATTTGAATGTATTGTAATCAGGTTCAAAAAATGTAAGTTTCCCGTAATCTGCAAGCGACAGCGGAGCCACGGGACTGGCACATCGCAGGGGATATGTAAGTGCATACTGAATAGGAATTCTCATATCCGGCACACCAAGCTGGGCAATCATGGAATTATCCTGATAAACAATTGCCGAATGAATAACCGATTCACGGTGAACAACGATTTCTATATCCTCATTCGGCATATCAAACAGCCATTTTGCCTCAATAAATTCAAGTCCCTTATTCATCATTGTGGCCGAATCTATGGTGATTTTCTGCCCCATATCCCAGTTTGGATGCTGCAGCGCATCTGCCGCAGTAACATTTTCAAGTTCTTCAAGCGTTTTTCCGAAAAACGGACCGCCTGATGCTGTAAGGATAATTTTCTTTACAGCATCTTTTGACGGAGACCCCTGCATAGCCTGAAAAATGGCGGAATGCTCACTATCCACCGGCAGAATGGAAACACCGTATTCCTTAGCAAGATTGGTAACAAGATGACCGCCCGCAACAAGCGTTTCCTTATTTGCAAGCGCAATTGTTTTCTTCGCCTTAATTGCTTCCAGCGTAGGCTGAAGTCCTATCATGCCGACTACGGAATTAAGCACGGTATCCGCACCGCTGTAAACGGCACATTCAATAAGACCGTGCATTCCGAAAACAACTCTTGTATCTGTATCTGAAATTTTCATTTTTAAATCATTTGCCGCCGTCTCACTCATCATACAGACAAGTTCCGGTTTAAATTCGCGAACCTGCCTTTCCATCAAATCCACATTTGAATTTGCAGTAAGACATTTTACACCGTATCCATGCATACGGCAAACATCCAGCGTTTGTGTGCCTATTGAGCCTGTTGAACCCAAAACAGAAATATTTTTCATTTAAAATCACCTCAGCAAAAAGCAATCAGCGCCACAGCATACGTTAACGGAATTGTAAAAAGAGAAGAATCAAACCGATCCATAACACCGCCGTGACCGGGGAAAATTTTTCCGAAATCCTTAACACCGAAATTTCTTTTAAGAACGGAAGCGCTTAAATCGCCCATCATTCCCATAAATGAAATCGGAACACAGCAAACCAAAAGAACAATAACTGTTTTGATTTCAAGTTTTGCTTCGGCAAAAACATTATACAGCGCAATTGCCGCACCGTTTAATATAAGAGAAAAAATAATGCCGCACACAGCGCCCTCTATTGTTTTCTTCGGGCTGATATTCGGACTCATTTTATGCTTTCCGAATGCCATTCCGCCAAGCTGAGCACCGCTGTCTGTGCCAAGAGCACAGATTAAACCGAAGAAAATAAGATAAATGCCGAACTGTTCATCCGAAAACATATCACGCAGTCTTACAAAAACAGAAAAACCATACGGCACCAGCACGCCTGCAAAAACAGAAATTGCCACATCTTCAAACTTAGTGTGTGCATATCCTTTAAGCATTGCAAGCAGAAAAACAAGCACAAGCACAATAACATATACCACCTGCGGAATGCCGTTTATTACATTTCCCCATGGCTCGGCATCAACAAACGGAAGAAGAACCTTTGCACTTGCAAAAAACGGAACAACCGCAGCAAACACCGTTCCTGCAATTACAATAAATTTATTTTTTACATTTGCGCATTTCATAATTTCATTTGCTGCAACAGCAGATAAAAATGCAATAACCGCCACAAAAAGCGGTGTGTTTATCTGCCATACTACAAGTGCAAGAACTGCAAGCAGAACAACTGCCGTAATAATTCTTTTTTTCATATAAATCACCATAGCCTTTCAGGCAACAAACAGTTTATTAAAATCACCTGATTTCCCTGCGTTGCCTGAACAGGTGTAAATGGTGATTTCAGCCATCTCAAAATTATGCCACAGGCAAATTTTGAGGGCAATATAATTTGATAGTGTGATTTTTTCACACGATTCCTCCGTTGTTTATCCGCCGAAGCGGCGGTTTCTGTTTTCGAATTCGTGAAGTGCTTCGTGCAAATCTTTTTCATCAAAATCAGGCCAAAGCACATCACTGTACCAGAATTCACTGTAGGCCGCCTGCCATAAAAGAAAATTGGAAAGCCTTTCTTCCCCGCTTGGTCTGATAATAAGGTCACATTCGGGCATGGTGTATAAATGATCGCTTATATCCTGTTCGGTGATTTCTGTTTTGCCGCCGGCAATAAGTTTATTTACCGCAGAAACGATTTCCTGCCTTCCGCCGTAATTTATTGCAAGGTTTACAAGCGTTCCTGTTCTTCCGGCAGTTTCAAACTCAGCTTCATCCATCAGCCTTAAAAGTTCCGGATGAATACCGTCTCTTTCGCCCGCAAATTTGATTCGCAGATTTCCGCTGTCGGTAAGCCGATCCTTTGCTTCATTAAGAAAATCGTAAAAAAGGTGCATTAACGTATTTACTTCTTCTTTGGGACGTTTCCAGTTTTCCGTTGAAAAAGCATAAAAAGTTACTTCCTGTATGCCGATTCGTCCACACTCTTTGCAGATTTTTTCAAAAACATCCGCACCTGCTTTATGCCCTGCCGTTCTTGGCAGACCTCTTTTTTTAGCCCATCTGCCGTTGCCGTCCATAATAATTCCTATATGCTTGGGAAGAATTTTAAATTCTTCGTCTGCTTTTTCTTTTTTCTTAAACAAAGCCATAATGTTACTCCTTATTAACGAGAGAACGGCGGAGGTGAATTTCCCCCGCCAAATCATATTAGATTATATGGAAAGAATTTCCTGTTCCTTTTTCTTTTCCATTTCTTCTGTCTGCTTAATATAGCTATCCGTAATATCCTGAAGCTTTTTTTCACCGTTTTTCTGATCATCTTCGGTGATTTCATTATCTTTTTTTAGCTTCTTTAAATCATCCATCGCATCACGGCGAACATTTCTGATTGCAACCTTTGCTTCTTCACCGCGCTTTGAAATATCCTTAACAAGTTCTTTGCGGCGTTCCTCTGTAAGCGGAGGGAAGGAAAGGCGGATTACCTTGCCGTCATTGCTTGGATTGATGCCAATATCCGAAGTATTGATTGCCTTTTCAATTTCTCTTAAAGTGCTTGCATCCCAAGGCTGAATCATAAGCATTCTCGGTTCGGGTACACTGATAGCCGCCATCTGATTAATCGGGGTTGCACAGCCGTAATAGTCAACCATAACCTTATCAAGAATAGCAGGATTGGCTCTTCCTGCACGAACTGCCTTGTAATCTCTGTCAAGCGCATCAAGGCACTTTTCCATTTTTTCTTTTGTTTTAGCAAATAAAGCTTCCATCTTTCATTACCTCTCTCAGTTATTCTGCACAAGCGTGCCTATTGATTCGCCGCAAACGGCTTTGCAAATATTATCAGGATTATCAAGATTGAACACAAGAATAGACATATCGTTATCCTTGCACAGTGAAAATGCAGTTGAATCCATAACCTTCAAATCACGGTTAATAACCTCTTTAAAGGTTACTGTATCATATTTAACAGCATCGTCAAACTTATTCGGATCTTTATCATAAACACCGTCTACATTGGTTGCCTTGAAAAGAACATCTGCATTAATTTCAACACTGCGAAGCGCAGCCGCTGTATCTGTTGAAAAGAACGGGGATCCCGTGCCGCAGCCGAAAATAACAATTCTTCCTTTTTCAAAATGGCGAATTGCCTTGTTTCTGATATACGGTTCAGCAATCTGGCGCATTTCAATAGCTGTCTGCACTCTGACATCTGCGCCAAGCTGCTCAAGTGCATCACAGAGAGCCAGTGAGTTCATAGCTGTTGCCAGCATTCCTATATGATCTGCTCTTGTTCTGTCCATACCTTCGCTTGTTCTGCCGCGCCAGAAATTTCCGCCGCCGACAACAATGCCGACTTCTACACCCATATCGGCAACCTTTTTAACAGATTTGCAGATTGTTACAACGGTATCATTATCAATACCGGTTCCCTTTTCGCCTGCAAGAACTTCACCTGAAAGTTTCAGCAAAATTCTTTTATAAGCAATACTCATTTTTATACCTCCGTGTTAAGTTGATACCACACTAAATATATTTTATTATATATTAATATATTTCATAAATAAAGTAAATAGCTATCAAAGAAAAAGACGGTAAATTTACCGTCTTTTAATATTTTCTGCCATTCATCTTTTACTCTGTCCGCCGTTTTCTTTCATATGCGTAAATTTTATTTAAGCTGTTTCATGCTCTTGTACTCCGGGAAAGCAGTGCGTTCACATCCTCTGAGATTTTATCGGCACATGAATACTGCTGCTGTTATTATACAACATACACATATTTGTAAGCGTAACCTTTCGAATTATAATCTTTGGATATATCCTGTTTTTTCAAAGCTGTTATAACCGTTTTTACGGTAAAATCTGTGTGTGCTGCGTTTTTTGGAACCTGTTAAAAGCATCATTTTGTAGCACTCATTTTTAAAACAAAGCAATTTTGCATAGGAAAGACAGGCAGATGCCATGCCCTGATTTCTGTATGCTTTATCCGCAATAACATTTTCGGCTTTGACGTTATGTAAATCATTTCACCTTTACATAAATAAAAACAGAAAACATTTTAATAACAATTCTCCTAAAAATTTATTTTCAAGTTCATCTTAACATATAAGATTTGTTATTGCAATATAAAACAACAGAACTGTAAATTCATTTTCTATAAAACTGATTCAATCATCGTTTACACTCACTCTTTTAAGTAAAAATCCGCAGAAGACCGGAAATCTCTATTTTTCAACATCTTTCAACCATGTAAAGTATTAGAACTTGTCATGCAAATCAAACGCAAACTTCCAGCGCTGATAATCTTCCTCATAGTTCTGCGCAATTTCGCAAGTTTTATTAGATATACTTTTTCGGCAACTGTCAAGCTTATAGGTTTTATTTCCGACAAAGTGCACGGCATCTTCCATAAAACTTACCGGAATGCCGGAAATTTCCCGTTCATATTTTCTGTAAAACAAACCGGACAGCCACACACGCTGATAGCTGAGTTTCAGATTTGTTTTTCCTTCATCTATTCTTTTTTTGGACACTCTGGACAGCGATACTCTCATTGTTTTTATATCCTGCATACCCTTAACACCCCTTAAAAGCTGATTGCCGGGTACTCTGTTCAGATATTTATCGTTTGCATGCCGGGGATTAATATATTTAAACTGTGTTAAACACACACAATTTTTAAAAGCCGGAACAGCCTCTTTGTAAATCGGATAATTCAGACCATTATAACGAATCATCCTGTTTTCAAAATCAATATCTGTGCATCTGATATTTAAAATATCCTTTTCCTCTATTCCTGCATACGCCAGCCAATAGAAACAACGGTATATATTATTTGTGGTTTCTTCCGTCTCCGGTTCATAAAGGCAGTTCAGATAATTTTGTAACATCATAGGATTGGACACCAAATGCGTTTTCACTTTATCCAGTCCATGCGTATCCACTTTCAAAAGCCCATCACAGGCACCGGGAATTTTCATACTGATACAATAATTGGCATAATTTTTCAGAATAGACAGTCTTGTTATTTTATACTTGGAACGAAAACTTACAATTTCATTAACAATCGGTTCCAATATTTTCTGATTGATTGTACAAATATCCGCATTTAAATTACGCTCATACTTTTCCAAAGCATTAAACAGCGTAAGGCACGCTGCTTTTGTGCTGTCCTTTTTTGTATAAGCCGCTATGAATTTTTGCTTCAAATCTTCATTATACATTGCAAACCTCCTATCAAAATAAACAAGAGATTTTTTTACAATTGCAGGCCCAATCATCCGCATCCTTTCTTACTATAAGATTACAGATTAATAATAACAAATGGCTGCAAAAATGTCAAGCTAATTATAAAGTATGCTTTTGCGCATAACAAACGTATAACTATCCGCATCCCCCGGGCAGGAAAAATCGGCGCAAGACACGGTAACAATAAAACTGTCCTCCTCTTTAACATATTCTAAAAAAATGCAGTTTATATGCGTTATTGTAAGATAGCTTTCGCCGTTGCACAGATACATAAGGTTTTGATTCACAATAAATTTAACATCTGAAAATTTAATATTAAAATCCGCACACCGATATGTATTCTGCTTTTCAGATGCAAATATAAAAACATTCGGTTTGAATTTTTCATATATTTTCTGAAAAATCTGTAAAGATATGTTCTGCATAACCACAGTATCCTTCCTTGAATTTTGCATAATCCTATGATATATAGCCATTGAATTCTTTGTGGTGCTTATGAACCTCCATACTTTTATGAAGCGGTTTTCATTTGTCAGAAAGAGATTTTACCAAACATCAAAAAAAAGCGTTGACATATACTATAGTTTATGTTATTCTAACAACAGAAACATTTGTTGTCATTATGATAACACAAAGAAGGTTGGTTGTCAACAATCATATCAAACCAAATCGGGGGAGTTCGGATGAATATAAACAACAGAATAAAGGCACTTCGTATTCAAAATCATTTAACACAGCAGGAATTGGGCGATGCCGTTCAGGTATCTGTAGTAAGCATTCGCTGCTGGGAATCAGGAACCAAAAGCCCTTCTTTACGTGCCATTATTGCTTTATCGGAAATATTCAAAGTTTCTACCGACTTTCTTCTTGGCGTATCAGCATATAACAGCAACAGCGAAACCTTTCCCTTGTCTAACAGAGAAGCGGCATTGCTCAGAGACTACAGAATTCTGGATTATTACGGTATGCAGGCTGTGGACAGCATATGCTCCATAGAAAAAAAACGAGTGAATTCGTTAAACGCAACTGCGAGCACATTTAATACAATTAAATTAAGAAATGAAACATCCGGTAAATATATACCAAAATATATAACCCCTTCTGCTGCCGGCAGTTCTATGCCGGTTGAAGGAGAAGATTTTGAAATGATTCCCGTGGACAATAACACCCCTGATGATGCTGATTTTGCAGTAAAAATACAAGGTCTCAGTATGTATCCGTATATTAATGACGGCGATACTGTTTTTGTAAAAAGAGACTGCGAACTTATAAACGGCGATGTGGGAATTTTTGCCGTTGACGGCGCTATGTACTGCAAACAATATTATATTGATAACGAAAGAAATCTTACTCTTGCATCAGCAAATCCCGATTATAAACATACAAACATATTTATTGGCAATGAAGGATTTGAAAACCTTAAATGCTACGGTAAGGTTCTGCTGAAGCAGAAAGTTTCACTGCCGGATTATTTATTTAATTAATATATTTACAGTTTACTGTTCATTCTTGCTGATTTTATAATACCATATACCAACTTTTATCAGTAAGCACCTATGTTTATTTTTATTATCGTTTTAATTTTCAATTTATAACGATTTTCTTCAAAAATACTGCATAGATTCAGCGTTTACGTTTTGCTGTGAAATACTGAACAATATATATCCGTTACAAAAAAGATGAAAGAAATCCTCAATTATATTGTGGATTTCTTTTTAAACTCATTATGCTAATTATAAAATATATTTATTGTTAACAGTTTTATTTTTTATAACTGTATCTTTACCAAATACGGAGGTGAGCACAAAATCAAATTCTATATAACGAGCAGCCGCATGAAGCGGCAGCCTTCAGGATGGATCAATATAATGAGAGGAGGTAAAATCGTTGAATACAAATTGCAGCAACTGTTATTTCAGCAATCATTGCTGTTATTCTGATGAGCTTTGCAAAGACTATACTTCATTACTTGATGAAGAAATTACCGCAGATGTAATGGAAATTTCACGTACAGAATATCATCAGAACTGGAACGCATATATAAATGAAGATTCTGCTTTTTTTAATACATCTTGCTAATTATAAAATATTTTAATGAAAATGAGGTGTTATATATAAGCAAACAATTATCATGTCAGAAATACATATTTAAAATACACAGCAGCAGACTGCGAAAAGAGCAATGGAACCTTACATTATCTCTTGAAGAAGCAAGAAAAAATGACGAAATCATTTCTTTGGCTGACAATCAGATACTCCGATGGATTGATTCGCTTAACGGCATTACAGATACTGACAGCAAAGCCAATAAAATAAAAAGCAATATTCGTAAGCTGCGCAAAACGCAAAACAGCATACAGAATAACCGTACTATTAAAAATTTTTATAAAGAATTGGATAAACTGCAATTTAAGCCTGATTACCTTTGCCTGATCATAGACAACACACAGGATTATTACAAAGCCAGCCGAGGTTTTTATATAAACGGTATAAAATATAAAAGACTTCTCGGCACAAACAGCGGAATAAAAAGCAGCACCATTGTCTTTATAAGCGAGCGGCTTGAAAAAGAAATAAAGCAAAAAATTGAAAACGGCAGAAATCCGGATAAAAAATTAGTCACAGCCAAACTGGAAGCCTATAAAGCTTTAACATGCAGTGCGTCTGTGCCTGTATCGCTTCCGAATGGCATTCTCATAGTTAAGGATGCTGAAACCGAATTTTTATCAGATGTAATTTATGTTACAGATGAAGAGGACGGTGAACCGAAAATGAAAACGCAAAAACAACAGTCTGTCAGGCTTAACGCTTCAGACGGATACGGATTAATGCTTCCCTCTTTGGCTGCACGATGGAGCAAGGAACTTGAACTGGATTATATTGTAAGCGGCGTAAATACCCGTTTTTCTTTTGAAAAAGGAATGCTTTTTACATTTGATTTTATAGATTTTGCAGAAAAAATCGCAAAACAATTCATAGTGAAAGATGCCTGGGACCATGAAGTAGACATAAGAAACACAGAAATTATTTTAACCACTTCTATGGTTAAGCTTTGGGACAGTTATGAGAGCTGTGCAGATTACATAAACAATTCTGTTAAAAACGGTTATACATTCGGAATTACCAAAACCTGCCCCAAAGCATTGGAAAGCGAACGCAATTTAAACTATCAGTTTATTCAAAGCTATGATTTGGACGATAACGATATTGATACGCTTATTTCTCCTACAATAAATGAAATGAAACAATCACAACTACCGCAAGCCCTGTTTATAACTCAACTATTACCAATTTTACTATTTCAGGTGGATATTCCACTACGCAAACAGGACAGACAAATTTAGATGGAACAAAAAAAATGGAATATACAGGTGAATTTCTTACATCTGGATCAAAAACATTTACAGTTTCTTGGCAAGCAATTGAAGTACCTGTAGAAATAGAAACATAAATAAAGAAAGGTAATGATATGGAAAATAATATTATGAAACCAATATCTGTTTCCAGAGCAGAATTTATAACTTCTTTAACAGAACTTATAAATACGTCGGGTCTGCCGGCATTTATTATAGAACCCATATTAAAGGATTTTTATTTTGACATTAAATCCATAGCACAAAACCAATTAGCAGACGATGTAAAAACTTATGAAGAAGCATTGGAAAACGCAAAGTGTAATAATTTACCCACAGAATAAAAACCAAAATCATTTTATACACAAGACAGAGCATCTTTTACAGATGGTCTTTTTATTTTAAGGAGGATTTCAGATTATGAAATTTACAGATTTTTTTAATGAATTTTTATCTAACTACGGTTCGCAGATTCTTTATGCCATTCTGACGGCTATTGCCGGTTATCTTGGTATTTTTGCAAAAAAACTATATGCTGAATACGCAGATGACCAAACCAAGAAATCCGTGGTAAAAACAGTGGTACAGGCTGTTAACCAGCTATACAAAGATTTACACGGAGAGGATAAATACAATAAAGCCGTTGAACTTGCATCTGATATGCTTGCCGAAAAAGGTGTTTCTATTTCTGAACTGGAAATCAAGATGCTGATTGAAGCTGCTGTAAATGAATTTAATAATACGATTACAGGCATTGAGGTTATTACAGATAAAACAGCAGAAGTATAATTATAATAAACAAATCAGAGCCGCTGTCTGTCAAACAGCGGCTCTTACAAATATATTACAAGGAGAATAACATAATGGGAATAACCTTTGATGAATTTGTTAAAGCATATCTTGGTAAAAGCACAGATTATGACGGCGTAAGCGGTGTGCAGTGCGTTGACCTTGTAAAAGTATATATGAACAAAGTGTTTGGCATGAAACCGGGTGCATGGGGCAATGCAAAGGATTATTATGAGAATTTCAGCAATGTTTCAGCTTTGAAAAATAATTTTACAAGAATTGCAAACACGCCGTCTTTTGTACCACAGAAAGGTGACATCTGTGTATGGGGAAAGAATGTAAGCAGTTCTCACAACTACGGACACATTGCCATCGCAACAGGCGAAGGAAACACAAAGGAATTCTATACATATGACCAAAACTGGAACGGCAAACCAATGAAAAAAGTTAAACATACATATGCAGCTTTTCTCGGCGTTTTAAGACCAAATAATCAAACAGCAATTACAAGGCAGACAAGCAACGCCGCTTCCGCTGCTTCTACATCGTATCAATATTATGATAAAGACACTAATCAAATTATTGCCGAAACGCAAACTTCATCAGATAGCGTTTCTATTTCTTATCGAGGCATAGAAAATCCTTTTGGAAATACATTTAAATGGATACAAGGAGTCAATTTTTGGGGAAATGGAAATATGGCAGGCGGACAGGCATATATCTGTGATGATTTCAATTTTGCAGACAACAAAAATAATGACAATTATTCTCCGGTTGGTTTTACGATTATGAATACGGAAATCGCTTCCGATTATATTTCTGCATTTGGATATGGAAACGAAAAATATGATTGGACATTTTTAGCAACTGAAATAAATGGAACAAGTGCATTACCTATCGGAGATAAAGCATATGGCACAGTTCATTTAAACTCTTTCGCAACTATGAATGCAGGCGGGGCATGGAATAGTATTAATGCTGCCGGCATATTCAGTCACGCTTCAAATTTGGCATTAAATTATAGAAATTGTCATGTTGGCTGTCGTTTAATTTATTTACCGCAATGATAAGGAGATATTATGACTGAATACAAAAATGTACAAAGCCGTTTAAAACCGGAAGAAATCGAGATTGATATGGTATCTGTATGGGTAAACAAAGATATAAAGGAAATAACAATAGCTGATGAAAGTGCCTCTCATACAGAATACGAATACAATCAAACGCAATACAGCAAGGATGCGTACATCAAATTTCTCAGTGATAAAAACAAGGAACTTGAGAACAAACTTACAGATACCCAACTTGCTCTTTGCGATATTTATGAAACGTTGGAGGGTTAGATTTATGGCTAAAATTTATGCAGATCTCATCAGGAAAGGAAAAAAAACAATTGAGGATGTACCTGAAAAACTAAAAAAAGAAGTATTGAATATTTTAAAATAAAGTGCAGTAAATAAAACTGATTCCATTTAAAACAAGTACACTTGGTATATTGAAATCTAAAACACAGATTAAAATACTTAAAGAATAGTTAACAGAATAAGAACTGCTCCATAACATAATTGTACAGCATAATGAAAGACAGCAATACGAAGCGAAATAAATGAATTACAAGGCGGTGATAAAAAGTGACAATTACCGATATTGCTACATTAATCGGAGAGATAAGTTTAATTATCGGAACAATCACACCTGTGATGATTCGTATAATTAAAATAACAGACGGGCAAAAATGCCAGCTACGCAGTGATATGCTCCGTATTTATTATCATAACTGTGAACAGAAAACCATCAGGCAGTATGAATTTGAAAATTTTATTTTCCTGTATGAAGCATATAAGGCTTTGAAAGGTAATTCTTTTATTGATAAGATTTATGAAGAGGTTAAAGACTGGGAAGTTGTAACATAAAAAAACGGGAGAGCCGAATAGGCTCTCCTTTTTTTACGATTTTTTCATAATTGAGTTGTAATTTTTCACACATATATGCAGGCACGCAGCTTTTAACACAAGAAAAGCGGCTGTCATTTGACAGCCGCCGGTTTATTGTTATTAACCGTTAATCTGCTTTGCGATTTCTTCAGCAAAGTTTTCCTGGCGCTTTTCAAGACCTTCGCCTCTTGTCATACGGATAAAGCCTGTTGCTTTAATCTCTGTGCCAAGCTTTTTGGCAACATCTGCAATATATCCGTTAACGGAACCCTGGAAAAGATCTGAACGAACGAATTCCTGTTCAACAAGGCAGTTTTCTTTATAATACTTGCCCATTTTACCTGCTGCAATCTTAACAAGAACTGCTTCAGGCTTTGAAGCCATTTTAGGATCTTCCTTCATCTGAGCAGCAAGGATTCCCTGTTCGTGCTCAATAACCTCTGCCGGAACAGATGCTTCATCAAGATAAGCCGGATTCATAGCAGCAATCTGCATTGCAACATTTTTGCCCATTTCATCAAAAGCAGGATCAGCAGCTTTTGCATCATCGGCAACATCAAAGCCAATCATTACACCAACTGAACCGCCGCCGTGAACATAAGTTGAAACCACACCGTCCATAACTTCAAAACGGCGTATTTTCATATTCTCACCGATAGCAAGAATTAAATCGTTCAGTGTTTCTGTTACAGTTCTGCCTGTACCCATATATTCAGCTTCAGCCAGTTCTTCAACAGTGCTTACACCTGTTGCAATAACGGTTTTTGCACAGTCTGTTACAAAATTTACAAACTTTTCGTTCTTAGCAACGAAGTCTGTTTCTGAGTTTACTTCAATTACAACGCCCTTCTTCGCTTCAGCATCTGCATAAGAGAGAACAACACCCTCTGCAGCAATTCTTGCAGCCTTTTTCTGTGCTGCGGCAAGACCTCTTTCACGAAGGAAGTCGATAGCCTTGTCCATATCGCCGTTTGCTTCTGTAAGAGCTTTTTTACATTCCATCATACCAACGCCGGTCTTCTCACGAAGCGCCTTTACGTCCTGAGCTGTAAATGCCATATTTATTCCTCCATATTCATATATAAATTTTCGATTGTATTTAATTATTCTGCTGTTTCTTCTGCAGCCTGTTCAACTGTTTCTTCTGCTTCTTCAGCAGTATCCTGTCCGTCACGGCCTTCGATAACAGCGTTTGCAATTGCACCTGCAATAAGTTTTACTGCACGGATTGCATCATCATTGCCCGGAATTACATAATCAATTTCATCAGGGTCACAGTTTGTATCAACAATAGCAACAATCGGAAGACCAAGTTTGATTGCTTCCGATACGGCAATTCTTTCCTTGCGCGGGTCAACAATGAACATAGCGTCCGGAACTTTCTTCATTTCTGTAATACCGCCAAGATATTTTTCAAGCTTTTCGATTTCAAGTTCAAGATTTGCAACTTCTTTTTTTGGAAGAAGATCGAAAGTGCCGTCCTCCTGCATTTTTTTAAGCTGAGCAAGACGTGCTACACGACCGCGGATTGTTTTGAAGTTTGTAAGCATACCGCCGAGCCAACGTGCATTTACGAAAGGCATATCGCAGCGTTCTGCCTCTTCCTTAACAGATTCCTGTGCCTGCTTCTTTGTGCCTACAAAGATGATTGAGCCGCCTTCTGCAGCAAGATCACGAACGAACATATATGCTTCATCAAGCTTCTTAACTGTTTTCTGAAGATCGATGATATAGATGCCGTTGCGTTCTGTGAAGATGTAATCAGCCATTTTAGGGTTCCATCTTCTTGTCTGGTGTCCGAAATGAACACCTGCTTCTAAAAGCTGTTTCATAGAAACTACATTTGCCATTTTAATTTCCTCCTTTAAGGTTTTTCCTCCATCCCGTTTCATGGCATAACCCCGAAAATTTCACCTTGGGATTGAAAACGAAATGTGCGTATTCTTGCGAATGCTGAATTATTTTATCACACGCTTTAGCAGAAATCAAGAAAAATTTGGTTTTTTAATTAAAAATTATATATAAAGGCTTTTCACCTGGTTTCTTGCAAGCATTTCAATGCTGTTATCCAGCGGAATAAGCTGTGCCTGCCCGTATTTATTGATCAGCGCCTTTTCTATAAGCAAATCTGCAAAGCCCGGATTTTTCGGTAAAATCGGTCCGTGACAATATGTGCCGAATGTATTTTTATATCTTACACCTTCTGTTTTATCTTTTCCGTTATTGCCGCAGCCTTTAATAATTTTTCCGAAAGGCTTTACATTTCCGCATAAATATGTTCTGCCGGAATGATTTTCAAAACCTATAATTTTCATCTTATCGGCAGTTTTAAAGGCATAATTTCCGATAAGGCGCTTTTCTCCGCCAACCGTATAAAAATCAAGTGCACCTATAAACTGCATCCGTTCCCCTTTGTGTGTTTCATAATACTGACCCAGAAGCTGAAAACCGCCGCATATTGCAAGCAGCACAGTGCCTTTTTCAATTTCATTTTTAATGAATGCATCTGCTCCGCTTCCCAGATCTTTTAATATTAACGATTGTTCAAAATCCTGACCGCCGCCTATAAAAATAATATCATAATCATTGTCTCGCAGCATTTTGGCTGAATTGAGCCGGTAAATATTACAGTCTATTCCGCGCCATTTCATTCTTTTTTCAAGGCACAGAATATTGCCGCTGTCGCCGTAAAGATTAAGCAAATCAGGATAAAGATGTGCAATTTTCAGCTTCATTTCCAAAATTCATCCTTTTTATGTTTTTGTGCAAGATATGGGCGAAGTGCCATCATTGCAGTGTATGTCGGAATAATAACCGTGTTTTCTTCATCTGCCAGCGCATAAAATTCCTCGTAATCAGAAATGATTTTCAAGGGATAGCCGCCATATTTAAGGCGTAGTGCCATATCGCCGGAGCGTACTCCGAAGGCATAAATATTTTCAACATTTTCGCTTATTTCAATATCCGCATCCCATATCCACGAAACATCACAGCCGTCGGCAGGATTATCATTCAGAACAAAAATGAGATTTTTAATTTTCAGCGGCCGTATATAATGCATAGTTTGTGTGAAGCCGGCAGGATTTTTAACAAGCAGCATTTTTGTGGAACCGAAATTCTCCATTCTGCCGAATGCGCCGCCGAAATTGGCAAGAGAGCTTTCAAGCGTTTTCATATCTGTTCCCAAAACAGAAAGCACAGCCGCGGCACCGATAGAATTATAGATATTATACGCACCGCCGAGATTAATTTTGAAGATTGAATTTCTGCCGTTTAAGTTAACAAAAACAGATGAATATTCCGCATTTGCTTCAATCAGTGCATCTGCTGAAAATGTGGGCTTTTCACGGCGGTATCCGCAATTTTCACAATAAAATTCCCCAAGCTGGCTGTACGTTTTATAGTGATATTTATACGGGGATTTGCAGAAAATACAATAATCGGTATCGCTTCTGCCGCCCATCTGAAACGGAATATTAATTCCATAGGAATAATACCTGTTTTTCAGAGCAGACAGGCTGAAGGTAAGCGGATCATCCGCATTTAAAACCAACAGACAGCCGGGCATATTTTCGGCACCCGTTTTAATTGCCGACAGTGTTGAGGAAACTTCGCCGTATCTGTCAAGCTGATCGCGGAAAATATTTGTTACAAGCATAATATTTGCGTCGATATAAAGGCTTACTTTTTTCAGGGCATTTTCATCACATTCAATCAACGCATATTCCTTTTTGCATTTTCCGAAAACCGAAGAATTCATAATAAATGCAGTGGTTATCCCTGTTATCAGATTAGCTCCCGAGCGGTTCATAAAATAGCTTTTTCCGCTTTCTTTAAGCCCTTCCTCTATCATTCTGGCAGACGTGGTTTTACCGTTGGTTCCCGTTACAATAATAACTTTTACACCGCGGGAAAGTCCGGCTAAAATATTTCGTTTTAAAATCAGCGCAATTCTTCCGGGCAGCGTTGTTGCCCCCCTGTGAAAAATTTTTAAAAGTTTTTCTGCCATTCTGGCAATAATCATAGCAATAATCATATTAAATTATATTGATTATAAAAAAATTTATGATAAAATATCAATGGTGATTAAAATGTTAAATAAAATCATAGATACTGTTAAAAAAGCCGGCGAAATCTATAAAAGTGCCGGCGGAAATCTGGGAATAGAAAATAAGGGTTCTGCTGTAAATCTTGTAACGGAATATGATAAAAAAATTCAGGATTTTCTGTTTTCCGAACTGAAAAAAATTATTCCCGGCTGCTCTTTTTTGGGAGAAGAAGGCGATGGAAACAAAACACTTTCCGACGGATACTGCTTTATCATTGACCCGATTGACGGAACAACAAATTTTATTAAGGGCTTTCAGCACAGCGCCATTTCAGTTGGACTTGCCAAAGACCGTGAACTTGTTATCGGCGTTGTTCTTGACCCTGATTTAAACAACCTGTATTACGCTGAAAAGGGAAAAGGTGCTTACCTTAACGGCAAACGCATTCATGTTTCCGACTGCAGTATGCAAAACAGCCTTGTTCTGTTCGGCACATGCCCTTACGAACACGAACTTGCCGAAAAAACATTTGAACTGACGAAACAAGTGTTTTACAAAGCCATTGAAATACGCCGCGGCGGCAGCGCTGCACTGGATATATGCTATGTTGCTTCCGGCAAAGCGGATTTATATTATGAGCTGATTCTGCGTCCGTGGGATTTTGCAGGCGCAACCGTCATTCTGAAAGAAGCAGGCGGCATATGCCAAACGCTTGAAAAACAGGAAATAGACTGCGGAAAAATCAGTTCTTATATATGCTCAAATAAAAACAATATTCAGGAATTTTTTGAGATTGCCGATGAATTATTATAGCTTTAATCAATATTTAAAAAACACTTTCGGCTGCAAGGTATATAAAATAAGTATTCATGCAGGCTTTACCTGCCCCAACCGTGACGGCACGCTCGGCACAGGCGGCTGTATATTCTGTTCAAAAGGCGGAAGCGGCGAATTTGCGGAAAGCCCGCAAATTTCTATTACCGAACAAATTGAAAACGGAAAAAAACGGGTTGAAAAGAAAATAAGAAGCGGAAAATATATAGCTTATTTTCAGGCTTTTACCAATACATATGCACCTGTTAAGGTGCTTGAGAAAAAATTCAAGGAAGCAATAAAACATTCCGATATTGTTGGTATTTCCATTGCCACAAGACCGGACTGTCTGCCGGATGATGTTATTGCCCTGTTGGAGAAGCTGAATAAAATCAAACCTGTTTTTGTAGAACTCGGATTACAAACCATTCACAAAAAAACAGCAGAATATATACGCAGAGGATATACGCTTGACGTGTATGACAAAGCATTGAAAAACCTGAAAGCAGCAGGCATAAATGTTGTTACCCATATTATTTTAGGACTGCCCGGTGAAACAAAAAATGAAATGCTGGAATCCGTTGACTACGTGTGCAAAGCCGCAACGGACGGTATAAAGCTTCAGCTTCTTCATGTGCTGAAAGGCACAGATCTTGCGGCAGATTATGAAAAAGGAAAATTTAAAACACTTACACTTGATGAATATATTGACATTATTAAAGCCTGTGTTGAAATGATACCCGAACATGTGGTAATTCACCGCTTAACCGGAGATGGTGCAAAAAAAGACTTAATTGCCCCGCTCTGGAGCGCAGACAAGAAAAATGTTTTAAATAAAATAAACAAAGAACTTAACAAAATATAATTGTTTGCTTTACGGAAATAAAACGACTCCGAATATATATCCGCATTATGTTTCGGTTCTATGATTTTACCGAACAAATAAAAACGGCTTGAAATTTTAAATTTCAAGCCGTTTTTGTTATTCATAAAACCCGATTTCGGAAATTACGGGATTGCTTCTGCTTTGCCGCACAACAAGCCTTGCGCCAACACATTTCTTTCCTTTAATCGGAATGATTTTACAGGCGCCTATAATGGTTTTTGATGCAGCCTTTTTATACTTTCCGTTTTTCGTTTTCAGAAAAATATCGAATGCTTCCACTCTTTGAGATTTGCTTATATCCTCTTTTATTATAATATATTTCAGCTTTCTCTCTCTGTCAAAAGAAAAATCTATATATCCGTCCTTCTTTGAAAATGTGCCTAAATTTTCAATAAGAATCGGGTTTGCAGTCATTTCTTTTATTCTTTTGCCAAGATTTTTCAATGCTTTTGCATCCTTATGATGAATTACGCCCTTATCCGTTGGCGGCACATTTAAAAGAAGCGTACAGTTGTTTCCGACTGAAGTAAGATACAGTTTAAAAAGCTTCTTACCGCTTTTCACGGTAACATTTTCATTTTTGCTGTAAAACCAGCCTTTTCTTATGGAAACATCCACCTCTGCAGGATACCAGCAAAGCTCCTTGCTTTTTTCAAGCACCGATCTGCTGCCCAAATCCTCGTCCGTTGATGTCAAGTTTTTTAGCTTTACACTGTCTTTTTCGGAATGCTGGCTGTTTTCACTTACAGTTTCTGCCATACACAGTGTTTTCGGAACAACCGAAAATTCGGATTTTCTTGTTTTTCCGCCTTCATTTCCTACCCATCTGATATCAGGACCGCAGATAGCGATATTGGCATTCGGCTGAAGCTTTCTGATAAGTGCATAATATCTGGTCCAGTCATATTCAAAAGCACGCGCATTTGCGCCCTTTGCACCGTCAAACCAAACCTCGTTAATTTCACCGTAATTTGTTAAAAGTTCGGTAAGCTGATTACAAAAGTAATCATTATACGCTTCTGTTCCGTATCTTTCATCATGCATATCCCAAGGAGAAAGATAAACACCAAAGGCAAGGTTTTTAGCTTTACAGGCATCAGACACCATTTTTACAATATCTCCGTCGAATCCGGAATGTTTTACAGAAAATTCTGTGTATTCAGACGGCCAAAGGCAGAACCCGTCGTGATGTTTGCAGGTAAGAATGACACCGGTTGCCCCTGCTGCTTTTACAGCATTTATCCACTGCGGCGCACAAATACTTTTTATTGTAAAATCAGATGCTTTTTCCGTACCTGTACCCCATTCGCGTGCCGTTGCGGTATTCATTCCGAAATGCATAAAACAGTAAAACGGATTTTGCAAAAGTCTGAATTGATTTTCAGACGGAACAACGGAAATATACCGCTGAACTTCTTCATCATTCAGCGGATAGCCGTTATTGCCGTTCGCCCAGTTTTTATCAAAATTATATGTCATTATTTTCTTCCCTTATTTCTGTGGGTAATGAAATTATCCCTGTCATTAAGATTCCATACACATTTGTATTTTTCATATCTGATGCGTTCCTTGGCATTCAGCGCAAAAGTCTGCTTTCTGTTTTCATCAACCTCATCAAAAACAGGTGTAACCAGTGTTCCGTTATCGCCGATAATCTCTGAAGCGGAAATAACAGCAACATCATTTGCAAAAGGAAGCGTAACAGCTTTTTTGCCTTTAACATCCAATTCCGTGATATAGAAATATAAACCTTTGGCAATTGCGTCATGACCTTTAAAATGACAATGGGTTGCTTCATATCCAAGCTTACCCTGCTTAACATAAGCCGTATCTCCCAAATCAGGCAGATCCCATGCCGCAAATGCCTCTGTCATGCTTAAAACTTTTTTTGAAACCTTATTGCCGTCAATATCAAACTGTACGGTTTTATCTCCGTCTGTTGAAGCACACAGCAAACACAGCTTATCTGTTTTATCAGAAATATCAATTTTCTGTCCGTTCATAACAAACGCATTTTTATCGGTGCCCGAAACAGCGAATTCAATACCGTTAATTTTAATACAGTCTGAAATGATTTCCCGCGGAATATTATATTCAAAATCAGATATGGCTGCACCCTGTGCGGTAATGATATTTTTATCGTATTTTACTTTGGCAGGAACGGATTTTACTTTAACGCCTTTTGCTTCACTGTCGGTAAGGGTAACGGCAAAGGTTTTAATTTCATAAGGTTCAAAATTTGCTGTAAGCCTTCCGTTTTCAACAACGGCATCACACTTGAATTCTTCACTTGCATAAACCTCTTTTGCACAGGCAATACCGCCGCCAAACTCAATCGTAACATTTTCTGCCGCTTTATTCGCGCCTTCGTTAAGGCGAATAATAATTTCATCACTGTTTTCTGCCATTTTCATTGCTCTGATAATAACATTATCTGCAGAAATACTGCCAAAACTGTAATTTGAGCCAAGCACGCCGCTGTGTTTTTCGGCAGCAACAGCCGTCATTGGCTGAATAAACTTTCTTGCTTCAAACTGTGTTTCCGCACCGGCTTTTGAACTGTGGCTGAAAATAGCATATGAATATCTGTTCAAGCCAATATCCATCATAGACTGCATTGAATCTATTCTGTAATTCTTCAGCGGCGTATGAAGCACGGTCATTCTTAACGTATTGTCATTAAATTTATCCCAGCCGTATTTGCATTCGCTTATTACAGAAACACCGAATTCTTCGGTTTTATCGGTAATATCCGCCCATTTCTGTGCAGGTACCTCAAACAGCGTTTCATTCATATTGATACGCTCTATCGCACCAAGTCCAAGGTCAAAGGTAGCTTTATCATTTGAACATGTAAATGCAAACTTGTTTTTTGCAAGTGTGCATAAATTCTGCCATTCGATTTCAGAGTAAACTTCAACTGTTTCTCCTCCGTCTGCAAGAGCAATTATATTTGTAAAGCGTGAACGGCTTTTGTCCTGCTGAACCACTTTCAGGGCAACTCTTGCCGGTCCGCTTTCTTCTATACTTACAGAAACAAGCTGCGGAATGCGGTCTGCTTCTTTATTAGCTTCTTCAAAATTCATTTCCCATGCGGGCCAGTCCTTTGAACCGGTATAATTATATAAACCAAGTGATACCGGCTCTTTAAGCAGTTCATTATCATTCATGGTTTTATCAATGATGGATGAAATATTTCCCTGCTTGTTAATAGTAACTATATATTTCTGATTTTCAATCCTGTTATCGCTTACAGATATTTCCGGTTTTATTCTGCACGGTTCCGTACTTGGACGCACATCATAAACTCTGAAGCCCATACTGCTGACATCTGCTATGAAAAGAATACTTGCAACTCCGTTTTTAACAGAGTTTACCTGACTTTTTACTTCTTTGCCGTTATCGTCAAAAATTCTTACATACGGCTGTTTTATATTTTCAAGACGGATGCTTACAGCACCTTTTACATTCTGTTCAACAGGGTTTGAAACCACAACGGGAATACCTGTGCAAAAATCTGTTTTCATAAGTGATGCAACAGCGGCAGATGATGCTTCCAGCTCGCTTATGAACTGATTTGCCGACATGGCATAATCATTCCAGCTTCTGCGATAAGCACGCTGAACAGATGTTCCGGGCATATCATCATGAAACTGATGCGCAATAAAACGCTTCCATGAACGTGTAATAACATCCCTATTATAATCAGCAGCACCTAAATAGGATGCAACAACAGAATTTCTTTCTGCCGCATCTGCAAGCTCCTCACAGCGTCTGTTCCAGCGTTTTCCCACAGCACGCGAGGTATAGCCGCCGACACCGTGATTCTGCATAACAAGCTCTGTTTTCCATTCGGGAAGCTTTGCACGCTGTTCTTCGGTTAATTTATTGTCAATATCATGGAATATCTCATCTGCCGTGGCAACATATACTTCAATATCCTCCGAATCGTTTTTCTTAACCTCTCCCTCAACATAGGCAATGGATTTTTCCTTCGGTGCTCCGCCGCGGTCTCCGATACCGTGGAACATATATGTCCAGTCAAGGTCAAACTTTTCATTTTCCTTAAACTTATCAAGCACAAAATCCCATGTACGAAGCTTTGTTAAAGTGAAATAATAATCATGCGGATTAACGGAAGCATAAATATAATTACCGTCAACACCGTACCATTTGCCAATATCAAACGGCACACCGTAAGCAGAACCCCAAGCCAACTTCTGGGTTGTAAAACCTTTTAAATTTGCATGATGTGCAATGGACGGAAGCGTCCAGCCGAATCCGAAGCAGTCAGGCAGATAAATATCTACACTTCTTTTACCGAAAGTCTTATCAAAATATGAATTTCCGAAAAGAATATTTCTGAAAAGTGCTTCTGGAGAAGGAATATTTGTATCACCGTTTTCAAATGCAGAACCGCATACATTCCATTTTCCCTCTTTAACATATTCCTTTACCTTTTCAAACAGTTCGGGATAGTATTCCTCCATAAGCTCATATCTGTAACTGCCCTCAAAGTTAAACTTATAGGTTGGATACTTATGAAACATTTTGAAATTATCCACAAGTGTATTGTAGATATAGGTTGAAACCGTTTTTTCAAAATCCCAGCTCCATATTGTGTCAAGATGTGCAGTTGCAACTGTGTAAATTTTCTTTTTTGCCATAATAAATACCCCCTGATAATAATTTATTTTACTATTTCAGTATAATGTTTTTTCAATATTATTTAAAGATACCGAAGCGACAATATATTTATTTTTATGTCGTTTTAGCTAAATTATATGCTTGATACTAAACATAAAAACTGCTAAAATAATTATATAAAAGTACGGTGGTGAAAAAATGGCTTTAACATTTTATTATAACGGAGATAAAGTGCAGATTTTTAAAGTTTTTTCAGGCACTTTATATGATACCGTTCCCATGCATTCACATTCAAAAAACGGATATGAACTGCATTATATTGACAGCGGAAACGGAATTCTGAACACAAACGGCAAAAACTTTAAATTAAAAAAGAACAGCCTTTTTATGACAGGGCCGAATATATTGCATAAACAAATTCCCGATAGCAGCAATCCCATGCACGAACTTTGTGTTTATCTTAAACTGCCGGGGCACAAAATAAACAACAATATAATAAAAGCATTTGCGCAAAAAGAATTTTGGATAGGCACAGCCAATGCCGAAATAAAACACATTTTCTTTCAAATTATCGAGGAACATAAAAAAGACAGCATCTGGAAAGATGATATAATATCATCACTTTCAATCAGGCTGATTACCGAACTTACAAGGCTTTATTATCCGGAAAAAAATGCCGCATCAAAAAAAGCCGAAAATACAGATTTAAACGAAAACCGTTCATGGATACTGGACCAGCTTCTTCTTGACGACTGCATTGATGCAACACTGAGCGATTTTGCGCAGAAAATGGGCGTAAGTCCGCGCCATGCCGAAAGAATCATAAAAGATTACTACGGCGCATCCTTTAAAAAATTACGATACGAGGCAAAAATGGCAATGGCTGCAACCCTGCTGGAGCAAAAAAAAACAAGCATTGATATATGTGCGGAAAAATGCGGATATTCCACCACAGCCTCATTTGTATCCGCTTTTAAGAAAAAATACAACATAACGCCAAAGGCCTATATGGATAAATACAAAACAACACATAAATAATAAAAAGGAGTAATGAAAACCATTACTCCTTTTTATTATTAAAATTTCAATGAATCCCCGGTATCCTTAACGGACATAAACACCGGGTGCTCAAATCCTGTTTTATTGGGTCTGTGAAATGTAATCATAAGTCCGTCTTTTCCGCTAAAAAGCATTCCGTGACCTCCGTCATTGTCTATAAGCGGAGGAAGATGTATAAAATTACCGTTAATTTCCCCGTTATCGGACTTGGCAATGCACTGTGCATACCTGTTATTGATGTGTGTGGACCATATCATAAGCAATTCATCCGAGGATGTTCTGTACATAAACGGTCCGTCCGTAATATAATGCATGCCCTTTGGCTTTTTGTCAATATAATAAGGAGAAGAACCGCTGAAAAGCGTAACAGGTTCACCGATATACTCACTTAAATCATCATTGAGCCGAATATAACAAACGGTTCCGTCCACAATCTGTGTATGCTCATGACAAAAAACAAGATAGGGATCATTATTTTTATCAATATACAAAGTACCGTCAAGACATTCCCACTCAACGGGGGTAACAGGAAGTTTACTATGCGGTTTAAACGGACCAAGCGGCGAGTCGGCAATCAAAGAAAAAGTACCCCTTAAACCGTTTTTCCTTGTAAAGGTAGCAAACATATAATATTTTCCGTTATACTTATGCACCTCAGGCGCCCAGTTTACCTGTTTATTATATCCGAATTTATCCGAACTGAAACATTCCGCCGGTCTGCTCCAGTCTGTAAGATTATCCGATGTATACACATCAAATCCGCCCGTTTTCTGACCGAAATGCTTTGCTCTGGTTCCGTATAAATAATACATATTATTTTCAAACAGAACAAACGGATCTCTTATATTTATGTCATTTAACTGTAAAAACGCACATTCATATGCCGATTTTAATTTTTTTTTACAACAAAGTGAAGAACTACCGTAAGAAGCTGAAGCACCGCCGCCACAATGAAACCGTAAAGAATGCCGCCGCCTGTTACGATAACAGCAATTCCAAGTCCGGCAAAAATCACAAAACCTGCAACTGAAAATACAAGGTTTCTTTTAAAACCGTTTTTGGTATAGGAAAACAGTGAAACAACAAGATTAACAAGCGCAAAAACAATGGCTGACGCGATTGCCGCAAAGCAAAGCAAAAGTGATGTATCTGCAAAAACCGCACCTGCGTTTGAAGTTACCTGTTTGATAACGGATATCAAAGTTACATTGCCGTTTACGCTGAAAGACGGGAGCAGTAATGCAGCAACCGGCAAGAAGAATGAAATCAGCCTTAATACAGCCATTAACGAACCGACTGATGACGATTTTATTCCGCCTGTAACCTTTTCAACGGCAGACCATTCTTTTTCGGCCAGGGCGGCATCCGCTTTCAGGCGGTTGTCAAAATCATAATACATTAAATTTGCATTACAGTGAGGGCAGTTCTGTTTAAAGTAGAATGCGCCTATTTTTTTATTGCATTTAGGACAATTACTCATTTTCTGCAACCTCCTGTGATACTTCTTTTGAAAGATTTTCTCTTCTGACTTTAAGGTCTGCACGGATTTGTGCAAGTTTTTCCCCTCTTAAATCATAGAACAAATACGGAATCACGGAAATCATTCCCAAAATATGCGGCACAAGAATATAAAGTGCCCATATCCATAAATCCGTATGCTCACCCTTAATAGCTTCTGTTCCGGATGCACCGGCAACAAAGGTAAGACCGATAAAAGGAAGCAGTGCTGTGCCCACCGATGTTGAAACAGAACCGGTGAGTTTTCCGAGAAACGTTAAAACAGAGAAACTTACGCCTTCATTTCTTTCTCCCGTTTTCCATTCCATATAATCAACGGTATCACCAATCATTTCTGTTGGAATAACCATATTGATTGTATTGAAAAAGCTGAACACAAAATTCTGAACCATAAGAAGAATGGAAACAATAAGCACATTTGAATTAAAGAATTTAAGCCCCAGAACAAATACAACAACTGCTGTTATAAGACGGCAACTTAAATTAAGAATTACAATCTGCCTGTTATCAAATTTCTTTTTCAGTTTAGGAATCAGAAGATATGTAAGAAAGCCGAAAATCGTTCCCGGCAGATTAATCCAGATTACAGCCGAATTCAGATTTAAAACTTCTGAATAATAATATGTTTGGAAAACACCTGCAAGACCGCCGAGTGTACCGATAAGATTTCCGCAGATAATAAGCATAAGCGGCTTGTTTTTAAACAAAACCTTAAAGCCATCAATAACAGACGGTTCTTTCACCGTCTGCACCACTCTTTCCTTTGTTTTCCAGCCCGCAAGCGAGAAAAGAGCCATACCGAAAGTGCCGGCAATAATGGCAAGAATCAGGAAATCCTGTGAAAGCGTAAGCTTCCATTTTCCGCTGTTGCTCAAGTCCATCATAATAACAAGGAATGTAGTTGAAAGTCCGCCGATTATACCTGAAATAAATCTTGCAGAAGATATTGCCCTTGTTCTGTCATTCGGATTCGGCGAAATTGCCGTACTCATACTCCAGAAGGGAACATCGCCGAGCGTATAGAAAAATTCCCAAATAAAATAGGAAATATACATATAAACAATTTTAACAGTGGTTGATTTTGCATCCGCAAGAATTTCCGGACCTGCAAAAAGCATAATGGTTGTGATTGCAAGCGGAAGCGGAACAAGAATAAGAAACGGACGAAGCTTGCCATAGCGTGTTCTTGTTTTATCAATAATACTTCCCATTAAAGGATCGTTTATCGCATCCCATAAACCGAGAAAAAAAATCATGGTTGAAACCGCAGCCGCAGGAATACCGAAAACCTTTGTGAAGAAAAGGGAAAGATACCCCCCTGCCACAAGATTATAGCCGAAAACCTGCCCGGCATTTGCAAAACCGTAAGCAAGATTTTCTTTTACGCCGACATAGCGTATTTCTTTTGTTTCTGAATTAGCCATATTACCCCTCCAAAGCTTTATACAACTAATTATTGCATAAATACTGTAAATAAGCTATTAACAAAATGTATAAAAAAACTGAGCATTGTTTATGAACAATGCTCAATAACTTTATTTTCTTAAAATTTCATCCGGCGGTTTAATCTCATTGGCAATTGTATGCTCTGTAAGCTCCGACAAAAACCGAATTTTATTATTTAACATATTTCGCATACAATTCGGCACATGCTCTCCGTGTGCCCTGTGAATGGCAACACATTCCTTGCAGTTTCCATGATAGCGGCATACTTTCCGGCATGGACAATGGTCTTTTTCGGCATATTCTCTACGGAATTCAGATGCAAATTCTTCCTGCAGTTGCAACCCTTTTTCACGGTTTCCGCTGTGAAATTCGGTCATAGCGGCAAGCTGTTTTTCATTTCCCTCAATCATCATATTTGTTCACCTGTAATTATTATAATTCTGTTAAACTGCTTTCAAAGTCTTTAACATAATATTTTATATTTTTGCAACCTTTGGAAATAACGGTATGTCCCTCTTTTTCAAGCAAAGCCTTTTGCAGCGATATTGCTTCGGGATATTTCATATTCAACTCTCCGTCTGATTTCAGAACACGCCAATACGGCGTTATGTTTTCTGTTCTCTGATAACTCGCCCACGCAGCAATATTAATAAATATGCCTGCAGTTATCGGGTCTGTAAAATCGGCGCCGTTTTGCGCCGCAAGATATTTTCTCAGCCCCGCAGCGGTTATCAGTTTTCCCTGCGGCACTTTTTTTATAAGTGCATCAAAGAAAGAGGGCGGTGCAATAAGCATTTTATTTCCACCGTATTTTATAAATGCTTCCGTCGTTCATGCTTGCTCGTGCAGCAGGCTTTTGTTTTAAAGCGAATGATACAGCTTTGATTCTTCCGCATACTGCTTTGCGTTTTCTTCAATTAATTTAACTGCCGGCGCATCAATGGTTTTTACAGCCCTTCCAGGCACACCGACAATTAATGAAGAAGCAGGAAATTCCTTATGCTCGGTAACAAGCGCGCCTGCCCCAACAATACTGTTTTTTCCTATTTTAGCACCGTTCAGAATCGTTGCATTCATACCTATAAGGCAATTATCTCCGATTGTGCAGCCATGAATCACCGCATTATGCCCTATTGTAACATTATTTCCTATGGCAACGGGAAAACCTGCCGAGCAATGCACTGTACAGTTATCCTGTATATTGCTGTTTTCACCAACTGTAATATTTCCGCTGTCCGCCCTGACAACCGCACCAAACCAAATGGAAGCACCCTTTTTCAGCACAGCATCACCTATAACCGTTGCATTTTCAGCAATAAAAGCCGCATTTTTTATATCAGGTGTTTTTCCTGCATATTCTTTAATCATTTTTAATCACCTTTTCAAGTCTTTTAATTATAATGCCGGAAATAATTCCGATTAAAAAGCCTGCCGCCGTACCGCTGATTACAAGTACAGGAATATAATAAATAATCTGTGCTGTTTTCATCACAAAAGCAGCGGCAATAATCTGCCCTGCATTATGAGCTATTCCCCCTGCAGCAGACACACCGGTAACGGAAAACCTGTTTGTTTTTTTCAAAACAGCCATAACAGCAAACGAAAAAATACCGCCTGCAAGACTGAACAGCATGGCAGATATTCCGCCGAATGTAAGACCGGACAATATAATTCTTATTACTGCAATAAAAAAAGCATATTTTACGGGAAAAAGATATAGCGCTGCAACCACCACAAGATTAGCAAGACCTATTTTTATACCCGGAATTCCGATATTCAGAGAAATAAGACTTTCCAGATACGAAAAAACAAAGGCAAGTGCCGTAAGCAGCCCAAAACATGCAGTTTTCCATACCCTGCTGCTCATTTTGCCACCCCATCCACATCATTTTCAGTTTCCGAAACAACCGTTATCAGCACTTTATTCGGCAAACAGACAATCGTGTCGTTTTGTTTGCTTATGCTTTTATGGTTCACACATATTTTATCGGGACAATCGGCAGAAAGCATCCTTGCCTCACCGTTGGATATTTCAACTATATTTGAAATTCCGTTATCTGTTTCTATTTCGTATTTAATATCCTGGTGAAGCGGCAGTTCAGCAACTGTAAAGTCATTTACCTTTACCGAAATAAAATCGCCGTCTGAACTGAAGCAGTTCAGACAAATAAAAAAAACTGCCGAAACAGCAAGTGCTGAAGCCATTAAAATAATATCCCATTTTTTTAACAATCTTTTTTTCATAATTACTGCACCAGATATTTATTAAAGCCGGATGAATAGGACACTTTTCCGTTTTTATCAACCCACATTGCTTCTGTATTATCCATACTGTTTACAAAATCCATTCCTTCCTGCACACTCATGTTAAAAAGAGCAGTTGACAGCATATCACTGTAACCCGAATGATTTGAAATTACAGAAACCGAACTTACAAAATCTGCCGGCATTAATGTATCGGGATGAATGATATGGCAGTAGTTTTTTCCTTCCACCGTATAATAACGCTGGTAATCGCCGCTTGTTACAACACTGTCTGTATTTTTCAAAGAAACACGGCATGTAAACACAGAAGTATTTTTCGGATTTTCAATTCCGATAACAAACGGTTTTTTGCCTTCTTTTAAGCCAACGGTCTTTATGTTTCCGCCAAGAGAAAGTATGGCGGAATTCCATAAACGGTTCTGCACAATATATTGGCTTATTCTTTCTGCTGCAAAGCCTTTGGCAACAGCGCCTGCATCAATCTGCATTTCGGCATCTTTAAAATAAACCGTGCTGTTTTCCTTATCAATTATTAAATCCTGTATATTTGTATGCAATGATTTTTTCTGCAGCAGGTTTATATCCGGCAGGCGTGCATTTTGGGGATCCTCAGCCGCCCTATCACGTTCACTGTGCCAAACAGAAAGCACCGCACCCATACAGATATTCACTGTACCGCGGCTGATTTCATATGCCTCTTTACCGAAAAGAAGCAAATCAATAATTCTTTCATCCGCCTTTACAGGCGCTTCTGATGCATGTTCATTTATATATTTCAGATTAACAACGCCGTCATAATCATTATAAATGTCATATAGCTGTGCATATTCTTTCAGTTCATTGTAAACCAGTTTAAAATGTGCATCAAATTCTTTCTGCGAAGTATCATAAGCCGTAACGGAAGATACCGTATCAAATAAATCAAAAAAGGATTGTGAAAATTTCTTTTGTGAACTGCTGACCGAACAGGAAGAAAATATAACCAAAATAAGAAAGGAGAGAATACATGATAACAGCCTTTTCACAATTCTCTCCCCCTTTTGATTATTCAAATATTCTGATTACCTTGGTTGGGCATTTTTCGGCACATATACCGCAGCCCACACATTTATCATAATTGATTTTTGCTATGTTATTTACAACCATAACTGCCCCTTCGGGACAATTACGCTGACACATACCGCATGCAATACAGCCTGCTTCGCAGTTTACACGTACAATTTTACCTTTTTGCTTATTCGTGCACTGAACACGGTATTTTGAATGGTAGGGTACAAATTCAATAAGACCTTTCGGACAGGCTTTGATGCATTTTCCGCAGGCAACGCAAAGTTCACTTTCCACAACAGCTTTGCCGTTTATAATACGGATTGCCTTATTGTCGCAAACATGAACACAGTCCCCGTAACCAAGACAGCCGAATTCACAGGTTCTTGTTCCTTCGCCCGGTGCCACATTAACCGAACGGCAGCTTTTTGTTCCGAAATAATTATATGTAGGCTTTCTTTTATCACAAGTTCCGGAACACATAACAAACGCTGTTTGCCTTATATATTCGCCTGCTTCCGCACCCATTATTTCAGCAATTTTTTCTGCACCTGTTTTTCCTGCCGGCGGACATGCATTAACAGGGGCTTCGCCTTTTACAATCGCCTTTGCAAGCGCGTCACACCCGGCAAAACCGCACGCACCGCAGTTGTTTCCGGCAAGGCATTCCCTTACCTCTGTTTCTCTTTCATCTACATCAACATGAAATATTTTTTCTGCAATACTCAGAAGAATTGCTATAACGATTCCCACAACTGCAACAACCGCAGTTGAAATCAATATATTTTTTATATCCATAACAGCGCCCTCCTATGCAAGCACGTTAAAGCCGTAAAAAGCAATTGCCATCAGACAGGCTGTTAAAAGAACAGCAGGTGTTCCCCTGAATGCCTTTGGTATATCATTGTTTTCTGTTTTTTCCCGGATACCCGCAAGAATAATGATAGCCACTGCAAAGCCTATTGCAGTTCCAATGCCTGTAATAAGTGCTGTTATAAAATTATTGTCTTCCTGAACATTTGTAAGCGCTACACCCAGAACAGCGCAGTTTGTTGTTATAAGCGGAAGATATACACCAAGAGACTGATGAAGTTTGGGCACAAATTTTTTAAGAAACAGCTCTATAAGCTGCACCAGCGCCGCAATTACAAGAATAAATATAATTGTATTAAGAAATGTTATATTAAGCTTTTCAATTACAAACGTGTAAAGCAGGTTTGTAACGGCGCTTGCAATCGTTATAACAAATACAACCGCTCCGCCCATGCCTGCTGCTGTTTTAACATTTTTTGATACGCCAAGAAACGGACATATACCGAGAAACTGGCTTAATACCACATTATTGATGAGCGCAGTTGTAAGAAGAACCAAAAATAAAGTTTTTATCATTCTTTATTATCCTCCTTATCCTTTTCTTTGCAAAGGGATTTGCAGTTTGCACAATTGCCGCCGCACATTGTTTCTGATTTTACATGGCGGTTCGCTCCTTTAACGCCAAGCTTATTCTGAAGTGCGCACAAAAATGCAAGCACAAGAAATGCGCCCGGTGCAAGAACAAAGATGGCAATACCTTCATAGCTTTCCGGCATAATCTGAAAACCGAATACAGTGCCGGCACCTATAAGCTCGCGCACAATGCCGATTGCCGTTAAGCCAACCGTAAAACCAAGACCCATTCCTATACCGTCAAATATAGAAGGAATAATCCTGTTTTTAGAAGCATAGCTTTCTGCTCTGCCGAGAATGATGCAGTTAACAACAATAAGAGGAATATAAATTCCAAGCGATTCATAAAGCGATGTAACATAAGCATGAAGAAGCATTTGAACAATGGTTACAAATGAAGCAACAATAACGATGTATGCCGGCATTCTTACGCCGTTCGGAATCACCTTTCGCAAAACGGAAATCATAAGATTGCTCATTACAAGCACAACCGTTGTTGCAAGACCCATTCCCAAACCGTTCATTGCCGATGTTGTTACCGCCAGTGTAGGACACATACCGAGCATAAGCACAAAGGTAGGGTTTTCTTTAATAATTCCGTTATGAAGTCTTTCTAAAACAGTTTTCATTATTAACCCTCCTTCAGAACATGATTATAAAAATCAAGCGCACAGTTTACAGCCTCTGTAACAGCATTTGTTGTTACTGTTGCACCGCTGATAGCATCTATCTGCGTATTATCGGCTGCACCGTTTTTTGTATAAGAAATGCCCTGTGCCGATTTTTGCGCAAACTGAGAGGTGAAAAAATCTTCTGCGCATTTTGCGCCAAGACCTGCTGTTTCACTGTTTGACAAAACAGAAAAACCTGTTATGGTTTCCGTTTCGGAGGAAATGCCTATCGCAATCTGAATATCCCCTCCGTATCCGGACGGAGATGTTGCAGACATTACATAGCCTACAGAACGGCCGTTTTTATCTTTTGCTTCCAGCACATCATCCATTCTGCAATATGCATTTTCGGTGTTGAACTTTAAAATCAGATCTTCCGAATTTTCAACTGCAGTAAAATCCGCACCTTCAAAAACCGTTTGATACGCAACGCTTCTTGCCTTTTCTTCTGCAAGTGCAATCGGCTCTTTTGTTATTTCATTAACTGCCGAAAGAGCAAAGCCTGCTGCCAGAGTAATTGCAAACAATGCAAGGCAGTTTTTTATAAAACCGGATTTCATAAATTACACCTGCTCTTTCTTTTTCATGCCGAATGCTTTAGGCACTGAAATTTTTTCAATAAGCGGAACACAGAGATTGCTTATAATAATTGCATAGGACACACCTTCCGCACTTGAGCCAAGCACTCTGAACACTGCCGTTAAAAAGCCTAACAGCAGTGCGTATATTATCTGACCGCTCTTTGTTATAGGGCTGGTTGTGTAATCCGTTGCCATAAATACGGCGCCTGCCGCCAAACCGCCGGTTAAAAGCTGACCTGCCATATAATTTAAATCAGCCGCACCGTCCGGCAAACGGAACAGGAATATAAACACCAGTGCCGAACCGATATATATTGCAGGAATTCTGACGGATATTACTTTTTTAATAAGAAGATACACAAATCCGATTAAAATTGCTGCCACCGACACCTCACCGATACAGCCGTTATGTAAACCTAAGAACATATCAAGAATATCTACTGTTTCACCGGCTTTCAGACTTGCAAGCGGCGTTGGCGACGCTATGCCGTCAACAGCAAAATTTGTCATTCTGGAGGCAAATGAAATAAGCAGGAAGCATCTTGCGCCGAGCGCAGGATTCATAATATTCTGACCTATTCCGCCAAAAAGCATTTTTATAACAATAATGGCAAACACGCCGCCTATTGCCGGAATCCACCACGCAGCCGTGGGAGGCATATTCAGTGCAATTATTAAGCCCGTTACAACAGCGCTTAAATCAAACACAGTTATAGGTTTCTTAACAATAAGCTCAAAAATAAATTCCGACAACACACAGCTTAAAACGGAAGAAACAATAATAACAAGCGCATTCCATCCGAAATGCCAAACACCGAAAGCAAGGGTGGGCACAAGCGCAATGCATACGTCTGCCATAATTTTTGTGGTTGAACTTTTATCCCTGATATGAGGCGATACAGATACATTATACATACACGATCCCTCCCTATTTCGCAGTTTTTGTTGCTCTTACAGCAATTTTTGCAAGTTTAAATGTTTGTGTAAGCGGTCTTTTGGCAGGGCATACATATGTACAGCAGCCGCATTCAATACATTCCATACCGCTTAATGTTTCAAAACGCTCGTAATTTTCTGCTTTTGCCGCCTGCGCCATAAGCTGCGGCACAAGATTTTCAGGACACACGCTTACACAGCGTCCGCAGTGAATGCATGCGGTTGTTTTCATTTTTGCCACATCATCATTTGTTATTGCAAGCACGGATGACGAGGTTTTTATAACAGGAAAATCAAGACCGGGCATTGCCATACCCATCATAGGACCGCCTGATATAAGCTTGACTGTATTTTCCTTTAAACCGCCGCACTTTTCCATTACATAGGAAAAAGAAACGCCAAGCGGAACTTCAACATTGCACGGTGAACAAACACCGTCTCCGGTAATGGTAATAACCTTGCTGATAAGCGGAATACTGTTGCATACCGCATTATACACAGCATATACCGTTGCAGCATTTATAACCACCACTCCGGCATCGGCAGGAAGCATATGCGAATTTATTTTTCGACCTGTAACGGAGGCAATAAGCCGCCGTTCGCCGCCCTGCGGATACCTTGTTTTAAGACGCATTGTGCGTATTCTTTCAAAACTGCCGCACTTTTCCTGAAATACCTTTACTGCCTGCGGTTTATTATCTTCTATTGCCACAACCGCTTCGGCATGTTCAAACAAACGAAGGATTACGGAAATACCCGTTAAAATATGTTCTGCCTTTTCAAGCATAATTCTGTAATCCGACGTAAGATACGGTTCACATTCCGCACCGTTCACAATTATGCAGTCAATACTGTCCTTGTTCTTTGGAGAAAGCTTAACCCCTGTGGGAAAACCTGCACCGCCAAGACCTACAATGCCGCTTTCCGAAATGATTTTTATAATTTCTTCATTCGATAAATCATCAGGATTTCTTTTAACGCCGAAACCCTCTGCACACTCATCTTCAAAATCATTTTCAACAATAACAGCCTGTGACGGCGTGCCGCTTATCATATGGCACTGTTCCACTGCTTTAACCGTTCCCGAAACAGAACTGTACACAGGACTTGAAATAAAAGATGCCGCTTCGGCAATTTTCATTCCTTTCAGCACCCTGTCGCCGGCCTTTACCAAAGGCTTTGCCGGTGCGCCGATATGCTGGCTCATAGGATAAACCATTATTTTATCCGCATTCAGCTTTTTAATTGCCATATCCTGCGAATACGACTTTCCCTCAAACGGATGCACACCCGATTTAAAAGAACTTTTTTTCATAATCTTAAATAACCCTTTCTGCCGAAAGCTGTAACAAAACGGCTTTTATCGGCAAATCAAAAAATTTATAGGTTTTATGTTTAATTATAATTTTAACATACAGATGCTTTTTTTTCAACAATTCTTCTAAGGATTTCTTTTACCTTTATTTTCATTAAATTATATTTTCCAAGCAGCAGATTTAAGCACAAATTGACACAGTAAAATATAAACCGTATAATAAAACGGAATAAAATAAAGGAGAACCGGAAATGGCAGAGCTTACATCGCTTAAAAATATCGGAAAAGAAATGAGCAGAAAACTGAAATCCGTCGGAATTGAAACTGCCGAAGATTTTTTGCAGCTTGGAAGCAAGGAAACCTATTTCCGGCTGAAACTCAGATATCCCGAAATATGCTCAGTGCATTTATATGCGCTTGAAGGCGCTTGTGAAAACATGGATTTCAACCTATTATCCGAAGAAATCAAACAGGACTTAAAATGCTTCAGCGATAAGCTTTAAAAATAATTCCCATTGCTTAATATACAGAAAACCGGCTGATTATTACAAACAGCCGGTTTTTCTTTTATATATTAAAATCAAATTCATCAAGGAGTTTTGCCGTTTCGCTTTCACCGAAAATTCTGATACCGTTTCTGTCAAGCAAATCTGCTGTAATGCCGTTTCCGTCGGTAAGCACACCCGAAAAAGTGCCGTCATATATTCTGCCAAAACCGCAGGATGGGCTTCTTTCCTTCAGAACTGCATAACAGCAGTTATTTTCATTGGCAATATAAAGTGTTTTTTCTGCGCCGTCTTCATATGCCTGCGTATTATCAGCACCGTCTTTTGAAAGCACTCTGCCATTTATAATTTCATTCGGCATTCTCGGAACCGAAAGACCGCCGAAACATTCAGGGCAAACAGGAATCAGATTAAACCATTCCGAAAGCAATGCCGCTTCCCGACAATAGTTATTGCCGCCGTTATATTTGCAGTTTTCGCCAAGCAGGCATGCAGAAATAATAAGTTTGGGTTTTAAAGGATTAAAAATAAATTTTTCAACCGCATGCGCAATTCCGTCTTCCGCATTTGAAAGCGTTTCATATTTTGCCGCCTGTTTGCATTCATCGGAAGCGTTTTTCATTGCAATTCCGTAACCAGCAAACTGCAGCATTTCTATATCATTGTCAGCATCACCGAAAGCCATAACCTCTTCACGTGTAAAGTTAAGTTCTTTACACATTTCCTGCAATGCCTTTCCTTTATTAACACCTGCCGATGTCATTTCTATATCCCCTGCAACAGGAGATGTGCAGTCAATTTCACTAATTGAAAATAACTGTTCTTTTATCTCATCGTAATACTGCCCGTCAAAATAAAAAAGATTGATTTTTTCAATATCATTTGTTGTTGCAAAACGGCTGATACTTTCATGATTTTTAATATTTTTCATATAAAAATCAAGAAAATCCTGCGGCAAATCCTTATTCTTGAAATACCCTGCCTTGTCCGGCTGAGAATGTGCACAGCCGCCTGCATAAAGTTCATAATATACAGGATAGCGCTCAAATATATCAACTATTTTTCTTACTGCATCAGCAGGAATCGGACTTGTGTAAATGTTATTACCTTTACGCCTATCGAATACAGAAGCGCCGTTTGAATAGATAATATAATCAATAAACGGCACCTGTTTAAGAACACTGTTTATAACGGAAAGCGTTCTTCCTGTTGCTATAACGGTTTTTATACCTGCGTTATGCGCCTTTAACAATGCATTTTTCGTTTTTTCGGTAACTGTAATATGATCGGGCGACATAAGCGTTCCGTCAAGATCCGTTGCAATTAATTTTATAGCCACTGCCGGCACTCCTTTTTTACAAATATAATCAGGGAAGCATTTTCTGCTTCCCTTTATTTTAAATACGATGTCTGTTTTTAACCTTAATTCTTTCCATTGCTCTTGAAAGATTGGCTCTGGAAACACTGTATTCCAATCTGCTTTGTTTTTGGCGCATTTCTTCTTCTGCCCTTATAATCGCTTCCTGCGCACGCCTTGCATCTATTTCTTCCGGCAATTCTGCAGAAACACAAACAAGAATTGCTTCATTATCAAGAAATTCGGCAAATCCGTCACCAACAAAAGCTTCAATTATTTTGCCATCCGGTGTTTTTATTTTCATTTCACCGTTTTCAATCGGCACAACTGTATTTTCATGATTGGCAAGAAAGGCCATCTGTCCTCCGTCAATATACGGAATGGTAAGACTTTGGCATTCTCCGTCATAAAAAACCTTGTTTGAGGCAATAATTTTCAGATAAAAAGTTTTCAAAATATGCCCCCTGTTTTTTATTTCATATTCTTTGCTTTTTCAAGCACATCATCAATGGTTCCCGCATTAAAGAATGCAGCTTCCGGCAGGCTGTCAACCTCGCCGTCTATAATTGCCTTAAAGCCCTTAACCGTTTCGGAAACAGGAACATAAACACCCCTGAGCCCTGTAAACATTTCAGCAACGTGAAATGGCTGAGACAGAAACTTTTCAATTTTTCTTGCACGGAACACCGTTGTTTTATCCTCTTCAGAAAGCTCTTCCATACCGAGAATTGCAATAATATCCTGAAGTTCTTTATATTTCTGAAGATATTCCTGAACCCGCCTTGCAACATTATAATGTTCTTCACCAACGGTTTCTGCTTCAAGAATACGGCTGTTTGATTCCAAAGGATCAACAGCAGGATATATTCCTTTTTCCGCAATTTTTCTTGAAAGCACCGTTGTTGCATCCAAATGTGCAAAGGTGGTAGCGGGAGCAGGGTCCGTTAAATCATCCGCAGGAACATATACGGCCTGCACCGATGTGATGGAACCGTTTTTGGTTGATGCAATTCTTTCCTGCAGTTCTCCCATTTCAGTAGCAAGCGTGGGCTGATAACCGACAGCGGAAGGTATTCTGCCCAAAAGCGCCGAAACCTCAGAACCTGCCTGCACAAAACGGAAAATATTATCAATAAACAGCAAAACATCCTGATGTTCGGCATCACGGAAATACTCTGCCATTGTAAGCCCTGTTTCCGCAACGCGCATACGTGCTCCCGGCGGTTCATTCATCTGACCGAAAACAAGCGCTGTTTTGTTAATAACGCCTGATTCTTTCATTTCATTCCAAAGATCGTTTCCTTCTCTGGAACGCTCGCCTACACCAGTAAAAATAGAATATCCGCCGTGCACATTTGCAACATTTGTTATCAGTTCCTGAATAAGAACGGTTTTGCCTACACCGGCGCCGCCGAACAGACCGATTTTTCCGCCTTTAACATAAGGTGTTAAAAGATCTATGACTTTTATGCCTGTTTCAAGAATTTCAACATGGGCAGACTGCTCTTCAAATCCCGGAGGATTTCTATGAATTTCCCAATGCTCTGTATTATCAAGATTCTCAAGACCGTCAATGGTATCGCCGACAACATTAAACAGCCTGCCGAGACATTTTCTGCCGACAGGCACAGAAATCGCACCGCCCTTTGAAACAACCTCCATATCCTTACAGAGTCCTTCAGAAGCGGAAAGCATAACACATCTTACCGTTTTATTGCCGATATGCTGTGCTACCTCCATAACAAGCCGTTTTCCGCCGACCGTTACATAAAGCGCATCTTTCAGCCGCGGAAGCATTCCGCTGAATTCAACATCCACAACAGGTCCCATCACCTGTACTATTTTACCGTTATTCATTTTAGGATTTCCTCCTAACAGTATCATTAAATCACTTTGTTTTTTTGTGCCTTAGAGCCTGCAATAACCTCTGTAATTTCCTGTGTTATTGCCGCCTGTCTTGCACGGTTATACTGAATTTCAAGCTTTTTTATCATTTCAGAAGCGGCATCGGTTGCCGTCTGCATAGCCATCATTCTTGAATTATGCTCACTGCAGTACGATTCAATCAATGCGCCGTAAATAAAACCTGCAACATAATTGGGCACTATTTTATCAAACACCGTCTGCACATCAGGCATAAAATCGGCATGCTCATAGTAATTATTTTTATCCCTGATTTCAATATGTTCTTCTTTAAGCGGCAGTATTTTCTGAAATACAGGTTCAACCGTTATTGAATTGACCATACGTGTAAAAATAACATACACTTCATCAATTTTTTCTTCAATAAAAAGTTCGGTCAGTTTTTCGGCAATATGTCTTGCTCGGTTCATAGTGGGATTCTGCGCAGTATAATTAAAATGAATATCTATCGGGATACTGCGCCGTTCAAAATAATGCCTGCCAACCTGCCCCACAACAAAAAGCATATCATCCTCTTCACTAAGCGCAAGCTCTTCTGCCATTTTAATTACGTTATGATTATAAGCACCGGCTAAACCTTTATCAGCCGTAATAACCAAATAACCGATTCTTCTTGCTCTGCCCTTTTTGTGCGCGCGCTGATTAAAAAACTTATTGCCGACTTCAGGAGCAATATTAAGTATTTTTGCCAGACTTTCCTGAATGGAATAAAAATACGGCTCTGTGTTCTGCAGATCACGCCTTGCTTTCTGAAGCTTTGAAGACGAAACCATATACATAGCATTGGTTATTTTTTTTGTATCTTTTATAGACTTTATTCTGCTCTGTATTTCTCTTGCGTTAGCCATTATCTGCCTTTCTGAAAATAATCGGCTGCTTCAAGGATTTTTTCCTTAACCGAATCACTGAGCACCTTTTTATTTTCAATTTCACTGATAATATCAAAATAAGAATTCTTGAAGTAATCAAGCATATCCGCCTGATATTTTTTAATTTCGTTTACAGGCACATTCACAAATTTTCTGCCTGTTGCCGCCACCAGGGTAATTACCTGTTCCGCAAGCGAAAGCGGCTTGCCGAGAGGCTGTTTCAGCAACTCCATAAGCCCTTTTCCGTATGCAAGTCCGGCCTTTGTTTCCTCATCAAGATCGGAAGAAAACTGTGTAAATACTTCCATTTCACGATACTGTGCCAAATCAACACGAAGCGAACCGGCTGCACTTTTCATAGCCTTTGTCTGTGCTGCTCCGCCTACACGGGAAACAGATAAACCTACATTAACAGCAGGTCTTTGACCGCTGAAAAACAAATCGCTTTCAAGGAAAATCTGCCCATCGGTAATTGAAATAACATTTGTCGGAATATAAGCGGAAACATCACCGGCCTGCGTTTCAATGATCGGAAGCGCCGTTATAGAGCCGCCGCCAAGTTCATCCGACAAACGGGATGAACGCTCCAGAAGCCTTGAATGAAGATAAAAAACATCACCCGGATAGGCTTCTCTTCCCGGAGAACGCTCAAGCAAAAGTGAAAGCGCACGGTATGCAACCGCATGCTTGCTTAAATCATCATAAACAATCAGGCAATCCATACCCTTATGCATAAAATATTCCGCAATAGCCGTTGCCGAATACGGCGAAATATACTGAAGCGACGCAGAATCGGAAGCAGTGGAGCATACAACAATGGTATATTCCATAGCGCCTTCCTTTTCCAGTGTGTTCACAAGCTTGGCAACCGTTGATGCTTTCTGACCGACTGCATTATAAATACAAATACAGTTTTTGCCTTTTTGGTTCAGTATTGTATCAACCGCAATAGAGGTTTTGCCGGTCTGTCTGTCGCCGATAATAAGTTCTCTCTGCCCTCTTCCTATCGGAAACATGGAATCAATTGCAAGAATACCTGTTTCCATAGGCTGTGACACGGATTTTCTTTCCACAATGGACGGTGCGGTATTTTCAACCAGCCTGAATTCTTCGGCAGGTATTTCACCCTTTCCGTCTATCGGCTCTCCAAGCGCATTCACAATTCTGCCGATAAATGCATCGCCAACGGGTACACCGGCATTTTTATGTGTTCTGCGAACCCTTGTACCCTCATGAATTTCATTATCTGCACCAAAAAGTATACAGCCTACCGATGTACGCTTAATATCCTGTACCATTCCTTTAATGCCGCAGTCGAATATAACAATTTCACCGTACATAACATGGTCCAGCCCATGTATCACAGCAATACCATCGCCTACTCTGATAACGGTTCCAACCTCTTCGCTGGAGGTTTCAAAATCATAATCCTTAATTTCGCTTCTTAAAATCGAAATAATTCCGTCAGCATTGATTGCCGTTGATTTTCTTGCATCATCAACAATCTTTTCTTTTATTTTGGCAATTTTGCTTTTTAAGCTTCTGTCAAACTGTTTATTGCCGATTCGAATAATAAAGCCGCCGATCAGGCTTTCATCCTTAACAATATTAATTTTAGCCGTTCCTGCGTTTTCTTCTCTGCAAACAAAATCCTTAATACCGTTAAACTGTTTTTCGTCAGGCTCGGTAACACAAATAAGAGTTGCTCTTGCAACCCTGTTTTTCCTGTCAAGCACCGCCGTATATGCATCTATAACATCACAGATTTTATCTGCACAGCACTGTTCCGAAAGAGAAGTAATTAAATTAATTACCGATAATGAAAAGATTTCGCTGACAACCCGCCTTTTTTCCTGCGGAGAAACAGACGGACTGTTTAATATATGCAGCAACTCTTCAGAGGAAAGAATGATTTCTTTCGCCTTGTCAAGATCCGACGCACTTACTTCATTTGAAAGCAGTGCGTTTACATAATCGTCAATTCTGAGATTCATTTTCTTCACTGCCTTCATTTAAAAATTCGTCAAAAATGCTGCTGTCTGTTTCGGCGCATACATTTGCTCCCAAAACTTTTACAGCCGCATCAATTGCAATGCCTGCAATATTTTCCCTTGCGGCGCGCATTTCATTTTCCACTGCGGCGTCTGCCTGTCTTTTGGCTGCCGCTTTCAGATTTTCAGCGTCAATTTCAGCCCTGCCCATAATCTTATCATATTCGGCTCTGGCTGCTTCCTTAGCTTTGCCGATAATTTTATCCGATTCGGCATTTATATTTTCAATTTTTTCTTCATATTCTGTTTTCAGTTCATTTGCACTGCTTTTTGCCTTTTCGGCATCACTGAACTGATTATCAATCATCTCTTTACGCTTATCCAAAACATTCATAATCGGTTTGAATAAAAACTTTCTCATAAGCAAAAAGAAAATTATAAGATTTATAAGCGTAAAAAGAAAATTCCAGTTAAACTTCAGCATAACTGATTTTCCTTTCAATCCCGAATGCTTTGCCTGCCTGTCAGCCCACAAAGAAAATAATGAGTATACTTGCTACAAGTCCGTAAACGGCGGTTGCTTCCGCAAGAGCACAGCCAAGAAGCAGTGATGTTCTTATATCCGCTGCTGCCTCAGGCTGGCGGGCAATTGCGTCCACTGCCTTTCCTGTTGCGATACCGATACCGATACCTGCACCTAAACCTGCCAATACGGCTACAGCCGCTCCGATTGCTACTCCCATAATTCTATCTCCTTTAATAAAAAATATTTTATAATACTGTTCATTCAACAGCTTCTTTAACATACATGGCTGTTAAAAACACAAATATATATGCCTGAAGAAAGCCGTCAAACAAATCAAAATACAAACTGAATGCCACCGGCACTCCAAGCTTTAAAAACACAACGCTTTTTATAAGCTCCATAATAATAAAAGCGCCCAGCACATTTCCGAAAAGACGCATGCAAAGAGAAAGCGGCTTAATAATCAGTTCCAGCAAATTGATTGGGGCAACAATTGCCACCGGCTTTGCAAATGCTTTTATATGCTTTTTTATGCCTCTTTCCTTAATGCCGGCAAGCTCCACAAGAAAAATACTTGTTATTGCCATTGCCGCTGTAACCTGCAGACTTTTTGTGGGCGGCTTAAAGCCGAATATGCCAACCATGTTTGAAGCGCCTATAAAGATTGCCATACTCATAAGCCACGGCATATATTTTATGCCCTCTTTGCCCAAAATTTTATCAAAAAAACCAATCAGCCTGTCCATACACACTTCCAAAACAAGCTGGCGCTTTGAAATTTTTCCGCTTACTTTAAGATTTCTTGTAAGCAAAACAGATGCTATAACAAAAACAGCCATGATTATCCAGGAAACAACCGTGCCTTCATCAACAGCAATATGAACAAACGGAATTTCAAAAACCGTTTCTATTTCAAGCTGCTCCAGCAGTTCGCTTTTTATATCCATTGAAATCGGTGAAAACAACTGAATATCCACAGGATCACCACCCTTTCATCCACAAAATCAATTCAGTTTTATTATTTAAGTATGCGCTTTTAATCCAAAAGTAATTGTATCACTGCACTTTTTTATTTTCAAGCAAAAAAACAACTATAAATAAACTGTTTTTCAGATAAATATTATTCATTTTTAACAATATTTTTACCCTTGCCGATTAAGTAAAATCTATACTTTACATATCCGTTTATTTCGTTTATAATAAAGCAGGATTTATTATATGCCAAAGGAGAAATTTTTATGGCAAAAGAGCAGAAAAAAATGGTGGATGATATTACATCCATGGATGAGGATTTTGCAAAATGGTATACCGATATCTGCAAAAAAGCAGAACTTGTTGAATATACAAGCGTTAAGGGCTGTATGGTTATCAGACCTTACGGTTATGCAATTTGGGAAAACATCCAGAATATTCTTGATAAAATGTTTAAGGACACAGAGCACGAAAATGTCTGCATGCCCATGTTTATACCTGAAAGCCTTCTTCAAAAGGAAAAGGACCATGTTGAGGGCTTTGCCCCCGAATGTGCGTGGGTAACCGTGGGCGGAAGCGAACAGCTTGAAGAAAGGCTTTGCGTAAGACCTACTTCCGAAACACTGTTCTGCGAGCATTTCAAAAATGTTGTTCATTCTTACCGTGATTTGCCGAAGCTTTACAATCAGTGGGTTTCTGTTGTAAGATGGGAAAAAACAACCAGACCGTTTCTTCGTTCACGCGAATTCCTGTGGCAGGAGGGTCATACACTTCATGCTACTGCCGAAGAAGCAATTGAAGAAACAGAAAAAATGCTGAATGTTTACACAGAATTCTGCCAAAAGTATCTTGCAATTCCCGTTGTGCAGGGCATGAAAACAGAAAGCGATAAATTTGCGGGCGCAGAGCGTACATACTGCATTGAAGCCCTGATGCATGACGGAAAGGCGCTTCAGGCCGGAACGTCTCATTATTTCGGAGACGGCTTTGCAAAAGCATTTGAAATTCAGTATTCAGACAAGGAAAACAAACTTGTTTATCCACACCAAACCTCATGGGGAATGACAACCCGCCTCATCGGCGCCATCATTATGACGCACGGTGATAATAACGGTCTTGTTCTTCCGCCTGCCGTAGCGCCGATTCAGGTAATTGTTGTGCCTGTTGCGCAGCACAAGGAAGGCGTGCTTGAAAAAGCGGATGAGATTTGCAGCAGGCTGAAAAAAATCTGCCGTGCAAAAATGGATGCTTCAAATAATACACCGGGCTGGAAATTTGCAGAATATGAAATGAAGGGCGTGCCAATCAGGCTTGAAATCGGCCCGAAAGATATTGAAAACAACCAGTGTGTGATTGTAACACGCCATAACAGGGAAAAAACCTTTGTTTCACTGGATGAGCTTGAAACCGTTATTCCGCAGAAACTTGAAGAAGTGCGAAACGGCATTTACAATGCGGCGCTTGAAAACAGAGAGCGCAGAACCTATGTATGCACTGCACTTGACGAAATCACGAAAGCGCTGGAAGAAAACGGAGACGGTTTCATTAAAGCAATGTGGTGCGGCGATGAAGCATGCGAAGATAAAGTTAAGGAAATTACAGGCGTTGGTTCACGCTGTATTCCTCTTGAGCAGGAACAGCTTGCAGATACCTGTGTTTGCTGCGGCAAACCGGCAAAACATATGCTTTACTGGGGTAAGGCTTATTAATAAAATGAAAGAAGGATTTATTTATGGCAGTTTTAGTTACAGGCGGTGCAGGTTATATAGGAAGCCATACCTGCGTTGAGCTTCTTAATGCAGGCGTTGATGTTGTAATTGTTGACAACTTTTACAACTGCAAAAAATCAAGCATTGAAAGAATCAAGGCTCTTGTAACCAAAGATTTTAAATGGTATGAATGTGATATCCGCGACCGTGAGGGTATGGATGCAATCTTTAAAAAAGAAAACATTGATTCGGTTATTCACTTTGCAGGCTTGAAAGCAGTTGGCGAAAGTGTTGAAAAACCGCTTGAATATTTTGACAATAATGTAAACGGCACACTTGTACTGCTTGATGTTATGCGAAACAACGGCTGTAAAAAAATTGTGTTCTCTTCATCGGCAACCGTTTACGGAATGGATAATGTTTCACCGCTTACAGAAGATATGAAGGTTGGCGGCGTAACCAATCCGTACGGCAGAACCAAATTTATGATAGAAGAAATCATGCGCGATTTGTATGTTTCGGATAACGAATGGTCCATCTGCCTGCTTCGTTATTTCAACCCAATCGGCGCACATAAAAGCGGCACAATGGGTGAAGATCCAAACGGCATACCAAACAACCTTATGCCTTATATCACACAGGTTGCCATCGGCAAGCGAGAATTCCTCAATGTATGGGGCGATGACTATGATACACATGACGGTTCGGGCGTAAGAGATTATATTCACGTTGTAGACCTTGCGCTGGGCCATGTTAAGGCAGTTGAAAAAGTAAGCGGCACAACAGGGCTTTATATTTATAATCTGGGCACCGGAAAGGGCTACAGTGTGCTGGATGTTGTAAAAGCCTTTGAAAAGGCTTCCGGCGCAAAGGTTCCTTATAAAATCGGTCCCCGCCGTGCAGGAGATATTGCAACATGTTATTCAGACCCAAGCAAGGCTTTGAACGAGCTTGGATGGAAGGCTGAAAGAGATATTGAAGAAATGTGCGAGGATAGCTGGCGCTGGCAGAGCCAAAACCCGAACGGCTATCCGGACTGATTGTCAGAAAGCAAATAACATAAATAAAAAGCCGTTTGCAAAACGGCTTTTTTTATTTATTTTTATGCAGACAAATCAGGTTCAAAATTCACTTCATCCCGCACGCTCATATCAAGCCCGAATAAATCCTCTACTAAAACGCTCATATTTCTGATGCTGTCTTCAAGCAGAGACAGAATAAAGGAATTGTCCTCGAAAACGTCTATTTTTTCTACGGTTAGCTGCGCCAGTAAAACATTCTTTTTAAACCCGTTTTCTATTCTTTCCAATTGTGCCAGATTGTGGCTGCTTATCAGTTTTGACATATTGCTTTTTCCTTTCAATAAAATAAATTCAAACACCGGAAGATGCCGTATAATCTGCGGCATTTTCGCTTCCCTGTGCTTCTGTATAAAACGCTCTGTCTTTTGTTCTAACGGACAAATACAGAGTTTTTATTTCATCAACTTATTAAACCGTAGCAATTACTTACCTTCATTTTAAGTACAATATGACTTGCTAAAATTAATAGCTTACGACTCACATTATAAGTAACATTGTGCTTATTGACAATAAGCACAATGTTACTTATGGTATAATTGTATAAACAAACAAAAAAAGAGGGGTTTTATTATGCAAATTAGCCAAATAATACGAAATTTAAGAGAAGACAACGATAAAACACAAAGTGAATTAGCCAAAGTTTTAGAAACATCACAAGGCTATTACAGTAAATATGAATTAGGTATAAGGGAAATACCAACACATCATATAAGAACGCTATGTTTGTACTATGGCGTATCTGCTGATTATATACTGGGATTGCCAGACAATTTAAAATATCCTAAACGTTGATTTTGAAACAATTTTATAAAATTGCCGAAAAGCAAAACATTTTTAACGCTTCCCTGCGTTTCTGTGTAAAATGCTCTGTATTTTGTTTTAACAGATAAATACAGAGTATTTTTTATTTTAGCAGTTTATTCATCTATAACAATTACTTATCCTTATTCAGTTTGGTTGTATTCAGTTACCAATCACAGTTATATTATACTCAGGTTTTGAGTAATTGTCAATACTCAGATTTTGAGTATGATAAAATATTTTTAAGGAGTGATAAGCAATGAATTATATTAAAAGATTAAAAGAATTAAGAGAAGATAACGACTTAACACAAGCAGAAGCAGGAAAAATACTTAACAAATCACAACAAGGATATGCACATTTGGAAAATGGAAAAGCAAGATTTACATTGGATGATTTAACAAAATTATGCTTATACTACGGCGTATCCGCTGACTATATACTGGGATTGCCGGACAATTTAAAATATCCTAAACGCTGATTTTGAAACCGTTTTATATAATTGCCGAAAAGCAAAACATTTTTAACTGCTTTCTATTCTTTCAAGCTGTGCCACATTGTGGGGCTGATTATTTTAGGTATATTTTGTTTTCCTTTCAATAAAATAAATTCAAACACCGGAAAATGCCGTATAACCTGTCTGTGGCATTTGCGCTTCCCTGTGTTTCTGTGTAAAACACTCTGTATTTTGTTTTAACGGACTGATACAGCGTTCTTTTTTATTCAAATAGCTTTCTAAATTTGTTTTTTCATACATAACTTATTACGTTTACATGCTAATGGTAACATAAAATATTACGTACGTCAATACATAATTTATTATGTATGATAAAATATTTTAGGAGGTAGAAAAACATGAATTATTATGAAAGATTAAAAGAACTAAGAACGGATAAAGACTTATTACAAAAAGATATTGCTGAGCTATTAGAAATAGACCAACAATATTATAGTAAATATGAAAGAGGCTTAAACGAATTACCAATAAGACACTTAAAAAAACTATGCCTGTTTTACGGTGTATCTGCTGACTATATACTGGGATTACCCGATGATTTAAATTATCCTAAACGCTGACTTTGCAACAATTAACATAGCCTCTTCATTTGAGACTAACGGACTTTCGGTTCATACAAACTCATTTGTTTGATTTCCAACACAAATTTATGTTATTTTGATAAAATATTTATAGAGGTGAAAAATGAAAAAAGCAACATATAAATATCAAAGAATCAGAGATACACGAGAAGATAAAGACTTAACACAACAAGAAATAGCAGACTTTTTAAACTTATACCTTAATACATATAGAAGATATGAAACAGGCGAACAAACCATACCGGTAAACTATTTAAAAAAGTTAAGCAAACTATTTAAAGTATCAATGGATTATTTAACAGAATTCGAAGAGGAAATACGATAATTTAAGCTATCCGAAACGCTGATTTTTGAACCGTTTTAAAAATCTGCTGAAAAATCAAGCGTTAAATATATTTTTTTAAAATACATTATTCGACATTTCTCTGCAGACCGTCTGTGCCGATATAATCAAAACTTCATCGGGTATCAATAAGAATTCCTGTCAAACATAGACGAAAGTTAAAAAATATAAGGACGCTTTTTACAAGCGTCCTTAAACTTTTTACCGCATATTTACAACGAATCAAAACCAGCCAAGACGTGTGCCGGCAAATACAAGAATACCGATATCAACAACAAACATAAATATGGAAATAATGCCAGCCGCAACGGCCTTTTTATTTCTTGATTTTGTTTCTTCGCTGAGCTGTGCATTTCTGCTTTTCATCACAACCGGTGCCACAATGCCGATTACTCCAAAGGCAGGGCAGATGCCGACAGTACATATGCCTATAATCGCTGTTGCAAATGCAAGTTTTGAAATTTTATCCAATATATTTTCATTGTTTTGATTCATAATTTTTATCCTTTCACAATTCCGTATTTATGATTGATTCGGTTCAATTTTTTTATAAACTCTTCACCGAACAAAAAAAGAAACAATGCCGTTGCGCCGCCGAAAATTGCCGAAAAAGGAATTCCTGCCGCATAAACGGCAAGCGCGGAAGCAAGTGTAAAACTGTCTGCCAGAAAAATAACCGAACTTGTATCCACAATCATTCCGTAAAGCACAAAAGAAAGAAAAAAACCAATTATGGAAAGAAACCATCTGTTTGGCTTTATTTTTTTAAATATTAAACCGGCGGCAAAACCCACAAGTCCCAGCGCCGCCATCTGAAACGGGGTGGAAATACCCTGTCCGAAAATAAAATTTGAAATAAAGGCAGAAAAGGCGCCGATAATATACCCTCTTTCTGCACCAAGACAAACTGCAGAAGCTATAACAACCGCCGCAATAGGTTTGAACTGAGGAATAAGATAAAACACCGCCCTTGAAGCAACAGCAATCGCAATCAAAACAGCAAGCAGTGCCAGTTCGCGTGCAGACGGCATGGATTTTTCATAACTTAACAAAAAAGGTATAACGGAAAACAAAAGTATTATAACTGCGGCAAGATAAAACGAGGTGGTTTCCGAAAAAAACAACTGCCATACTGCCGTAAGCGCCGCCATAAGCACAGCGGCTGTAAAAGAACAGATTTTAAAAGCCTTCTTATTCACGCCGCATCACCTCAATTTCATCAACAGACACAGCTTTGCCGCCTGTAAGCTTGGATAAGGACGTAGTATACGTATCCAGTGAAGAAAAAATTTTTTTCACAGAATCTGCAGCGGCAATTTTTCCGTTAAACAGAAACGCTGCATTATCTGCATATCTCGCCGCAAATTCCAAATCATGTGTAACAAGAATAACAGTCTTCCCCCCATCTGCAAGCTTTCTGAGCATCTGCGCAAATTCAGCGGCAAACGGTGCATCCACACTTTTTGTAGGCTCGTCCAGAAGCAAAATATCACACTCGGCAGACATTATTTTGGCAAGGGCAAGTCTTTGCGCCTCTCCGCCACTCAAATCAAACGGATTGCTTTGCGAAAGTGCGGCAAGCCCGAATTTTTCAAGCAATTCTGCATTTCCAACTTCCTCAAAAACAGTATCTTTTACAAAAAGAGTCTGCACATTCTGCGGCATATAAACGGCTTTGCCGCTCATTTTAACTCTGCCGGCATAGCATTTAAGAATTTTACAAAGACACTTTAAGAAAGTGGTTTTTCCGCTTCCGTTTGCACCGATTACTGCATTGATTTTTCCGCTTTCTGCAGTATAATCCAACTTGAAAAACACATCCGGAAGTCCTCTTTTATAAGTAAAGCATAATCCCTTTACAGACAGCGCATTTCCGTTTTTTGCATATTCCGGCATCCGTTTGAATTTCAGGTGTGCCGCCGCCTTTTTGGCAGATGAAAAGCGAACCGGATTTCCGTCTAACACTTGTGTATACTGCGGCATAGCAAGCTTCATTTCATGATTTGTTTCCATAAGAAAACGTGCCGTTTCGACAGGTGTGCCGCAAAAAATAATTTTTCCGTTTTCCATAACAGCCGCCTTATCGGCAAGCGGAAGAATATTTTCTGTTCTGTGACTGCTTATTAAAATGGTGGTACCCTGTTCCCTGTTCAGTCTTGTAATAACGTTTATAAAATCATCGGCAGCTATCGGATCAAGCTGTGAAACAGGTTCATCCAAAACCAGCAAATCCGTGGGAACCGTAAAAACAGAAGCAAGTGAAACAATCTGCTTTTCGCCGCCCGAAAGGCAGTCTGTCTTTTCATTGAAAATATTTCCCAAATTGAAATAGCTTGCCGTTTCCGCCAGCTTCAGGGCAATTTCCCGCTTGCTTTTTCCAAGATTCTGCGGTGCAAAAGCAAGTTCACCCTGCACAGTATCCATAACAATATTGCTTTCCACATTCTGATTTACAAAGCCTATATTCTCTGTGTTTATCTTGATTTCACCGCTTTGCTGCCCATACGGCGCAATTTCATGTTTCAAAAGCCTCAGCAAAGTGGATTTACCGCTGCCTGATTTTCCGATCAGAAGGCATATTTCACCTTCATCCACCGTTAAATTCACACCGTTAAGTGCATGTTCTTTTGCATGCGGATAAGAAAACATTAAATTTTCGATTTCAATAAAAGCCATTTAATATCCTCCGTAACATCCGCAAGAAGCGGAAAAACTGAAAGCACGGTAAAAACTGAAAGCTGCAAATACTGCGGATGCAGAATTTTTATACCCGGGTTTATTATAATCATCGGATAACTTTTCAAACTTACCGAAAATACAAGCACAGCAGCCGATATTATAAAAACAGCGGCAGCGCCGTCCGAAAATCTGAAATCAAACGATGAATAAAAGCTCCGTTTCTTTTTGCCAAAGCCCCTTGCCTTCATGGAATCTGCCGTTTCTATACTCTTTTCAAGACAAATGGACAGTAAAGCTGAAAACCTGTGCAATGCATTTTTTAAGCCTTTGATTTCCGTTCCCATACCTTTATTTGCGTCCTTAATTTCTTCTTCCGTTCTTATCATAAGCGGAATAAACCTTAAAATCATGGATATAAGCAACGTCAGATTCGGCGCAATTCCGCCGAACAGCGCCATAAATTTTTCACTTGTTATAATTTCATTGTAACAGAAAAACCACATCATAACTGCGCCGATCATAAGCCCGGTAAACAATCCCGCTGTCAATCCTTCAACTGTAAAGTTTAATCCCTTTACGCTAAAAAGTGCCATTTCTCCGTACCGAACAAACAGCATATTGAAAAAAGCCGCAAAAAAAACAATGGGAACAATAAATTTAATAAATGTTTTTACCGCTTTTAACCTTTTTAGCTTTGTATAATATAAAAATGCACTGAAAAATGAAATAACTGTTAAAAATGAATCCGTAAAAAAAATAGTAACCGTTATCACACTTATAAAAAAAGAGAAACTGATGAATGGGTGAAATTTAGAAAATCTGTCCATATCAGTTCCTCCGTTTAAATTAAAATCTGCTACTTTATTCTTACATCCTGCTTTGTTCTGAATCTGTAGCCATACTGATCCAGCACTCTCATTTTGTTTAAAGCCACCATTGCCCCCTTGGCAACGCAAAGTTCGGCACGGGGCGCTATGGTTACATCAAGATTCAATGCCTGTGAAAACATTTTATCAATTCCGTAAAGCTCTGAACTGCCTCCTGTTAAAATTACTTCATCTGATGTAATATCTGCCATAAGCTGCGGAGAGGTTCTTTCAAACAAAGCAATTGCTGAATTGGCAAGCTGCTCAAAAAGCGGCTTCAGACATTCATAAAGCTCATTCCCCGTTACTTCCGCCACACCGGGCAAACCTGTAATCATATCTCTGCCCTTAACCTGCATAACTACATCTTCTTCACGCAAAACAGCACCCGCTATATTTTTCTTAACATCTTCAGCCGTACGCTTTCCTATAAGAATTCCGTATTTATCGTGCATATGTTTTGTAATTTCAGCATCAAAGTGATTGCCGGCAATACGCAGGGTTTCCATTTGATTCATACAGCCCTGGCTTACCACCGCCATATCGGTTGTACCGCCGCCGATATCAATTACAAATACACCGGACGGAAGCAAAGGATCAACCCCGGCACCGAAAGCCGCACAAAGCGCTTCTTCCACAAGACAGACAGACCTGGCGCCAGCCGTAATGATTACAGAAACCAACGTTCTTTTTTCAACATCTGTGCTTAATGCAGAAATAGATGCAACCACTCTTGGCTTAAAAAGACTTTTTCCAATTACCTTATCAATAAAAAATTTAACCATTTGCTGCGCAATGGAATAATTTGTAACTGCACCGTTAACAATGGGCTGAATTACAGTAATTCCGTCCGGCTCACGGCCCTCAAGATAGTAGGCCCGTCTGCCGGCATATATTATTTTTTCTGTTTCTGTATCATAGGCCACATAGGACGGCTCATTAACAACAACACCCTTTCCGGGTACCGTTATCACAATGGAGCTTGAGCCCAAATCTATACCTAAATCATAACCAAACATACTGTCATTCCTTAAAATTAATATAAATCAATGTTACTGCAAGAACGGATTGTTGTCAACAGTTAAAAAATAACCAAGCGCACTGTACCGTCTGCTTTTTTTATCGTTTTCCACCATTGCACGCACGGAATTTTCATTTCCCGCCAGCACAATTAAATTTTTGGCTCTTGTAAGTGCCGTATAAAAAAGATTTCTGTATGCCAGCTTTGGCGGAACGGAAATAACCGGCATAATAACGGCTTCAAATTCCGAACCCTGACTTTTGTGAACTGTCAGCGCATATGCCAGTTCAAGCTCTTTCGCACTTTCAAGCGAATACATAGCTTCTCTGTCGTCAAACTTAACGTTCAGAATATCATTTGCCCTGTCTATTCTTGTAAGAATTCCTATATCTCCGTTAAAAACGCCTGTTCCGTTATCACCGGATCTGAACCATGGAACATCATAATTGTTTTTTATCTGCATAACCTTATCACCTTCGCGAAGAATATATCCGTTATGCCTTATTTCTGCCTTTCCTTTTTCTGAAGGATTTAATTTCTGCTGTAAAAGGAAATTAAGGTTTTCTGTGCCCACATCACCTTTTCTGCTTGGACAGAGAACCTGAATATCCGTAAACGGATTATAACCGTAGCCTGCCGGCAGACGCCGTGTAACAAGATCCACTATTTTTTTTGAAGCATTATAAGGTGAATGTTCTTTCAGCAGAAAGAAATCGGAATGAATATCATTATGCGACAAATCGGGCATATTTCCCTTGACCACCTGATGTGCATTGGTAACAATTAAACTTTCCATTGCCTGACGAAAGATTTTTTCAAGCTGAACAACAGGAATCATACCGCTTTCCGTTAAATCTTTAAGCACATTTCCGGCTCCTACAGGCGGAAGCTGATCTTTATCGCCCACCATAATAAGCCTTGCGCTCATAGGCAATGCTTCCAGAAAACTGTCAAACAATTTAATATCCACCATAGAAAGCTCATCAATAATAACAGCATCCACATCCAGCTTATTTTTTCTGTTATAAACAAACGACGGCTCATTTGCACCGTCTTTATACTCAACCTCCAGCAAACGGTGAATTGTTTTGGCTTCACAGCCTGTCAATTCTGTCATCCTTTTAGCCGCTCTTCCGGTTGGGGCGGCAAGTGCCACATTCAGCCCTTTATTCTTCATAAGAGCAATAATTCCGCGCACAGTTGTGGTTTTTCCGGTGCCGGGTCCGCCGGTTAAAATCAGCAGTCCCTGATTAACTGCAATCTCAATAGCCGCTCTTTGTCTTTCATCAAACTCAATATGATTGGATTTTTCAAAAGCATATATTTCACCCGGTAAAATCTGCACCTGTCTGGGCGGATAATGAACCATCAGCTTAATTCTTTCTGCAACAGCCGTTTCTGCCTCATAAATTTCGGGAAGAAAAAGAAACTCTTTTCCGTTGATTTGCGCAGAAAAAAGCTGCTGAGACTGCAATGCGTTGTCAATCGCTATTTCAGCAGTATCCTCGGAACATTCAAGATAATTTACAGCAGATTTCAAAACTGCACTTCTTGGCAGACATGTATGCCCGTTATCAAGATTATGGCGAACCACATAAACAATGCAAGCCTGACATCTGTAATCATATAAATCCGGAGAATCAAGCGATTCGGCAATATCCTCTGCCCGTTCAAATGAATAACCGAACTCGCCAACAAAGGCGTACGGATTATCCGATATAATATCACATGCCGCAGAATGATATATATTATACGCCCTGAATGCTTCGCTTTGTGTTAATCCGATTTTTGTTAAACCGCGCATGGTTTCCCTTGACGCAAACTGCGCTTTAAATTCCTGCTGAATTTTTCTTGCTTTCGGCTTGCTGATTCCTTTCACCGAAGATAGGCGGTCAACATCATTTTCAATAACATCAAAAGCTTCTGTACCGAATGCTTCTACAATTTTAACTGCCGTTGATTCCCTTACACCTTTTATAATTCCGCTTGCAAGGTAACGAAGAATTCCTGCCGCATCGGCGGGCAGTGTCTGTTCAACAAGGCTTGCCTTAAACTGATTGCCATAGGTTGAATGATTTACCCATTCACCAAGCAGCTTAACCTCTTCACCCTCAAACAACTGAGGGAAATTGCCCACAACGGTTATTGCTTCTCCATTGCTGGAAATATCCATAACCGTATATCCGTTTTCCTCGTTGAAATAGGTTATTTCCTCAACGGTTCCTGTTAAATTTTCAAGTTCTTTCACCATAAAATCACCCGAAAATACTGATTATGCCATAATGCGTAAACTATTATATCAAAAAACACAGTTAACAGCAATACAAATTTCTGTTTTGGCATCAGAACAAGAGAAAGCACCTCAGTTGAATTCTGAGGTGCCCGATTTTTATATTCAGCCTGCCAGTGCAACAAATTTTTTACCATATGTTTTTGCATATTGCTCTGCTGTTGAGCCTTTAAAGCCGTATATTGTTGCATTGCTTGGAATGGCATTTGCACATTCCGGCATCGTGCAGTCCTTATTTTTAATAATAACTTGCTGTAAATTATTGCAGTTTGAAAAAGCATTCATCCCGATATTTGCTATATTTTCGGGAAGCGTAACTTTTTTCAAGGTTGATACATAGGCAAACGCCCATGATTCAATTCCTGTTACCAGATAAGGTGCATCACCTGTATAAAGAATTGAAGGAAGAACAATTTCGCTGCCTGTGCCTGTATATTCTTTAATAACAGCAGCGCCATACACGATTCCGTAATCCGTATCCACAAGACCTGTCTCAATGGAATTGTAGCTGTAGGTTTCATCTGTTTTCGATCCTATAACAACATTGCTGAAATCCGAAACAGCTTTTGACCCAATAGCCTTTACCTTGTAATATACAGTACTACTGCCACCTGTATGGGTAATATTCGTTCCTGTTACCGTTTGAAATAACTTGTAGCCGCTTCCGTTATCCACATAGATTTCATACTTGTCTGCTCCTGCAACTTTATTCCATGAAATCTTGAAGCTGCCGTTTGTGTTCACGGTCAACTTTACAGCAGGTGCTGAAAGTTTTGCTGACTTCCGTCAAGCGCAACAAATTTATTGCCGCAATTTTCTACATACGCTTCTGCTGTTGAACCTTTATATCCATATATTATTGTAGAATTTGGAATTTTTGAACCGTAAGCAATATCGCATTCTTGATTCATAATTGTAAGCTGTTTTAATTTTTTACAATTATTAAAAGCATTCGAAAAATTATAACTACTTGCTTTTTAAGTATTACTTCCTCTAAATTTGAACAATTCAAAAATGCTGAATTGCCGACAGCTTGAATTACTGAACCGCTTTTATAAACAATTTTTCTAATGAAATTACAATCCTCAAAACAATTCCAATATAACTCAGAAATCGAAAATCCATTAATTTTCGAAGGTGTTTCTACAATACAATCTAAACCATTATATTTTTTAGAACAATTGTGTCATTCTCTTTAATATAATATGTAAAATCTCCATAAGTATAATCAGTATAATATTCAAAGGCATAAGTTGACAAGTCAATCCCCGCAGTTATTCCGAATAACATAACCAATGATAAAAATAAGCTTACAATTCGTGTGTGCGTTTTCATAATAAACCTCCTGCATAAAAAGTTTAATCAGTTTACACTATATTTAGTGTATAGTAAAATCTTTTTATATTAAATATTGGAAAGATTTTATGAAAACATATATTGAAATTATAAGAGATTTACGTGAGGATTATGATCTGACACAAAAACAGGTTGCCGATTATCTTGGAATAACACAGCAGGTTTATTCCAGATATGAAGCGGGAAATAATGAAATACCTGTGCGCCACATAATTGCACTATGCAAATTTTACAATGTATCAGCAGATTATATTCTTGGTTTAAAAACCGAATAAAACAAAAAAGAGCAGTCGTTCGACTGCTCAATTTATTTGTAATTAAAAATTACTCGTTAATAGCTGTAACAACGCCTGAACCTACTGTTCTGCCGCCTTCACGGATAGCGAAACGAAGACCTTCTTCGATAGCGATAGGAGTGATAAGTTCAACATTCATTGTAACGTTATCGCCAGGCATACACATCTCTGTGCCTTCCGGAAGAGAAATAACACCTGTAACGTCTGTTGTTCTGAAATAGAACTGAGGACGGTAGTTATTGAAGAAAGGAGTATGACGACCGCCTTCATCCTTGCTTAATACGTATACCTGACCAGCAAATTTTGTGTGTGGGTTGATTGAACCCGGCTTAGCAAGAACCTGACCACGCTCAATATCTGATCTCTGAACACCACGAAGAAGACAACCGATATTGTCACCTGCTTCAGCATAATCAAGAAGCTTACGGAACATTTCGATACCTGTGCAAACAGTCTTGTCGATTTCTTCTTTAAGACCAACGATTTCGATTTCTTCACCCATGTTAAGCTGTCCACGCTCTACACGACCTGTAGCAACAGTACCACGACCGGTGATTGTGAATACATCTTCAACAGGCATAAGGAAAGGAAGGTCTGCCTTACGGTCCGGTGTTGGGATATAGCTGTCAACAGCATCCATAAGTTCCTGAATGCAAGCACAAGCAGGATCATCGTTTGATGGAGCTTCAAGAGCTTTAAGAGCTGAACCTTTGATGATAGGAGTATCATCACCCGGGAATTCATACTCATCAAGAGTTTCACGGATTTCCATTTCAACAAGTTCAAGGAGCTCTTCATCGTCTACCTGGTCAACCTTGTTCATGAATACAACGATGTAAGGTACGCCAACCTGACGAGCAAGAAGAAGGTGCTCTTTTGTCTGAGCCATGGGACCATCTGTTGAAGCGATTACAAGGATAGCGCCGTCCATCTGAGCAGCACCGGTAATCATGTTCTTAATATAGTCAGCATGTCCTGGGCAGTCAACGTGAGCGTAGTGACGGGTATCTGTTTCATATTCAACGTGTGCTGTGTTGATTGTGATACCGCGCTCTCTCTCTTCAGGAGCCTTATCAATGTCTGCATAATCTTCAAACTTTGCATAACCTTTGTTAGCAAGGTACTTTGTGATAGCTGCTGTAAGAGTTGTCTTACCATGGTCAACGTGACCGATTGTACCAATGTTTACATGTGGTTTGGTACGGTTAAATTTTTCTTTAGCCATTTGGGGTTTCCTCCTTAAAATTTACAATAGTAAAATTGTCAATGATATTTTAACAAAGCAAACACAAAATATCAAGTGTTTTTAATAATTTTATAGACAATTAGTCTTTTTTTGCTCTCTCAGAGATAATTCCCTCTGAAATAGACTTTGGAACCTGTTCATAACCGTCCGGTTCCATTGTATACTGTCCGCGGCCCTGTGTTTTTGAACGAAGGTCATTTACATAGCCGAACATTTCTGAAAGCGGAACACGTGAGTTAATCTGCTTAGCACCTGTTCTGTCTTCCATGCCCTGAATCTGTCCGCGGCGTGAGTTAAGGTCACCGATAACATCGCCCATGTAATCTTCAGGAACAATAACAGTAACTTTCATCATAGGCTCAAGAATTGCAGGATTTGCTTTCTTGGCTGCATCCTTGAATGCCATAGAACCGGCAATCTTGAATGCCATTTCAGATGAATCAACCTCATGGTATGATCCATCATAAAGCTCAACCTTAATATCAACCATCTGATAACCGGCAAGAACACCGCTCTTCATAGCGCCCTGGATACCTGCATCAACAGCCGGGATATATTCCTTCGGAATAGCACCGCCGACAACAGAGTTAACAAATTCATAACCCTTGCCGATGCCGTTTTCATCAAGGTTCGGTGACATACGGATTTTAACATGACCGTACTGACCGGAACCGCCTGACTGACGCTTATATTTCGTATCAGACATAGATTCCTGCTGAATGGTTTCTTTATAAGCAACCTGAGGTGCGCCTACATTTGCTTCAACCTTAAATTCACGAAGCAAACGGTCTACAATAATTTCAAGATGAAGCTCACCCATACCTGCAATAATGGTCTGGCCGGTTTCTTCATCAGTATAAGCCTTGAATGTCGGGTCTTCTTCTGCAAGCTTTGCAAGTGCAATACCCATTTTTTCCTGGCCTGCCTTTGTTTTCGGCTCAATAGCAACACGGATAACAGGTTCCGGGAAATTCATTGATTCAAGAACGATTGGGTGATCTTCATCACAAAGTGTATCACCTGTAGTGGTATTCTTTAAACCAACAGCAGCAGCAATATCACCTGCATAAACAGAGTCTATATCTTCTCTGTGGTTTGAATGCATCTGAAGAATACGACCCATTCTTTCTCTGTGACCCTTTACAGAGTTATAAACCTGTGTGCCTGAATTCAGTGTGCCCGAATATACACGGAAGAAGCAGATTTTACCAACGAACGGGTCTGTTGCAATCTTGAAAGCAAGCGCAGAGAACGGTTCGTTATCTGAAGAATGACGGTATTCCTCTTCATCTGTGTCAGGGTTAACGCCCTTGATTGATTCAACGTCTGTCGGAGCAGGCATATAAGCAACAATAGCGTCAAGCAGAGGCTGAACACCCTTGTTTCTGTAAGATGTTCCGCATGTAATCGGAACCATATTACCGTCACAGGTAGCTTTTCTGATAGTCTTTTTAATTTCGTCTATCGAAAGCTCTTCACCCTCAAAATATTTTTCCATAAGAGCTTCATCCTGTTCTGCAACAGCTTCAATGAGCGCCTCATGGTATTCAGTTGCAAGATCCATCATATCTTCCGGAATAGGCTCGTGGCGAACATCGTTGCCCATATCGTCATAATAGATTTCAGCATCCATATTGATAAGGTCCACAATACCTCTGAAGGTATCTTCTGCACCGATAGGAAGCTGAATCGGAACTGCATTACATTTAAATCTTTCTTTTACCATGTTAAGAACATTAAAGAAATCTGCTCCCATAATGTCCATTTTATTAACATAAATCATTCGCGGAACACGGTAATCATCTGCCTGACGCCATACGGTTTCAGACTGAGGTTCAACGCCGCCTTTTGCACAAAGAACGGTAACAGAACCGTCAAGTACACGAAGCGAACGCTGCACTTCTACTGTGAAGTCAACGTGTCCGGGTGTATCAATAATATTGATTCTATGATCTTTCCAAAAGCAAGTAGTTGCGGCAGAAGTGATTGTAATACCTCTTTCCTGCTCCTGCTCCATCCAGTCCATAGTAGCTGCACCATCATGGGTTTCACCAATTTTATGCGTTTTACCTGTGTAATAAAGGATACGCTCAGTAGTTGTGGTTTTACCGGCATCGATATGCGCCATAATACCAATATTTCTTGTCATTTCAAGAGATACTTTTCTTGGCATAATATCCTCCTAAGAATTTCAAACGGATTAATATCTGAAATGGGCAAATGCTTTGTTTGCTTCTGCCATCTTGTGTGTATCATCACACTTCTTAACTGCGCCGCCTGTTTTATTAACAGCGTCCATAATTTCAGCAGCAAGGCGTTCCTTCATAGTTCTTTCAGAACGCTGACGGGCATATGCTGTTATCCAGCGTAAGCCGAGTGTCTGGCGTCTTTCAGCACGAACTTCAAGCGGAACCTGGTAAGTTGCACCGCCGATACGGCGAGCCTTTACCTCAAGAACAGGCATAACGTTTTCCATAGCAGCCTGGAAGGTTTCTATCGGATCGTTTCCTGTTTTTTCATTAATGATGTCGAATGCACCGTAAACAATTTTCTGTGCAACACCTTTCTTACCATCATACATAATGTTGTTGATAAGACGGGTTACAAGCTTTGAATTGTAAAGCGGATCCGGCAATACATCACGCTTAGCGATTTGGCCTCTTCTTGGCATCTTTCGCTTCCCTCCTTCATATTTATGAGTTCATAGGTACTCGAGTTTTCCCGTGGAGTCAACAAGTAGGTCATACCGCAATATATAACAAGGTATAAACTATTGTTTTTCCATAGAAGTTAAATTTTCGGCTTACTTCTTAGCAGCCTTCGGTCTTTTTGCACCGTACTTGGAACGGCTCTGCATTCTTCCGTTTACGCCCTGTGTATCAAGCGTTCCGCGGATGATGTGATAACGCACACCAGGAAGGTCTTTTACACGACCGCCGCGAACCATAACAACAGAGTGTTCCTGAAGATTGTGGCCAACGCCCGGAATGTAAGCTGAAACTTCCATACCGTTTGTTAAACGAACACGGGCGATTTTACGAAGAGCTGAGTTCGGCTTTTTAGGTGTTGCTGTTTTAACAGCAGTGCAAACGCCGCGCTTCTGAGGAGAATTGTTATCGTTCATAACATTCTTCTTTGTGTTGAGGCTCTTTAAAAGGGCCGGTGCTTTAGCCTTTTTCTCAAGGGACTTACGTCCTGTTCTTACTAATTGGTTAAAGGTAGGCAATAGTTTATCTCCTTTCTGTAAAATTTTCTGCATAAAATATACGCATAAATAACAGTTTAAAAATGATTTAAGCTGTTATTTAAACGCACATTTCGGGGCAAGCATATAGCTTACCCCAATATTATGTGCAATTAACCAAATATATCATTCAAAATTTGGCTATTATGACAAATTATTTTACTCACCGAGCATATAGTATATCACTCTGTGGCAGTACTTGTCAACAATTTTTGCAATTGTTCTAAATTCATAATTTCTTCCGCGCCTTCAGCAGAAAAATAACTCGGAACAATATCAACATCACGGAATACATCCATACCTGTTCCTGCAGGTACAAGCTTACCGATAATAACATTTTCTTTAAGACCGATAAGCGGATCGCTCTTGCCGCGGATTGCCGCATCTGTAAGAACTCTTGTTGTTTCCTGGAAGGAAGCGGCAGAAAGGAAGGAATCCGTTGCAAGTGAAGCCTTTGTAATACCCATAAGAATAGGAATATAGGTTGCTTTCTTGAGATTGCCTTCTCCTGCAGCAATTCTTTTGTCAATTGCTTCATTTGCTTCGTCAACAGCAGCAACATCAACCATTGTGCCTGAAACAAGATCTGTATCGCCTGATTCATCAACCGTACATTTTTTAAGCATCTGACGAACAATAACCTCTATGTGCTTATCGTTTACATCAACACCCTGTGTACGGTATGCAAACTGAACTTCGCGGATAAGATAATTATAAACAGCCTCTTCTCCGAGAATGGCAAGAACATCGTGCGGATTCTTTGAACCGTATGTCAGTTCCTGTCCCTTTTCAACGTGTGCACCTTCAACAATATCTTCATGAAGCCTGAATCCGTAAGGAATAAGATATTTTCTTTCATCCAGTGTTTCCGGATCTGTAACAACAACATGATTTGACTTTTTGATTTCCTCAAATCTGACAGTACCGGCAATTTCAGAAAGAATTGCATACTGCTTCGGCTTTCTTGCCTCAAACAACTCTTCAACACGGGGAAGACCCTGGGTAATATCCTCACCGCCTGCAATACCGCCCGTGTGGAATGTTCTCATTGTAAGCTGTGTACCCGGTTCACCGATTGACTGCGCGGCAATAATACCAACTGCTTCGCCAACCTGAACAGGTTCGTTGAAAGCAAGGTTTGAACCATAGCACTTGCGGCATACGCCGTGGTGTGATTTACAGGTAATCAGCGAACGGATTTTTACCTCTGTAATACCGGCACCAACAATTCTGTCTGCTGTTTCATTCGTCATCATTTCATCCGGAGAAGCAATAATTTCTCCTGTTTCCGGATGAACAACAGGTTCAAGCGGGAAGCGACCCACAAGACGTTCATGAAGTGATTCCAGTTCACGGTTTCCGTCCATAATTGCTTTAACAATTATGCCCTCGTGACAGCCGCAGTCATCATCGCGGATAATAACATCCTGCGATACATCAACAAGACGGCGGGTAAGGTAACCCGAGTCGGCTGTACGAAGCGCAGTATCTGTAAGACCCTTACGGGCGCCTCGTGATGAAATAAAGTATTCAAGAATATTAAGACCTTCACGGTAGTTTGCACGGATAGGAATTTCAATTGTTTTACCGGCGGTATTTGCAATAAGACCGCGCATACCTGCAAGCTGACGAAGCTGCGCTGTACTTCCGCGGGCACCCGAATCTACCATCATGTGAATCGGATTGTGTGTACCGTCAAAGTTTGAAGTAAGCTCTTTTGTTACTTTATTTGTACAATCTTCCCATGCTTTAATAACAGCAGAAGAACGCTCTTCATTTGTAATAAAGCCATAATTATAATTCAGTGTGATTTCATCAACCTGTTTTTCCGCTTCTTCAAGGAATCCCTTCTTTGTATCAGGAATAAGGGCATCACAAACAGCAACGGTTGTGCCCGAAACAGTTGAATATTTATATCCCTGTGCCTTGATGGCATCCAGTGCAACGGAAGCAACAGCAACGCCGTGAACGGAAATAAGCTTATCTGCAATCTGACCAAGCTGTTTTTTCTTAACAACAAAGCTGATTTCAGGTTCAAATTCATTTTCAGGAACAGAACGGTCCACAAATCCGAGATCCTGCGGAATCGGGTTATTAAAGATAATTCTTCCGATGGTTGTTATAATGATAGCTGATTTTACTGTGCCGTCTGTTTCCTTGGACACACGTATTCTTGCCGGTGAATGCATACCGAGAGAACCTTCCTGATATGCCATCATCGCCTCGTCCTTATCTCTGTAAATGCTGAACGAGCGGTAAATACCGAATTCTTCGGCAAGTCTGCTGTCTTCACAGTCGCAAAGAATATCAGAATCGGAAAGTGCACCATTAACCGTTTTCTTTGCCTCGGCAAATGTAATTTCCTCTGTTCTGTCAGCATTTTTAAAGAAACGCGGCTGACCCGGTTCACCCTCTTTTATCATTGTAAGATAATATGAGCCGATAACCATATCCTGTGTAGGAACTGCAACAGGCTTACCGTCTGAGGGTTTCAGAAGGTTGTTGGCAGCAAGCATAAGCATACGTGCTTCAGCCTGTGCTTCAGCAGAAAGCGGAACGTGAACAGCCATCTGGTCACCGTCAAAGTCCGCATTAAATGCTGTACATGAAAGCGGATGCAGCTTAATTGCACGTCCTTCTACAAGAACAGGTTCAAATGCCTGAATGCCAAGACGGTGAAGTGTGGGAGCACGGTTAAGCATTACGGGATGATCCTTAATTACAACCTCAAGAGCATCCCATACTGCCGGTTCATCTGCACGCTCTACCTTTTTTCTGGCAGATTTAATATTGGAAGCTGCGCCTGTTGCAACAAGACGCTTCATTACAAACGGCTTGAAAAGCTCAATTGCCATTTCTTTGGGAAGACCGCACTGATGCATTTTAAGTTCAGGACCGACAACGATAACGGAACGGCCCGAATAGTCTACACGTTTACCGAGAAGATTCTGACGGAAACGTCCCTGCTTACCTTTAAGCATATCTGAAAGAGATTTCAGCGGACGGTTATTAGGACCGGTAACAGGTCTGCCGCGTCTGCCGTTGTCAATCAGTGCATCTACTGCTTCCTGAAGCATTCTTTTTTCATTTCTGACAATAATATCAGGTGCACCAAGCTCAAGCAGCTTTTTAAGACGGTTGTTTCTGTTAATAACTCTTCTGTAAAGATCGTTCAAATCCGATGTTGCAAATCTTCCGCCGTCAAGCTGTACCATAGGGCGGATATCCGGAGGAATTACCGGAATTACATCCATTATCATCCATTCCAGCTTATTTCCGCTCTTGCAGAAAGCATCAACAACATCCAGTCTTTTCAGAATGCGTACTCTTTTCTGTCCCGAAGCATCCTCAAGTTCTGCCGTAAGCTCTGCTCTGAGCTGTTCAACATCAATATCATGAAGAAGCTTTTTAATTGCTTCGGCACCCATGCCGGCTTCAAAGTCATCTTCATATCTTTCACGCATTTCCGCATATTCTTTTTCATTAAGAATCTGCATTTTTTCAAGCGGGGTATCGCCCGGGTCTGTAACGATGTAAAGTGCAAAATAAAGCACTTTTTCAAGATAACGCGGGCTTATATCAAGAACCAGACCCAAACGGCTTGGAATACCCTTGAAATACCAGATATGAGACACGGGAGCTGCAAGTTCTATATGACCCATACGCTCACGGCGAACCTTTGCCTTTGTGATTTCAACACCGCAGCGTTCGCATACTTTTCCCTTATATCTGACTCTTTTGTACTTTCCGCAGTGACATTCCCAGTCCTTCATAGGTCCGAAAATTCTTTCACAGAAAAGACCGTCGCGTTCAGGTTTAAGGGTTCTGTAATTTATAGTTTCCGGTTTTGTTACTTCACCGTAGGACCATTCTCTGATCTGTTCAGGGGAAGCAAGACCGATTTTTATTGAACTGAATTGATTTTCATTTTCCATTTGGAAGCACTCCTTTATATATAATGTAATGTGGATAGTTAATCAGTTTCAGAATTATTCATCTTCCGAATAATCATCGTCAAAATCTATATACATAGCTTCTTCCGAATTCTGATCTGCTTCCTCATCTTCACCCTCGGCATTCTGGAAGGTAAAGCCGTCTCCAACTTCACCGTAATCATTAACCTGGGTAAAGGCTTTATCGTCAATAGGCTGAATACCTGTGCCGTCATCAATATCCTGCTTCAGTTCAACCTCGTTTCCGTCCCTGTCATAAAGACGGGTATCAAGACCGAGTGCCTGAAGCTCTTTAAAGAGAACCTTGAAGGATTCCGGCGTTCCGGCAGTAGGAATATTTTCACCCTTAACGATAGATTCATACGTTTTAACTCTTCCGACAACATCATCCGACTTAACTGTAATGATTTCCTGAAGCGTATAGGCAGCGCCGTAAGCCTCAAGCGCCCAAACTTCCATTTCACCGAAACGCTGACCGCCGAACTGCGCTTTACCGCCGAGCGGCTGTTGTGTTACAAGGCTGTAAGGACCTGTGGAACGGGCATGAATTTTATCATCAACAAGGTGATGCAGCTTAAGATAATACATATATCCTACCGTAATAGGATTATCAAACTTTTCACCGGTGCGTCCGTCGGTAAGAACGGTTTTTCCGTCTTCTCTGAGACCGGCAAGTTTAAGACATTCACGAATATCATCTTCGTGCGCACCGTCAAATACAGGCGTACACATTTTCCAGCCGAGTGCCATTGCAGCATATCCAAGATGAACTTCAAGCACCTGACCGATATTCATACGTGAAGGTACACCGAGCGGGTTAAGAACAATATCAAGCGGGCGTCCGTCCGGAAGGAACGGCATATCCTCCTGAGGAAGAACACGTGATACAACACCCTTGTTTCCGTGGCGGCCTGCCATCTTATCGCCGACCTGGATTTTTCTCTTCTGCGCAATATATACTCTTACTACTTTATTAACACCCGGATTCAGCTCATCGCTGTTTGCACGTGTAAATACCTTAACATCAACAACGATGCCGTATTCACCGTGCGGAACACGCATGGACGTATCCCTTACTTCTCTTGCTTTTTCACCGAAGATTGCACGAAGAAGTCTTTCCTCTGCAGTAAGCTCTGTTTCACCCTTAGGTGTAACCTTACCTACAAGAATGGAACTGCTGTGAACCTCTGCACCTATACGTATAATACCGTCTTCATCAAGGTCTTTCAGTGCATCTTCACCAACATTCGGTATATCTCTTGTGATTTCTTCGGGACCAAGCTTTGTATCGCGGGCTTCCACTTCGTGTTCTTCAATATGAATGGATGTGTAAACATCATCACGAACCATTTTTTCGTTAATAAGAACAGCATCCTCGTAGTTATAGCCTTCCCAGGTCATAAACCCGATAAGTGCATTTTTACCGAGTGAGATTTCGCCGTTGCTTGTTGCAGGACCGTCTGCAATAACCTGACCGTCCTCTACAATCTGGTGCAGTGAAACAATCGGGCGCTGGTTAATGCAGGTACCCTGGTTTGAACCGCTGAACTTAACAAGCTCATATCTGTCAATTTCACCGCTTTTTGTCTGAATTTCTATTGTATCTGCATCAACAGACGTAACTGTACCGCCGCGCTTTGCAGCAACTACAACACCGGAGTCATATGCAGCTTTATATTCCATGCCCGTTCCTACCACAGGTGCCTGTGTTTTAAGAAGCGGCACTGCCTGACGCTGCATGTTTGCACCCATCAGCGCACGGTTTGCGTCATCATTTTCAAGGAACGGAATCATAGCTGTAGCAACAGAAACAACCATCTTTGGCGAAACGTCCATATAGTCAACCTTTTCAGGCTCACATGTCATAAATTCATCCTTAAAACGGCAGGTAACACGCTTGTTGGCAAATCTTCCGTTTTCATCAAGCGGTTCGTTTGCCTGTGCAACAACAAAATTATCCTCCACATCGGCGGTCATATAAACAACCTCGGATGTTACAACACCGGTTTCCTTATCAACCTTACGGTACGGAGCCTCGATAAAGCCGTATTCATTCAGGCGGCTGTAGCATGCAAGATAGGAAATAAGACCGATGTTGGGACCTTCCGGTGTTTCAATCGGGCACATGCGTCCGTAATGTGTATAATGAACATCTCGAACCTCAAATCCGGCACGGTCACGCGAAAGACCGCCGGGACCAAGTGCAGAAAGTCTTCTTTTATGTGTAAGTTCTGCAAGCGGATTGTTCTGGTCCATAAACTGAGAAAGCGGTGATGAACCGAAAAATTCCCTGATTGCAGCAACTACCGGACGGATATTAATAAGCGCCTGCGGCGTAATGGTTTCTTCATCATCCTGTGCCTGAAGTGTCATACGCTCGCGGATAACCCTTTCCATACGTGTAAAACCGATGCGGAACTGGTTTTGAAGCAGTTCGCCCACAGCACGGATACGGCGGTTTCCGAGATGATCAATATCATCTGTTACACCCACACCGTATGCAAGATTGATAAGATACGAAACGGTTGCGAAAATATCATCTGTTGTGATGTGCTTTGGAACAAGATCATCCTGATAAAGCTTTATTTCCTCTTTAAGCTTATCTTCATCATCGCCGCATCTTTCCAGAATTTCGGAAAGTACTCTGTAAGAAACCTTTTCCGTAATGCCGAAAGGCTTGCAGTCAAAGTCAATATATTTCTTTATATCAACCATACCGTTTGATACAATCTTAACTTCCTTGCCTTCAACATCAACAAAGGCATTCATAACGCCTGCATTTTCAATTTCAAGCGCCTTTTCTTCCGAAATAAATTCGCCTGCATCTGCAAGAAATTCACCCTGCGGTGAAATAACAGGTTGTGTAAGTTTCTGACCGGCAAGTCTGTCGCTTATAGCAAGCTTTTTATTGTACTTGTAACGGCCAACTTTCGATAAATCATAACGGTGTGCATCAAAAAACAAACCGTCAATATGTGCCTGTGCTGTTTCAAGTGTAGGCGGTTCGCCCGGACGAAGCTTTTTGTAAACTTCAAGAAGCGCTTCTTCCTGATTTTTTGTAATATCCTTTTCTATCGTTGCTTCAATTCTTTCATCATCACCAAAGAATTCACGGATTTCAGCATCGCTGCCAAGACCCAGTGCACGAAGAAATGTTGTAATGAAAATTTTGCGGTTTTTATCAATTCTTACATAAAACAAATCATTTGCGTCTGTTTCATATTCAAGCCACGCACCGCGGTTCGGAATAACCGTATTTGTAAATAGTTCCTTACCCGTTTTGTCGTGCTCCATATTGTAATAAACACCCGGTGAACGAACAAGCTGTGAAACGATACATCTTTCAGCACCGTTGATAACAAAAGTGCCTGCATCTGTCATTAAAGGAAAATCACCCATGAAGATAATGTTTTCCTTAACCTCTCCCGTTTCCTTGTTCTGAAGGCGTGCTCTTACTTTAAGCGGTTTTGCATAAGTAACATCACGTGCCTTGCACTGCGCAATTGTGTATTTCGGATCTTCATCCATTGTGTAGTCAATAAAATCAAGAACAAGATTCCCTGTGTAGTCGGTTATAGAGCCGATATCACGGAAAACTTCTTCAAGTCCTTCATCGAGAAACCATTGGTAAGATTCTTTCTGCACTTCAATAAGATTAGGCATGGGCATAACCTCATTGATTTTTGCAAAACTTTTTCGTGTGGTTGTACCAAGCTGGACATCCTTCACATTTACCATACCGGTAATCACTCCGTTTCTTTATGTTTTACTGAAAAATGAATATATTGTGACAAAAACCAACAAAAAACACATGGTTTTTTGCTTGGAAAATAAGCATTTATTTACTGAAAACACAAATTAATCCATTTTAACGTGGGTTTATAATAATATCTAACTTCAAATAAGTCAAGAAAAATATTAATTTATTTTCAAAATGCTGTAAAGTTTTTGTTATGCTGTGCCGGGCGTATTGAAAACAGTGTGCATTTCCCCCTTTTCTGCAGTGTCTTTCTGCGCTTGTTCACATTTTTTCTCTTTTCAAAAAATATATATTGTGTTATTATATTACCATCAAATTATGTGGTGATGAATTATGAAAAAAATAGCCTGTTTTTTTATTTGTTTTATTATGATTGCATCTGTTTTCGCAGGCTGCGGCGCTTCCAATGAGAATATCAGCCTTGTTTATCCGTTCGGCGGAAATGTTAACAGCTATGATCCGCAGATAGCCTCCACCGCTGATGAATTTCTTGTTATTGAAAACTGTTTTGAAGGACTTGTACGAAGCGATGACGAAGGAAATATTCTGCCGGGATGCGCAGAATCCTGGGATATTACAGATGCCGGACTGAAATATACGTTCCATCTGTACAGAGGACTGAAATGGCATATTTTTAAATCTGTTGAAAAGCGCATGGGCGAGTATTATGATCCGGAACTTACTGCATTTGATTTTGCATTTGCATTAAGAAGGGCTGCCGACCCGCTTACCGAAAGTCCGCTTTACTCAACAATTTCAAATATTTACAATGCCCCGGAGGTGAATGCCGGCTGGATTGACAAATCGCAGCTTGGCGTAAAAGCGATTGATAACTACACGCTTGAAATATGGCTTTCTTCACCGGATGAATCCTTTCTGCAAACAATGGCCACTGCCGTTGCAATGCCCTGCAACGAAGAATTTTTCAATAAAACAAACGGCAGATACGGACTGGGACTTCAATATACCATGTTCAACGGACCGTTCCGTGTTACCGATGAACTTGACAACGCATATGTACTCCGCAGTAGCTGCGGTGAAAGCGGCGCATATAACGGCCCCAACCGCACTTCTGTATCAAACATAACACTCAGAATTGTTGAGGAAGATACAAATTTGATTGATAAACTGAAAAGCGGAAATTATGATGCGGCATATATAAGCGGATACGAAAGCACACAAATAGGCAAAAAAAGCGGTATCGAACTGATACCTTACAGCGATACTACGTGGGCATTTCTGTTAAATGCAAAAAAAGGCATTTTATCCGCAGGCAGTGCCAGGCACGCAGTTTCCCTTGCCCTTTCGGATGTGGAACTGGAAGCGTATCCGTTTCTATCAAAAGCAAAAAGTTTTATTCCGCCGTCATGCCAAATCGGTTCATCATCATATCCCGATCTGATAAACAGTATCAGCGAAAGCAACAATCCCGAAAAGTCGGTTTCTCTTTGGAAACAGGCTGTTGAAGCAACATCGGAATATAATATTGAACTGACTGTAATTGCCACAGAAAACATGAAGGATATTGCAAAACTTTATCTGCAGGGGCTTCAAAAGAGTATAGGTTCTATTTCAAATGCAGAGGAAGACAGAAAAATTTCCTTTTCACTCACCCTGGAAATCAAAACAGAAAAGGAAATAAAATCAGCAGTCCAATCGGGAAATTACGATATTGCACTTTACCCTTTAAGAGCCAATGCTGCAAGCCCCGTTTCTTTTCTTCAGTCTTTCGCAAACAGCAATTTAACAGGCTTTGACAGTGAAAAATTCAATGCCGCCCTGCAAAAAGCACAAACAGACAACCGCGCTCAAAACTGTCTTGAATGTGAAAAAAGACTTCTTGAAACATACTGCTATATACCACTTTGCTATGAAGTGCGCTATTATGCAACGGCAAAGGGAATCAGCGGCATTCAGTTTCATCCCGGCACAGGAAGAGTTAATTTTACAGCAACAGTAAGAAAATAAAAGAATGTGAATATTGACAGAAGAAATAATTGGATTATAATAGATAAAAAATATAATTTTACAGACAGGAGAATAAACAGATGAATGTACTTATTTATGAAAATGACGAACAGATTGGAATAGCAGCAGGAAATTATATGTGCGGCCAGGTGTTACAGAAACCCGATTCCGTTTTGGGACTTGCAACAGGTTCTACTCCTTTAAAAACATATAAACAGATGATTGAACTTTACAAAAGCGGAGCAGTTGATTTTTCAAAAGTCACCACTTTTAATCTTGACGAATATGTGAATCTTGATGTAAACGATAAAAATTCATATCATTCATTCATGCATGAAAATCTTTTTGATTACATAAACGTTTCCGAAGATAAAATAAATTTCCTTGACGGAAATGCAGAAGATACCGACCGCGAATGTATAAACTATGAAAACAAAATCAAAAATGCAGGCGGAATTGATATTCAGCTTCTCGGCATCGGTTCAAACGGTCACATTGCATTCAATGAGCCTGACACCTGCTTCCAGCGCCGAAGCCATGTTGTGGAACTGAAAGAAAGCACTGTTCAGGACAACAGCCGTTTCTTCAAATCAATAGATGACGTGCCGACAAAGGCTGTTACAATGGGTATCGGTTCTATTATGCAGGCAAAGAAAATTCTTATTATTGCAACAGGCAAAAACAAAGCTGAAGCCGTAAAACAGCTTATCAACGGCAATGTTACACCGCAGTGCCCTGCATCTGTTTTACAGTTTCATGCAGATGTAACGCTTATGCTTGACAAAGAAGCTGCGTCCCTTATTTAATGAAAGGTTTTGGATATTATGGCAGAAAAAAGAAAAAATAAGAATAAAAAAAATATATTCAGCGCAATTATTTTTATAGTTCTGTTAATCATAGCCGTTGTTGTTTTCCTGTATGCCCAGGGCTGGTTCGATACAAATGACGAAACAAAGCCGCAGACTACCGTTTCAGAATCCGCAGGCAATATTTCTGAAAACAACACAGAAATCACCGAAGCAGAAAACAGCAGCACTTCCGAAGCTGATACAGAAACACAGACTTCCGATTCAGACGGCAATGACGGCGAATACAATCCTGCGCTTCCGTTAACGGTTCAGGATGCTTTTGATATTCTTAAACAGAAATACGGAAATGACTGCAGAATTAATATGGCATCCTCAGGCGAAGGATTTCACAGCTTTACCATAGTAAAAAACAGTGAATTATATGCAACGGTAAAGGTAAATCTTTCTACCGGAAAAGCAGAAGAAACACTTGCACAAACAAATAAAACAACCGAATTTAATCTTGTATAGTTCGTAACAGGAGATTTAAAATGGCGAATAAAGAAAAATTTTATATTACAACGCCTATATATTATCCTTCAGGAAATCCGCATATAGGTCATTGTTATACCACCGTTGCATGCGATTCAATCGCAAGATACAGACGTTTGCAGGGCAAAGAGGTTATGTTTCTGACCGGAACAGATGAACACGGTCTTAAAATTGAACAGAAAGCCGCTGAAAAAGGCATTTCCCCAAAAGCATATGTTGATGAAATTGTTGAAACCTTCAAAAAACTTTGGAGCTATATGAATATCAGCTACGACAGATATATCAGAACAACAGACGATTATCATATAGAAACCGTGCAGAAAATTTTTAAAGAGCTGTATGACAAAGGCTATATCTATAAGGGAAAATATACAGGAAAATACTGTACGCCGTGCGAAAGTTTCTGGACCGAAAGCCAGCTTGTTGACGGCAAGTGCCCTGACTGCGGCAGAGATGTTGCAGAAGCATCCGAGGAAGCATACTTCTTTAAAATGGCTCCTTTTGCCGAAAGAATTGAAAAGCTTTTAACGGAAACAGATTATCTTCAGCCGAAAACAAGAGCTGTTGAACTGGTAAATAATTTCATAAAGCCCGGTTTGGAGGATCTTTGTGTTTCAAGAACATCCTTTACGTGGGGAATTCCTGTAAGTTTTGATGAAAAACATGTTGTTTATGTATGGATTGACGCGCTTTCAAACTATATCAGTGCACTTGGATATCAGAACGGCAATTACAGCGATTATGATACATTCTGGCCGGCAGATGTTCATATGGTTGCAAAAGATATTATGCGCTTTCACGCTATTATATGGCCTGCTATGCTTATGGCACTGGAACTACCGCTTCCAAACCACCTTGCAGTGCATGGATGGATTACTTTCAACGGTCAGAAAATGTCCAAATCAATCGGTAATGTTGTAGACCCGTTTATTCTTGGTGAAAGATACGGATGCGATGCAATAAGATACCATATTTTAAGAGAAATGGCGCTTGGAGCAGACAGTTCATTTTCCAATGAAATCATGATAAACCGTATCAATTCAGATCTTGCAAATGATTTGGGAAACCTTGTTTCCAGAACCGTTGCAATGGTTGAAAAATATTTTGGCGGCACACTTCCGGCAGACAGAGAAATCGACGCGGCTGATGATGAACTTATTGAAATGATGACATCCCTTCGTTCGAAAACAGATAAATTCATTGACGATACACAGCTTAACAATGCACTTGCCGAAATATTCAAGGTAATTTCAAGAGCAAATAAATATATTGATGAAACAACACCGTGGATTTTAGGAAAGGATGAAAGCAAAAAAGCACGTCTTTCCAGTGTTCTTTATAATCTTTTAGAAGCAATCCGTATAAGCACAACCCTGCTTTCCTGCTTTATGCCTTCAACCATGCCAAAGGTTTGGGAACAGATAGGTGCCCCCGAAAACCTTATAACCTATGAAAATGCAGGAAAAATAGGCGTTCTTCCGCTTGATGTAACTGTGAAAAAAGGCCCTGCCCTTTTCCCGAGAATTGATGTGGAAAAGGAAATCGAAGAGCTTAATTCGCTTATTCAAAAACAAATGGACGAAGCAGAGACTTCTAAAAAAGCAGAACCTGTTCAGCTTCCTGAAATTGTATTTGATGATTTTACAAAGGTTGAACTGCGTGTTGCCAAAATACTTGAATGTGAACCCATAAAAAAAGCTAAAAAGCTTCTTAAACTGCAGGTAAATGACGGAACGGCAAAACCAAGACAAATTGTTTCCGGCATTTCGCAATGGTATAAACCCGAAGATTTAATCGGAAAATCCGTTATCATAGCTGCAAATCTGAAACCTGCCAAACTCTGCGGAGAAATGAGCTATGGAATGCTTCTTGCCGGCGATACAGAAGACGGCAGCGTTTGTGTTGCATTTGTTGACGGAATGGAACCGGGCACACAGTTAAGATAATGTACAGAAATATATTTGACACGCACAGCCATTATGATGACAGGCAATTTGATGCAGACAGGGATTTTCTTTTAGAAAATCTAAAAAACAACGGAGTCTGCAAAATAGTAAGCTGCGGCTGTGATATTGAAACAACCGAATTTAATAAACAGCTTGCCTGTAAATACGATTATTTTTATTTTGCAGCAGGCTTTCATCCCGAATGCCTTGAAAATACGGATTTATCCGAAGCGGTTCATGCAATTACAACCTATGCGGAAAATAAAAAATGTGTTGCGGTAGGTGAAATCGGATTAGATTATCACTGGATGAGCAGCAGCCGTGAAAAACAAAAGGAATTTTTTACAGCACAGATAGAAACGGCAAAACAACTGAACCTACCTGTTATTGTTCATGACCGTGAGGCGCATAAGGACACACTGGATATTCTGAAAAGTACAAAACCATCCGGCGTTGTGCACTGTTTTTCCGGTTCAAAAGAAATGGCAAAAGAAATTATCGGGCTTGGTATGTATATAGGCTTAAACGGCGTTGTAACCTTTAAAAACGCAAGAAAAAGTTTAGAAGTTGTGCATGCCATACCGCTTGAACGGCTTGTTCTTGAAACGGACTGTCCGTATCTTGCACCTGAACCGAAAAGAGGCAGAAGAAATGATTCCTCGCTTATTGTTCATATTGCCGAACGTATTGCAGAAGAGCTTGGAATGAACACACAGGAATTATTGGATATTACAGCAGAAAACGCAAAAAGGCTGTATAATCTATAATAAACAGATTTAACAATTGCAATAAAAAACAGCAGTGATAACCAAGGTTATCACTGCTGTTTTTGTATAAATACCTGCTATTGCATATCTTTTTTTGAATTCAGATATTTTGCAACATCCGTTCTGTCCTCGCTCGAAATAGCACGGATTTTTTTTATTGTCATAATTTCAAATTCCGACAGCTCGCCTAAATCCCTGTCAACAACATTATAATTTTTTCTGTTCTGACGGATTAAAATCTTTTCGCCGTTTTCATCGGTCATACCGCTATCCAAAACGCCAAAAGCATAATCAGCACCTTTTCTTCCCATAAGATAATCAACGGAAACATTGTAATAATCTGCAATTTTTATATAAATTTCCGCCTTGGGAAGTATAACCGTTTCATATTTTCTGTAATTCTGATAATCTATATCTAATGCTTCGGCGGCCTGTTTTGCATTAAACCCTTTTTTCCGGCGTAATGCAATAATTTTTTCAGCAAAATCTGTTCTTTTTGTTTTCTCCTTCATCACAAAACCCCCGTTTTGTGAATATTATACACAAAAAAACATAATTCGTCAATTTTAGATTTATTTCATCTTCGGTGCCGGCGGGGGCAAATAGTCGTCATCGTTTCCGCTGTTTCTGTCTGCTCTGTAATATCTGTTTTTTTGCCTGTTTCTTTCTCCGTCTCTGTAATGACTGTCACGGCTTTGCTTTCTGTTTTTACCTTTTTTAAGATTATTAAACACAAGTATCAGATAAACTGCCGCAAACAGAATAACTGCAATCAGCACTATTTTAACAATGGTTAATGAAAAAAATCCTTTCACGGCATTTATGATTGTAAGAAAAGTTGAAAGCTCAATATCCTGTGCCGCCACAAGATCAATTTCGGCTACCACCTCTTCACCGAAAACCACATTTGCCTTGCACACTGCCTCGCCCTTTTTTACAGGAGCTGAAATTTCTTCCGGCTTATCAACCACCTGAATAATCGCAGTTGATTTATCAAAACTTGATTTTACAATAGAATTTATTTTTTTATCTGCAACAAGCTGAACGGAATCAGCGCTTTTTCCGTTTTTAACCGCAACCTCTGAAACAATTTCGCCTTCTTCAAAAATGGTGCTGAATTTCAGTGTATTAAATGCCCATTTAAACAAAGAAGCCGCGTCAATAAACGAGCATTTTTCCTGATAGCCGTCTTTATTGTAATCTATAACAGGTGCTCCGAGCACAATGGCAAGATAATTATATCCGTCCTTGCTTGCCTTGGTTATAACACAATAGCCCGCATCCGTTGTAGAGCCGGTTTTAATGCCCTGGGCATACGGATAATAATAAGATACATAACCGGGCTGAAGCATAAGATTTGTATGATAATACATCATTCCGTTATATTCATACCGAACGGTTGTAGCAATTTTCATAAATGTATCATTTTTTAATGCATCTAGTGAAATTTTCAGCAAATCATTTGCCGTGGAATACTGATTGCTGTCCGGCAAACCGTCCGGATTTGTAAAATTTGTATTTTCACAGCCAAGCGATTTTGCATATTCATTCATCATTACCACAAAATTTTCGCGGCTGCCGGCAACATATTCGGCAAGAATTTCACTTGCATCACAGGCAGAATGAACAAGGGTTAAATAAAGAAGCTGTTCCACACTGAGAACTTCGCCTACTTTAAGACCTGCAATCTGTGCCCCGGTTCCGAGCAAAACATCATATGCCTCCTGCGACATAGCAGTAGTCAGCCCCAAATTATCAATTTTATTCAGAGTTACCATTGCCGTAACAATTTTTGTAAGAGAAGCCGGATACATTCTTTCATCCGCATTTTTCTGCGCAACAACCGGATATGAATTGTCATCCAGATTAACAAGAAGATATGATTTGGAATAAAGCTCTACATCCGGAGTATAAACCGCACCGTAAGATGTAAAGGAAGACAGCAGAATAATAAATATTAAAGAAAAGGATATAATCATTTTAATTGTTTTTTTCATATACTTGACACCTTTTAAAATTGAATATATTATATATTAAGAAAGCAGCCTTGCCGGACTTGCGGCAAACACTTTGCTTTTTTCGTAATTTCAGCAATAGTTTAACACTTTTATCGACGAAATAAAAGTGTAATTTGTAAATTTTTTAGGTGAAAACAATGATTTATATTACAGGTGATACACACGGGGATATTTCTGTTTTTAAAAACCCTGCTTTGAAAAAGCTTGGCGAAAAGGATTATCTTATTGTGTGCGGTGACTTCGGTTTTTTATGGAATCCCGAAAGTGAAGAAGAAAAGAAAAATCTTGAAATATTAAAAAGCAAAAAGTACACCATCTGTTTTGTGGACGGAGCACACGAAAATTTTGACATGCTGAACGCCTATACCCCTTACAGATGGAAAGGCGGAAATGCGCATAAAATTGCTAAAAATATTTTTCATCTGATGCGCGGCGAAATTTTCACTTTTGACAGTAAAACCTTTTTCATTATGGGCGGCGGCGAAAGCGAAGACCGTAATATGAGAAAAGAAGGCATTTCCTGGTGGAAAGATGAAATGCCGAATGAAGAAGAGATAAAAAACGCATGCGATAATTTAAGAGATGCCGAATACAAGGTAAATTATATTTTAACATATGAAGCTCCTGCCATCGCAAAAGATTTCATTAAACTGCACACAAACAGCGTTGTCCAGCTTACACCGCTTAATACCTATCTCCAGGAGCTTATGAAGGACGTTGATTACTATCACTGGTATTTCGGATCGCTTCATACAGATTTGCCGATAAGCAAAAAAATGACAGCCGTATTTACGAAAATACATGAAATAAAATAATTTATTTTTTGAACTTTTACATCTTTTTGATTTTAATATTGTATACAATGAAAGCCTTTTCCGTGGAGAAAAGGCTTTTATTATTATATGTCTGCATAAAATACATATTCACAAATAAAATATATAAAAAACAGAAACAATAAGGTACTTTCAACAAATTTTGTAACTGTTTTGTTTCTTGATTGACAATAACAATAGATAGTATAATAAATTTAATGAATATACTAAATATTCTGTTATTCTACAAAAATCAGAAAAAGGGCGTGTTTATGTTATGAAGAAAAAAATACTTCTTATTCTTTCGGCAATTCTAATTATTGCCATGATTGCAGGCTGTTCAAAAACAGAATTTTCCGCATTTGATGCACCGGAAAACGGCAATATAAGAATTGTTTCCTTCAACTGTGCTGCCCCATGGGGAAATATAATGAAAGGCACCGGTTCTTCTGCAAGAGTAAAGAAATTTGCTGCCTATATGAATGCTGTAAAGCCCGATTCAATCGGAACACAGGAAATGAACCAGGAATGGCTTGATGAGCTTGCTTCAACTTTAAGTGATTATGATTCATACGGTGTAATCAGAGGCGGAGATGACAGCGAAAGAAAATCAGAAATGAACGCTGTTTTCTGGCTTAAAGAAAAATATACAGCCGAAAAAAAAGATACCTTCTGGCTTTCAAAAACACCTGATAAGGAAAGCAGATACGAGGGAGCAGGCTGTCACCGAGTATGCACATGGGTTCTGCTTTCAAACAAAGAAACAGGCGAAAAATATATTCATATGAACACCCATCTTGATAATGCAAGCGAAGAAGCTGCAAACTACGGTGCAACGGTAATTGCCGAAAAAATAGATGAGCTTCATTCGCTTTACAATGTACCGATTGTTCTGTCCGGCGATTTTAATGAATTTGAAGGTATGATTGCTTATAATACAATTGCAGAAATCATGCAGGAAACAAGACTTGCTGCCAAGCAAACCGAAACCAAAACCACTTATCAGGGTTGGGGTGATGTTAATTCCGGAAAACCGATTGACTTCATCTTTACAGATAAAAATATTCCGGTTTCAAAATACCAGGTGCTTGACGATACATCAAACGGCTATGTAAGCGACCATAACGGAATTATGGCGGATATTTCATTTGCTGAATAAATGAATATATAAAAATGAAGAAAAGCGTACGGAAAATGAAATCCCGTACGCTTTTTGCAATGAAATTATAAATTGAAACATATTTTTAGATATAATCTTTTGTAAAAAATAAGAGTATGCCGGATTGCTCCAACATACCCTTAAATCCTCAAAAAATGATTTTACAGTATTTCCGATTAACCGAAATATCTCTTTAACAGACCCTCAAATGCTTTACCGTGTCTTGCTTCATCTCTTGCCATTTCATGAACGGAATCGTGAATAGCATCAAGACCGTCTGCCTTAGCAAGCTTTGCAAGCTCTGTTTTACCCATTGTTGCACCGTTTTCTGCTGCAACGCGCATTTCAAGGTTTTTCTTTGTTGAGTTGGTAACAACTTCACCAAGCATTTCTGCAAATCTTGCAGCATGGTCAGCCTCTTCATAAGCAGCCTTTTCCCAATACATACCGATTTCCGGATAACCTTCTCTGAAAGCAACTCTGGACATTGCAAGGTACATACCAACCTCACTGCATTCGCCGTTAAAGTTATCGCGAAGACCCTGAACGATTTCGTCCGAAACGCCCTCTGTGATACCTACAACATGTTCTGCAGCCCATGCAAGTTCGCCTTCATTTTCACGAACAGCCATCTTTGCCTTGCAAACCGGGCAGATTTCAATTGGTTCGTCACTTTCATATCCGCATACCGGACAATAATACTTTTTTGCCATAATAAATTACTCCTTATTAAAATTTTATTTATCTTTACAGCAAGGACAAATGCCGCTGTAATATACATCTTTATTTTTCACGAAAAAGCCGTCCAGTCCGCTGACATGCGGCTGTTCCGTTTTAAAATCATAAATATTTTTACAAACACTGCAATAAAAATGACCGTGAAGCTTGGTATCGGCATCATAGCGGATTCTTTCGCCATCAATTGAAACAGGAATAATAAAACCGGATTGTTCCAAAGCTTTAAGCGCATTATATACGGTTGTTTTTGAAAATGCAGGATATTGCTTTTTCACATTTTCATAAACAGATATAACATCCGGATGATTTCTGTTTTCAAAAACATAATTATAAACAGCAATTCGCTGAGGCGTGGCACGAAAATTTTTTTGCTTGAAAAGCAACACAATTTCTTCTGTTTTCATTTTTGCACCGCCTTTATTGTAACAATAATTAGATTGTATTGATTACAATCTAATTATATCACATTGTGACTGAATGTCAACACAAATTTTAAAATTTTTAAAAATAATCTGCAATATTGTAATCAACTTCCGAAGAATTCTTTTCTGTATTCTCATCTGTGCTGCCATACACCACTTTAAATTTGCCTTTACCGGCATCAATATCAAAATCATAAATATTTTCATCTGTTGTATTTTTAAAAACCAGCAAATCATCTTTTCCGTTAAATCTGCCGCCGTCTGTTAATTTATAAATACCGTCTGCTTTCATATAATAAACAGCATTATTATAGCTTTGAAGCGTAGAATCAAAACAAAGATAAAACATGATCCCTGTTTTCCAGCAGGTGTTTATGGTTCTTACTATTTTAACATCACAATTTACATTATCTTTAAACAAAATTCGGTCTATTGAAAACTTAACATCTTTAACCGAACTTACATTTTCCTCTCCATAACCATAATCATGAAACCAGCTTCCGTTTGAATGCCGCATAAGAGATTCATAATCACGCCAGAAATACTGATCATATATATCCGATAATGCAGTTCCTTTAATGTCTGAGCCGTTTATTTCCCAGTCTGAAGCATTATGCTCACCTGAACGGAACAGTTTTTCTGAACACATAAAATATTTATAGCAGCCATATCCCGAAATCGGATCAGAGGATAAATAAATTTCAGAAAATACCGGATCATCCCACGTGCAGTCAACAAAGTAATAGCAGCCATCCAGCAGCACCATATTCCACGCATGCTTCAGTTCTTCACTGGATACTACATATGTTTTATATCCCATCTTGTTTGCAATACGGCTGAAGGCTTCGGAATATCCTATACACATTGTATTTTTCAGCACCAGTGCACCGTAAATATTATTGTTGTTGCTATTGCTTTCATCATATTGAATATTGTCAACAATATAATCATGCACATAAAGCAGCCGTTCAATATCTGTTTTAAACTGCAGTGCTTCCTGCACAATTTTGTTGACAGCATCATTAATTTGTGCATTATATTTTGCAGTTTCTTCGGCACTGTAGATATAAGACGGACACATATTCACAACATATTCTCCGTTTTCATAAAAACTGTAACCATTTTTAACATAGTAATATCCGTTATTAATACTTAAATACTCTGCAATTGTTTTTAACTCATCAACAGAAATTTTATATTGTTTTAAACTAATGGAATTGCTGTGCTTTTCATAGCCCTTTGAAATTTCATCAATGACATCTTCATATTTAAACGCAATTTCATCAAAATTCTGTACACTTTCAAATTTTCTGTTGCTGTATCTTTCAACTGTAACAGAAGCAGTATTTGATGAAAATGAAACAAGTTCATTAAAAGAAGTGCCGTCTATTACATAATATACACCAAAAACAAACAATACTGCCATAAGCAGTGCTAAAATTTTTTTCATCAGTTACCGCCTTATATATTTTATATAGCCAAATAATGAAAATTTGTCCGAAAATATCTTTTTATTATTCTGTCTTATATAATTATACAATAATAACTGCCGCTTAACAACTAAATTTCAGCTATCAGTATTGAATTTTCCTGCGATGGATTATCAATAAGGTTTCCCTTATAATCATATCTTGAACCGTGGCACGGACAATCCCACGTTTTTGTGCTGTTATTCCACTGCAGACAACATTTTAAATGGGGGCATTTTAACGAAATAATGTAAAGTTTGCCACCTTTACATCTGTAGGCACCTGCCTTTTTACCTTTATAATTTATTATTTCGGCTGTATCTTCCTTAACATCCCTTGCAGAATAATTTGTTTTCTTGAAATGCGCCGCAAACCCCTTCACCGTTTCTGCCGCATTTACACAGATGTTGCCCGCACTTGCAAACAAACTGAACCGTGCAGGCGAAAATATATTTTTTTCATACATATCACTGCCGCATATTAAATCACTGATGATATCAGCACCCGCCATAGCCGTTGTCATTCCCCATTTATTAAAGCCGGTCAAGACAAAAGTGTTACGGTTGTTGCTGATAAAGCGTCCTATATAAGGTATGCCGTCCAATGAAATACAATCCTGTGCCGACCATTGCTCTTCTGCCTTAAAATCCGGAAACATCATTTTTCCTTTCTTCTCAATCAAAAGAAACGGATTGTTTTTTTCGGCTTTTCCTGCCCTGTGCGCACCCGCACCGATAATTATATTATCCTCATAGGTACGAAAGGAAAATCCCTTTACAGCATCAATATACATTCCGCTGAGTTTTCCGTTCCATTTTGAAGAAACAACATAGCTTCGTTCCTGATTCATTCTTAAAAAATACAGACCCGGAACATTTACAAACGGAAAATGGCAGGCAAAAACAATATTTTCTGCTGTTATATTGCCTTTGTCTGTATAAACCGTATTATTTTCCACTTTAAGTGCACGTGTATTTTCATATATTTTCAGATTTTCACTGACTGCTGATAAAAATGCAAGCGGATGAAACTGCGCCTGATTTTTAAAAACCAGCGCCGCCTGAACGGGAAACGGCAGTTCGGTTTCCTTTGTAATATAACAGTCTATTCCGGCTTTTTTTGCCGCCTGCGCCTCCTTCTTAATTAATTCGGCATCATCCACAGAATAAAGAACAGCATTTTTTCTTTCAAAATGGCAGTCAATTTGTTTTTCTGTTATTATTCTTTCATATTCGGATATTGCTTTCTGACTGGCATTTGCATACTCCCTTGCCGCTTCTTCGCCGTAAAAAGAAATTATTTTACTGTAAATAACACCGTGCTGGCTTGTAATTTTTGCTGTTGTATTTTTCGTTTGCCCGCTGCAAATTCTGTCTGCTTCAATAACAACAGCATCTATTCCCTTTTCAGATAATTTATAAGCAGTTAAAAGACCTGCTATTCCACCGCCGATAATTACAGTATTTACGCTTATATTTTTACACAGAGAATTATAATGTTTAAACGAAACGTTTTTGCTCCACAATGATTTCAATATTGTCACCCTGCATTAGAATTTACAATAATAATGCATTTTAAACACATATTATTTCATTATTGATAAATTTTACAAAATGCTTTATAATGTAAATAACAATAAATTAGAATTAAAGGGGTAATAATTCTATGGAAAAGTATGTTAAAACAAAAGAATGGATGGCATATGCCGTAGGTGCGCTGGGACAGGGAATGGTTTATGCCATTATGAGTTCATATATCTCTGATTTTTATTTAAGCGTTCTGAAACTTACACCGATATTTGTTTTGCTTTTAATGCTGTTTGCAAGAATATGGGATGCCGTTAATGACCCGATAATGGGTTATATTGTAGATAAAAGCCATTTTAAAAACGGCAAAATGCGCCCGTATCTGATATTTACGCCGATACCGATTGCCGTATTAACCGTTTTGCTGTTCTTTTCACCAAATCTTTCAGGCTGGCAGCTTATGCTTTATGCCGCTGTTACATATGTGCTGTGGGGAATGATTTATACTGCGTCCGACGTTCCGTTCTGGAGTCTGCCGAATGTAATGACGCCCAATCCCGATGAGCGCGGAAACATTATAAGCAATGCACGAACTGCAAACGGCATTGGCTCTGCAGTGCCCATGGCAATCTTTATGGCGCTTGGTTTTATTCTTCCCAAATTCCATCTTTCAGGAACAGAACTTGAAAAAACAAAATATATAACAATTGCGCTTATCTGTGCAATACTTGGAAACCTTTTGTTTGTGAGAGTTTATTTTAAAACAAAAGAGCGCGTTAATATTCCCGCGCCTACAAAAAAAACAAAAGGTGAACCGGGCGCGCTTAAATTGATTTTTTCCTGCAAACCGCTTATTTTAACCGCATTAATGGGTATTTTGTCATCTGCAAGATATATGTATCAGGCCGGTGCGGTGCATGTTGCAAGATACAGCTTTTATATAGGAAAGGATTTAACAGGGCTGAGCCCGGCAGAACAGGAAAAAGCCCTGCAGTCCAATATAAGCCTTGTTTCAACCGTTTTTGCAGTTGCAACAGCCGCCGGAATGTTCGGTGCCATGCTTGTTATGCCGATACTTTTCAAAAAATTCAACTACAAACAAATTGTTATTGCCACATCCATTCTTGGCTTTGCGGCATCCTTGGCAATCTGGTTTATAGGCTATAACAATTTCTGGGCATGCGTGCCGTTTCTTGTGCTTTCTTGCATACCCTGCGGTGCAATAAACATCTGCGCTTTTGCAATGGTTGGCGACTGCCTGGATTATATGGAATGGAAAACAGGCAAACGCCTTACGGGAATGGGAAGCGCCATTCAAAGCTTTGTAACAAAACTCGGCAACGCAATTTCAACATCCTTTATTGTTTTAATGTATATCATTGTTCAGCTTGATGTGGCAAGCATTAATGCCAATGTTACAGCCAATCCGCTTGAAATGAGCAGTACGGTAAGAACAGGCATGTTCAGCCTTGTTTCAATTATTCCGGGAATTTCACTTCTTATATGTATTGTACCCATCTTTTTCTATGACCTTGTGGGAGAAAAGAAGAAAAAAATAACAAAAGAGCTGGAAGAACAGCGGAAAGAAAAAGGAATTATCATTGAATAACAAAAATGCAACGGCAGTTTCCAATGAAACTGCCGTTTTTATTTTACTGCTGCTTATATTCTTCAAGGCATATGCCCTGCTGTTTTATATACTGTGCAATATCATATCCCACATATCTGTAATGCCACGGTTCAAAATCAATTCCCGTAACCTTTACCTTGTCCTTTGGGTATCTGAGAATAAAGCCATAATCATAACAATGCTCCATCATCCATTTCTGGCATTCGGAATTGAGCTGGCTGTTATCCAGATTTTGATTTTCAACCGTTACAATATCAAGTGCCAGTCCTGTTTCATGCTCGCTTGTTCCCGGAATGGCAATCCATTTTTCAGTATCCTTTATTGCTTCGCTTTCGGACATTCCCTGATTTTTCATTCGCTGAACCCTATTGTCAAAAAGCTGCTGCTGATAAGAGGTTGTTCTGTAAGAAGAACAAATTAACGGATTCCAGCCCTTTGCCCGTGCATCATCCATCATTTTCTGAAGTGAATCATATGCTCTTCTGTCTACCTGATGTCCGTTTTTAAGCTGCACCAAATCTACTTTCCAGTCATCGGGAATCGGATTTTTGGCATTTACAAGAATATCAACATTTGCATTTGACGAAGAAGGCTTTTTCGCCGGCTTTGTTTCTGTTGTATGAACAGCAGTGGATTGTTTTGTTGTATCTGATATTTCCTGTGTGGTATTTTCTGTTGAAACCGCAGAAGTATTTTCGGTTGCGGAAACAGAAGATTGATCGGATTCCGGATTTTTGCCGCCGTCACCTGTAACTGCAAAAATAATAACTGCGGCAATTATAACAACAACGGCAATTATTGCACAAATCTGTATGATTTTCTTTTTTTCCATTTAAACACCCTCAATTTTAATTATCTTTAAAATTATTTCCAATAAATCAATTATAAACCAAAATAAATATTTTTCAACATTATATTACAAAAAAACATATAAAAAACGGCACCTATGTGCCGTTTTATGATTTGCAATTTTTTACAAAAGTATCAAACAATCTCTGCTGTTGTGCATTTTTCTTACTCATATGCTCGGGATGCCACTGTACGCCAATACAAAACGGATAATCCGAAAGTTCCAACGCTTCAACATAGCCGTCTGTACTTACTGCTGAAACAGTAAGATTTTCCCCGACTTTATCAACAGCCTGATGATGCATGCTGTTTACCTTTTCCGTTTCAGACTCAAATATAGCATATAGCTGTGTGTTTTTTTCTAAATTTACACTGTGAATACTTCCCGAACGGGAGAAAAAATCCATATGCCTGCACTGCTGTTTTTCTTGGATATCCTGGATAAGCGTTCCGCCGAAATAAACATTCAGAAGCTGAAAGCCCCTGCATATTGCAAGCACCGGCTTTTTCATTTCCAAAAATACTTTCAGTATTTCCGGTTCTGCCGTATCTCTTAACACATTCGGCTTTCCGCATTTTTCATCAAAAGACTGCCCATACAACGCCGGATTCACATCTGCTCCGCCCGGCAAAAGCAATGCGTCGCACCCGGATGCATTTTTTACTGCCGCTTCAATATCCGAAAGCTCTATCCATGCAATATCTGCTCCGCTTCTTTTCAGGCTTTGAACATATTTGCTTTTCATATATTTTCTGAACAAATCATTTCCCATCTGCGGGATTGCAACAACAGGCATTCTTTTCTCCTTAAATATGAACAAATTATAAACTAATCCTATCAAAATTTATTGACATTGTCAATGCCGTATGATAGTATAAAACTATAAAGCACGGCAAAGGCGTTTTTCACTCGTCTTTGCCTAAATTTATATTTGGGGTGATTATTTATAAAATACGATTTTACCAGTGTTCCCGACAGATCTGACTGCGGTTCTCAAAAATGGAATGCCGTTAAAGATGCTTCTGTTGAAAATGTTCCGCTTTCCGTTGCCGATATGGAATTCTATACTGCGCCGCCTATTAAAGAAGCAATTAAAAAGCTTGCCGATACGGCAATACTGGGTTATACAAATGCAACCGAAGAATATTATGATGCCGTTTGCGGCTGGATGCAGCGCAGGCATGATTTTAATATAAAAAAAGACTGGATTATCAATACGCCGGGTGTTGTTGATGCACTTGCCGTACTTGTTGACGCAGTAACAAAACCCGGCGATTCCGTTATTATTCTGACACCTGTATACTACCCGTTTGACATAGCGGTTATTGCAAAAAGCCGCCGTATTATTTACAGCAAACTCATAAACAATAACGGAAAATATGAAATAGATTTCGCCGATCTTGCAAAAAAAGCTGCCCTGAAAGAAGCAAAAGCGCTTCTGTTCTGTAATCCGCATAACCCTGTGGGCAGAGTGTGGACAAAAGAAGAACTGCTGAAAGTGGCAAACATATGCTGCAATAACAATGTATTTATCATTGACGATGAAATACACCACGATTTAATTATGCCCGGTTATGAACATACCGTTATGGCAACTGTAAATGAACGTGTAAAAAACAATATTGCCGTTTGCACAGCCCCCAGCAAAACCTTTAACTTGGCCGGACTTCAATGCTCAAATATAATTATCCCGAATGCAAAAATACGTCTGAAGGCAACTGCCTGCAGTCTGCTTAATATGCAGATGGGGCTGAATATATTTGCCTACACCGCATGTATTGCCGCCTATAATGAATGTGAAGAATGGCTTGATGAGCTTATTACGGTTGTAAACGGAAATGCAGAATATATTGAAAACTTTATGTCTGAAAATTTCCCTGAGATAAAGATTTCCAAATTAGAGGGTACATATCTTCTGTGGCTTGATATGCGCGAATTGGGCATGACCCACCGTGAATTGAAAATAATGCTTGAAAATGCCGGATTATATCTTGATAACGGAGAGGTTTTCGGCACAGAGGGACGCGGTTTTCAAAGAATTAACCTTGCCTGTGCAAGAGTTACGCTTGAAAATGCCATGGAACGCTTCAGACATGCTGTATGTGCTGAAAAAGCAAAATGGAGCAAAGACGGAAAGCCCTATCACAAAACACTTAAAATCGGAGATAAACTGGAAGGGTTTGTTTATGATTCACCCAAGAAATTGAATGTTAATCTTAAAAATGTGATTCAGAAAAACACACTGATTGTTTTTTCACGGTATTATGAATGTGAAATATGCCAGAAAACCCTTGCACTTGTAAAAGCTGCTTATCCGGCGCTTAAACTTATGGGAATTGATGTGAAATTTGTTATGCAGTCTGATGTAAAAACACTGAAACAGGCTGAAAACAAATACCCGTTTGAACTTATAGCCGATCCAAAAGCCGTTCTTTATGACAGATACAACATTTTTGAAGCCGACGGACTTGCCGGAATGGTTGCAGGCGACAAATTGTTTGAAAAAATGATTGGTAAAGATATCAAAAAACTGCTTGATTCCGATATGCTTGCCAATCTGGCAGTATCTCCGCTGGACAGCAGTGAAAAAACAGAAGGTCCGCGCCAGATGCAGCTTTCTGCATTTATAGGCGTAAACAGAAATATGCAGATAATATATGCACATTATTTCAGAACGGTTGCAGATTTTCCGAATATTAAGGAAATGATTAAGGCTTTAAAATAAAATTGAGGAGGACTTTTAAATGTCAGACAAAACCATCACAGCAGGCAAAAAAAAGCTTGGCGTTGCAGAACTCATGTGTTACGGAATAGGAAACTGCATAGGTTCCGGTATATTTGTTTCTATGGGAAGCGGCATAGGCTTTACAGGAAAATCCATTCCGCTTGCACTTATTGCCGCCTGCATTGTTGTGCTTTTTGCCTATGCTTATAAAACAATGATGTCCGGCATGTTTGTACTGCCGGGAGGAAATTACAGCCAGCAGGCGCTTTTGCAGCCGCCTATTCTGATTGGCGTTTCCGCAATATCCACAATATTTACAGGACTTGCCTTTGCCATGTACGCACTTTCCATTGTTGAATATGCCTCAACGGTTTTTCCTGCCATTCTTCCTTACGGAAAATGGATTGCTGCCGCAATTATAACTGTGTTCTTTTTAACCACCTTTTTCGGCGGCAAATTTATGGGTAAATTTAATCTGATTATGGTAGCTGTGCTTATACTGTCACTGCTTGTTTATGTAGCTGTAGGAATACCGCAAACAGATTTTTCAACAGCAAATCCTTTTGCCGAAGGATATTTCGGCGGCGGGGCAACCGGATTTGTGATGGCAATTGCAATGATGAGCTTTGCATGCCAGGGCGCTACAATGCCCATTGCGATGACGGCAGATGCAAAAAATCCTAAAAAAAGCCTTCCGAAAGCTATTATTCTTGCTTCCGTTGTCGTTATGGCAGTTTACTGCCTGATAGGAATTGTATCGGCAGGTGTACTGCCGGTTGAACAGGTTGCCGACAAAAGCCTGGGTGTTGTAGCAAAACAAATATTCCCGTATGCCGTTTTTGTTGTATTTATTATAGGCGGCGCATGCTTTGCAATTGCAACATCGCTTTACGGTGCAATTGCAAGTGTTCAGCACCCTATGATGGCAACGATTGAGGACGGATGGCTTCCTGCATTTCTCGGAAAGAAAAATAAAAAGGGATATCCATGGGTAATGATGCTTATCATGTATATAATAGCGGTTGTTCCCGTGTTTGTGGATATCGGCCTTCAGGACCTTATTTCCCTTATGATGATACCTGTTATGATATTAAACCTTATAAACAATATTCTTATGTTCAGACTGGTAAAAAAATATCCGCAGGCATGGAAACAAAGCTTTTTCCATATGCCTAAATGGGCGTTTATTATAACCATGATTTTGGCTGTAATCTGCGATTTGCTTATAAGCGTAGCTTTGTTTACAACAATGAAGCCGGGTGACCAGTATCTGATTATTATTATGGTTGCTGTTTTATTTGCATACAGTTTTTACAGGCTGAAAACAGGCAAGGTAAATTTAAAGGAAATAGAACTTGCCAAGGCTGAAGCAGAAAGAGCCGCAAAAGAAAGCATTTCGGCATAAAATAAAATCATATATACATGCATACCGCAGTGAAAACTTATAAATCAGCTATAAGTTTTTCTGCGGTATTTATTTTGTTATTCAATATGCTTAAAAGGTATAATACCCCTTACATTTTAAGTATTTGCTATTTTAATGCCGTAACTTTATAATAAAATCATCGAATATATCATCGGAGGAATTTAGTATGAAAATGCATTTTAACTTAAACAGCCCCACAAATCTTATTTTCGGTTCAGGCTCAATAAATACACTGGGCAGCCACAAAATGCCCGGCAAAAAAGCACTGCTTCTTATGTCTGCAGGCAAATCGGCAAAAATAAGCGGCGCATATGATATTGTTATCAGCCAGCTTAAACAGGCAGATACTGAGATTTTTGAATTTGCAGGAATTATGGAAAACCCAACTAAGAATATCATTATGGAGGCCGCTTCCTTTGCAAAAGAAAACGGCTGTGATTTCATAATTGCTCTTGGCGGCGGTGCCGTTCTTGATTCGGCAACTGCCGTTTCTGCTATGGCAACCAATCCTGGCGACCTTTGGGATTATGTAAACGGAGGAACAGGAAAAGGACAACCGCTTATTCATGCCGGGCTTCCGATTGTTACAATTGCAACATCCTCCGGCACAGGCTCTGAAATTAACTGCTGGGGTGTAATTTCCAATCCTGAAACACATGAAAAAATTGGTTTCGGCTATCCCGAGCTTGTGCCTGTTTTATCCATTGTAGACCCGGAGCTAATAAGAACAGTGCCGCCCAAATACACTGCATATCAGGGATTTGACGCTCTGTTTCATAACACAGAGGTTATGATTTCAAACGGTGTAAATATTCTGAGTGAGACAATGGCACTTTCGGCTATTGAACATATTGCAAAATATCTTCCGAAAGCGGTTGCAAACGGGTATGACCTGGAAGCAAGAGAAGCCGTTGCCTACGGAAGCACCGTTGCAGGAATAACAATGCAGCTTACAAATACAACAGCACAGCATTCAATGGAGCATGCTATGAGTGCTTACCATCCCAATCTTCCTCACGGTGCAGGACTGATCATGATTTCAAAAGCATTTGCAGAATTCTTTATTGAAAAACATGCCTGCGATCAGCAGTTTATCAAAATGGCAAGAGCAATGGGAATTCCCAGCGCCGATAAGCCCGAAGATTTTATAACCGCACTTGTAAATCTTCAAAAGGCATGCGGCGTTGATAATTTAAAAATGCGTGATTATGGATTTGAAAAGTCAGAAAGCATGAAGCTTGCAATAAATGCAAGAGAAACAATGGGCAGCTTGTTCCTTTCAAACCCTTGCCCGATGTCTGACAAAGAATGCGCAGATATTTTTGATAAATCCTTCCGTTAATTTAACAGAAAACATATAAAAAATATAAACGGCATCTCGGTTGAGATGCCATTTTATTAAATAATTTATGATTGGTTTTCTGAAAATTGTCTTATTCTATTTCCAAACCTCGCAGAAAACCCTTGCGGCATTATTATAAAACATATCCTCAAGCTCCGTTTCCGAAAGACCGCCCTTTCGCAGTGCATCCGCCAGAACAGGCATATCGGCAGGCGCGGCAATTTCAAGTTTACCGTTTATTCCATCAAAATCAGAGCCAATTGCAAGAACACCGCTGCCTGCAATATTTCTGATATGAAGGATATGGCGAACCATATCTTCTGTAATGCTTCGTTTATCTTTTCTGTTGCTCAGAAAATTCGGTGCGAAATTCAAACCGGTTATTCCGCCCTTATCTGCCAGTGCCCGGAGCATATCATCCGTAAGATTTCGGGGATGATTTGTTATTGCCCTGCTGTTTGAATGCGTGGCAATAATCGGCTTTTTACTGTGCTTTATACAATCGTAAAAACCACCGTCAGATAAATGGGAAACATCAATTATAATTCCCATATCGTTCATTTTTTCTATCATTTCAAATCCAAAAGGTTTAAGCCCTTTGCGCATAATATCAGCCTTTTTTGAATTCGGAAAAGCCAATGTATTTTCATGATTCCATGTAAGGCTTGCTATGCGCACACCGCGTTTATAGGCCGCTTCCAGTTTTGCCGCATCTTCACCTATAACACCCATATCCTCAATTGTAAAAACTACACCGATTTTACTACTCTCACGGCAGCCATCCAAATCTTTTATGCTTTCAACAGCCGTTAAAGCATCGCTGTGCTGTTTCAACAGCATATCTTTTTTATCAGCAATGCGGCAAAATCGTTTCCACACAAACGTATCCCTTACGGGCTTCGGATAAAAACCCGTGGGCACAAAGGCAGAAAAACACTGTACTGCCGTTTCTCCCTGTTTCATAGCCTGAATGGTTACCATTCGTTTATTTTTATCAAGGTTTTCCCTTGATATGTTCAGCATGGTAACAGTATCTGCATGCAAATCAATATACTTCATAAAAACCGCCTTATTCCCTATTAAAATTCAACATTTTCCTTTATCATTTCAATAAGCTCATCACCGTAAACAATTTCTATATGCGCATCCAAAAGTGATACAAGATAATTTAAATCTTCTATTGTTACAGACCATGGATGAATATTAATATAGCTGTAACCGTTTTCGGAATGTATATCAGCAGGCAGTGCGTTTATTTCCTGTGCAAAAGCTTCAATCCATTCATTTGTTATTTTTTCATTTTCATTTTCGGATGTAAACCAAAAAGAACGCTTTGCACTTACAAACGGTTTTCCGTTCACAAATAAAGTTTTTCCGCCAAGAGCCTCATACTTGTGTTGAATCTGCATCAGACTGCCGGGAATAAAATCCTGCGCTGCATAATATTCCATTGCCTGGCTTAACTTGCGAACACTTTTACTGTTATCCAGCACAGTAATGGTTTGAAGGTCCGCATTCTTCATTGCATCCACACTTTCAAAAACAAAATCGGCAATGGCATTCTTATTATAAGCAGTAGGATTAATATAACCGATGCCGGAAACTCCGCAAACAAATCTGTCTCTGTCTGTAGCCGAATTATATACATACCGAAGCACCGAAGGGGCAAGTTTATATAAAATAGGCGGAGCCGTCCATGTCAACTTATAATCCTCTGCCGTGCTGATTCGGTCATAAAAATGACCGCTGTAAGGAAAAGTTGTCTGATACCACTGAATATTATCACCATCGCTCATAACAAGCGCAATATAATGCTTGTTTTTATCGGGAGTTATCTTTTCTGCAGTATTTTTCTGCTTTATTTCTTCCGCAGGAAGCGAAGACAACAAGCTCAGATTGCTGCAATGATCAGAAGGAACAACAGAGATTGCACATTTGCTTGCCTGTTTTACATAACCCAACTCATCAGCGCTCCAGCCTAAAACCGTTGCATTTTTATTTGCCCACGCAAAAACCTTTTCCCTGAATTTTACCTGCGAACGGCTGCTTTCATCCGTATAAAAGCAGAATGCACCCACTGCCGCGGCATAATCAAGAAGCGTTACCAGTTCCGGCGTCTGATGAACAATTATATTTTTATTAAGCCGGTCTTTATATTTTTCAAACAACGCTTCCTGATTTACTGTATATGCACCGTTTTCTTTCCTTGTTAAATCCTGCTTGATTTCAAGCCCCATTTCTTTTGCTTCTTCGGCAAATTCGGCAGGAATAGCCAGCCATTTCTCCATTCCCGATACTGTAAATGCCATATTAACAGTGCTGTTATTTCCCGTTTCAAAAACAACACAGCCCTTATCCTTAATATAATCTATATTTTCATTTATTAAGGTTTTAACATCCGTTGTTTTTTTTACAGTTAAATGACTTGCATTTTCAATATAGTCTTTAATCATTATGTAATTGGCGCCGTCTTCAATATAAATTCTAGCTTCACTTTGCGCACAAATTCCCTGAAGGGAAGCAATCATAGAATATTCACCGTCACTCATATCTGCTCTGTTAATAATATAAACAACCGTCTGCGGCGGATTAATATTCGGCAAAACAGCATTTTGGGCATCTGCCTTTAAATTTCCTGAACAGGCAGTAAAGCATAAAGCAATGGACACTGCCATAAACACAAGAAAATATTTCTTAATGTTTTTCATAAATATTTTCACTCCTTTTATTAATTATATTATAAACATACCTGTAATTCAACACTGCTCTGACGATTCCTGTTCTTCCAAACTGCCGTTTTTATACATTTCGGCAACATTTAAAAGAACAAGCAAAAGATAATCGTCTTTTTCTCTGGCTGCTGTTTTATATTTTTCTATTTCGTCCTCTGTCATATCCGAATGCCTGCACAGTTCGGCAGCAAGATCAAAATTATCCAATAACCAGCATACGGCATGCTGCGCATCTTCCGGAAGTTCATTAAATACTTTTTTAAAATTTTCTTGTTCGTCGTCTGAAATTTTTTTCATAATTTGTCCTCCTAAACAAAATCGGATGTATTCATCCGATTATAACACAGTTTTTGATGTAAAATCAATATGGATATATACATCCAGAAAAAATTATTTAAGGAGGCATATATGTCAACCGGATTAAAACAGGATATTTCTATTGGTTCAAATCTGAAAGCATTGCGAAAAAAGTCTAAACTATCTCAACGAGAGGTATCTGCACAGTTGGAAATTTTAGGTATTCATATGACTGAAGATATTCTCTCTAAAATTGAACAGGGTCGTTACAGCGTACGGATAAGTGTTCTTTTAGCTTTAAAACAAATTTACGGCGTTAAATCATTTGATGTCTTCTTTGATGGATTAAATTTTTAAAACAACTTTCATTATCAGGTCAATAAACAATAAAAGCAGGGCAGTCCGCCCTGCTTTTATAAATTAGTTTACAAGATCAATATCGCCGCCGAATTCACTGTCATCCATAATATGCTGCTCAAAGCCTTCATTCTGATAAACCTTAACATAATCAATAAGGAAATCCTCATTATCCTCGTTATTATGGCTGAACGCACCTATATTCTGTCCGTGAGGTCCCCATTCGTCACCGGCGTCTATTTCAACCGTAAGTCTTAAAAACTCTTTAACTCTTGAAACATCACTGTCATCAGTTGCCCATGTTGCAACACCGTCTATATAGAAAACATAATATTCCGGCGTCCATTTAAGCGCAAAAGTATGATAACCGTCATAAAGATTCTGCTCTAAATCGCATTTATAGTCAGAGACTTTACCGTCCTCTCCGTAACCGTCCCACAAAAGAGCATGACCCATTCTGGAATTTTCACTGTTTATAAAAGCACTTTCATAAACATCAATTTCCGTGCCGTCTTTACCCTCATTGCCAACCTTTCTCATATTTGAGGACTGAAGCCAGAATGCCGACCATAAGCCCTTTGAATTCGGGAATTTAACCCTGCATTCAAAGTAACCGAATGCCTGTGAAAAAAGCATTTCATCGCTCTGCCCCTTATTGCTGTTATTATCGCCTATAATTCTTCTTGTTTCAATTCCCGAAGTAAATCTTGCCGCAGCGGGACAATCCCCGTCGCAGGAATGATTTTCTTCATAACGGGAATGTATTACCGCATTTGAATCTTTAATCTCTACCATATTCGGGCACCAGTAGCATGCCTGCTCCGGCTTTTCGGGGTCATTGCTTTCCCAACGCACGGCATGGGGAGATGTTGTCCATATTTCCTTGTTTCCGCTGTATTTTTCACCAAAAGTGATATTTTCATTAAGTGTATTTCCGTTAAAATCATCTTCAAAAACAAGATACCATCCGTCACTGTTAAGCACAGGTACTGACAAATCATATTTTTCATTTGTTTTCCAGCTTTCATCCTGTACTTTTTCCTTGGCGGTACAAGAAGACAGTGTTACCCCCAAAAGGCACACGAAAATGAACAGCATAATTCTGATAAATCTTTTTTTCATAATCATTCTCCTATTTTAATTTGCAAAGCACACTTTTACTTTCAGCGCCCCATGAATCAATGGCGGTTATTTCTGCATATTCCGCATTCTGCGGATAGCTTACTGGAAGCCTTAATGATGTGGTTTCGGACATATTGTCCAAACCAAGCACAAAATCGCTGAAATAAAGCAATTCCGTTATCATTTTTTTATTTCCGTTTTCACTTACCTGATTGCCGTTTTCATCATATAATACCGGTTCGCCGTTATAATCCACTTCTTCAAATTCAATAATATTCTTATCTGCATCTTTAAATGAAATTTTATAGGAATGAACAAAATCATCATCGCTTGCACTTGTAAAGGATATTACTTTCTGAAGCTTATCTTCAATATCAACCACATCGCTTATAACCGCTTCTGAAACAGCAGGCATAACAGGTGCTGTGTTTTGCTCTTTTCTTGCATCTGTATAAACGCTCAAACTTTCACTGCTTCCGAACGGAGCCGAAATTACCCACGGTTCTTTCAGTTCTTTTCCCGTGTTTGCCTCAAGACGGTTCACGGTTACCCTGCCGTCTTCTATTTCCATATAAAGACATGCCGGTAAATCATCCGCCATGGATTCACCGTAAACGTCTTTCGGAATGGAAGTATTGAATTTTCCCGGCTCAATTTCAATATAATCAAGGCTTTGTGTGGTAAATGCCGTGAAACTGTCCTGCCAGATAGAACGCTCATCTATTAAAGAATAATGAGAATGCCCCGAAATAGAAATAACATTGCTGTAATCCTTTAATACATCGGCAATATCCTGATTTCCCCAATCATCAGAACCGTAAACCGTACCCATTGGATTAAGATGGGTTATAACAAAAATCGGTTTATCCGGGCTGTCTGCCGTTGCTTTATCCAATTCTGCCTTAATCCACTGCATATTTGTATTGCATTTATCATAGCTTCCGTTTGAAGAACTCCAGCATATAAAATGATAACCGTTTATAATTTTATGACTGTAAGGAAGTTCTCCCGTATATTTTGTAAATCTTTTCTGCATGGTGGCAGGTGTGGGAATTTCCCAGCAATCAACAAAATTGCTAAGCCAGTAATCATGATTTCCCAATATATAAAGCGGAATGGGCTTTTTATCTTCTCCCATTACTCTGTCATATATTTCCTTAAAGGATTTCCATGCCTTTTTTGAACCTATATCCGTAAAATCTCCGCCGATGATAAGTGCATCCATACCCTTATCTTTCAGCATAGAAAGCGTTTTTTCAAAAGATTCATACTGATGCGTATTTTTATCATCCGTATCCGGAAGCTGCAAATCACTTATAACAGCAACACGAAGCGGCGCACCGTTTGTTTCAACTGTATAGGTTTTTGTTTCATCATATTTTTTTGAATATCCGAAATGCAACCCAAGTCCTGCACCGATAATACCCAGTGCAAAAACAATGCAAATCATACAAACTACTGCTTTTTTCATGATAAATTACCCCTTTAATTCAATTATAATGCCCTTTCTTTTTCCAAGAGAAAAGCTTTTATTTATATCCGTTTTTCTTTTACGGCTTTTGCCGAATTTTACTTCGCCGGCTTTCATAATATCAAATCCAAGCAGTGTCTTATTTATATTTAAGCTGAATTTTTCCTTTTTATTTGAAAAATTGTAAAGACACAAAAGAGCCGTATTGTCTTTAAGATACACAGTTGAAAGCACATTTTCATTATCTGTTTTAACAGGATTTTCGCTGTGCCAGTATCCAAGCATTCTGCTTTCCGCTATGCCGAAATCATCCCAGACCTTATACATTTTTGTTGCATTTGTATAACCCCATCCAAAGCGGTTATTCATTGCATAAAGCATACCCTCGTAAAAATCACCGCCGTCCTGAAGCATTTGTCCGGTTACACCGTACGGAATACCCGAAACCTCGGCAAGCATATATTCCGGAGAATATTTTTTATAGAAAAAGCCTTCTCCCAGCCAGATACTGTCAAGAAACGGAAGCAGTTCTGCATAAAGATTCAGGCAGCTTACATCTCCTGCTCTCGGTTCTTCATGATTCCACATGTGCATATCAATCAGTCCGTCTGTTTTTTCAAGCACCTTTCTTGCACGTTCCAAGGTTGTTCTGTCAAGCGAAGTATCATCAATATAGATACCTTTAATACCAACATTATCAACAAGCCAGTTTAATCCCTCTACATAATAATTATCCAGCCTTGTATCCGGCTTAACGATAAATGAAATATCATGATCGTTTTTATATTTGCCTTTTTTATATTTTACAAACCAGCCCGGTATAATATCCTCACCGAAATTATCAATAAGCCACTGCGGTTTTTCCTTTTGCCAGGAATGGCTTATGCCCTGCTTGCGCAGAATAATTTCATCACCCAATGCCTTATATACAAAGGTTTCTGCCATATGGTTGCTGTGCTCACGTTCTGTATAATAAAGCTTTATTCCTATACCCTTTTCCTTAGCATACTGAACCGCTTTTTTCAGCCTGTCAACCTCATAAAACGGATAATTGATAAACGGCATAATCATATTGCCCTGATGGAAATTAACATAGTTCAAACCGTTTTCGGCAGCCCTGTTTATTTCTTTATATTCATCTTCAAGCTTATCGCAGTGAGAATATCTTACCGAAAATGCCTTTTTATAATCAATCGGTTTAAAAGGAGTAGCGTTTATTTCAAAAATAAACTTGCGCACTTCACCCTTCTTAAAATCAAAACTGCCTGTGAAAGCACTGATTTTCGTATAATCCTTTTCAACGCTGACACTTATACCGCCTTTGCCGTTATTATCCCATGTTTCAACAGGAACTTTAAGCGGAAGATTTTTATAAAAGATGTTTATAAGAGGTCTTATGTAATTTTCCGCTTTGAATTTAACACGCATACCGCAGTTTACAGTGCCTATAAAAATACAGTCCTGCTGCTTATCATTATCCCATTTAAAAGTTAAATTCTCTGCTTTTGACGCTCTGTGTCCAAGCCCGTGCATAAGACTGCCGCAATCTTTATTGATATAAAAACTCAGCGTTACATCATCTGATTTAAAATCTTTTTCGGGTATGATTTCCACCGTATATTCCATTTGACCGTCATATCTTAATACAGATGAAACCGTACAGCGGTAATCTCCATTTTCCGACACGGTTACACTTTCAATCCTGTTGTCAAAAAGCTGTTTTTTTGTTTTTCCGTCAGCAAGCGTTTTGCCGCACACTTTGAATTCAGCCTCTTTAAAAAATAATTCTTTCTGAACATCAGAACAAAGCTGAACCGCTTCATCAAAGAAAGAATATATACCGCACGGCAAACCGTTTTTGCTTATTTCTATATCACGGCCGAGAATAACATATCTGTTATCTATAATTGCAGGTGAAATATACGGTTTTACAACGGCTTCATTCTGAACAAGATTTGAATTGAGCCATTTAAGTCTGGAAAGCCGCCACAAATCATTATATCCGTTATTTTCAACAGGGCTGGTATTTATATCAAAAACAACTTCAAAAGATTTGCTTTCTTTTTCAGTATTTATATGAATGACCGCCGTTTCTTCCCTTGCGCCGTATTTTCCGGCCTCAACAGTGAAAAACAGCGGCTGTATGCTGTTTGCCTTCAGCTTAATCTGCTGTGTTTGTTTCAAGCCGTATTTATTAACCGTATCTGTATTGATACACGAGATTTTCAAATCGCCATCTGCAGTAACACTTTCAATTGTATCATCGCATTCACTGAGCACAGCCACCTGCAGCACGAAAATTTCATTCTGCGACATCACTGTTCTTACACTGTTTCCGATTTCTTTTGCATTGTTAAGAATTTTTAAATCGTCAAAGTGAATAATTTTATATGTTCTGTCAAACAGATATAATTTCATAAAAACACCCCTTTACCATAAATAAATTATATTATAAATACGATTGTAATTAAATTCAAAATACAGTATAATAAATACAAAAATCGGAAATAAGGTTAATTTTATGTATCAAAGTTATTCTGTATATGTGGGAAATGCCGGCAAGGCAGAACCCTTTACACCAACTGTTACCAGTGCTTACAAAATACTTGCCGATAAAAAATATCTACATATCTGCACAGACGATGAAAAAGCTTTAAGAGCACCTGAAACAACCGCATTTATACGGTGCACAGCAGGAAAAGGAAAAATATATCTGCACAATCATACCATTATTCTGAATGAAAATGAATATGTTTTTGTTAAGTTTTATGATATATTTAAATATAACAGCCTTTCTAATATATGGGGCTACAGATGGGTGAATTTCTTATCGGAAAACGGCAGTGAATTTGAACTAAATAAAATATATTCTTCCAAAAACAGCGAAACAGAAGAAGCCTGTTTTGACCGTTTTCTTTCAATAAGCAATATTACCGAAAACACAAATTATATAAATGCACTTTTCCTGAATTATTTTTATACGGTTTGTGAAGCTAATAAAATAGATATACAAAAAATAAAATCCGATCAGGGGAACCGCCTTATTGACGATATATGCGCTTTTATTCTGCAGAAGGTTTACGATAAAGTAACCGTAAACGATGTTTCACTGTTTTTCGGAATTACACCAAGGCGGCTTCATCAAATTTTTTCAAAAGAACTGAAAATATCACCAAAACAGTATATCATTAAAAAGAAAATGGAGGAAGGATACCGTTTGCTTGTGCAAACCTCCACACCGATAAACAGAATATCGGAACTGCTTTGCTTCAGTTCATCCTATCACTTTTCTAACGAATTTAAAAAAACATTCAAACAAACACCGACTGAAGTAAGAAATATGGAAAACAATTAACATTCTGATTACATAATAAAGAGTCTGTTCAGCCGAACAGACTCTTTTGCATTATTCAAATATACAACGGTTAAAATCAAATACAGCTTCAGATAAATCCGTTTTATAAAGTTCACCGTTATAAGAAATTTCCACACCGCTTTCATCTGCCCGGATGTCAAAGTTCTTTGAAAACAATTTAATGCCTTTCAAACATAGATTGGAGCATTTCTTTGATAACTGAGGTTTTATTCTTAATTTATTCAAGCCAACCGCTTTAAGACCGAATAAACCCTCTGTGATAATTCTGGCAAACAGCAGGCTTTCCGCTGCAAGATGCGCCATATTTCCTTCGGGATATGCTTCAAAAGGATACGGACAGTGCGAACCAAGCAATCTGTTTTTGCAATAATTGATTGTTTCCTCTATACCTTTTTCTGCTTTTCCCGCAAGAAAAACACCCCTGAGTGCAAAAAGAAGCGATCTGTCCCACGTTGTATCATTTGCCGAAGTAGATTTCAGAAGCCCGTTTATATACAGCTTGGGCGAAAAAAGCGCTTTAACCGTTTCTTCCGTTCTGTCGAAAATATCTACAGTAAGCGGCATGCATATCCATGAGCGAAGCTCGTTATTACCATCATAATATCTGTATGTATCAAAACCTTCCACATTTGCACCGAAAAATGTTTCGATATTTAATTTCAACTGCTCTCTTTCTCTCAGCCACTGCTCTTTGTGTGAATCATCGCCTATTGCGTCTGCAAGAACGGCGGCATTTCCAAGCGCATCATATGTAATGCAGGAGGTAAACAGGTTTGCATTGCCTGATTCAAATCTGTTTTCAAGTTCATCCGAATCGCTTGCAATAACACCGTTTGCGTTTTTGCGTGAAAGCGCAAAATCAAGACACCAGACAAGACTGCTCCAGAAGTGCTTTATAAGGCTTACATCACTCATTTCAAGCAGAAATCTTGAAATTCCGTAGGCATACATCTCGCCGTCGCCTCTGTCTCCTGCACCGTTCCAGTAATCTGTTCCTTCTGAAATAATACTTGTAACAAGCGCGGTTTTATCTTTCATAGGCGATTCCGATTTATCCATATAATTTTCATAAAGCGAATAGCAGTTTATGCTTTGATCAATACCTGCTTCATTAAACGAATTCTGCCGGCTTTATCATTGCCGTAGCTGATTATGGCTGATGCATAAAAGCCCGACATTTCAATATGATCAGCCGCATTTCTGCCGTCCTTCTTAATATTCCATACCACTTCATTATCTTCATTTAAAAATCTTGTTCGTGATATATTGAGTTCATTTTTTTAGGCATTGCCCAGGAAGCAAAATTAACAGGCTTCAAAGTTAAATTGCGAAATTCATAAAACTTATCAGCATAATTATTCTTCATTTGCACGCTCCTTCAGCTCTTCTATAATTTTTTGGTGATCCTTTTCTTTAAGATCATAGAAAATTATCGGAATGATACAGATAATGCAGCTTATAATGGTTGTTATAATAAGAATATTGAATATCGGCGTTCTTACAGCAGAATCATAAAGTACATTATAATCCTCCTGCAGTCCGTAATGTTCATAGAAATACGGAATAATCAAACCTGTAAACATACCTGCAAAGGTGGTAATCATTCCGCCGAACTGTGTAATAAAGCCTTCCAGGCGGGTACCTGTTTTCCACTGCTGATAGTCAAAAATTTCCGCAGTCATTGAAGATGTAATAACACTGTCGCCGCCCAACATAAGCGTTGCAAGATACAGGCACGCAATAAACATAAACGATGAATTCATTGTAAACAGCATTATAACGGAAAATACTGCGCGAAGCAGATTTGTCCATATTAAAACATTTCGTTTTCCAAGCTTTTTGGCAAGCAGAGGCGCCAAAAGCATTAACGGAACAGATGCTGTGCCGATAACCGTGTTCATAATGCCGAGCATTGCATCGCTTTTTAGCTGATAAATACAATACCATCCTAAAATAGAGCCTATTCCATATTTCAAACCGCTTAAAACCGAATGAATATTTATAAGCCAGAAATACTTATTTTTTGATACCTGCTTGATTCCTTCCGAGAATTTTACCTTTGCAACATAATTCTTGGGAACAACAATTTTCTCCTTTGTACCTTTAAATGTTATAAAACTTAAAATAATGCCCACAATGGAAAAAATGGGAAAATAGATTCTGTATGTTTTAAAATCTGTCATTCCGCCTGTCAGTCCGGCAAGAATAGGAAGAAGCATATTCACAATTGACGGACCGAGGCTGTAAATAAACATGCTTACGGAAAGCAGTGATGTTCTTTCCTCTCCGTTCGGTGTAAGCACCTGTGCAAGACTTGTAAATGCAAGTGCATACAGTGCCTGAAAAATCATAAGCACAGAATATGTAACACCTATCATAGCCACTTTTGCCCAATAGTTTATTTCATTCGGCATAAAGGCCATTCCGCAAAGCAGCACGGCAGTGGGAATTCCCGTATAAAGAAGATAAGGACGGAATTTGCCCCATTTTGAATTTGTATTGTCAATAAGCATGCTGATAAACGGCGTTTTCAAAAGATTGATAATGCCCATTATTATATTAAGCCATGCAAGATGTGTTGGCTTAATACCGTATGCCGAACCCATAAGAAGGCAGTTGGCATTCAGTGCAACATAGCCGAAAAGTGAGTTAATTGTGTTTACGCCGATTCCGCCTACACTGTAGGCAGAAAATTCACTGTAGGAAATGTATTTTCCTTCAGGCGGTGTTTTCCAGTGTGTTTTGATTTCTTTCTGTACACCCATGATTAAATCAGGAATGTCCTTGAGTTTTTTTTGCATAAAAATTTACCCCTCTCAATGCCAGCAATAAAATATAATCCGCTTTGAATCATAATTCACTGACAGACAATTTTTTCCCTTTTTTATAATTGAAAACCAAAGTTTTCTTTTCTCCGTTTAATAAATATTCTGTATAAATAATATTCTTGCTGCAGTATTCTGCTTTAAGAACACGGATATCCGATTTTTTTACTGTTTCGGAAAACACCTTTATCTGCTCTTTACTGTATTGTGAAACATTATCCGAAACAAATAAAAGGCTGCCGAAAATACTGTTTATCTGTGCCAGCAGCTTTCGTCTGCTAAAATCAAGATTTATATTATCGTCACGCAGCAAAAAAACATCCGGGTCATTTAAAAAAGCTCTTTTATCCAAATGGCGGCTGAAAACAGAACAGTTAACGGTGGTCGGAATACTGACATCTTCCCGTATTGCAAATTTATTATATTTCCAGTCAAGCGCCACATCTGCGCCGATACGGCAAAAATCAACCTTTCCGAAACACGGCATAAGCGGAACGCCGCAGCCCAAAACCAATTTATCGCCCACACATTCACGTATAAAATCCATTGCTTCACACATGATTTGACCTCTGCTTTTATTATGAACGGGCATAACACAGGCTGCATAAAGAAAATCAAGCTTAACCATATCGTATCCCCATTCATTCAAAATGGTTTTAAATACGGTTTTTATATATTCTGCAGCTTCTTCATTATAAAAATCTATTGCATAAAATCCGCCCCAGTTGGCTCCTGCAGGATAAAAATTCCCTTTTTCATCCCTTATAAGCCAATCCTTATGCTGTTTGTAAATGAATGAATCCTTTGAGGCGGCAAACGGTGCAAGCCATAATCCCGCAAGCATATTCTTTTTATGTATTTCATCCGCAATCTTCTTCATGCCGCCCGAAAATTTGCTTTCATCTGTATGAAGCCAGTCACCTATGCTTTTCTGATAACCGTCGTCAATCTGAAAAACATCAACCTTTTCGGGCAGTTTGCTCAAGGATTCCAAATCACGGCTTACAATGCTTTCATTGATATTTCTGTAATAATTATACCATGTGGTATAGCCGCACTTTTTTTCTGTTAAACGGCTTTTGATATTCATGAAAGCAAACCATTTATCAAATGTTGTTTCATATTCGCCGCACAGGTGAACAAAATCCATCAGTCTTGCCGTACCGTTAAAAACAACACCGTCAAAATCCTTTTCGGCTGTAACCTGCGATTTTTTTGCATGAAATCTTACAATTGTATAGCCACTGCGCTCACTTAATGATGCAAACAAATCAATTTTATCGTTTTCCCTTACATATCCGTAGGAATAGCTGTAAAAAACACCTTTTTTTCTTGGATAATGACAGAAGAAAACATCGCCTGCCCTTCCCATTCCGCTTTTGGAATTAAACGGGCTTTTTACAATCATTTCTTTTATTCTTGAAAAATCAGACATTTTTTCATTTACGGAATATTCCCTGCTTTCCGTCCAGGACTGATAACCGTTAATAAAAACATACTGATTCTTATGAAAGCGGTAAGGAAAAAGAACCTGAAATTTTTTAAATTCTATTTTGCAGAACGTTTTTATATCTGCGGTAAATCTGCCGTCCTTAAAACAGCTTATGATTTCAAAATGCGCATTTTTACCGGAAGAAGTTTTAAAATTCTTTCCGTTTGCTGAATATTCAATATAATAAGAAAACATAATTTCCCCCATGATTGTTGAAAAAGGATGAATTATATGTTAGTATTATATCACACAAAAATCCATTAATATATGAAATAAATAACATTATATCTTAGGAATAGCACCATGAAGAATGAAGCGGTAAACTTTTGGAAATTTTATAACAGGGATTATCCCCTGAATGTAATGGTTATCGGAAAAACCGAATGCGACAGTTCGTATTATGTATGCCGAAAAAATTCGCGCATTATGGCTGTTGAATACATAACGAAAGGCAGTCAGTCGCTTAAAATCAATTCCAAAGAATATACACCAAAAAAGAATTGCGCCGTACTTTTAACCAAAAACAGCCGCCACGAATATTACTGCGGCAAAAATGAATACGCAGAAAAGGAATGGATTGTTTTTGACGGCGAACTGGCGGAAAACCTGATAAAAATGTATCTACCCGAAAACGAATATTGCTTTGAAAACTGCAATCTTCTTCCTTTTTTTAAAGAAATAGACAGAATAAAAAATAACCGTGCAGATAATTACGGTGCACTTATTGATGAGGTTGCCGTTATTCTGCACAGAATGATTATTCAGATAAGAAATTCTATATGCAATAATAAAGCTACACTTGCCGAACAGCTTCAGAAATATATTGATGCAAATGTTGAAAAAAAATTGACAATAGAAGAACTTTCTTCTGTTTTCAACTATTCAAAAAATCAGCTTACACGGGTTTTTAAAGAAGCTTACGGTTTAACACCTTATCATTATTATCTTGAAAGAAAAATTGATGTTGCAAAACTGTATTTAAGCAACACAAGAAAGCCGATAAGCGAAATTTCACAAATTCTTGCATTTTCGGACCAAAATTATTTTTCATCCGAATTCAAGCGTATAACCCTGCTTTCGCCTTCTGAATACAGAAAAAGAATGAACTGATGAACCAAATAATGATTTCATTCTGATTGTAACAAATAACCAGGTAAAATACAACAGAAAAAAGTTATGCCGCAACAACTGTTCTGAAAAATATCAGCAGCAGCCGTTGCGGCTCTTTTATTTTATATTTTATAAACAATTATATTCTGAATCGGAAACAGGTTCACACCACTCATTAGAAGTGCCTTCGCCTGCAGGTTCAACAGCAATATGGCTGAACCAGCAGTTACGCTTTGCACCGTGCCAATGCTTAACATTTGCAGGAACGGTTATAACATCACCAGCTTTAATACTTTTCGCAGGCCTGCCGTATTCCTGATACCAGCCTTTCCCTTCAACGCAAATCAGAATCTGTCCGCCGCCTTTTTCAGCCTTATGAATATGCCAGTTGTTGCGGCAGCCGGGTTCAAAGGTTACATTGGCAAGAAATACAGTTTCTGCCTTAGCCAGCGGCTTCAAATAGGAATTCCCTGTAAAATACTGCGAAAAAGCTGTATTCGGCTTACCCATTCCAAACATACCGCCGTGTTCTTCTGCACATATATCGTCATTCAGCCGCGTAAATTCCGGTGCAAAATCACCCAACGCATCTTTTCCGGCCGTTTGTTTTACCATAACATTTCCTTCCTTTGTATTAAATAATATAATTCTAAGCACAGCTACAGCACTTGTTTTTTTCGCATATTACTGCTTTTGCGCTTTCATCATCCATAATAACTGTATCTGCATACGGAAGCACAATATGCCCGCTGCAAGGATTTTTAATACTGATTACATGCGTTGTAAGAACTGCTTCCACATCTGATTTTTCAAAGCACAAATCCGTATCAACCATTTTGCAGTTGATCAATTTCAGATTTTTACAATAGCACAGCGGCTGTGTTCCCGTTATTTTGCAGTTTTCAAAGGTAACATTTTTACTGTACCAAGCAAGATATTCGCCATTAACCACACTGTTTTTTACAATAACATTCTCTGCATGCCAGAAAGCATCTTTTGTATTGAAAATACAATTGTCAAATACAGAATTTTTTATATACTGAAATGAATATTTACCGCTGAAAGTAATATTTTCAAAGGTTATATTTTCAGCATACATCATAAAATATTCACTTTGCGCAGTACAGTCATTCATAATGATGTTTTTTGAAAACCAACCGAATTCAGATGAATTTATATCGCAGTCAAACAGCTTTGCATTGCGGCATTCCCTTAATGCTTTTATGCCGTAAAGTTTTGTGTTTTCTATTTCAATATTATTTGAATACCAAAGTGCCGCACGGCAGTTTTCGGTTAATTCACAATTTCTTATTTTTACTTCGCTATTATGCCAAAACGGATAACGAAGATTAAAAAAACAGTTTTTTGCCAAAATATTTTCACATTCTTTAAAAGCGCTTTCACCGTCGGCCGGACCGTCAAACAAACATTGGCTTACCGACAAATTTTCACAACCGTATAACGCCCTTTCTTCATCAAAGTTTTTATTTTCAATAAAGTTTAAATATTTCATTCATTCTCCTTTTCAACCATATATAAAAAATAATCAAGACAATCGATACAGCGCTGTTCTTTATGCAGTTCGTCCAGCAAACAGCAACGGTGTGCCGATAATTTTTTCTGCCAAATATCCCTGTTTCCGTTTTTCATTTCATTGATTAAATCATGAATCTGCTTTTCACAGCAGCCGGCGTCCTTCAGATTTTGCCTGATTGCCGTTTCGTTTTCCAAATAGCCCATATATCATTCACCGCATTTTTCTTTCACTTACATAATATAGCGCCGTATCTGCAATTGCAAATACCTATATTGAATGACATATTATGCTTGACAGGCATAATAAAAACAGCTATGCTTATTACGGTGATATATATGGAAATACGAGTTCTTGAATACTTTCTGGCTGTTGCAAGGGAACAAAGCATTTCAGGTGCGGCAAAATATCTTCATTTAACACAGCCCACGCTTTCAAGACAGCTTAAAGAGCTTGAAGAGGAGCTTGGAAAACAGCTTTTTGAAAGAGGAAAAAGAAAAATAACACTGACAGACGACGGTGTTCTTCTCAGAAAAAGAGCAGAAGAAATTATTGACCTTGTACAGAAAACAGAAGCAGAAATCGGCAGTTCAGACGAATATATTTCAGGTGATATTTATATTGGTGCCGGCGAAACAGAAGGCATACGTTCACTTGTTTCTGCCGCAAATAAAATGAAAAGCAAGCACCCTGATGTACGGCTGAATATAGAAAGCGGCGATGCTGTTGACGTGCTTTATAAGCTTGACAAGGGTTTAATTGACTTTGGGCTTATACTGGGTGATTTTGACAAAACAAAATATGATTTTATGAAACTGCCGGCTGAAGACACATGGGGACTGCTTGTTAAGGCAAACAGTAATATTGCAGAAAAAGAATACATTACACCCGATGATTTACTGAATAAACCTATCATCATATCCAGGCAGGTTTTCAGAAACAATGAACTGTCCGACTGGTTCGGTCCAAAAATCAAAAAAATGAACTTTGTTGCCACCTGCAATCTGATTTTCAACGGTTCCGTAATGGTTGATGAGGGAATGGGATTTGCCCTTACACTGGACAGACTGATTACCAACTATGAAAAATTCAGATTTATTCCTTTGAAACCGGAATTAAAAATTTCCATGCATCTTGTTTGGAAAAAATATCAGATATTTTCAAAGGCGGCTGCAGCTTTTTTGAATGAGGTTAAAGAAAATATAAATGGTTGATACAAAAATAAAAAACGCTGTAAAAACAGCGTTTTTTATTTTTTATTCTTTTATTTTCTTTCTTCCTGTAAATACCGCAATTCCGAATATCAGAACAAGAAGCAAAACAGCAAAGCACATCCAGCCGATTGTTACACCGATGCCCTGCGGAATAAAATAATCATAATATCCTTTAAGATAAATACCGGTAACGATAAGCGGCAGAATATACTGCATATAAACTCTTATCCATTTCGGAAATTTAACGCCTGAACCCTTATTTGCCTCTTTCAGGAAATTTTCAAATCCCCAGCCGTTTCTTCTTGCACAGAACATAACAAAAACAAGCGAACCGAGCGGGAGCAAATTATAGGATACAAGGAAATCCTCCAAATCCATAACCGAAGTGCCGCTGCCCAAAGGCTGAAATTTTGAAAGAAGATTAAAGCCAAGTATTGCCGGCATTGAAAGCACGGTGATAAGAACAAAGTTTACGGCAACAGATTTTTTTCTGCTCCAGCCGTTCATATCCATAAACATTGCTATAATATTTTCAAAAACAGCAACCAGGGTTGAAAGGGCCGCAAAAGACATAAATATGAAGAACATGGCGCCCCATATTCTGCCGCCCGACATGTTATTGAACAGATTGGGCAGTGTTATAAATAAAAGTGAAGGACCGGAATCAGGCTCTACTCCGAAAGAGAAACATGCAGGAATAATGATAAAACCTGCCATTAAAGCCACAAAGGTATCAAGCAGAATAATATTTACAGCTTCACCTGTGATTTTTTTCTTACGGTCAAGATAACTTCCGAAAATTTCCATTGCACCGATACCTATGCTTAATGTAAAGAACGCATGGCTCATAGCAGCAAAAACAGCCGTGCCAAGCCCGTTTTTAGCAACAGATTTAAAATTCGGCACAAGGTAGAATTTAATTCCTTCCGAAGCATTCGGAAGAATAAAGGAGTGCACTGCCAGCGCCATCATTAAAACAATAAGGAAACACATCATAACCTTTGTTATTTTTTCAACACCGTTTTTAACACCGAGCACACATATTCCAAAAGATATTATAATGGCAATAAAGGCCCAAAGGCTCATTGTTGCCGGTTGAGAAAGCATTTCCGAAAATACATTTGCAACGCCGGAATTATCAAGCCCGGTCATTTTTCCGGTTATTTCCAGGTAGGCATAATATATCATCCAGCCGGCTACCATTGTATAAAACATCATCAGCAGAAAACTGCCCAAAATACTTATCCATTTAAGATTGTGCCATTTTGTTCCCTTCGGCTCAAGCGTTTCAAATGCCTTTCCCATACCAAAACGGCTTCCCCGTCCGACAGTGAATTCACATATTAAAATCGGAAGCCCAAGAATCAGCAGAAATACCAAATACATTACTATGAAAGCGGCGCCGCCGTAAATTCCGCAGATATACGGAAATTTCCATACGTTTCCAATGCCTACCGCACAGCCTGCCGAAACCAGAATAAAACCAAGCCGTGACGCAAATTTTTCTCTTCCCTCCATATTATCCTCCCATTCCTATAATAAATTGATAATACCATATTCATGCACCCATTGCAATTTAACACTTTAAAGGCAAAAAATGTGATATTGCTTAAAAGCAAATATCACATTTTTCTTTAATATTAAACGCTTTAAAATATCTTTCTTCAAGCGGAATCCATTTGTTTTTAAACTGATTCAGCATCTGTTTTCCGTTTCGCTTTTCTATTCGTTTTAACTGCTCCGTAGCATCTATATCAAGAAATATTTTTAAATCATAAATATCAGAAAATGCAGGATGGCATGAATAGGCGCCTTCAACAAGGATTATTTTTTTGTTTTCCACTGTTTTTTCCTCATCAAACGAAAGCGTTTGACAACGAAACGGGCGATAGCGGAAACTTCCTCCGTTTTGAAGCGGAACTATGATTTCTGCGGCAAAACGCTCATAATCTATATTCCCGCCGGGTTCATTTAACCGTTCCGATGTCCGTTGTTCAGGACGCAGAAAAAAATCATCCATATGAATGACACTGCAGTCAAAATGTTTGCAAAGCCTTTGCGCAAATGTTGTTTTGCCTGCCCCGCATCTTCCGTCAACAGCAATAATATATCTTTCTTTTTTTATTTTATTTAATTTTTCCGCAACTGTTTTAATCATAATCATTCACCGGTAAACATGCAATATAATGATACTGTACCATAATGAACACACTTTTACAATAAAAGCAGAAGAACAAATCTGCCCTTCTGCAAAACAATTTACAATATGTCTGATTATTCCGTAATGGCATTTTTCATTGATTTTACATATTTGCCGATGTATTTCGGAGCATCATTTCCGTACTTTTCCAGCAATTTTATAATGGCCGAACCTACAATGGCACCATCTGAAATTTCCGCCATTTTCTTTGCCTGTTCCGGTGTTGATATTCCGAATCCAATAGCACACGGAATATCCGTGCTTTTTCTGACAATATCAATCATTGATTTTAAATCTGTTTTTATTTCACTTCTTGTTCCCGTAACGCCAAGGCTTGAAACAATATACAGAAAGCCGTCTGCCTCTTCGGCAATCATCGCAATCCTGTTTTCCGAAGTCGGCGCAATTAGCGATATCAAATCCACACCGTATTTTCGGCATACCGGCAAAAATTCCTGTTTTTCCTCAAACGGCAAATCCGGCAGAATGATTCCGTCTATTCCGATTTCAGCACAAACAGAAATAAAATATTCAGCCCCATAGGAAAATACAACATTTGCATAGGTCATAAATACCATGGGAATTTTAACATCCTTTCGTATTTCCCTGACAAATTCAAAAATTTTATCTGTTGTAACCCCTGCCTTTAATGCACGGATATTGGCCGCCTGAATAACCGGACCTTCGGCAGTGGGATCTGAAAAAGGAATGCCAAGTTCAATCAAATCTGCGCCGTTTTCCGCCGCCGCCCTTACAGCCGCTGCAGTCGTTTCCAAATCAGGATCTCCGCAGGTAATAAACGGAATGAATGCCTTTCCGTTTTCAAAGGCCTTATGAATATTACTCATAAATATCCTCCCCTCTGTATCTTGCAATCGCGGCACAGTCCTTATCTCCTCTGCCGGATATTGTTATAACGATACTCTTTTCTTTGCTCATTTCCGGTGCAATTTTCATCGCATATGCCACAGCATGGGCGGATTCTATTGCAGGAATAATGCCTTCTGTTTTTGAAAGATATTCAAAAGCATTTACTGCTTCCTCATCTGTTACCGGCACATATTCGGCTCTGCCTATATCGTGAAGATATGCATGTTCCGGTCCGATACCCGGATAATCAAGCCCTGCAGAAATGGAATAAACAGGTGCAATCTGACCGAATTCATCCTGGCAGAAATAGGATTTCATTCCGTGAAAAATACCTGTTCTGCCTGTATTTACGGTTGCCGCGGTTTCAAATGTATCTATACCTCTGCCTGCGGCTTCGCAGCCTATCAGTCTTACAGACTTATCATCAATAAAATGGTAAAAGCTTCCCATTGCGTTTGAACCGCCGCCAACACAGGCAATAACCGCATCCGGCAGTTTGTTTTCTGTTTCCGATAACTGCCGTTTTATTTCTTTTGAAATTACAGCCTGAAAATCACGCACAATCATGGGAAAAGGATGCGGACCCATAACAGAACCCAGACAATAATGTGTATCATCAATTCTTGAGGTCCATTCACGCAGGGCTTCCGAAACAGCATCTTTCAGTGTTGCTGTGCCCGTTTTAACCGGTATAACTTCTGCACCAAGCAGGCGCATGCGATAAACATTCAACGCTTGGCGGACTGTATCTTCTTCCCCCATAAAAACAACACATTCCATACCAAGAAGTGCCGCTGCAGTTGCCGCTGCAACACCATGCTGCCCTGCTCCTGTTTCCGCAATCAGGCGTGTTTTCCCCATTTTCTTTGCCAAAAGCGCCTGCCCGAGAACATTATTGATTTTATGAGAACCGGTATGGTTTAAATCCTCTCTTTTCAGATAAATTTTTGCACCGCCCAAATCCTCTGTCATTTTTTTCGCATAGTAAAGCCTTGAGGGTCGGCCTGCATAGTTGTTAAAAAGTTCGGAAAGCTCCTTATTAAAATCAGAATCGTTTTTATAATGATTATATGCTTTCTCAAGCTCAATTACGTCATTCATAAGCGTTTCGGGAATATACTGTCCGCCGTGGATTCCAAACCGCCCGTTTGTATTTGTCATGTTAAATCTTCCTTTCTTACCGCAGAAATAAATTCTGCTATTTTATTTTTATCCTTATATCCGTTTGTTTCAACGCCCGAACTTACATCAAGCGCATACGGTTCAAGCCTTTCAACCGCTTTTCCTGCATTTTGCGGTGTAAGACCGCCTGCAAGAAAATAAGGTCTGCTTATTAAATTAATAAAATCCCAATTAAATACGGTGCCAGTTCCGCCGCCTGACGAATCAAGCAAAACAAAATCCGCACTGCTTTTATTTGCCGCCGCAATATCGTTTTCGCTTTTAATTGCAAATGCTTTAATAACGGGTTTATCCGTATAATAACGAAGCGTTTTTATATACGCTTCATCTTCCCGACCGTGAAGCTGAGCCAAATCAATAACATTGTTATTCATAAGTTTTGCCACAGCATCAATCGGTTCATCAACAAACACGCCAACTGCTTTTACAGCAGGATGAAGCATTTTTTTCAAATCATATGCCGTGCCGGCAGATATGCGGCGTTTGCTTTTTTCAGCAAATACAAAGCCAATATATTCGGGTTTTAGCAAATTAACGGTTTCAATATCATCCGCTTTGGAAATTCCGCAGATTTTAATCTTTGTCATACGGCACCTCTCAGCTTCTCAAGCATGGATTTTTTATCCTTAGCTTTCATCAAAGCTTCGCCTATCAGCACGGCATCTGCGCCGATTTCACGCATGAATGCAATATCTTCTGTGCTGTTTATACCGCTTTCCGAAACAAAAAGCACTTCTTTCGGTATCAAACGGCGAAGCCTGAAACTGTTTTCGGTATCCACAGAAAAATCATGAAGATTTCTGTTGTTGACCCCTATTATTCTTGCGCCTGCTTTTAAAGCTGTTTCAATTTCTTTTTCGTTATGTGTTTCAACAAGTGCCGACATACCAAGCGCATCACATATTTTTATATACTTGCTGATTTTATTTTCCGTAAGAATAGCGCAAATTAACAGCACAGACGATGCTCCAAGCAGTTTTGCTTCATAAATCATATATTCATCCACCGTGAAATCCTTACGCAAACACGGAACCGAAACAGCAGACGCTATTTCTTTTAAGTATTCGTCCTTTCCCAAAAACCATTTTGGTTCGGTTAAAACAGATATACAGTCCGCACCCGCATTTTCATATTGCTTTGCGATTTCAACATACGGAAAATCATCAGAAATTATACCTTTGGACGGCGAAGCCTTTTTACATTCACAGATAAATGAAATTTTTTTCTGTTTCAGGGCATTTTCAAACTCAAAAGCACCCTTTTCTTTTGTAAAGGCTAATTCCTTTACGATATGCAGCGGCATAATAGACTTTGCCTTATGCACACGAAGCAATGCATAATCGGCAAGCTGATTCAGTATTGTCATGCCCGTTCCTCCGCTCTATTGCTTGCTTCTATCAATTTTTCCAGCACCTTTTCAGCCTTTCCCGAATCTATGATTTCGGCGGCGGTTCGAATCCCATCTGTAAAGGTTTTTGCCTTTCCACAAATATACAAAGAAGCACCGGCATTCATAAGCACAGCATTGCGTTTATGTCCCTTTTTTCCGGCTAAAACAGCACGCGTGATACCTGCATTTTCTGATGGAGAGCCGCCTTTCAAATCTTCTTTGCTGCAGCGTTCAAATCCGAACTCTTCCGGACTGACCGTATATTTTCTGTACCATCCATTCTTAAATTCACAAATCGTTGTCGGTGCGCTTAAAGAAATTTCATCCAGCTTATCCTGACCATACACAACCATTCCGCGTTTAACACCAAGATTCATCAGCACCTGCGCAAGCGGTTCAACAAGATATTCATCATAAACACCGAGAAGCTGCATTTTCGGACTGCCCGGATTGGTTAAAGGACCTAAAATATTAAAAACCGTTCTGAAACCAAGTTCCTTTCGTATACCGCCCACATATTTCATGGATGTATGGTATTTCTGTGCGAAGAAAAAACATATTCCTACTTCATTTAAAAGTTCAATACAACGTTCGGGACTTTGATTGATATTTACACCGAGTGCTTCCAAACAGTCGGCCGTACCGCATTTGGATGAAGCGGCCCTGTTGCCGTGCTTTGCTACTTTTATTCCGCCTGCTGCAGCTACAATTGCGGCTGTTGTGGAAATATTAAAACTTTGTGCATTGTCTCCGCCTGTACCGACAATTTCAAAAAGCTCCATATCTGTTTCAACCTTTTCCGCATGATTTCTCATCGCAGCGGCGCATCCGGCAATTTCATCAATGGTTTCGGCCCTTGCACTTTTCGTTGAAAGCGCGGCAAGAAAAGCCGCATTCTGTGTTTGCGTTGTTTCCCCGTTCATTATTTCATTCATAACGGCATACGCTTCATCATATGAAAGGTCCTGTTTATTCACAATTTTTACAATCGCCTCTTTAATCATTACATATCCTCCTTAATAAAATTTTCAATCATCTGTTTTCCAAACGGCGTCATTACCGATTCCGGATGAAACTGTACACCGTATATTTTATATTTTTTGTGCTGAACAGCCATTATCTCCCTGTCTTCCGATACAGCAATTATCTCCAGACAAGGCGGAATGGAACCGGAATCCGCCGCAAGCGAATGATACCGTGCCGCACGGGAGATTTCAGGGCAATTTTTAAATAAAGGGCTTTTATTGTTAAACTTTACGGCAGACTGCTTTCCGTGCATAAGCTTTTTTGCATAGGTTATATCTGCCCCGAAAACACTGCAAATTGCCTGATGACCAAGGCATACGCCCAAAATGGGAATATTATTCTGCACTTTTCTTATCAAATCCATACATATCCCGGCATCTTCAGGTCTGCCCGGACCCGGTGAAATAATAATCCTTTCCGGATGAAGTTTTATTATTTCCTCCGCTGTACATTCATCGTTTCGTACAATCTTTATATCAGGATTTATTTCCCCGATAAATTGATAAAGATTATAGGAAAAGCTGTCATAATTATCAATCAGTAAAATCATATGTCCATCTCCTGTGCAGTTTCAAGCGCACTAATAACCGCTTTTGCTTTATTAATACATTCGTTGTATTCCTTTTCGGGATCGGAATCATAAACAATACCGGCACCGCTTCTTACAAAAACCTTTCCGTTTTTCTTGTATGCAATCCTTATAGCAATACACATATCCATATTTCCCGTAAAATCAATATATCCTATTGCGCCGCCGTAAATGCCTCTTTTATTGTTTTCAAGTTCATTTATAAGCTGACATGCCCTTATTTTCGGTGCGCCTGAAAGCGTTCCTGCCGGAAGCACCGCTTCAACGGCATCTAAAGCATCATATTCTTCTTTTATGGCCCCGCTTACAGTTGAACCGATATGCATAACATGCGAATATCTTTCAATTGAATGAAGTTTTTCAACCTTAACAGAACCGAAGCGGCTGATTTTTCCAAGATCATTTCTGCCGAGGTCAACAAGCATATTATGCTCCGCCAGCTCTTTTTCATCTGAAAGCAGTTCTTTTTCAAATGCCGTGTCTTCTTTATCATTCTTTCCCCTTGGTCTTGTTCCCGCCAAAGGAAACGTATAAAGCACGCCGTTTTCAAGCTTTACAAGCGTTTCCGGCGATGCGCCTGCCACTTCAACATCCGTACCTGAAAAATAAAACATATACGGCGACGGATTTATCGTTCTCAAAATCCTGTACGTATTCAGCAGACTTCCTTCAAAGGATGCCGAAAGCCTGTTTGAAAGCACAATCTGAAAAATATCTCCTTCTTTAATATGAAACTTTGCTTTTTCAACCATTCGGCAATATTCTTCCCTGCTGAATAACGGCTTAACCTTACTCAGCAGCATGCCGCCCTTTTCCTTTGTTTTTTCACCGTTTTGCAAAAGCCTGCAAAGCTCTTTCAGTTCCTTAACTGCCCTGCTGTACTCTGCTTTTATATTATCAAGCCTTATATTGGCTATCAGAATGATTTTTTGTTTTACATTATCAAATGCAATTACTTTATCAAACAGCATCAAATCAGCATCCTTAAAATTTTCACTGTCTGCTGCGGTATTTTTTACAGACGGTTCGGCATAGCTGAAATAATCATATGAAAAATATCCCACAAGTCCGCCGGTAAATGACGGAAGATAATCAAAATGCGGGCTTTTATATTCTTTAAGAATATTACGCAGAAATGCAGACGGGTTCTTGGTTTTTTTCTTAACGCTGCCTGCTTTTATCTCTCCGTTATGGAACGTAATTTCCAGTTTGGGATTACAACCGAGAAAAGTATACCTGCCCCATTTTTCGTTCTGCCTTGCCGATTCAAGCATATAGCAATGCGATGAAGCATTTTTCAGTATTTTTACTGCTTCAATGGGCGTGCATATATCCGAAAGAATCTCGCAGCTTACAGGCAAAACCTTATATTGTCCTGTTGCGGCAATTTTAATAATGTCTTTCTCTTTTGGCATAAAATTCATAACACCGACCTCCAAAATAATATACTAATATTTGTTATTCTGCCAAAAAAGCAAATAAAAAAACGCCCCTGACAGAAAAATATCTGTCAAGGACGAACAAATTCATTTATCCGCGGTGCCACCTTGAATTCACGGGAATGACCCCATGCACTTAGCAGGATACCAACATATCCCCGGCAACTTACGTATGCCCACACGTTGCAGAATACTCTGTGAAAATCACATTTGACTGCACCCTCAGCGGTCCATTTGACAACTTGTTTCTTACCTGACTCTCAGCACCACAGGTTCTCTGTAAAGGCATCATTGCCGTTATCTCCGCCTCAACGGTTTAAGTATGTATAAATTATAGCATCTGTTTTTTCAAATGTCAACAATATAAACTATTATTTTATATATATGAAAAAATTGATAAATTTATGATTGTAAAACTTGCACAAATAAATAATCATTCACATTGGCACTAATAAATAAAAATTTTGTTTTAACTTGAAAAATAGAAAGAAACGATAGTATAATCGTTCTGTATTATTGATTTAAACAGGGGGTAAAATAATGAAAATCACAGATATGATTTCGAATGTTCAAACCTATTGGAAAACACCTCCGCTGGGCAAATATGTTTCTTATAAAGAAACCATTGCTTACGGTGTGGGCGGAATGGGTGTTCAGTTTGCAATATATTTTTTCAGTATGATTGCACTTACTGCCACCAGCTTTCTTGTAGGAAACACAATCGGTATTAAACCAATGGATTTGCAGTATATGGGTATTGCATCAACCTTTATAGGTTTTGGTATAACCATTGCAAGATCTTACATAATAGACGGCTTTAAACTGAAAATGGGTAAATTCCGTCCATGGATTGCGGTAATGGGTATTCCGGCAATCATTGTTTCGCTTATATTCGTATGGCTTCCGTATGAAACCATGTCATATATGGAAAAGGTTATTGCCGTTTTTGTTTGCTATAATCTTGTGCAGTGTTTCCATCCTTTTTTCCAGAATGCATACACAGATTTGGTAAACGTTATGTCGCCCAATTCACATGAAAGAACAGACATTGTGGCCGTTTCTTCTGTATTGTATTCATTTGCACCGACAATTATAGGACTTGTGGTGCCCCCCCTTTCAACTTTAACCGGCGGTCTGAATGACATAAGAACTTACAGAATTATATATCCCACGCTGGCTGTGTTGGGAATTGTTTTAAGCTATTTTTCTGTTTTCGGAACAAAGGAACGAATTGTAGAGGCAAAAACACACGTTACAAATTTCAAATTTTCAGATGCTTTCCGTGCAGTTGCAAAAAACAAGTATTTCTGGATTACATCTATGGCAGGCTGGCTTGGATTTCTTGAAACTGCAGTGGGCGTTATTATAGGCTGGACATTTATTTACGGCTATCCGAACAGAATGGGCACATACAGTATAGCAACCACACTGATAGGTAATGCGGCTTTATGGGCAATGCTGATATGCCCCATCGCAATCCGCACAATAGGAAAAAGAAACCTTCTTATCTGGTGCAATTTTGCAAATATTTTTCTGATAGGACTTCTGCTTCCGTTTTATAAAAACATCTTTATGCTGATTGTGCTTTACTACCTTAACGGCTTTGTAAATTCATTTTCCATCGTTTACAATCCCGGAATTCAGGCGGATATGCGTGATTATCAGCAATACCGCACAGGAGAACGTATAGACGGAATGTTCGGCGCAGTTGGTATTATAGGCAGCTTTATCGGAATGTTTACCGGTCTTGTTCTTCCTGCAATTTATCAGGGTCTTGGCCTTCAGGACAATTATGATGTGCTTGAGGTTGCTTCCTTCCGTGAGGATATGTTTGAAGTGCTGATTATTGCTGCTGTTATCGGTGCATTTCTGAATATGGTGCCGTATTTCTTTTATGATTTAACAGAAATCAAGCAACAGGGCATTGTTAAAGTATTGAAAATCCGTGCCATGTTTGAAGATTACGGAAACGGTATTCTTAAAGATGAAGATCTTGTTGAAGCCATAGACATTATAGATGAAGCAAACAGCCTTTACGAACAGCGTCTGCATATGACAACACAGGATGATATTAACAAGGCAAAAAAACTTCCTGCAAGAACTGCAGAAGAAAAAGCTTTCAGAAAATCGGAAATTGAAAGGCTGAAAAAGGCATACAAAAAATTCAATTCCGAACAGAAAGAAAAAATAAAGAAAAATATTGCCGCAGCAAAGGCGCTGCCGAAAACCACAAAAAAGGAAAAGGCTGTACGAAAAGAAGCGTTAAAGAATGCCAAAGCGGAAAACAAAGCGTTAAAAAACCTGAACAAGAATATTTCTGTGTGCAACTTTGTTATTGATGAAATGAACAAATATGAAACACGCAAAACGCAGATACAGTATGACCGCTGTGCAAAACTCATTGCAAGCGGATACAGTGCAATTTACAATGCAGACAAATCTGTTATGAAAGAAGCAAAGGCTATGCCTAAAACAACGGCGGAAGAAAGAGAAATCAGAAGCGAAGCCATTACATATGCAAGACTGCTTTTGAACTGCCGCAAGCATATAAACAGATATTTCCCCAACGGTACAGTGAAAGAACCTGACAATGCATTGCTTGAAGCTGCAGAAAAAATGCCGGAGGAAACATTGTCTCAGCGTATTGCAAAGAAAAAGAAAATCAGAAATTTTGTTAATGAAAAATCAAAATATGTGCGCAGTGCAAAGGTTATGATTGATGCAAAACGAATGATAACCGAAAAAGAAAACTTTACACATATTGATGAAATCCGTGAAAAATACATTGAATCAAAAGAACGCGCAGATGCGGCATACGCATTGAAAAAAGAAGAAATAGAAGCGCTTGAGGCCAAAAGAAAGGCAGACCTTGAAAGAAGAAAACAGGAACGCCTTGCAAAGAAAGAAAAAGGAGGCAAAAACAATGAGTAAAAAAATAACGGCTGTTCTTGCCTCAGTATTCATAATTGCCATATTATTTGCAGGCTGTTCTTCTGCGCAGTTTAAAAACATAATGTCACTTGAAATAAACACGTATGATCCGGCAACCGAAATGGCGGCAGATATGCTTGGAAAAAACATTTCAGAAGAAAATATAAAAAACGGAGACTTTACATACTGTCTGCTTGATGACGACACAGCGGTAATAACCGCATACAACGGAAAAGATACTGCCCTTATTATTCCGGAGCAAATAGACGGTCACACAGTTGTAGCTGTGGAAAACAAAGCGTTTTATGAATCAAAAATAACAGAGCTTGTTTTTCCGGACACGCTTGAAGTGGTTGGAAACTTTGCGGCAATGTACTGTACCGAGCTTACAAAAGTTACATTCGGAAGCAATATAAAGATTATAGGCGTAAGCGCATTTGAAAGCAGAGGAAATAATTCAAATGAAACAGGAAGCGGAAAACTGAAAGAGATTGTTTTCAGCAGTGCTCCCGAAACCATTCGTCAAAAAGCATTTCAGTATGCGGATAAATTAAAAGAAATCGTTATTCCGAACGGGTTAAAAATCATAGAAGACTGGGCATTTGCCAAATGCTATGCTGCCGACAAAATCATTCTCGGCGACGGACTTGAAAGTATAGGAGACCATGCATTTCTTAAATGCAAAAATGTGAAAGAGGTTGTGATTCCCGGTTCTTGCAAAACAATTGAGGACAGTGCATTTTATCAGTGTATCGGAATGGAAAAACTGACCATTGCAAACGGTGTTGAAACCATTGGAAAAGGTGCTTTTGAAGAATGTACCTCTCTGAAAACGGTAACCATTCCCGACTCGGTTAAAACCATGGAAAAATATGTATTTTATAACTGCACCGCACTTGAAAAATGTGAAATTGCAAATCCTGCAGCTATAGAAAATGATGTTTTCACCAATGATAAAAATGTAAAAATAATCACTTTCAACGGAAGTTCTGCCGCAGAGTATGCAAAAGCAAATAATATAAAAACCGAAATAAATGATAAATAAAAGAAAGAGCACCGATTGTTCAGTAACAACCGGTGCATTTTTTATTCTGCATAAGCAGAAAATATTTTTGAATTTCCTATTAATTCTCCGTCAATCTGCACCGGAGCTTCCTTTGCAAATTCAACGGTTATGTGCTTGCCATGCAATTCGGTGCAAATATCTTTATATTTCAGATGAGAAGCACTGAAAGTATGAAAAAAACCATATGCTATTCTTAATTTATTTTTACCGTGAAATACCGTGATTGACAGTTTATGTTCCTTATCAAGCCTGTTCTGATTGGGTGCAACAATCATTCCACCGCCATAGGATTTGCATTTCATGGCAGGACAGATCCAAACATTTTTGTATTCATACCTTTTTCCGTCCACCGTAACAACGGCATCAATCGGCTTATAGTCAAACATCCAAGTTTTTATAACAATTCCTGTATAATTAATTTTTTTATCCGGATTTTTCGCCTTTACCTTTTCACGTTCAACACACGCAAAGCTGTCTATTCCGAAACCGACACCGTTTATGTATTTATATTTTCTGCCGTTCACCTCTGCAATCGGCAGATTTTTCAGATATTTATTTATCTTATACGGCTTATATTCTTTTACAATGCCGATTGTATCCCGCTTAAAATCATTTCCCGAACCTGCCGGATAATAGAAAACATCTGCTTTAAGATCTTCACAGTTTACATGGTTTACAAAATAGTGAAGCGTACCGTCCCCGCCGCATAATATAATTTGTTTGCCGGCATTCATATCCATGAATCCGGCAAGCTCTGTCTGCTTTGTAATATCAACATATTCCAAAGCTTCTTCATCATAATATCTTTTAATTTCTTCTGCCTTCTCTTTTCCCTTTCCCCCGTTTGAAAGAGGATTATACAGCACAATATATTTCATTTTCCCCAGCTTTCTCCGTATAAGCATACTGCTTATACAAATTTTCATCTGTTTTGATTATATTATTAAATACGCATAAATGTCAATATGAAGTACCGTATTGCCAAAAAACAAAAACTATATTATAATATGTTTACTATATAAACAGAGGTAAAATTTATGAAATACGAAAACATTCCGGAAATTAAACTAAGCATTGCAGACAACACGGTGCATTTCTGTGTTTCAGACGGCTGGCAGGCAGAATTTATGGGCGCTGATTTTCCCCAGGTTGTTGATGACAATCTTTGTATACACACTCCGCTTTGCGATATAACGCCAATCCTTTCCTTTAAATGCAAAAACAACGGTCAAACAATTGAAAAAGACTGTAAAATAAGAATAGCCGGTATTTACGGTGCACAGGACAAAAAGCCGCATATTATTCCCGAACCTGCCCAGTGGCATGCCACAGGCGGAATTCTTACAGAAATCCATTCCTATTCCTGTGCGGATGAATTTAAAGAAGCAATGGATGCATTTGCAGAAGAATATTACGATGCAACATCAAAAAACATTTCATTAACACATTACGGCAACCTTCATTTCAGTTTTGATAAAAACCTGTTTTATCTTGGAAAAGAAGGCTATGAATTGGAATGCACCAAAAACGGAATAACTGTAAAATGCTGTGATGAAACGGGCGCAGTATGGGCCGGAAAAACCATTTGCCAGCTTATGGCACAGGGTGGTTTTCCATATGGCATTATGCGTGATTATCCAAGATACCCGGTAAGAGGTTTTATGCTTGACGTAGGCAGAAAACCCGTATCTATGGATATGCTGAAAAAAATTGTGCGCCGTATGTCATGGTTTAAAATGAACGATTTTCAGATTCATCTCAGCGACAACTACATTTGGCTTGAAAACTACGCCGAAAACGGTGACGAAAGCACATTTGACGCTTATCAGGCATTCCGTCTTGAAAGCTCCTTAAAAAACAAAAACGGCGAAACAGCCGCATCAAAGGATTACTGCTATTCAAAAAAAGAATTCCGCGCCTTTATTAAATGGGCAAAATTACAGGGTGTGAATATCACCCCCGAAATAGATATGCCCGCACATGCGCTGGCATTCACAAAAGTTTTCCCTGAATATGCCGTTATGGGTGAAGTATCACCGCTTATGAAAAAACGGCCGTTAACCGATCATATTAATGTTGCTGAACCGGAAGCCGTTGCATTTATCAAAAAAATATTTGATGATTATACAGGCGGCGAAAATCCCGTGTTTCCGAACGGTACAGCCGTACATATAGGCGCAGATGAATTTTTAAGCGATTACGGCGCTTACAGAAGATTTATAAATGAAATTATACCTTATCTCAAACAGACAAATACAGTTCGCTTATGGGGAAGTCTTTCATGGATAAAGGATGAACCCGAAACACCGATTGTAAAAGAAGCCATTCAGGATGTTCAATTAAATCTGTGGTCTGAAGCATGGGCAGACGGCAAGGAAATGTATGATATGGGCTTCAATCTTATAAATACAGACCATAAGTATTACATCGTACCCAACGGTACAAAAATAAGAGCGCCTTATATGGATTATGTTAATAAACGTCGCGCATTTAAAAAATTTGAACCATGCACGGTTTTTCGTAAAGACAGCAAAAAATATTATCAATTGCCTGCAGGAAACAAGCAGGTTCTCGGTGGTTGCTTAGCTATATGGCAGGATAATATTGACAAACGCTGCAAGGGCATTAAAGAACAGGATCTTTATGACCGATTCAATGACACTGCTGCTGTTTTTGCCGAAAAGAACTGGGGGTCATGCACCGATAAACATTCTTTCAGAGAAGTTGACAAAGCTGTTTCTGCAATTGATAAGGCTCTGCCGGTAAAAAGCAATCACTTCCACCCATTAAAAAACATCTCGCTGACCGGCGGAAACTGCTTTAAGAAAACCGGCATGAAAAATCTTACACCCGGCGCAGTAATGAATCTTGTTATAGAATTTAAAGAAGTTGTTCCAAAACAAATCATTATGGAAGCGGACGCTCCTTACGGAACATACGATATCAGAATTACCGAAAACGGAAAACTCGGCTTCACTGCTGAAAATCTTGAATATGAATTTGATTACACACCGATTCCCAACAAAAAGCTGAATCTTACAATAGAAACAAAGCCGCTCAGAACAGTTCTGAAAGCAGGATTATTTACAAGAAAAAAAGCTGCCGGCAGTTTTTCCTTTAACGGAACAGTACGTAAAAACGGCATTAAAAATTCCTCTTTCTGCATTCCTGTTGAAAGAATCGGTTCGAAAACAAATTCCGTTAAAGCAAAAATATACAGCATTAACGTAAAACAGCAATAAAAATTGCTGATAATCTGTTAAAGGAGTATCCTCAGTAAATGAATAAAATCAAAGAATCATTTAAAAGTCCATTTTGGTTTACCGTCTACTCTACATTTATTTTCGGCTTAGCCGTTCATCTGTTCGGAATCGTAAATGTATTGCATAATCATGACGATATTTCCGAACAGCCTGCCGGTGTAGGCACCACATTGACATCCGGCAGATGGTTTCTTGAAATATTAAGTAAATTGTTTAAAAATAATTTTGAAGGAAACTATAATCTGCCATATTTCAACGGAATTTTATTTCTGATACTGATAGCCGTATCCGCAGGCTTTCTTGTATCTGTGTTTAAAATAAAAAACCGTTTTCTCGGTTCGGTTATAGGTATGATACTTATTTCTTTTCCGTCTGCTGTTTCAACCTTATTTTTCAAATACACGGCAGCTTATTACGGCCTTGCCATACTTCTTTCCGTTCTTGCAGTATGGTTTTTAAAGAAATACAAATTCGGGTTCCCGCTTTCCTGCCTGTGCGTGGCACTTGCCCTTGGTATTTACCAGGCATATCTGCCGCTTACCGCAAGTATTTTTGTGCTTTTGCTTATAAAAGAATCGCTTGAAGAACAAAAAATAACATTCGGAAAAATTCTTGGCAGAGGAATATATTATTGTTCAAGTATGCTTGCAGGTTTGATTCTGTATTATATAATTCTGCAAATGTTTCTGCATTACTATGATATATCGCTCAGCAGCTATCAGGGAATTTCCGATATGGGTAATTTTCAGATTTCGGCTCTTCCCGGGCTGATTAAAACAACATACATATCATTTTTCATGCTGCCTTTAAAAGATTACTGCAATCTGGCACAAATGGGTTTTGTAAAATTTTCGTATTTTGCACTTGGAATAATCAGCATTGCAATAATTTTGTGGCATATTGTAAAAACCAAAAAAAACATTTTGGTTTCAGCAATAACTGCCGTGCTTCTGATTGTTTTTCCCGTTGCCGTAAATCTGATTGCTGTAATGTGCCCGAACAGCACCATATACACGTTAATGGTGCATTCCTTTGCAATTGTTTTATGCGTGCCGGTAATACTAATAGATATTATGCCCGAAAAGCCTGAACTGCCAAAACTGCAAAAAGGCGTTAAAGCTGTTGTTCTTGCACTGCTTCTTTCGGTTATTTGCTGCTATTCGTATCTTGCAAATGTTAATTATACTGCTATGTATTACACAAACAGGCAGGCTGAAAACTATCTGAATTCAATGGTTGTGCAGATTCGTATGACAGAACAGTATGATTCTTCAAAAAAATGGGCATTTATAGGTGACAAAATTGAAGACCCGCTTATTAAAAACGCATGGGAAAAGGCACCTATGTACGGCGGCAAAGGAAGCACCTATATTAATGCTTATTCCCGAAACCGATGGATTCAACAGTATTTCGGATATAAAATACCGATAGCAAATGAAGAAACCGTTCGTAAATTAAAAAAACAGCCGGAAGTTAAGGAAATGCCTTGCTGGCCTGACAGCGGATCTATAAAAGTAATTGACGATACCGTTGTTATAAAACTTCAGAACGAATAAAATTTAAAGACGCAGTTGTTATGATAACAACTGCGTCTTTTTGCATATATTCTCTATTTGATTTTTTTCGGCAATACCTTCCGAAAAAGCGGTTGCAGCGGCACATGCAGTACCCAGCCTGAGGGCATATTTATAATCATTTTTACAAATAATGCCTGCAAGAAATCCGGCAACCATGGAATCTCCGCAGCCAACAGTGTTTACAGCCTGCCCCTGCACTGCTTTTGCAGTATAAACAGTTCCGTTTTCCGCCGCCAAAACCGCCCCGTCTGCCCCCATGGAAACAAGCACGTTTTTTGCACCCATATTCTGCATAATAACGGCATATTTCACAGCATCCTCTGCTGTTTTTATATCAGCAGAAAAAACTTCTCCCAGTTCATATTGATTGGGCTTTACAAGAAACGGTTTGTATTTAAGCACATTTTTCAGCAAACTGCCTGCCGCATCCACAACAAAACGTATTCCTTTACCCGAAAATTTTTTCATTATTGTTTCATAAATATTATCCGGCAAGGATGCAGGAACAGAACCTGCCAGCACCAAATAATCGCCTGTTTTCACATTTTCGAGTTTTTTATAAAGCCTGTTAATATCCTGCTGCCCGATTTCAGGACCGTCTGCATTAATATCTATTTCTTTATCTGTTCTTATTTTAACATTGATTCTTGAACAGCCTGATGTAAGATATATAAAATCCGGTTCGGTATTTTCCGCATGAATCATATTTTCTATCTGTTTTCCGGAAAATCCCGCAAGAAAGCCAAGCGCTTTGTTTTTTACACCAAGCTCTGACAGCACGGCAGATACATTTATCCCCTTTCCGCCGGCATAAAATGTTGTGCTTTGCGCCCTGTTTACATCTTTTGAAGACAGGGAATTTACATTCATAATATAATCAACAGACGGATTAAAAGTAACTGTATATATCATGCGGCATCCCTCCTTATCATTTTAAAAAGCAGTGCCTTTCAAACACTGCTTTCATACTGTTTACATCTTTTTAACAGAAATCACATCGGTTTTCAGTTCCTTGCTTTTAAGCTGAATAATAATGGATTCAACTGCTGCAATGCTTGCCATACTGCAAACCACCGCCATATATAGATCTGCTTTCATTATTTTAATTGCAAACGGAAACATAAAAGCCGATGCACCGAATATTTTTCCGAAAAGAGAATGCACAAAATAGAATTTTCCAAGTCTAATCTTTGAAATAATTGCAGATATAACAAGGCCAACCAATGCTGCAGCAAGCCATATAAGCCCCCATACGGGAAAAACACTTTCAAGATAAAGAATTTTTGTCAGGGCAAAATATGTAATAACATCCCCGGCTGTATCAAGCTTTGCACCGAGAAGGCTGATTGTGCCAAGTTTTCTTGCAATCGGACCGTCCACAAAATCCGATAAGCCGCAGTAAAAATAAATCAGCATAAACAAGCTTGATATTTCGCTGAAAAAAAACAGTGTTATTGCACAGAGTATCCTTGACGATGAAATGATATTTGCAAGATACTTTTTCATAATTTTATTCCCCTCAAAGTTAAGAAGGGCAGGGTGTTTTATAAGACACCCTGCCCGGTTTAAGTGGCTTAACGCAGTTATTTTATCATTAAAAAACATATAAGTCAATCTGTTCCTATCCCGAAATGTCAAATTAACCGTTATTTTGCAGAATAAATTTGATTAAAATCCATAATTATGCTATACTTATTTCAAATAAATCAAAGAGGTATTACATATGTCTGAAATCAATTTAACATTGCTTTCCTCACTTGAAAAGGTAATGAAATATGAAAATGAGAAAAGTACACAGTTTACCGGATTTTCCATGCTGAATAACGAAAGAAAATCCTTTCAGCTTTTCATTTCCGCCGCCGGTGAATATGTTTCGCTTCAGGTTCATTCCGATATTGACTGCATAAACGCATACACGGTTGAATATTTGCCAAGCGAATTTGCAATCAATGAAAAAAATGCAGACGATTATGTTATTAAAAGTAAGGACGGATACTATCCTGATCTTCTGCTTCCGGCAGATAACAAAATCCAACTTGAAAACGGAAAAAAAACATTATGGTTTGAAATTGTTCCAACCGAAAAACTTGCTGCGGGAAAACATAACATTGAAATTACTGTTTCAAATGAAAACTGCACAGAAACGGTTTCCCTTACAGCAGAGGTAATCGATTGTGCTCTTGAAAAACAAAGCCTTATATTTACAAACTGGTTTCACAGCGACTGCCTTATGCAGGAATACGGTTTTGAGGCCTTTTCAGATGAATACTGGAGAGTTGTTGAGAACTATCTGAAAGTTGCTGCCGAACACGGAATGAACTGCATTTTAACACCTCTGTTTACGCCTTCGCTTGATATTGCCGTAGGCGGTGAACGCCCAACCGTGCAGCTTATTGATGTTACTGTAACCGGAAAAGAATATTCCTTTCATTTTGACAAACTTGAAAAATGGATTGCCATGGCACAGAAGTGCGGTATTGAATACTTTGAAATGTCACACTTTTTCACACAGTGGGGTGCCAGATATGCACCGAAAATTATGGCAGATGTAAACGGTGAATACAAAAAAATATTCGGCTGGAAAACACTTGTCATTTCAAGAAAATATAAAAAATTCCTTACACAGTTTGCCGCAGAGCTTAAAGCCTTTATCGAAAAACTTGGATTAAAGGATAAAACACTGATTCATGTGAGCGACGAACCGAATTTATCACAGGTTTTCACATACAGAATTGCTGCAAACACGATAAAAAAACTGTTTGACGGATACAGAATTATTGACGCTTTGTCCGATTTCAAATTTTATAAAAAAGGGCTTGTGAATACGCCTATTCCGGCCAATAATCATATAGAACCGTTTATCGGCAATGTGCCGGAATTATGGACGTATTATTGCTGTGCACAGGACGACCGATATGTTTCAAACAGATTTTTCTCTATTCCGTCACAGCGAAACCGCGTGCTTGGATATCAGCTTTACAAGTATAATGTTAAAGGGTTTCTGCACTGGGGCTTTAATTTCTGGAATACAAGATTTTCAAAAATGAAAATTAACCCTTATGAAATTACTGATGCCGGAAAGGCATTTCAGTCCGGCGACAGCTATGTTGTTTATCCGAAAAAGGACGGAACGGCACTTTGTTCTTTGCGTCTTAAAGTTTTCTATGATGCTTTTCAGGATATGATGGCGCTTCAAACTCTGGAAAAACTTGCCGGAAGAGAAAAAGCCGTTGCTGTTCTTGAAGACGGACTTGATCGGGAGCTTACATTTTTTGATTATCCTCATTCAGATGCATGGCAGCTTGAAACAAGAGAAAGAATAAATAACGCAATCAAAAATTGCTTATAACCATAAAAACACTGCGGAAACGACCGCAGTGTTTTTTTATATAATAATCTTATAATGATATGCACAAAATTTAAACAGAATATTGGCAATATTTTTCATAAAATATATAATTGATTTTAACATTATAAAGTGATATTATAATGCTCGGAAAATTTAACAACCTTAATAGGTTTGTAAAAATAATATATTATTTTAAAGAAAGAGGAATAATTATGCGCGGAATTGAAACCTCCAAATCAAAAATCAGACAAAAAATTTTTACGGAAGTAGCCAAACTTGCATATAACGGCTGGGATCCGATTGAGTTTGAAAAGCTTCCTTATAAAATCATCCCGGGTGAAATTGCACAGTACAGAGACAGCGTTTTCGTTGAACGTGCTGTTGTAGGTGAACGTCTCCGTGCAGCAATGGGTTTATCATTAAGAAAATTTGATGATTTTACCTCAATATGCGACGGTATTGACGAAAGCATCATTGATGAAAAATATTATGAAGCGCCGCTTATTGACATTATAAAATTTGCATGCAACAAATGCCCTGAAAATAAAGTTTTTGTTACAAACGCATGCCAGAACTGCCTGGAGCACCCTTGTGTTGAGGTATGCCCAAAAGGCGCTGTTTCCATTGTTGACGGAAGATCACATATTGATCAGTCAAAATGCATAAAATGCGGAATGTGCGTGAATGCCTGCGAATATCACGCAATTGTAAAACAGGAACGCCCATGTGCAAAGGTGTGCGGAATGAACGCAATTAAAAGTGATGAATTCGGCAGAGCTGAAATTGACCCTGATAAATGCGTTTCCTGCGGAATGTGCCTTGTTAACTGTCCGTTCAGTGCAATTATAGATAAAAGCCAAATTTTCCAGACAATCACCGCAATTAAAAGCAACACACCGGTTTATGCCGCCATTGCCCCCGCTTTTGCAGGTCAGTTCGGCAATGTAACATCCGGACAAATCAGAACAGCTTTCAAAAAGCTTGGCTTTACAGATGTTGTGGAAGTTGCAATCGGCGCAGACCTGTGTACAATTGAAGAAGCAAAAGACTTTATGGATGAAGTGCCGGAAAAACAGCCGTTTATGGCAACATCCTGCTGCCCGGCATGGTCTGTTATGGCAAAAAAACTTTTCCCTGAATTTGCACCTTATATTTCAATGGCATTAACACCGATGGTTTTAACGGGAAGACTGATAAAAAAAGAACATCCCGATGCAAAAGTGGTATTTGTGGGTCCCTGTGCTGCAAAGAAACTTGAAGCAAGCCGCAGAACCATACGAAGCGATATTGACTTTGTTCTTACCTTTGAAGAATTTGCTTCTATTCTGGAAGCAAAAGATATTGATATATCCGAATGCAAAGAAAGTAAACCGATGCGTGAAGCAAGCGGCGACGGAATCGGATTTGCTGTAAGCGGCGGTGTTGCTGCAGCAGTTGAAAATGCTATCAAGGTGCTGAATCCAAGCCGTGAAATCAAAACTGCACGTGCTGAAGGTCTTCAAAACTGCAAAAAAATGCTGCAGATTGCGAAAACAGGAAAATACAACGGTTATCTTCTGGAAGGAATGGCATGCCCCGGCGGCTGTGTTGCCGGCGCAGGAACAATTGCCCCTGTAAGAAAAGCAACGGATGCAGTAAATAAATTAAAAGAAAATTCTGAAACAAGATTCAGTGTTTCATCAAAATATAGAAAATACCTTTCTGACCTTGAAGAATAATATTCTTCTGAACGGCTTAACATAAAAGCAGGTTTTTCATAGAATTCTATTAAGGCAGCCTGCTCAGGAGGAAATGAATATGATAAGTCAGATATTGGCTACAATTATTTTTGTGGCAATGTTTGCAATGATTGTTTGGGACAAAGTAGAGCGCCATATAACAACAACCATTGCTGCAGTTATGATGATTGTTGTTGTATTTTTAGTATCTATGGGAAGCCCGCAGGCTGTGGTAGAAACGCTTAATCTGACCGCTTTTTTCAAACCTGAATTTTGGTATAATACCGGTTCGGCTGAAGCTGCCGTCGGCATCAACTGGGAAACAATTGTGTTTATTGCCGGTATGATGATTATGGTTGAGGGTATGGGCAGAGCAGGATTTTTCCGCTGGCTGTGTCTTGGAATTGCAAAACTGGTTAAATATAAAACCGTTCCCATTCTTGTAACATTTATGGCAATGAGTGCTGTGCTTTCCATGTTTATAGACAGTATTACCGTAATTCTGTTTCTTGCCGCTGTAACATCAGAGCTTGCAAAAATCCTTAAATTTGATCCCGTTCCTATGATTATTGCAGAAATTTTCTGTGCAAACATAGGCGGTTCGGCAACCATGTGCGGTGATCCGCCGAATATTATCATCGGTACTTCGCTTGGATTCACCTTTGCCGATTTTCTTGCAAACACCGGATTGGTTGCACTTATATGTCTTGTTCTTGTAATAGGCTATTTTGTTTTATGCTTTAAAAAGCAGCTTAAAAAAAGTGAATGGAACAGACCGGAAAAAACCGCTTATCCGCAACCGGCTGAAGCAATTATTGATAAACAGCGCTTTATCAGAAGCACAGCTATATTTGCAGTGGCAATTATACTGCTTATAACCCATGCGCAAACGGGGCTTACGGTTTCTACAATAGGAATCATTGTAGCGCTTCTTACATTTATTACAACAAGCAAAACCGGAATGAAATACATAGTACGCCATATTGATTATAAAACCCTTCTTTTCTTTGTAGGCTTATTCATAGTAGTAGGTGGTTTGGAAGAAACCAAGGTGCTTGAGCTTATTGCAGGATTTATAAGCGATGTAAGCAGTGGAAGTCCTGTTTTAATCATAATTATTGTTATGTGGATTTCAGCAATAGCCAGTGCTTTTGTTGATAATATACCGTTTTCAGCCACAATGATACCCGTTATCATTTCCATTTCTTCCACACAGGATATGAGCCTTGCCACACTTGCATGGGCATTATCCTTAGGAACCGATCTCGGAGGAAATGCAACACCGATAGGTGCATCCGCAAATGTAATGGGAATATCTGTGGCAAGCAAAAACGGTCATAAAATAACATGGGGAAAATACTGCAAATACTGCGCTCCGGCAACAATTATTGTGGTTGCAATATGCACGGCATACGTTATCGTAAGATATATTGTGTAAATAATTTTCCTGTAAACTTAATTATTATTTTACAAAATTGCTTTAATTGTAAAATTGTGATAAAATAAATCAGTAATCATTGAAGGAGGATTTTGATTTGGCTAAATCTACAAAGGCACAAATATTGCAAAGTTTTTCAGAATTACTTAAACAAAATGAACTTGACAAAATCACAGTAACAATGCTTGTTGATGAATGTAAAATAAGCAGGCAAACATTTTATTATCATTTTTCCGATATTCAGGCATTGATTAATTGGGGAATTCAGCAGTACACAGCCGGCTGTCTTGTTACTGTAAAAAACGCAGTTGATATTAACGAAGCCACTGTTATATACCTTACTGCCATTCAGCAAAACAGCTTTTTTCTTGAAAAATGTCTTGAATCTTCTCTTTCGGGATATACAACTATACTGCTCAGAAACAGTGTGGCGGAATACATTGAATATTTCGGAAACAAAATTCTTAAAATTTCCAGTTTTTCTCCCGAAGATGCTAAATTCTTTATAGATTTTTTAGCAAATGCGATTGCCGGGCTGATTCTTTCGTCCATATACCAGGAAGAAGAAATGGATATAAAAACAATTGCCGAACAAATAGAACGAATTATTCTCGGAAGGCTGAACGGTTAAATTATGATTTACAATACAATTCTTGATGCCATAGGGCACACACCTATGATAAGATTAAATAAACTTTCAAATCCGAATGATGCACAAATTCTTGTTAAATACGAAGGCGTCAATATCGGCGGTTCCATCAAAACAAGAACAGCTTATAATATGCTTAAATGTGCTGAAGAAAGCGGTCTTATAAACGAAAACACCATTATTGTGGAGCCCACAAGCGGAAATCAGGGTATCGGTATTGCTCTTGTAGGTGCGGTTAAGGGCTATAAAGTTAAAATCATTATGCCGGATTCCGTTTCTGAAGAAAGACGGAAGCTTGTTCAGAACTATGGCGCAGATGTCATTTTAATTCACGATGACGGCGATATCGGCGCCTGTATATCGGAATGTATGGCTACCGCTGAAAGAATGGCAAAAGAAAATCCAAATGTGTATATCCCGGGGCAGTTTGAAAATCCGAACAATCCAAAGGTACATATTTATCATACCGCAGCAGAAATTTTGGAACAGGTTGGCGGAGATATAGACGGTTTTTGCAGCGGTGTAGGCACAGGCGGCACAATAAGCGGAATAGGTGAAGTGCTAAAACGGCAGAATCCTTCCATAACAATTTGGGCAGTTGAGCCCGAAAATGCAGCAATACTCAGCGGCGGTGCGATAGGAACACACCTTCAGATGGGTATAGGCGACGGTTTAATTCCGGAAAATCTGAACACCAGAATATATGATAACATATGCCTTGTTTCAGATGAAGAAGCCATTGCAACTGCCAAAAGGCTTGCAAGTGAGGAAGGCATAATGTGCGGAATTTCAAGCGGTTCAAATGTTGCCGCAGCCATAAAACTTGCCAAAAGACTTGGCAAGGGCAAAACCGTAGTAACTGTTCTGCCTGATACGGGAGAACGCTATTTCAGCACTATTTTATTTGATTAAAATTTTATAAAACAAAAACCATAAGGCAATTGCCTTATGGTTTTTTATATTTATACTATCTCGTAGCCGTTAACAGAAAGCAAGTGTATCGCTTTGCTGTAATCCTTTTGCCTAATAAAAAAATAATCGGTATTATATGTTGAAACGGCAAAAATGCTTATGCAATTATCTGCCATTAAAACAGATATTCTGCTGAGAACACCAACCAAAGAAAAATCAAGTTCACCCTTTATACGGAAAGCTTTCCAGCCATTGTCACAGCAAATAACATTATTCGGAACCGAATCCGTTTTACATACAAGGGAGTATTCTTCATCTGTTTTTCCGATAAAACAGTAATCGTCCGTAAAATCAACCTGTGAATAATCCGTTACCTTGCATATTGAAAATGCATCATTTATTTTTTGAATGTTCATTTGAATTTTTCCTTTAATCAATCATTTTGCTGTTTGTACCGAAACAAACATTAAATCCTGCTAAGTTGATCATATGTTTAAATATAAAACAACAAACATCATATTTTTTACAGTTATTATTATAATAAATTGTTAAAATTTTTCAATTTTAAATCGCGAATATGTGCAAACAATATACTTGCAAACGCAAAGAAATTCTTTGAAAAAGAGGTGTATTCATAATGGCAACAGTTCCAGAAGCAAAAGATGCTCTTAACAGATTTAAGATGGAAGCTGCAAGCGAAGTTGGTGTTAACCTTAAACAGGGTTACAACGGTGACCTTACTTCAAAGCAGGCTGGTTCAGTAGGCGGTCAGATGGTTAATATAATGTGTCCTGTACGAACTGTACATTTCAACCGAGAAATCCGTACTATATACGAACATAACCTGCCACTTACATACGAATTTTGCATAGCTGTGTAAAATAAATCAAATCAGCTGATATTTTAACCATGAACAAAGCCGAGAGCGTTTCGCTCTCGGCTTTGCTGTTTAATCATCTTTTGTTTTCCTGTTTGCTTCTTTTTCGATTTGTTTTATATTCTGCAGATAAGATTCTTCAACAGGTGAAAGATTTTGCACCTGATATTTTTGATATAGGAGCGTGATATAGAAAACATTTAAAATCTGTGTTGCCTTATGGCAGCAAAGGAAATAATTACAAATAATCTTGGCAATAATAGTGTTGGTAAAACTTCAAAAGGTGGAGGTAAAATCAATACTCAGAACGCTAACGATAAAATAAGCACTGAGCTTTGGATGCAACATTTTGCAAATGCTCTAGTTAATCAGAATGCTATTGATGAAAAGACTTATAAAAAATTAATGGCAAGGATTAACACCGAAGTAAATAGAAGATACAGTGCGCATTAATAAAATGGAAATAGTCCCCTAATGAAATGGGGACTATTATCCTGTAAAATAAAAATGGAAAACAATATCACATTAACTGGATAAAATCAAAGTTATGTGGTATTGTTGCAATAAGAGAGGTGAAAATTATGGATATATACGCTGTGCGTGAGCGAATAAAAAAGAAAAATATTAACTTTATGAACCTGCCCTTGCGAGTGACATTCTATGCCCGTGTCAGTACGGAATTCAATGTTCAGCTGAACTCCCTTGACAATCAGATAACCTACTACACAGACTTTATTAAGAGCAACCCTAACTGGGAATATGTTGAGGGTTATGTTGACGAGGGTATATCAGGTGTATCAACGGCAAAGCGTGAACGATTCAATGAAATGATTGAGGATGGCAAGCTTGGACTATTCGATTTGGTAATCACCAAAGAGGTATCGAGATTTGCCCGTAACACCCTTGACAGTATTCGATTTACCCGTGAACTTCTGTCAAACGGAGTAGCTGTATATTTTCAAAGTGATAACATAAATACACTTGATGAGGACTCAGAATTGCGACTGACAATTATGTCGTCAATGGCACAGGATGAGTCGAGAAAAATCTCTAACCGTGTGCGGTTCGGTCATCATCAGGCAATCAAAAACGGCACTGTGCTTGGCACGAATAATATGTTCGGCTACACAAAAAAAGACGGCAAGCTGATTATTGACGAAGAGCAAGCCGAATTTATAAGAGAATTATTTGAAATGTACGCTACTGGCAAATTCAGTATGAAACAGATGGAAAAGCATTTCTATCAGAAAGGCATACGAAACAGCAAAGGCAACAAACTGTCCCACTCAACAATGGGTAACATTATACGAAACCCAAAATACAAAGGTTACTTTGTAGGCAATAAGGTTGTTATAACAGACCTGTTTACCAAAAAACAAAAATTCCTGCCAGAAGAAGAATGGGTAATGTATAAGGACGAAACAGGCGAAACCGTACCTGCCATTATCAGCGAGGAACTTTGGGAAAAGGCAAACGAAGTTTTGTATATGCGAAGTCAGGATGTTATAACTGCTCAGCACAAAACTGTTCACCAAAATTTGCTGACAGGCAAGCTAATATGTGCTCACTGTGGCAAACCCTACTACCGAAAAGATGCAGTTGGTAAAAACAAAGAAAAGATGTCAAAGTGGGTTTGCTCAGGCAAGATAAAAAACGGTGCAGACAGTTGCCCATCACACGCAATTTATGAAAACGAAATCAAGCCGATTATTGAAGATATATTCAAATCAGGTCAACAGAATATTGAAGAACTGTCAGCTTGTGTATTAAAGCTTGTGGCTGAACTGCTTGATGCAAATGACAATCAAACAGAAATTAATAAAATCAACAAAGATATTATTACACAAGAGAAAATGAAAACAAAGCTACTTGAACACAATACAAATGGTAATATTACAGACGATGACTTTGTAAAAATGACTGCTGATTGTAATGTCGAAATTGAAAGATTGCACCAGCAACTTGAAATGTTGACAGCAACAGCAAAAACTGAGCAGGATATGAAAAAAGAGTTAGCTAATATAAAAACTATACTCAAAGCGGCTGAAAAACATATTGACGATGAAGAGATAGACAAAGCTTTTGTTGACAGGTATATCAAAGAGATTATAGTTTATCCCGAAGAAGATGTAACAAGGTTTGAAATCCGCTTGAATGCAGGCACAACGATTGAAAAATTCCTTAAAAATGCTAGGGGTCGTACAGGTCACATAAGTAAAAAAATGATCAAGGCTTACGAAGAATCTATGAAGTAAGAAAGGTTTTTATATAATCTTTAATATTTAATTAAGATTAGATGAAAACAAATGAATGCCCGCTTTATAATGTGTTTGATAAACACTTCTTCTTTTTGGGCTAATTCATTTTGATTGCTAACAAGTAATCCATGGGCACGGCATATGCCGTGCTTTTTTGCAAATAAAGTGTACCCGGCAGGGTACACTTTATTTGGCATTAACAAACTTTTCCTGTTTCCGAATTAAATTTAAATGTTTCCTTTACGCCGTCAACCGTGCATTCAACAGCAAGAATATGCGGGGCAGCAAATTCGGCATTTATAATTTTAACTTCTTTTTTCCTGATTGTATTTAAAAATACTTTCATCTGCTCGTCTCTGTAATCTTCAACATTATCGGAAACAAACAGCAGGCTTCCGAAATAGCTGTTTATTTTCGCCAGAAGCTCTCTTTGTTCAAAGGTCATATTGGTATTTGTATCTCTGAGAAGGAATACATCCGGGTCATTTAAAAACGCTCTGCCGTTGAGATGGCGGCGGAATACTGTGCAGTTAACCGTATTCGGTGTGCTGACATCCTCTCTGATTCTGTTTTTTCTGCGAATCCAAGTCAGATCCACATCTGCACCTATTCGGCAGAAATCTACCTTTCCGAACGCAGGCATAAGCGGAACGCCGCAGCCAAGAATCATTTTATCGCCTACACAGTCTCTTATGAAATCCATAGCATCACACATAACCTGACCCCTGGTTTTATTATGAATAGGAAGTACACAGGCAGCATAAAGGAAATCCAGCTTAACCATATCGTAGCCCCATTCATTCAGAATAACATTGAAAAAGTTTCTTACATAGTCAGCGGCATCTTTGTTATAAATATCAATTGCATAAAACGGTCCCCAGTTAGGTCCGGCAACATAAAGATTTCCGTTTTCATCATGAACCAGCCAATCCTTATGATTTTTATATACAGATGATTCTTTCGTTACAGCAAGGGGTGCAAGCCACAAGCCGGCAAGCATATCCTTTTTATGTATTTCATCTGCAATTTTTTTCATTCCGTCAGGGAATTTTTCTGTTTTTGTCTCCAACCAGTCACCGATGGCTTTCTGATATCCGTCATCAATCTGAAAAATATCAACCTTTTCATCAAGCTTTGAAAGTGATTCAAGATCTCTTACAACAATATCCTGTGTAATTCCGCCATAATAGTTATACCAAGTTGTATAGCCGCACTTTTTTTCTTTTTGCGCGCATTTAACACCCATCATTTCAAAATATTCATCAAAAGCGGCATCATATTCCTTGCTGATAACAGCATAATCCGCAATAAGCGTCTCCCCTGTAAACTCGACACCCTGCAGTTCCTTTTCAAGAATTATATGCTGGTTATTTACATCAAAACGAATAATGGTAAAGCCGCATCTTTCATTTAAAGAGCCGATTAAATCAATTTTATTGCCCGTTCTTACGTAACCGTATGACCAGCCATAAAATACACCTTTTTTACGCGGATACTTACATATAAAGTAATCTCCCGATTTTCCGATACCTATTTTCTGAACAACCGGTGTTTTTACATAGAATTCCGTAAAACGGCTGAGCTCGCTCATTTTTTCATCTATAAAATATTCTCTGCTGTCTGTCCATGACTGATATCCGTTTACAAAAATACGGTTACTGCTGTTATAACCGTACGGAATAATAACCTGGAATTTTTTAATGGTTAACGGCTCTTTTGCACAAAGCTTCATTACCGTTCTGCCGCCTGACGCTTCTTTTTTAACAGAAAAATGCGCTGTATCAAGGCTTCTTGATGTAAAGTATTTTCCCTTTACGAGATATTCGATATAATATTTTTCCATAAACACATCCCCTTAATTTTATATTTAATTTAATATTAACATTGATTTTAAGCAAAATATATATAAAAAAACACCTGAAATGTTTAAAAAACAAACAAAACCGGTAAAACGATTGCTTTACCGGTTGTAAGGTTATTTCACTTTACACTTCTCAGTTTTTTAAAAAAATCCGTAAGAAGCCGTGCACATTCTTTTTCATAAACTCCGCCGATAATTTCCGGCTTATGATTATACGGTAAATCATTAAAATTCACCACCGACCCAAAAGAACCCGCTTTTTTATCGTATGCGCCAAAAGTAACTTTTTTAATTCTGGCATTAATAATGGCTCCGGCACACATTGGGCACGGTTCTAATGTAACATACATTTCACACTGCCACAAACGCCAGCCTCCAAGCATTTTACACGCATTGTTTATTGCTTCTGTTTCTGCATGATAAAGTGCATTTTTGCCTATTTCACGCCTGTTTCTGCCTTCGCCTACTATTATATTATCTTTTACAACTACTGCACCTACAGGAACTTCACCTTCTGCGGCGCTGATTTCGGCAAGTTCAACTGCCCTCTTCATAAACGTATTCATCTTATTGAAACAATAATTGTATAAACAAAGAATAAAAACGGAACAATCATTCCCGGCACAAGGAAAAACGAAGTTACTTTTTTGCCGAGAGAATTCTGATACGGTTCGTTGATTTTCTCAGCATTGTTTCTGAAATATCCCTTTACAAGCAATATCACCGTTGAGATTCCGCCTATTATAAACCATAATGCAAACCAAAAACCTACAGAAGCATTCGATTCTGTTTTAAACACATATTCTGAAATGCTGGTAATTACGCTGATTCCGTTGTTAAACATATGAATAAACACTGCAGGAATCACACTGTTTGTCTTAACCGTTACATAGCCCAGAATAAGCCCTATTAAAGATGCAAATACAAATTGAACAAAATTACCGTGCAGCAAACCGAATACAAGAGAAACGCATATTACGGCAAATGCCTTTCCGTGATTTTTAAGCATTCCGATGCCGCAACAGCGCATTGCAAATTCCTCGCAAAGGGCGGGCATAACTGCTGTACCGATTGCAATTGCAATGCTTGTTATAAATGAATCCGGTTTCGGTGTTTCCACATTAAACGGATCATGCCCTGCCGCCTGAAGAAGATATACAATAAAATTCACAGCATAATTTGCAATTATGCAGAAAAACATTCCGAAACCGATCCAAAGAAACCCTTCCTTAAACGATAGCTTCTCGGCAGGTATAAGTTCAGAGCTGTATTTTTTTCTGTTTATATATGCCATAATTCCAAAGACTGCCACAAGACCAACCAAATCAACAGCTAATATACCAAAGCAGGTTTGAAATAATGCAGATGAACTATACAAATTACTGACAGAAGGAAACAAAAGAAAAAATGACGACAGGACATTTACAGCAACATAAACCGTCATTGCAAGACCGAAAATATTACCCAAACGCTTTATCTGCCTTATTTCCAATGCTGCCTTTTCTATATAAAATGCATTCTTCTTTGCCGTTTCATCATAATTGTATTGATACTGATTGAAATTCGGCGGCTGATAATAATTATTCAATACTTTCCCTCAGTTCAGAAAACCATATTAATCAAGGTTTTCAGCAATTTTTTTAATATAATCTTTCAGTTCTTCCTTTGTTTCAGGATGTTTAAGTCCAACTTCTATATTTGCTTCAAGAATGCCGAACTTATTGCCCATATCATAACGTTTTCCTTCGTATTCAACAGCAACTACACCATCGGTCTGTGCCAGTGTTTTCATAGCGTCAGTGAGCTGAAGCTCATTTCCTGCACCAAGCGGTGTATTTTCCAGAACATCAAAAATTTCCGGCGGAAGAACAACTCTGCCAAGAATAGAGAAATTGCCCATAATTTCTTCCGGCTTTGGTTTTTCAATCATATCAGTGCACTTATAACAATTCTCTTCAATATGCTCTGTTTTTAAAGAACAATATTTTGTAATTGCAAGCCCCGGTACTTCCTTAACACCAACAACGCCCTTTCCGTATTTTTCATATGCGTCACAAAGCTGCTTTGTTGCCGGTACATCCGAAAGAATAACATCATCACCGTAAAGCACAGCAAACGGTTCGTTGCCGATAAAGTTCTTTGCACAAAGCACTGCATGACCAAGACCTTTGGTTTCTTTCTGTCTTAAAAAATAGATATTTCCGAAATTTGAGCATGCCATAACATCTTCATAAATCTTTTTCTTGCTTTCATTTCCCTCAAGCTTTGATTCAAGCTCAAACGCATGATCAAAATGATCTTCAATTGCGCCCTTGTTTCTGTTTGTGATAACAAGAACTTCTTCAATACCGGAAGCAAAAGCCTCTTCAACAATGTACTGAATTGCCGGCTTATCAACAATATTAAGCATTTCCTTCGGAACTGCCTTTGATGCTGGAAGCACTCTTGTGCCCATACCTGCTGCAGGTATTATTGCCTTTCTTACTTTCATAATGTGTATCCTCCTTAAAATTAAATACTGTTTCAGAAAAATGTTGCAAAAACAAAAAGCATAATAAGCAAAAACGGTATAAATGTATTTACGCCGCCCTGTTTTGCCAAAATCATTCGTCTCATATCGTTTTTGCCCATTTCTTTATCTGCTGTAAAAAAATTTCCCATTAATGAAAACGAATCATCTTCTTCAAGCCTTTCATCAACAGTGCGGATTATTTTTACAACTTTTTTACGGTAAATCAAATCTGCAATAACCGCAGATACAATTCTTATCAGAACAGATATTCCGAAAGTAAGCAATATCACCTTCAGCACCTGCCTGTTTTCGGGTGCATTCACTGCATTGTTAATATATTCATATGCTTTTTCCGCCTCATAAGACATAATGTAACTGTTTGCCTGTGTGATAATTTCATTTAAAGTCTTTACAGCCGGCGCAAACACTTTTCCTATTACAAAGCTTACAAGCATCGGAAGAGAAATAAAAATAAGACTTTCCAGATACATCTTTCTATACAGATAATAATAAGGTCCAAAGAAAAATGCACTCCAGTTCCAGCCGATTTTTCTGCTTTTGGAAAACTTTTTAAGAAATTTCAGGTTATTAACACCGACTACTGTTGTAATGTCAGATATTTTAACGCCGTCTATTTCACTGTCGCACGTATTCCCTGCCGCAACAGAATGGTTTGCTTTTAAAGATTCTGATTTTTCAGAATAAATATTATTTTCTGTTTTATATTCCCTGCTGTTGCTGCTCATTGCATCTGCATTTGCAAAAAAATCTTCAAGCGATGCATCTTTTTTTGCGTCGGCAGTATTCTTTGCAGCCGTTCTTTTAAACACAAATTCCGTGCCGTGCAGTTTTTTATTTGCGCAGCGGCCGTGAGACTGATAGCATTCTCTGTGATGAGGTGTGCCGCATTCGGGGCAGACAACCACATCTTCTCCCTGTTCAAAAAATTTGCCGCATACAGGGCATTCGTTATTTTCGTATAAAAACATTACTCTCTCCTGTAAAATATTTACAAAACACCATTTTAATTAATTATACTTACCTTAGCATAAAAAATCAATATATTGATTAAAATAAAGTAAACATATTTTTAACAAGTATATCTTGAAATAAACATAAAATTTGTTTATAATATCCTTTGTTTAATATAAGGAGAATTACAATGGTAGAATTTGAAAATTTAAGATTCAGGCTTCTTGAATCGGAAAAACCCATTTTAAATTTAAAAGAAGCTCTTGCAATTGATATCGTTAAAGAAGAAATAAAAGTTCTTGAAGAGCAGGCGGCTGCGCCAGATTTTTGGGATGATATGGAAGAAAGCCAGAAAACGCTGAAAAAAACAGGTTCTCTTAAATCAAAGGTTGAAAGCTATGAATCGCTTAAATCTGATTTTGATGATGCACTTGTTATGATAGAGCTTGCCGATGAGGAAGGTGACGAAAGCCTTCTTTCAGACTGCACGGACTCTGTAAACGACATTGAAAAAAGAATTGAAAGCCTTACGCTTTCAACTCTTTTAAGCGGAGAATTTGATAATAAAAATGCACTTTTAACTTTTCATGCAGGGGCAGGCGGAACAGAGGCAATGGACTGGGCCGAAATGCTTTTCAGAATGTATAACCGCTGGGGAGAACGCCACGGATACAAAGTTTCTACACTGGACTATCTTGACGGCGATGTTGCGGGTTTAAAAAGTGCAACCATCCTGATAGAAGGTGAAAATGCCTACGGTTATCTTAAAGGAGAAATGGGCATACACCGTCTTGTCAGAGTTTCTCCGTTTGATTCTTCCGGCAGACGGCACACTTCGTTCGCTTCGCTGGAGGTAATGCCTGAAATTGACGATGATGTTAAGGTAGAAATCCGTGAAGAAGATATTAAAATGGATGTTTACCGTGCTTCCGGTGCAGGCGGTCAGAAAGTAAACAAAACATCTTCTGCCGTTCGCCTTACACATATTCCTACAGGCATTGTTGTTTCCTGCCAGATTGAACGTTCACAGCATCAAAACCGTGAAGTTGCAATGAAAATGCTGAAATCAAAGCTTGTTGAAATTAAAGAACGTGAAAATCTTGAAAGAATAGAAGACATTAAGGGTGACCAAAAAGAAATAGCCTGGGGCAGCCAGATCCGTTCCTATGTTTTCATGCCGTACACTATGGCAAAGGACCACAGAACCGGCTTTGAAATGGGAAATATCAATGCCGTTATGGACGGTGACATAGACGGATTTATCAATGCTTATTTAAAACAAAAAAGTGTTGAGGATGCTGAAAAAAATTAAAAAAATGTAAAAATATAACCACTTATATTATTGCTCCTTCTGCAAAAAATAATTTGCAGGAGGAGTTTTTTATGAAAAAAATATTTGCAGCAATTCTTTCGGTTTCGCTTCTGCTATGCGGCTGCGCGGCAAATAACAAAGAACCCGAAACCGAAACACAGACAAACAATACCACAACATCAAACAGCACAACAAACACTGCCCAGACAACTTTAGAGGTAACCGGTTTGAACATGGGCTTATCTGAATATGATTCCAACGCCATAACATGGGGACCGGGAAATATTAAAGACCATGCAAGACCTGTTGATCCATCCAATCTTCAGGACAAATACGGCGCACTTGACGGAAAATGGCTGATGGCAGATGATAAAAATGTGTGCCTTACTTTTGATGAAGGGTATGAAAACGGATATACAGGGCAAATTTTGGACACGCTGAAAGAAAAAAATGTAAGGGCTATTTTCTTTTGCACCTATGATTATGTAAAAGATAACCCCGAACTTGTTAACAGAATGATAAATGAAGGTCATATTTTGGGAAATCATTCGTACCGTCATTATAATTTCACACAGATTGACCTTGAAACGGCAAGAGATGAAATAACCATCCTGCACGACTATGTTGCCGAGCAGTTCGGTTATGAAATGACTTATTTCAGATTTCCCGAAGGCGCATTCAGCGAACAGACGCTTGCGCTCACAAAAGAACTTGGATATTCAACCTTATTCTGGAGCTTCGCATATGCAGACTGGGACAGAAATTCGCCGCCGAGCACAGACACGGCATATGAAAAAATAACCTCATCCGCCCACAACGGTGCCATTCTTCTGCTTCACGCAGTATGCAGTTCCAATGCGGAGGTGCTGGGAAGAGCAATAGATAATATTATTGAGCAAGGCTATTCATTCACCACAACTGTATAAAAATTTTATTAACGGCTTTCCTTTCGGAAAAGCCGTTTTTTTGCAGATAAATAAAATAATTTGTTAATTTTATAAAATTCATATTGTGCTGTATAATTAATTAATATATAATAGCCTATATATTATTTGTTTTAATTACCCTTCATGAAAGCGAGAAATATTTATGATTTTTACAAGAGATATCGGAATAGATCTGGGTACGGAAAACACCCTTATATGCGACAGAAAGGGCCGGATTATTATAAGCGAGCCATCTGTTGTGGCAGTGGATGTTAAATCCCGCCGCGTGCTTGCAACAGGCGAAAAAGCAAAGGCTATGATTGGGCGCACTCCCGGTTCCATTGTTGCAGTTAAACCTCTTAACGAAGGTGTTATTGCCGACTTTGATATGACGGCAGATATGCTTCATGATTTCATTTACCGTTCTTCCAAGCGTTCTTTTTTCACAAAAACAAGAGTTGTTATTTCTGTTCCCAGCGGTGTTACAGAGGTTGAAAGAAGAGCTGTGGAAGATGCCGTACGCGCTGCCGGTGCGCAGGAGGTTGAACTGATTGAAGAACCTATGGCTGCCGCACTTGGTGTAGGACTTCCTGTTTTTGAAGCAAGAGGATCTATGATTGTTGATATAGGCGGCGGCACATGCGATGTTGCTGTTATTTCGCTTGGAGGCATTGCGGCAAGAAAAAGCATAAAAACTGCCGGAAATGCACTTGATGAAGCCATTATCAATTATATGAAAAAAACACACAATTTACTTATCGGCACAATTACAGCCGAAGATATAAAGCTGAAAATCGGCTCTGCAACAGAGTATGACGGTGAGGCTGTTATGGAGGTAAGGGGAAGAAATTTAACCGACGGACTTCCGAATGCCATCGAGGTTACATCTGCCGAAATAAGAGAGGTGCTTTCTGCGCCTGTTTCGGAAATCATTTCCGCCATATGCGAAACACTGGAAGTTACACTGCCGGAGCTTGCGGCTGATATAATTGACAAGGGTATTTACATAACAGGCGGCACTTCGTTATTAAGAGGTCTGCCGGAGTTGATTACAAAAGAAACAAATATCGCAGTTCACAAAACAGATATGCCGCTTGAAGCAGTTGCAATCGGCGCATCCGTTAAACTGAGAAGGGCACGGTAAAATGAAAAACCTTTTTAAAAGCAGGCGTTTTAAAATATTAACAGGCACTCTTGCACTGCTTATTGCCGGTGCGCTTATTTGTGCTGCAAACGGAAACAGCGAAACGGCACAGTCAAGCATAGTAGGTATTATATTTACCCCTGCAAACTGGGCCGCAACAAAAATTTCAAACGGAATTTCTTATGTGTTCGGTGAAGCAAGCGGAAATGCCGATTATCTGAAAAGAATAGACGAACTTGAAAAACAGGTTGGCTCACTGCAAAGCCGGCTGAGCGATTATGAAAATCTGCACAAACAAAACGCACTATATAAAGATGCTTTGGGTCTTAAAGAGGATAACCCTGATTTCACTTTTGTTGAGGCATCGGCAATTTCAAGAGATGCTGCTGATATTTTCGGTTCTTATACCATCAATAAAGGAACTATAAACGGCGTGCAAACAGGAAATGCTGTACTTTACGGCAATTATATTGTGGGTATTATAAGCAATGCATATCCGAATTACAGTGTTGTTAAAACCATTCTTGACCCTGATTTTTCTGTATCCGCATACGAAATTGTTTCGGGCGAAATTTCATACGTTACCGGCGATGCTGCTCTTGCAGCGGACGGAATGTGCAAAATGGCAAACCTGAACACGGATTCCGCTGTAACATACGGTTCCATTATATCTACCGCAGGAATCAGCGGAACCATACCCAAAGGACTTATAATAGGCACCGTTGAAGAGGTTGATGAAGAAATTATTTCTGTTTCAAATTATGCCGTTGTTAAACCGGGAATTGATGTAAACAACATTTCAAACTGCCTTGTTCTTATAAACGGAGGCTCTGCCGAATAATGGATTTATATTACAGAAAAAAAATAACAAAAACCATTGTATATACAATCATCATAGCCGTTACGGCAATCTTTCAGAACACTGCCGGGCTTACATTGGAAATCGGCGGCGCAAGATGTTTTCTGCTTTTGCCTGTAACAATTATTCTGAGCATGGGCGAAGACGAAGGCTTTGCCGGTATTCTTGGATTAATCGGCGGTCTGTTTTGGGACTTAACTTCTTCTGTTCATCTTGGATTCAATGCTGCTTTTATGTGTATTATCTGCTTTTGCTGTGCGGCTTCGGTTACTTATATTATAAGAAATACTTTTATTTCAAATTTTGTTTTTTCAGCCTTTGCCGCCTTTTTATATGCTTTTTTATACTGGCTTTTTTTCATAATAATAAAAGGCATACATGGTGCAGAACTGAGCCTTTTTTATTTTTATTTTCCGTGTTCCGTCTATACAACATGCGTTACGCCGCTGTTGTGGATACTGATTGTTAAAATAAAGAAAAAATTAAACGGTCCGATAAAAATATAGCACACAGCAAATAAATTTTTCAGAAAGGAGATTGCCGTGAAAAACAGATACAGCAGTATACGTTCGCTGATTGCAATGATACTTGTTATTATTACAGTTTGCGGATTCGGATACAAACTTTTTGATATTCAGATTATCAACAATGAATATTATTCAGCGCAAAACAACAATGTAAGAGTTTATAAAGTTCCGATTGAAGCTGCAAGGGGCGATATCGTTGACAGAAACGGCAACACCCTTGTTTCAAACAGACAGGGAAATTCCATTATTCTTGATGCGGCATACTTCCCTTCCAGAACCGAAAATCACAAAAGAAATGAAATTATTTTTAATTTGATAAAGCTTTTTGAAGCCAATTCGGAAGAATATGTTAATAATCTTCCGCTTCTTCTTCAAAACGGCAATATTGTTTTTTCTGATGATGAAGAAGAAATAAAAAAAATGAAAAGCGAAGAGGTTTTCAATCTTCAGAAATATGCAACACCGCAGAACTGCTTTGACACAATGGTTGAAATGTATGAGCTTGAGGAATATGACACTGCAGATGCTCTTAAAATAGGCGCTGTGCGGTATGAGCTTACCACGCTTTTGTTTTCAATTGAAAATCCGGTTACCATTGCAGAAAATGTAAAAAACGAAACGGTAGCCGCTATTAAAGAGGATAAATACAGATATTCCGGCGCAGATGTCAAGGCTGTTTCTTACCGGGAATATGCTGATTCTTCGCTTGCACCGCACATACTCGGAACTGTAAGAAAAATTAACGGAGAAGAATACAGCGAGCTGAAGGACAGCGGTTACGGCATTAATGATATTATCGGCGAAAGCGGAATTGAAGCCGCAATGGAAAGCGAGCTCAGAGGTGTTCACGGAGAAATCACCGTTACAATTGACAGTGACGGAAATGTTAAAGAAGAAGTAACGAAAAAGCCGATTAAAGGCAACACCGTTATGCTTACAATTGACCGTGATTTACAGAGAATTGCACAGGAAAAGCTTAAAGAAACCTGTGATACCATTCATTCTACAGATGGTGCAGGCGCTGTTGTTGTTCAGTCTATAAACAACGGTGAAATTCTTGCTGCCGCATCTTATCCTACCTTTGATTTAAAGGATTATTACGAGAATTACGAAACACTTGCAAAAAACAAAAGAAATCCTATGTGGAGCAGATTTGCCCTTGGCGCCTATGCTCCCGGTTCAACCTTCAAGCCGATGATGGCATGTGCCGCTTTGGAAGAAGGCGTAATTGATGAAAGCACCATATTCAACTGTAAATCCGTATGGCAGTATTACGACGTTGAATTCCACTGCGAAAATTACAAACGGCACGGAAACGAGGATGTAAGGCATGCTTTGCTGGATTCCTGCAATATTTTCTTTTATAACTGTGCTGATAAACTTGGTATTACCAAAATGAACGAATACAGCAAAATGTTTGGACTGGGCGAAAAAACAGGTGTTGAAATCAGCGAGGCCGCCGGCATTCTTGCAAGTCCCGCAAATGCAGAAAAATACAACAGAGTATGGCAGATGGGTGATGCGATTCAGGCCGGTATCGGTCAGTCTGACAACCTCTTTACACCTCTTCAGCTTGCAAACTACTGTTCTACCATTGCTAACAACGGAACACGTTATGAATCTCATTTTGTTAAAGCAATCATCAACAGTTCCAATAATTCTTCTGAAGAAACCAGCATTACTGTTGTTGAAAATCTGCCAATTTCCGACAATACCTTTTCCATTGTGAAAGAGGGTATGAGAATGGTTGCGAAGGACGGGCCCATTTCCCGTGTTTTCAACACCATTGATACTCCGGTTGCCTGCAAAACAGGTACTTCCCAGGTAATTAAAAACGGCAAAAAGGTAAATAACGGTTTCCTGATTACATACGCACCTTACAACAATCCTGAAATAGCCGTGGCTTCGGCTATTGAATATGCAGGTTCAGGTACATCCACATCTGATATTACGGCGTCCATTATTGACTACTATTATTCAAATAATACGGATACACCGCCTGCACAGGAATCCGGCACAATACTGGATTAATATTTTTTATTAATTTTATTTTTTTATTGAACATCAATTATTTTTATGATATTATTTATAAGTATTAAATAATATCCAGCATTTCAATGCGTGCATTTGAATTTGCACGTTTGAATTTTAAATTATTACGGAGGTAACTTATGAATATAGCCCTTATTGCCCACGATGCAAAAAAAGAACTTCTTGTTCAGTTTTGCATTGCATACTGCGGAATTATGAGCCGCCACAGCTTATGCGCAACAGGTACCACCGGAAAACTTGTTCGTGAGGCAACAGGTCTTAATATAAACTGTTTCCTTTCGGGAAGCCAGGGCGGCGGTCAGCAGATTGCCAGCAGAATAGCCTGCAATGAAATTGATCTTCTGATTTTTTTCAGAGATCCTTTAAATCCAAAACCCCACGAACCGAACGACAATGACCTTCTCAGGCTTTGCGATGTTCACAACATTCCTTTTGCAACAAACATTGCAACGGCAGAAGCACTTGTAAGAGGTGTTGAACGCGGCGATTTCGAATGGAGAGAAATAGTAAACCCAAGATATAATTCATAGTAAAAATTAAAATTTGGGTGGGCAAAAGCTCACCCTTTTTTGAACGGAGATAATTATGGCATTAATTACCAAAGCTATTAAAGGCACAAAAGACGTTTTACCTAAAGAAGTACACAAAAACCAGTATATAGAGGCAACAGCACTGGATATTGCCGAAAAATACGGCTTTAAAGAAATAAGAACACCTGTTTTTGAACACACAGAACTTTTTCAGCGCGGTGTGGGCGACACTACAGATGTTGTGCAGAAAGAAATGTATTCCTTTGATGATAAGGGCGGAAGAAACATTACACTTCGCCCAGAAGGAACAGCCGGCGCAGCAAGATCCTTTCTTGAAAGCGGAATGTGCAATGAAGCACTGCCGCAGAAGGTATGCTATCTTACTTCCTGCTATCGGTATGAAAAGCCGCAGGCAGGCAGACTTCGTGAATTTCACCAGTTTGGCGTTGAATGCTTCGGCACTGCCTCACCGCTTGCAGATGCAGAAATGATAAGCCTTGCAAAATCTATATTTGATTCGCTCGGCGTAAGTGATTTAAGCCTTGAAATAAATTCAATCGGCTGCCCGGTCTGCCGTGCAGAATATCACAAAGCGCTCAAAGAATATTTCAGTGCAAGGAAAGCGGATTTATGCGAAACATGCCGGGACAGGCTGGAAAGAAATCCTATGCGCATTTTAGACTGCAAATCACCTGTTTGCTCTGAAATTGCAAAATCCGCACCTGTTGTGCTGGATTATCTTTGCACCGAATGCAAAGAACATTTTGAAGAGGTAAAAAAATTCCTGAACGCAGAAAATATTGAATACACGGTTAATCCGAAAATTGTAAGAGGACTTGACTATTACACAAAAACCGTTTTTGAATTTATCTCAAATTCAATCGGCGCCCAGGGCACTGTATGCGGCGGCGGAAGATACGACGGGCTTATAAAAGAACTGGGCGGCGCCGATACTCCGTCTCTCGGCTTTGCAATGGGTCTTGAAAGGCTGATGATGCTTATGGAAGCACAAAACTGTGATTTCCCCGAAAGTCCGAAGCCTGATTTGTTCATAGTTGCTCTTGGTGACAAGGCAGCGCTGAAAGCGGTTGAAATTGCCAAAGATATGCGAACAGAAGGTTTTTCCTGCCTTTTTGACCTGAACAAACGCAGCCTTCGTGCGCAGATGAAATATGCAGACAAGCTGAACGCAAAATTTACAATTGTTATCGGCGATAACGAGGTTGAAGAAGGCATTGCCAAACTTAAGAATATGGAAAACGGTGAAGAAACCGAAATTGCACTTGCAACCTTTGTAAGCGGTTATTACAATATAACACTTGCAGACCAGCTTGCTGATCTTGAAATAAACGGTGAAGCCTTTGACTTCGGCTCACTTTTCGGTGTAGGAGAGAAAAATAATGGAAACAATTAAAGGACTGAAAAGAACAGATTACTGCGGAAATCTTCGTATATCTGACAATGGAAGAGAAGTTACACTTTTCGGCTGGGCACAGCGCCAGCGCGATCTTGGAAATCTTATATTTATTGATTTAAGAGATAAAACAGGCATTGTACAAATTTCATTTAATAATCATACAGACAGAACTATATTTGAAAAAGCACAATCTGTCCGTTCTGAATATGTGCTGGCACTGAAAGGCATTGTAAAAGAACGTGAAAGTAAAAACAAAGAAATTCCAACCGGTGAAATTGAGGTTGTGGTTACAGAACTTCGCATCCTTTCAAAAGCACAAACCCCGCCGTTTGAAGTTGCAAAGGCAGATTCCGTGGGCGATGAAACAACACTTAAATACCGCTATCTGAATTTAAGAAATGAAAAACTCACAAAAAATATCATTATGCGCCATAAAATTGCCAAAATTGCAAGAGAATATTTTTATGCAAATGATTTTCTTGAAATTGAAACGCCGATGATGATTAAATCCACACCTGAGGGCGCAAGGGACTACGTTGTTCCGAGTAGAATTCATAACGGAAAATTTTATGCGCTGCCCCAAAGCCCGCAGATTTACAAGCAGCTTCTTATGGTTTCGGGCTTTGACCGCTATATTCAGCTTGCACGCTGTTTCAGGGATGAGGACCTTCGTGCGGACCGTCAGCCTGAATTTACACAGATAGACCTTGAAATGAGTTTTGTTGATACTGACGACATAATGGATATGGCAGAAGGCTTTATTAAAAAGCTTATGAAGGAAACGATTGATGTTGATATTGCTTCTCCGCTTCCGCGCATGACTTTTGCCGAAGCAATGAACAAATACGGATCGGACAAGCCTGATACGCGTTTTGAAATGCTTATTGAGGATATTTCCGACTGGGCACTGACAACCGATTTTGCCGTATTCAAAACGGCTGTTGAAAACGGCGGCGCTGTTAAAGCAATTGTTGCAAAAAATGCAGCAGCGGAATATACCAGAAAGAAAATTGACAAACTTACAGAATACGCAAAAGGTATCGGCGCAAAAGGTTTGGCATATGTTCGCTGGGCAGAAGAAGCACCTGCCTGCTCCTTTGGCAAATTCCTTAAAGACGGTGAACTGGATGCCATGCTGAATCTTCTTGGTGCCGAACAGGGTGACTGTGTATTTATTGTAAGCGACAAAACAAACCTTGCCCTTTCTGTTATGGGTGCATTAAGGCTTATTGTTGCAAAAGCACTTGGCATCATTCCGGAAAACAAATGGAATTACCTTTGGATTACGGAAATGCCATTCTTTGAATATGATGAGGAAAGCGGTGATTGGCTTGCAATGCACCATCCGTTTACAATGCCTCTTGAAGAATGTATTCCATATCTGGACAGTAACAAGGCGGCTGTTCGTGCACAGGCCTTTGACCTTGTACTCAACGGCACAGAGCTTTCGTCCGGTTCCATGAGAATTACAGACTGTACGCTTCAGAACAAGATGTTTGAGCTTCTTGGCATGGAACAGGAAGAAATAGATGCAAAATTCGGATTTCTTGTTGAGGCATATAAATATGCTTCTCCCCCGCACGGCGGCATGGGAATCGGACTGGACAGACTTGCAATGCTTATCTGCGGTGCAGAAAGCCTGCGTGATGTTACCGCTTTCCCTAAAGTTCAGAATGCAAGTGAACTTATGAGCGGTGCGCCGTCAAATATTGATGATATACAACTTGGAGAGCTTGGAATTGAAATTTCAAAAACAGAAGAGGAAGCATAAATGAGCAACTTTTTTGCAATGGTTAACAGAATGAAGCTGATTGACCGCTGGGCGCTTATGCGTAACACTTCAAGGGAAAATATAGCAGAGCACAGCCAGAATGTTGCCGTTATTGCACATGCATTGTGTGTTATAGGCAATATAAAATTCGGCAAAAGCTATGATGCCGGGCGCTGTGCCGTGCTTGCACTTTACCATGATTTAACAGAAGTCATTACAGGCGATATGCCAACCCCTGTAAAATATTACAACGATAAAATAAAAGATGTGTATAAAGAGGTTGAAAAAACAGCCGGCAGCAGACTGCTTTCCATGCTTCCCGAAGAATTCAAAAACGATTACAGACCTTTTTTTGAACACGAGGAAAAAGATAAGGAACTTTGGAAAATCGTTAAGGCGGCAGATAAAATTGATGCGCTTATAAAATGCATTGATGAATGCAGAACCGGCAACAGCGAATTTGAAAAGGCAAAGGAAAGCCAGCAGAAAATTGTTGATGAAATTGATATGGACGAGGTACGATACTTTATAAAAGAATTTCTGCCTGCTTATTCCCTTACGCTTGATGAACACACGAAGGCATAATCTGACACCCCAAAGAATACTCTTTGGGGTGTTTTTAATACCATAAAATCTGTTCTCAGCATACCAATGCTGTCTGTTTTACAGGCATTTTTACCCTGCAGTATCTTTTTTTCAAAAGATTATTTATAATAAACATAAAAGCTGTTTCTTTCTGAAAAATAATATTAAATTTACATAAAAATGTAAATCCATTCGGCTTTTCGGTAAATAATGCAAACTGTTTCTCATATAATATATCAAGCCTTATTTTTGTGCAAATAGCATATAATATTCAATATAAATATCTTATTTAGCATTAATATTTTATCTATTTTTCACAAACATATGGCATTTTGGCACCATAAGTATTGACAATAAAAAATAACGTGCTATAATGTGGGCAAATAAAGAAATAAGGAGGGAAGAAAATGCTTAAATTCTTAATTAAGTGTGCAAGAATTCTTGCAAGCGCAGACAGATCTTTCACACCAAACTACTAAAAGCAAGGCAGTTTATTGCAAAAAGCAATCTGCCTTGTATTTTTTTTATAAAAAAACAGGGAGAGCATAGCTCTCCCTTTCTTTATTACCATTACTGCTGATTGTTTGAATCTGTGTTATCATATGTTCCCGACGCATTGTTCTGCTGGCTCGGATCATAATATGTCTGCTGGTAATTCTGCTGATTATTCTGATAATACTGCTGATTCTGCTGTTGCTGCCAATACTGCTCATTGTTTGCATAAGCATTCGGATCTTCGGGAATTACCAAAGCGCATATAAAATATGCCAGAACACCGAAGCCGCAAAATATAATCGCAAGCACCCAAAGCAGTCTTATCACCGTAGTATCAACATTCAGGTACTTAGCAATACCGCTGCAAACACCGCAAATGGATTTATTATTCGGATCTCTGTATAATTTTTTCATTCTCTTCTCCTCTTTTCTTAATAAATTATTTTATCATTTCTGCTCTGGCTTCTTTAATCCGCTGAACAAAAAGTTTACCTGTTTCTGTGATTTTTTCATAATCACCTGTTTTAGCGCCTGCAATCAGTGAAGACCCTGCGCCACAGGCAATGGCGCCGGCCTTAATCCAGTCTTTAACATTGTCTACATCAACGCCGCCCGACGGCATCATAACCGCATTCGGAATAGGACCGTGAATGTCTTTAATAAAGGCAGGACCGGCAATATCACCCGGAAATACCTTTAATACGTCCGCACCGCATTCCATAGCCGCCACAGCCTCGGTTGGCGTATATATACCCGGCATAGACGGCACACCGTAACGATTGCAGCATTTCACTGTTTCCGGATCAAAATAAGGTGCAACTATATATTCTGCGCCGGCAAGAATGGCGATTCTTGCTGTTGCGGCATCCATAACCGTACCTGCACCGATAATAATTTCTCCGCTGTTATATTTAGCACGCATTGCTTCTATCAGTTTATCTGCATGAGGAACTGTAAAAGTAAGCTCAATTGCGGCAACACCGCCCGCAATACATGCATCTGTAATTTTTTCTGCCTGTTCAACCGATGTTGCACGAACAACGGCTACAATACCCACTTCCTGAATTTTAGCAAGTGTTTCAATTTTATTTGCCATAACTTAAAACTCCTTCATTAAATTATCTCTGCACCCTTGCAGAAGCACCGTTTACCTTTGCCTCTACCTCTTTAAGAGAAGCCATTGAGGTATCGCCGGGCGTGGTCATTGCAAGCGCACCGTGAACAACACCGTAATTTACTGCCTTCTGCGCATCCTCGTATGTCATAAGACCGTAAATAAGACCGGATGCAAAACTGTCTCCGCCGCCTACACGGTCTAAAATCTCAAGGTTCGGATATTCAATTGAATTATATACTGTTCCGTCAGCATAACAGATTGCTTTCCAGTCGTTTACCGTTGCCGTTTTAACGGTACGAAGAGTAGTAGCTATTACCTTGAAATTAGGATAAGCGCGGCATACCTCGCCAAGCATCTTAACATAGCCGTCCATATTCAGCTCTTTAAGTTCTGCATCATTTCCTTCGATTTCAAAGCCAAGGCAGGCAGTAAAATCTTCTTCATTTCCAATCATAACATCAATATATTTTGCAAGCTCCTTGTTTACAGCCTGTGCCTTTTCCTGACCGCCGATATCATTCCAGAGTGACGGTCTGTAATTCAAATCATAAGATACTATTGTGCCGTATTTTTTTGCCGCCTTAACAGCTTCAATGGCAACCTCGGCAGAGCTTTCCGAGAGAGCAGCAAATATACCGCCTGTATGAAGCCATCTGACACCAAGTGTGCCGAAAATATAATCCCAGTCAATATCACCCGGTTTTATTTGGCTTATAGCTGTATTGCCCCTGTCTGATGTGCTGACTGCCCCGCGTATTCCGAAACCGCGTTCAACAAAATTAAGTCCGTTTCTGGTGGTTCTTCCTATACCGTCATACTTAACCCATTTAATAAGAGAAGTATCAACCCCGCCCTGAAGAATTAAATCTTCAAGCAGATAACCGATTTCATTTTCTGCAAATGCTGTTACAACAGCAGTTTTCATACCGAAACAACGGCGAAGCCCGCGGGCAACATTATACTCTCCGCCGCCTTCCCATGCTTTAAAAGTGCGTGCGGTTTTTATTCTTCCCTCTCCCGGGTCAAGACGAAGCATAATTTCACCAAGTGAAATTTCATCAAACATGCATTCCTCTTTCGGTCTTAAATTAAGATTCATTATAATTCCTCCAGTTTATTTGAAATCAAAATATTGCATTGCGTTATTATAGGATATGCCGCAAACAATCTCTTTAAGCAAATTTTCATCATTTGCATACCAGCCGTCTTCAACCCATCTGCCAAGCAGTCTGCAAAGTATACGGCGGAAGTAATCGTGCCTGCCATACGAGGTAAACGATCTTGAATCTGTTTCCATTCCGATAAATTTGCCAAGTATTCCAAGATTACCGAGCACTTTCATCTGTTCTGTCATTCCGTCAAGATGATCAAGAAACCACCATGCAGGCCCAAACTGCATTTTCGATTCTGCTTCTTCGCTCTGAAAATTTCCAAGCATAGAAGCCAGCACCGTATTATCTTTATTATTTAGATTAAATAAAACCGTTTTAGGCAACCTGCCTTTAACATTAAGAGCGTCAAGAAAACGGCTTAAAGAATATGCAATATTTTCGTCACCGATTGAATCAAAACCAATATCTGCGCCTTTGGCATTGAACATTGCCGTATTATTGTTTCTCATCGCACCAATATGAATTTCCATTGCCCAGCCAAGCTGATGGTATTTTTCGCCGAGCGCAAGCAGTACCTTTGTTCTGTATCCTTCCGCCTCTTCGCGCGAAACGGCTGCACCGCTCATTGCACGGCTGAAAACGGCTTCGATTTCATCATCCTCTGCAATTGTAAACGGAATATAGTCAAACGACTGATCGGAAATACGGCAGCCGGTTTCGTTGAAATAATCGGCTCTTTTCAGAAGTGCTTTTATAACATCCCTGTATGATTTTATTTCTGTTCCCGCTGCTTTTCCAAGCTGCATAATATAGTCCGAAAAACCATCCAAATGCATATTAAGCGCTTTATCGGGACGGAAAGACGGAAGCACCTTACAGTCAAAGCCTTCTACATCCTTTAACAGCTTGTGATATTTTAAATCGTCAATCGGGTCATCCGTTGTACAAACGACCTTTACATTTGATTTCATAATCAGGCTCTGCGGGCGGAAATCACCGTTTTTAATAACATAATTTGCACGGTCATAAATTTCATCTGCCGTTTTAACACAAAGCGGCATATCAATGTTAAAATACTTCTGCAGTTCAATATGCGCCCAATGATAAAGCGGATTTCCGATTGCATACTGCAGGGCATATGCAAATTTTTCAAATTTTTCTTTTCCTGTTTTATTGCCTGTACAGTAATCTTCGCTTATACCGCAGGAACGCATAGCACGCCATTTATAATGATCCCCTTTAAGCCAAAGCTCCGATATATCCGCAGGGGACCTGTTTTCATATATTTCTTCGGGATTTAAATGGCAGTGATAATCACAAACAGGCATATTTTCACAGTAACTGTGAAAAAGCTTTTTTGCCGTTTCAGTATCAAGCAAAAAATCTTTATCCATAAAACAATTCATACTGAAAACTCCTTATATTTTTACAGATATATTATATAACTCTGTTTTGTCAATTTCAAGCAACTGTTATAAGAAAATGATTATTTTATTGAATGTTAATATTTTAGCTGATATAATAAAATTATATACAAATAATATTATGAGGTGATTAAATGAAAATTTGTGTATTCGGTGCTTCAAGTGATATAATTGAAGACAAATATATTGATATAACGTACAAACTCGGCTGTGAAATGGCAAAGCGAAATATAGGTCTAGTTTACGGCGGCGGCGCCTGCGGTGTTATGGGGGCATCCGCCCGCGGGGAATATGACAACGGCGGATACATTCTCGGCGTTGCTCCGCACTTTATGAAAATTCATAATCTGCTTTTTGACAACTGCACGGAATTCAAGCATACCGAAACCATGGCTGAACGTAAAACATTTATGGAAGACAATTCCGATGCCTTTATTATTGCACCGGGCGGAATCGGTACATTTGAAGAATTTTTTGAAGTATTCACATTAAAACAGCTTGGAAGACATAATAAAGCAATCGTTGTTTTCAACGCATACGGTTATTATGACAAACTGATTGATATGCTCAATCATGCGGTTGAAGAAAACTTTTTAAAAGAAGATTCGCTTGAACTGATTGCCGTTTTTGATAAAATTGACCCTATGCTTGATTATCTTGAACATTATGAAGGCGTAGATACAGATGTAATGAAAGTACGCTATGCCTTCCTGCAAAACGGAGAGGAAATTAAATAAGATACTTTCTTATTATTGCATTTATCCTGTTTGTTTATTTTAATACAATATAAAAATTAAAGCGGCGTGAATCATCACACCGCTTTTTTTATTATGAAAAGACACCTGTTTTGCTGCAAGTCAAAGTCACAATTTCATTTACAGTTTTTGTAGGAACACCCAAAAAATATTTTTTTATCGTAAAGTCTCCTCGTGCCGTTGCACCGCTTCTGGAAGCAGATGAGGCAGTAACTTTCCATCTGTCGTTATAAATCTTATATGATGCCACTGCATTTGTACACGATGCAGAACTGCCGTTATAATTAAAGGTTCCAGATATCGAAACCGACCATTCCAACTCGTCATTACTATTATAATATTTCACAGTTTTACTTTTAGTTACACCTGTTGCTCTAAAACTTATTTTATTCTCTAAAATTTCTGTAACAATATAACTTCCATCTTCAAAACATTCAACAACTTCATTTTGAGTTTCTATAATTTGTTCTGACTCCTTTGCAAATACAACAAAAGGTAAAGACAAAATTAATATCATTATTAAAAGTGACGTTATTGTTTTTTTCATTTAATTTCTCCTTGACTATCATTAATTATATCTACATATCCATCCGAAATAGATTCAATTTTATATCCTTCATTACTTCCTAATGAATCAATTAAGTCAATTGTTACCGCAACTGCCCACACAAGAATGACGGTTATTACACCAATTAATATAATCCGTGTAAAATTCATTCTTTTCTTGATTTTCTTAATATCGGCATTTTCAAAAAACGCTTTTGATATTTCCTGCGGCGTTCCGAAATGTTTATAAATCTCGTCTGCACCGGTTACATTGTTTTCTTCTATGTAATCATAAACAGAAGCTTTTATATCGCCGATATACTTTTTTCTTGTTTTATAATCGCAAATAATATTTGAATTTATTTCTCTGATATATTTATTAATTTCTTTCTTCAAAATTTTTATTCATGGGTGCTGTCCTCTGCTGCTCTGTCAAGAATTTTAATTATGCTTTGCGTTACCGCATCATAATCGGCAAGAATTTCCTTAAAATATTCCCTGCCCTTATCTTCAAGATGATAATATCTTCTTGTTCTGCGTAAACCCGCCTGTTTAACATAATCGGAAACATACCCGTTTTCGGTAAGCCGATATAAAATAGGATAAAGCGAGCCTTCCAGCATAGTGTAAGCACCGTCGCTTTTTTCAGCAAAAGCATGTGTTATCTGGTATCCATATAAATCCTCCTTGCTAAGAAGGTACAATACAAGCATTTCCGCTGTTCCGCGCTTGAAATTATCTTGATTCTGTCCCATAATTTTCCACCGTTATTCATTTATCGGCATTATTTTACCACACAATATATTTTCTGTAAATACTTTTTGTGGAAATATATTTCCTTGACACAATAAATTTTTTATGATATTGTTGAATAGAGATCGTTTACCCAAATTTACCAATTCGGAGGGGAATACGATGGTTCATATAAGATATATAAAACAAATACAGCAATAACAGCATTTGCAAAAACCTTTACAAAAGATACCAATCAAATAAATTTCATGGCAATAAACATATCGTTCGAGCCGGCACAACCCATGAGGTTACATTATCAATCTCTCCCGAAGAAGAAAGCAAAAGTCGGAAAGCATTAATTTTAAGGAGGAGCATTCGTTATGTCAAAGAAAAAAATTGCGGTTTTCACATCTGTTCCGCTAATAATAATGGTTATACTTATTTCTTTTATTGCCTTTGATTTATATAAATTCTTCAAGTTAGAGACCTTTCCTGAAGAAAGAATACAAGATGTTTGTTTAACAATGAGTGAAGCTGAAGAAGGACAATTTAAAGAAATTCCGTTTGAAAATGAAAACGGTTATGTTTTTTATTTATTGAATAATGATGAAAATAAAAATGCGTTATTTGTACTTAAAAAAATGTATTATCACAATATAAATCAAACAGAACGATATAAGGTGAAATTTGAGAATATAGACACTGACAATACTGTATCTTCATTATCATTTAAATTAAATGATAATGATAGTTTGCTTATTTACCATTGGAATAATAATTCAAATATTTCTAAAATAAAATATGAACTACTTGATAAAAACAATACAACAACGGAAAAAGAAGCAGAATGCGAAAACAATATAGTATTTCTTCAATATAATTCAGAAGAAAGTAAGATTTCCAAAATAGATTTTCTGGATAAAAACAACACCATTTTGTATAGTGAGCAACGGGAAGAAGGAAAAATAGTATCTTCTCAAAATCTACGCTGAAATATTATCAGGAATAAAAAATACAGCATAAAACCTATTATATGCTTGAAACGAGTTATGATGAAATGAAAAAATATATTGATATAAAATTATTGCTGTTTGGAATTGCACTGATTGCATTTTTTCCTTACGCATGGTGCTTAATGGAAAACGGAGAACCCGATTTTTTCTCAAGCATATTTATTGCAATAGGTTTGTTTTCACCTATAATCGGATTCATATTCTGCATTGTGGGATTATTTATGAAAAATAAGAAAAGCAAACCAAATTTTAAAAGCATTGAAGAATTGAATGAACATTTTGGAATTCAGAAGATAAGGAAAACAAACAGGATTAAATCGTATGAAAATGATATGTAAAACTCTATTTCCGCTCTTAATATATTATTTCTGTTTTGCTGTTTATGCTTTAATATTTGAGTTTTTCGGATTCGGCTTAACAGCAGGAGTAATCACCTTTTATCTGCTGTTTATATTCATGTTCATTCTTGCAGGCTGTTTTGTACCAATAAAGAAACTGCGTTTCGGTTTGATTCTATTGGAAGCACAATTCATTCTCTGCCCGCTCCTTTTTCATTTAACGGAAATTAAGCTGAACGGCTTTGCATCACTGGGGAACATTATGGTTTCCACACTTCATCCGATGCAGGCGTTATTATTCGGCTATGATTACAGCTTTGCAAAACGCCTGCCGGATTACATTTTATCTGTGATTGCACCTGTGCTTTTGATTCTTATAGGTAATTTTCTTGCAAAAAAACGAAAAGGAAACATAAGCAAAGCATAAATATAACATTCAGTTTCCCTGTATTCAAAAAATACAGAAAGCATTTTATGCTATTGAAGAATAGAGATAAAATACCCGAATTTGCCAAATTGGAGGAGAGTCCGATGGTTTATTTACTTTCTTAACTTAAAATATTAAATTAATTTTGAAAGGAAATATAACATTATGAAAAAAACGCAAAAAATTTTATCAATTATTCTTGTAATTATTTTGCTATGTCTATCTCCTATTCCTGCATTTGCTAATGAAACAAATAAAGATTTTGAAAAAATAAATGTTATTAATGAATATGACAATTATATTTCTCTCATTTCAAAATCGGATGAACAATTAAAAGCAACAGGAATGGCAGATGATGATATAAAATATATACGGGATTTTAATTATGAAAAAGAAATAAAGAATAGAGCAAAACTTACTGATGAAATACTGAAATTATATAGGTATTCAGATAATGAAATAAAGGAATTACGAGAGGCAGCAAAACTGGATAAAATCCCCGAAAATATTATGAAATCAATATCCCGGTCAACATTAACATCCTCTATAAGAATAAGCCAAAAAGGAATAATAACTGAAGCCGGTCAAAATGTGCGATATGTTGATTTTGAATATAAGTTTTCTTGGTCAAGAATCCCAATGATGCTTTTTAATGACACTGTAGCAATTGCTTTTCATTCTGATAATTCATCTGAATATATTTATAAAAAAGTAAACAGCTACAAATTTACGGCTAATTTAACAACACTGTTATCCGGAAAAATTGTAACAGAATCAGTTGAATGGAAATACGATGGTAGCAAAGGCGGTCCCAATGTATCTGCAAAATTCCCTGTAGGTATGAAAGGAGCAGACGGGATAGTAACTCATATGTGTTATAACGGTTCTGGAAAATTCAGAGTAACTAACAGGGATACAAATTGCCGGTTATTTGTAGATGCTGTTTATGCTCATACTGTTATCACAATTGCACCTTCTTTTTCAGTATCAATTAAAGGTCCGAATATTGGAATTAATTTTAAAATGGGAGCCGACGAACAGCATAACACTGGATGGTATTATTCAAATTTAACCATAAGCAAAGATTATATTTATGAAGGGAATGTATCGTAATGAACGATTTGGGAACATTATGGAGAACCATTATTGCAATAGGCGCATTCCTGTTTTTCGGAGGCATATCATTGCTAATCGGAACATATGACTGGCAGGATGCCTTTCAGGCAGGAATGTTAGGTGTAATACTGCTTTTTGTTGTATATGTAAACAATGAGAAATAAAATATTAAACCAATTATAATTCATACATAAAGGATGAAAAAACATTTTGGAATAAAGCTTTTATTATTAGGAATTGCTCTTATTACCTTTTTCCCATATGCAGAAAGGTTTATGGATATTGATCAAAGCATAATTGAAGGAATAATCGCAGCATTTGGGGCATACTCTCCTCTTATAGGATTAGTATTATGTGTTGCCGGATTATTTGTAAAGGATAAAACGAATGATTCTGATTTTATGAATACGGAAGAAATAAACGATTATTTTGGAACAAAGGAATCAGAAGACTGCAAAAACAAAAAGGATTAATTCATTTAACGGCTCAGGAGGCAGATTATGAACAACAACAATGAATTAGAAGTATCCGAAAAAAAAGAAACCGTTACCGAACTTTTGAAAGAAAGTATTGCACTGCAAAGAAAGCTTTGCCGCATTGGCGGATGGATTATTTTTCTGCTTTTAGTAATAATAGTTTTATACTTATATATTAAGTAACAGAAAATTACGAATAGGAGGTAAGATATGTTTAGTTTAATTGTATTTATTGCAACAGGAATTCTTTGGTACATATTCGCAATTTTTAATGAAATAGAATTTATAGATGTCATTATATTGAGTCTGCTTACTTCAATCTGTATTTCTGTTCCCTATTACGCAAAAAAGATTTTAAACGCACTGCCCAAAGATAAAGATAATAAAGAAGACGAGCACAAATTTTATTGAACCTTTTGAATATCTGCTAAAAAAGCACAAACAACTGATTATTTATAAATTCATTAATTTTTTCTCCTGTTTTGTATTACATAAAAGTAATCATAACCACCAGTTGAACTGGTGGTTTGCACAGGCCCTATAAGGGCCGCCTA